>NZ_JAESMX010000009.1:0-621658 GCF_017893405.1 Staphylococcus sp. GDH8C109P | reverse complement strand
ATTCAACTTTGCAACAGAACCGTAAAATCTCTATACCATGATTATCATGTTTCAACAATTCTAATTGTAGGAGGCTCTGGTGATTACTTCGATGTGGCTGATCAAGTATTAATGATGGATGAATATGTATTAAAAGACGTTACTCGTAAAGCTAAAGCAATTGCTAGCGAAGATAGTCGTTCAAAAGATGAAGCGTCACTATGCCAATTCGGACAAACTTCGCAAAGAATACCACTGAAATCTAGTTTTTCAAATAAAGGTAAAGAACGGCGTTTTAAAGTAAAAGGTATGCATACGATTTTATATGGTAAAGAAGGAATCAATATTTCAGGATTAGAACAACTTGTTGATGCCAGCCAAACAAATTGCATAGCAACTATGATAGATTATTATCAAAGTAATTTGTTGAATGAACAAGATACGATATCTCAAGCAGCTGATAAAATTTTTGATTTGATTAGTGAAAAGGGGTTAGATATCATTTCGCCGCACCAAGGACATCCTGGTAATTTAGCATTGCCGAGAAAACAAGAATTCTGTGGTGCACTCAATCGCTATAGAGGATTAAATATTAAAACATATTAAAAAACAGGGGTGGAACAAGTAATAAGTAAGTTCCACTCCTGTTTTCTGTTTCAATATAATCTTAGACGCCCGGTTAGTCTGAACTAATACAAACGGGAGTCTGACTGCTATGTGGGATTAAGCCAAGGGTTTAACTATGATCAATATAAGATGACTTGTCAATTTAAATAAATTTTGGTTTACTCCTCAGACTCTGTGTATTCTATAATGTCTGCAGGCTGACAATCGAGCGCTTTACATATGGCATCTAATGTTGAAAAACGTATTGCTTTTGCTTTGCCTGTTTTCAAATTCGATAAATTTGCTACAGTAATATCAATTTCATTTGCTAAATCACTGAGTTTCTTTTTTCTATCGGCTAATATTCGATCTAATCTAACTACAATCATTTATCTAATCTCCTAAACGGTATAATCAAACTCATCCTGTAAGAATGCACCATATTTAAAAACATTTATAATCGTATTTTTATATAACAATAATAAAAAAGCCAACATAGGTAAGTTATACCTTTGTTGGCTTACATAATTTATTAATATTCAATATTTGGTGCTTTGTTTACATGTTGTTGGTAACGTTTAAGACCTGCAAATGCTAATGCGCCTACAGCCACAACAATTAATAATTTTTTCATACATTTCGCTCCTTTAAGTGAATCAATGATAACAAAGTATTTCTAAAAAATACCAATGAAACAAAGATTAAAGAACCAATAAACATTTAGTAATGATAAAATTTTTCAAAACACATCTTGAAAGATGTGTTTTGAAAATAAACTATTATTGTAGGTTCATAAATAAGTGTTTAACACTATCTTAATCTCAGTTCACTTTAATTTTACACTTAAGCAATCAAAAATTTATTCGTAATAATTTAATTCAAGATCTTTTGAAGTTTGTTGACGTGTTTTTCTCATTAAATCAACATCTTCAATTAATGATTTACCATATGAAGGAATCATTTTTTTGATCTTAGGTTCCCAATCATTTTTATATTCAGAGAAGTTTTTCTCTAATACTTCTAATGCAACAGATACAGATGTTGATGCTCCTGGTGATTCACCAAGTAATGCAATTACAGAATGATCTTCAGAGTTTACAACTTCTGTTCCGAATTGGATGAAGCCTTTACCATATTCTTCAGTATCTTTAATCACTTGAACACGTTTACCAGCAGTATATAATTGCCAATCTTCATCGCGTGCTTCTGGATAGAAAGTACGTAAGTGGTTCATACAACCTTCTTTTGTCATTAAAATTTGGTCAAATGAATATTTAAGTAGCGGTAAGTTTTTCGCTGCCGCTGCTAATAATGTTGTGATGTTACTTGGTTTAACAGATTTAAATAAATCTAAGTTTGAACCATATTTTAAGAATTTAGGACCAATACTTGCGAACGGTCCAAATAATAATGTTTTTTGGCCATTAATGAAACGTGTGTCTAAATGTGGCACAGTCATTGGTGGTGTGCCTGGTGGTTCTTTACCATACACTTTGGCACCATGTTCTTCAATCACATTTGGATTTGTACATGTTAAGAATTGACCTGTGATAGGGAATCCACCTAAGTTTTTACTTTCAGGGATACCTGTTTTTTGTAGTAATGGGATAGCAGCACCACCAGCGCCGATAAATACATAATCAGCTAACTGAGTTTGTGTTTCACCAGTATTTGCGTTACGGATTTGAACTTCCCATTTACCATCGTTACGACGATTGAAATCAAGTACTTCGTGATGGTATTGAACTTCTACTTTTGGATTTTTTTCAAGGTTTCTCGCCATTTTACGAGTTAATTCACCAAAGTTTACGTCAGTACCTTCATTAATTTTGCTGGCAGCCATAATGTCGCTTGCGCTATGACCTTGCATCATTAATGGAATCCATTTTCTCATTTCTTCAATGTCTTCAGTATATTCGATGTTATCGAACATAGGGAAGTTTTTCATTTTTTCATAACGGTCTTTTAAAAATTTAACGTTATTTTTACCTCTTACAAAACTAATGTGTGGTAATGGATGAATGAATTCTCTAGGGTTTTCGATATAGTTATTTTTAACTAAATAGCCCCAGAATTGTTTAGAGATTTCAAATTCTTCATTAATCTCTTTTGCTTTTTCAATATCAATTGAACCATCAGGTTGTTGAACCGTATAGTTCAATTCACAAAGTGCAGCATGTCCTGTACCTGCGTTATGACGTTCGTTTGAGCTTTCGTCACCAGGACGATCTAAACGTTCGTATAGTTTAATGTTCCAATTTGGTTCAAGCTCATTAAGCATAGAACCAAAAGTAGTACTTAATACACCGGCGCCAATAAGAATGACGTCTTTTGACTCAGTTTTAGCCATAGTTCCTCACCTTTCATTCTTAATAACATCAGTAACAAATTGTCATACTTTGTCACTCATCTTATGTCTTTATTTACTATTATATTACGCGATTCTCACATGTAAAAATACATATTAATCATATAACACATTCCTATTTGGAATATGTGAGCATACTTATAATAATTTACCCTATATTTCAAGTATAAATCATTAAAGTAAATAATAAAAACTATTACATAGTAATATTACATTAAAGTTTCTATCAATTTCAATTATATATATCTTAATCAAATATAAAAGGGTTAGAAATAAAAATTAGGGTCTTAATTGTGTTTATGAACTTGTTTTTATCAATCCACTTATTAAATAAGTAAAATGTTTCATATGAAACATAGATATAAAATGATGTTTATCCATCATAGGTCTTTATCATTTTATAAGAAAAATCGGGGAAACTTTGTTATACTTATCAATAAAATGTAAGCGCTTACGAATTTAAAGGGTAAAGGAGACGCTATAATGAAAGATAAAGTGGTAATGGTTACAGGTGGAAGTAGTGGTATGGGGAAAGCAATGGCGAAACGATTTGCTGAAGAAGGTGCGAATGTCGTTATAACAGGTAGATCGTTAGAACGTTTAGAAGCAACTAAAAAGGAAATCGAACAGCGAGAAGGACAAATTTTATGCATTGATATGGATGTTCGTGATGTTGAACGCGTACAATATACAGTGGATGAAGCCATTCATACTTTTGGAAAGATAGATGGTTTGGTAAATAACGCAGCTGGCAACTTTATATGTGCTGCAGAAGAACTAACGACGAATGGTTGGAATTCTGTCGTAGATATTGTGTTAAATGGTACTTGGCATTGCACACAGGCTGTTGGGAAAAAATGGATTGAACAAGGCCATCATGGACGTATTATCAATATGGTAGCAACTTATGCTTGGCGTTCAGGGCCAGGTGTTGTACATTCTGCTAGTGCAAAAGCGGGTGTGTTGGCTATGACAAGAACGCTCGCTGTAGAGTGGGGTTCAAAGTATGGCATTGCCGTAAATGCTATTGCTCCAGGCCCTATAGATAATACAGGAGGCTCTGGAAAACTTAGTTTGTCGGAAGACGCACGCCAACAAACATTGGATAGCGTACCATTAGGTCGCATGGGCCAGCCAGAAGAAATTGCAGGATTAGCTAAGTTTTTATTTTCGGAAGAAGCCAATTACATTAATGGTGCTTGTATGACAATGGACGGGGGTCAATGGCTTAATCAAAACGCGTTTTAACAAAATAGAGTGTTTGTATCATTTTATATAGCATTTATTAATATTAACAGGCTGTGACAAATTAATTGTCTCAGCCTGTTATTCATTATAATGGTTCATTCACTCAAAAATGTTAGTAATGTCGAGATTATTATAGAAAATAATACTTTTTGCATTAAATTAATCCGAGCCAATGCCAATAAGTAGCACTAAATAAAATAATTAGTAAATAGCCGATAACGGTTATAGGTATACCTGCTTTTAAAAAATCTTTAACAGTAAATGTTTCTGTGCCATAGGCCAACATTGATTGTGGTGAGCTTACGGGCAATAAGAAACCAAAGCTGATAACGAATTGCTGTATGAGTACAAATCCAATAGACTGATTTCCTAAGTCTAACGTTGTGGTTAGTGAAATAAATACTGGTATTAGCGCTGATGCTAAGCTTGTTGCACTTGCAAAACCTAAGTGTATTAAAATATTGAATAGCGCAATTAATGCAATTGTTACTAAAAGGGGATAGTGATTTAAACCCATGATACCAAAGGTTTGATCACTCAACCATTGGGCGGCTGTGGTTTTTAATAGGACATTTCCTAAAGATATGCCCACGCCAAATACAATAATTGTTCCCCAAGGTATACGACTTTCAGCTTCTTTCCAGGACATGACACCAATTTTAGGAGTTAACATAATAGCCAACGCTAATAAAATGATTGAAGATGAATCAATAGGATGTAATATCTTTTCGGTAGACCAAAGTATTAATAAAATGATAGATATGCCAATTAGTCGCCATTCTTTAGAAGTTATAGGTCCCATAGCTTTTAACTGTTGCTGAATTAATGATTTGCCTCCTGAAAGTTCTTTTTCTTCTGGGGGCATGACTTTAAGCATGATAAAATAAAGCGCAATTGACATTAACATAGACCATGGCCCAGCATATAAGAACCACTGTCCCCACGATATATCAGTATTTAACTGATCATTGATAAAGTTAATTGCGACAATGTTTTGTGCAGCTGCCGTTTTAATACCAATATTCCAAATAGAAACTGCTTGTACAGCTGTGATAACTAAAAGTCCAGCTAATTTACTTTGTTTAGCAACGCCGAATGCTGTTATCATTCCTAATAATATAGGAATAACAGCACCTGCTCGTGCAGTAGCAGAGGGAACGAAAAATGCTAAAAAAATTGCTACTAATATCGTTCCAATCACGATACGATTTGTCTTATTACCTGCCACGGAAAGTACAATTAGTGCAAGTCTTTTATGAAGTTGTGTAATTTTCATAGCTGTTGCTAAAAAAAGAGCAGCTGCAACTAAAGCTAATGCACTGGTAGAAAATCCACTAAATGCAAGTTTTAAAGCATTACCTGTTCCGAAAAGTGAATCTCCTTTCAATATTTCACCATTTGACTGAGGATAGCCTAGCGATTCAGATAAATTTTGCACCGGACTGAAACCTATTAATAGAATAATGAGTCCAACAATCATGACCGCGGAAACTGGATAAGTCACTGCTTCAGTAACCCATAATATGACTGCAAATAGCAATATTGCTAATGCACTTTTAGCCATAAGCGGTAAACTTTCTGGTGTAGGCAATAACAAAATAGCGATTAAAATAATCATACTTGTGATTAACCAAAATGGCTTGAAATTAGATGTAGACTTAGTAGATGAAATTTTACTCATAAATTTCCACTCCCTTGTTAAATCCTTCACAATAATATTACAAATTTTATTAAGTTGTATCATTATAATTTAGGAAAGTTCATAAAAATTTACTAATTATGCATTTGTCACTTCACTAATATTATAAGTTTTATGGTAATAACTAGGGAGAATGATATTGTTATGAATATGAGCAGCTTCATTCCTAGCTGTTAGAATAAATAGTATGAAAGTTTAAATAGTCATAAATAGGCAATAGCAGTACTAATGGAAAATTAAAAATGCTATTAAATATTTAATAAATAAAAAAGGTGATTAATATGGATGTTAGATTTCCAATTGGTGAATTAGAAGTGCCAAATAAAGTAACATTAGACGATATCCAAAAATGGCTTAGCGAAATTGAGTCGTATGCATATAGACTGAGACAAACTGTAGCTCATTTAAATGATGAAGCGTTAAACAAGCAATATCGAGACAAAAGTTGGACTGTGCGACAACTCGTTCATCATATAGCAGACTCCCAATTAAATATGTTTCAACGCTTAAAATTGGCGCTAACAGATACGAATCCAGTTGTGGATCCTTTTATTCAAGATGAGTGGGCAAAACTTGCTGATAGTCAACTGCCTATAGAATGTTCCCTCAAAACGTTAGAAGGTATAAATGAACGTATTTTAGCTATTGGCAATCATTTAACAGAAAGTGATTTGAGTCGTACATTTACATTAAAAGGAAGCGGAGAAATATCTGTTGCTACTAAAGTTGCTAAATTAGCTTGGCACGAAGAACATCATTTAGCACATATTAAAATAGCATTATCATAATGAATATAATGGTAAGACCGTTCAATATTAATCATTGAACGGTTTTTTAAATATATACAATAGCAAACTGACTAACTAGGATAATTGTCACACTAATTACAATTATGTTACAGAAAAAATAAGTTTAAAAAGTACTTTATTCACTTTAGTAATAGGTTTTTTTACAAAATATCTTTTAATTTTCATTCAATTTTATGTAATTATTATGTAAAATGTACGGGGGTTTTTTAATTTCGCTGTAACCTACAAAGTTTTTAGGGATGATATAGTATTTACTGGAAATTGGTTGAAACAGCATTGAATTTTACAAAAAATAGTTGGTTTCAATATCACAGTAAAAATAAATCTTAAAAATATAAAAAACAAACTTGTAGGAGGATTTAATCAAAAATGAAAAAAACAGTATTAGCTTCAACATTAGCAGTAGGATTAGGTGTAACAGGATTCGCAGCAGGTAACTCAGCTGACGCAGCAGAACAAGGTGTAGATAAAGCAGAATTAGCAAACTTAGCTCAATCTAACCCAGAACAATTAAATGCAGCACCAGTACAAGAAGGTTCATATAGTTATAACTTTAATTACAATGGCTTAAACTATAATTTTGAATCAAATGGACAAACTTGGTCTTGGAGTTATGGTGAAGGTTCAAGCGCTAACGCTTCAACTGTTGAACAACCACAACAAACACAAACTGAGCAACCAGCTCAACAAACTGCACCACAAACTGAACAAACACAACAACCACAACAAGAAGCAACTACAAAAGCTTCAACTCAATCATCAAGCTCAAATGAAGCTTCAAGTGGTTCTTCAGTAAACGTTAATTCACATTTACAAGCAATCGCGCAACGTGAATCAGGTGGCGACTTAAAAGCTGTTAACCCATCATCAGGTGCAGCAGGTAAATATCAATTCTTACAAAGTACTTGGGATTCAGTAGCACCAGCTGAATATAAAGGTGTATCTCCAACAGAAGCACCAGAATCAGTACAAGATGCTGCAGCTGTAAAACTTTATAATGAAGTTGGCGCTTCACAATGGGTTACTGCATAATCTGAAGTATAATTTTAATTGAAAATATAAGTGTAAAACACTAATAAAAGCTATGAAGGAATCTTTTAGTAGAGATTCTTTCATAGCTTTTTTAATATATTGGATAAATTTACAGTTATTTAAGAAGTAAGTTATATAAAATCATTCCAAATACCTTTATTTGGAGTCGAAGTTACAGAAATGATTTCATCTTTAGTGGGATGTTTGACGCTGAGTTTTGATGCCCAAAGTGCAATTTGTCGCCCGGGCTTATTAAATTTCTGGCCGTATTTTTGATCACCATATAATGGTAGGTTTTGATTTGCGAATTGTACTCTAATTTGATGTGAACGACCTGTTTTCAATTGGATTTGAACCAAGGTTTTATCGTTAATTGTTTTGATAACTTTATAATTCAAAATTGCCTCTTTAGCATCTTTTTTCTTGGCATCAACTGCATAAACAATATTTTTATTTCTATCTTTCCATAAATAGTCACGAAGTTCACCTTCTTTTTTTGAAGGTATACCATGAGTAATTGCTAGATATGTTCTATTTAATTTTTGTTTTCTAAGTTCATTAGATAACCTAGAGGCTGCTTTGGATGTTTTAGCGAAAACGATTGTACCTCCAACAGGCCGATCAAGGCGATGCACGAGTCCAAGGTATACATTTCCCGGTTTATTATATTGAACTTTTATGTAATTTTTTAAAATGGACAACAAGTCCTGATCTCTTGAGTTATCTTCTTGTACAGGAACATTGGTTGGTTTCTCTACCATTAATAAATGGTTATCTTCATAAAGAATATTGTCGAACATTTAATTCCTCCAACATTTTATGTATTGATAGATTTTCATGAATATTAAAATGAAATTATTAAAATTAAACCAAATTAATATATTATCAGTGGTTAGATATAAATTCAATCTTTCTTATATTTAAAAGCCATAAAACATAACCATTTATAATGATATAAGTGAATATTATTTTCGCACTAATTACATAAGTATTACATATTTATAAAAGCAATATTATATTTCATGGTTGATGTGCTGGTTTTTTGAATGGAATTGAAGTAAGTATTTAATGTAATTGGGGTGTAAAAATTCTAGATATTTTTTAACTTCACTGTAACCCACAAGCTTTTTTAAGATGTTACAGTAGGGATTAGCAAATTTGATAAAAGTAATTTTGCAAAACAGAAAACACAAATTTAAATATTTAAAAGTATAATCTCTTAGGAGGATTTATTAATAATGAAAAAAACAGTATTAGCTTCAACATTAGCAGTAGGACTTGGCGTAACAGGAATCGCAGCAGGAAATTCAGCAGATGCGTCTAAACAAGGTATCGATCAAGCACAATTAGCGCAACAAGCACAAAACAATCCACAACAATTGAATGCTGAGCCAATACACGAAGGTGCTTATAACTATAACTTTAATCAAGATAATTTAAATTATAACTTTGAATCTGATGGCACATATTGGTCATGGAGTTATGGTGAAGGTTCAAACGGATCAAATGATGCATCAGCACAATCAACAAGTGATGCAGGACAACAAGAACAAGCACCACAAACTCAACAACAAACACAAGAACAAGCACAACCACAACAAGCTTCATCAGAACAACCAGCACAAGAACAAGCACCTCAAACTGAGCAAACACAACAACCACAACAAGAATCAGCTTCATCACAACAATCAACAGATAGCTCAAGTGAAGCATCAAGTGGTTCATCAGTAGAAGTAAACGATCACTTGAAACAAATTGCACAACGTGAATCAGGTGGCGACCTTAAAGCTGTTAACCCATCTTCAGGTGCAGCAGGTAAATACCAATTCTTACAAAGCACTTGGGATTCAGTAGCACCAGATGAGTATAAAGGTCAATCACCAACAGAAGCACCAGAATCAGTACAAGACCAAGCAGCAATGGATTTATATGAATCTGAAGGTGCTTCACAGTGGGTTACTGCTTAATTTATTAAAAGTTTAATTTTAAAACATTAATATATACGCATAGAAAGTGTGAGATATAAAGCTCATTCTTTAATTAAAGGACTAATCCGTGAAGAACATGGATTAGTCCTTTTTATATTGAGAAAAAACATATACTTTCAAAAGCAATAGAGATGTTTTTGAAAAATTAATAGAAAGCATTAAATTGATAGTAAAAAACTATTTAAATAAACAATTAAAAAAATAAATTTTACAAAAATTGTCAACTTATTAAATGATGAACTAAATATTACAATACTTGAATAAAAAGTGTTTTTATTACAACCTCATTACAATAAAATAGAAAAAATAATGAGCCTTAAGACGATGGTGATAGTATTCTAATGTTTTTTGAACAGTGTAATAATAAACTTTTATGTCATGAGGACGTAAAAAATCTAACTGTTTTTTTAACTTCCCTGTAACCCACAAGTACTTTTTGGATGTTACAGTGGGAACTAGCAAATTTGATAAAAGTAATTTTGCAAAAAACGAAAACACAAATTAAAACATAAATTTAAAAGTATAATCTTTTGGGAGGATTTATTAATAATGAAAAAAACAGTATTAGCTTCAACATTAGCAGTAGGACTTGGCGTAACAGGAATCGCAGCAGGAAATTCAGCGGATGCATCTGAACAAGGTATTGATCAAGCACAATTAGCGCAACAAGCACAAAATAATCCACAACAATTGAATGCACAAGCATTACATGATGGTTCATATAATTATAATTTCAGTCAAAACGGCACAAATTATAATTTTGAATCTGATGGCACAAATTGGTCATGGAGCTATGGTGAAGGTTCAAACGGATCAGGTGAAACATCAGCACAATCAACAAATGATGCAGGGCAACAAGAACAAGCACCACAATCTCAAGGTCAAACACAACAAGCTTCATCAGAACAACCAGCACAAGAAAAAGCGCCTCAAACTGAGCAAACACAACAACCACAACAAGAAGCTGCTTCATCACAACAATCAACAGATAGTTCAAGTGAAGCATCAAGTGGTTCATCTGTAAATGTGAATGACCACTTGAAACAAATCGCGCAACGTGAATCTGGCGGCGACCTTAAAGCTGTTAACCCATCTTCAGGTGCAGCAGGTAAATATCAATTCTTACAAAGTACTTGGGATTCAGTAGCACCATCTGAATATAAAGGTGTATCTCCAACTGAAGCACCAGAATCAGTTCAAGACCAAGCAGCAATGGATTTATATGAATCTGCAGGTGCTTCACAATGGGTTACTGCATAATAAGGTAATATTCAATTTTAAAATATTATATCATCCATCCCTAGGTTCTTATTATAGAATCTGGGGATTTTTATTTTTTAAAGAAACATGCGTAATGATTGAATAAAGGCATAATATAAAGTATCTTTTGATAAATTTAAGTAAATATTATCTATCTATAAATAATCATAACCCGCTTACGTTGAAAAACTTACGTATTTTTATTATTATGTCTTCTGTATTAAAAAAATTATAGTTTGAAAATGTAATTCTGAAACTTTTTAGCTATTGCTAAGAAGTTTCTTTTTGTGTTGAAAGCAAAATGAACGAAGTATAGTTAAGAAATGGTGTTCAAAAATTTAATTCATCTATAGAAAGAGGTGTGGGTTCAATGGTATATAAAATTCATCTAAAAAATATTTGTTTTTGTCTTATAGGTACTTTTTTAATTGCAATAGGTGTTAATTCATTCGTTTTGGCTTCAAATTTAGGAGAAGGTGGCACAGTTGGTGTTTCTTTAAATCTTAAATATACTTTAGGTCTTTCTCCGGCATTGACGACGCTTATTATTAACATCATATTAATTGGTGTAGGGTGGAAATATTTAAGTAAAACAACTGCACTTTATACATTGATTACTGTGGTTGCGAGTTCATTTTTCTTAGGTGTTACTGAATCTTTTAATTTGAATTTAGAGTCAGATTTTATCAATACTATTTTTTCAGGAGTGTTAATTGGTATTGGTACAGGCTTTGTTATATCTGCCCGTAGTACATTGGGTGGTACTTCAGTTATTGCAAAAATCATAAACAAATATAGTGAAATTAAAACATCACAAGCATTATTTATTCTTGATTCATTGATTGTTTTATCTTTCTTACTCGTTTTACCTATTCAAAATGTACTTTATACAATTGTTATGCTATTTATCGTTGAAAAAAGTATGTCATTTGTCATAGAAGGATTTAATCCTAAAAAAGCAATTACTATTATTTCAGATTTTAACGCGAACATTAGTAAGCAAATTAATGAAGAAACAGGGCGTGGTTCCACACTGTTAAATGGTGTAGGAGGATATCAACAAAAAGAAACGAATGTACTTTACGTCGTTGTCCCTCAAAATCAGTTAGCTAGAATTAAAAAGATTGTAAACCGTCATGATGAAAATGCCTTTTTAGTCATCCATGATGTGCGAGATGTCCTAGGAAATGGATTTATGAAATTACAATAAGCATAGATAAGAAAATAATTGCTAATTAATTACAAAAGTTTGGAAATACCAGTCTTTCATTTATAAATAAGAGACTGGTATTTTTTATATTCTAGTTTGTTATAGGGAAAGTGTACTTCTAATATTAATTTTTAAAATAAAACGCGGGATAAAAAGATGACAATGGTCACTGTGAAAATACTGTATAATGTGGGAAATAATACAGTTAGTGCATGTAATTCTGGCAAGTTGTGCACCTAATAAAAGAAAAATGGCAATTTCTAAATAAAATTAGAAATTGCCATTTTTTAGTTAGCTTGATACAAATTAAAATCATAAAATATTTACATATAATTTCAATTTCAGCGCATACTTGAATTATACAAGTTGTTTAAAATTTTCCAGGCGTTTTGCCTTTTCTTCATCACTAATGTCATGTTTTTTAACATAGCGATTACTTTCATGTTCAGCACATTCATGACAACAAGCACCTAAATAACGTGCTTCATTTTCTTCAGATACTAAAATTTGACGGTTACATTCAGGGTTTGAACAATTGATGTAACGTTCACAAGGTGTACCGTCAAACCATTCTTTACCTACAACTGTTTTTTCAACTTGATTGACGTCTACACTAATACGTTCGTCAAATACATACATTTTACCGTCCCAATACTGACCTTTTGTTTCTGGATCTTTTCCATAAGTGGCGATACCACCTTCAAGCTGGCTTACGTCTTCAAAACCTT
Source organism: Staphylococcus sp. GDH8C109P (assembly GCF_017893405.1). Lineage (NCBI taxonomy): Bacteria > Bacillati > Bacillota > Bacilli > Caryophanales > Staphylococcaceae > Staphylococcus > Staphylococcus sp. GDH8C109P. Next base: position 608,731 of record NZ_JAESMX010000009.1, on the reverse strand, counting down.
CTCTTAATAGATAACCGGAGAATTTCTCGCAGCGAATGCCACCAGTACAATAAGTAACGATTTTTTTGTCCATAAATTGATCTTTATTTTCTTTAATCCAGTCTGGTAAATCTCTAAAGCGAGTAATATTAGGTCGAATCGCACCGCGGAAATGTCCTAAATCATATTCATAATCATTACGCGCATCGATAACAATTGTGTCATCGTCAAATAAGGCTTCTTTAAACTCTTTAGGTGATAAATAATTACCAGTAAGTTCTTTAGGATTAACATCTTGTTCTAAATCTAATGCCACAATTTCTTTTCTAGGACGAACATGCATTTTTTTAAATGCGTGCCCCTCTGCTTCATCAATTTTGAAAGTAATTCCTTTGAATCTTTCATCTGATTGTAATGCATTCATATATTTGTCTGTTGCTTCAACTGTTCCGGAAACAGTGCCATTAATACCTTCAGTTGATACTAAGATACGTCCTTTAAGCTCTAAATCTTTACAAAAATCTAAATGTTCTGTAGCAAATGTTTCTGGGTCTTCAATATTTGTATATTTATAATACAATAGTACTCTGTAATCCATAATTCAATTCTCCTCTAAATTTTTTTCTGTTTATAATAGTTTTATATAAAATTAATAGTTTAATAGTATCGTGCGGCTACAATCTATAATGATATGATAAATGTATAGTTGTTATATGCTTTTATAAAAGGACGAAATTCTCCTCACTATATTGTAACAAAAAAGGAACAATATTCAATTTAAAAATTTTGTAAAACTAAATATTGTAAAAATTATTTTGGAGAATATTAGATTATTAATAAAAAACATGCTCTTTTCAAGTTTGTTATTGGCAATGAAAAGAGCATGTATATAAATTTATTTATTTTTATTGGTAAAGATAAGTGCAACTACTAAACTAATTGTACTGATTGCAAAGACAATATTCATAATAGAAAGCGTTTCTATAATCACTACATCTTTGCCTAATCGTTCAAAAGCATTTTGTTGCATTTCTTTTTCAGAATTAAAATCACTGTCGGTTCTTGAAGGCTTTTCTTCAATATCTTCTAATAATCTTTCTTTAACTTTAGGCATATAATACCTCCTTATTCTCTAATATAATTTTTCCCTATTAACAAAAAATAAATCATAAATATATGCGCATTTGCGTCATACGCTCGTGGTGTCTATACTTTTATTAAATAATGTTATTAAATCAGGAGGGGATAGAATGGAAACTGTATATTTAGCAGGAGGCTGTCTCTGGGGTGTTCAGGCATTCGTTAAGACATTACCAGGTGTTGTTCAAACAGAAGGTGGTAGGGCAAATGGTATTACGCATACGCTTGATGAAGCATACGACGGCTATGTAGAAGTCATTAAAACAACTTTTGATCCTGAAAAAGTGTCTGTTACTGATTTAATGGGGTATCTTTTTGAAATTATTGACCCTTACAGTGTAAACCAACAAGGCCAAGATATTGGTTTAAAATATAGAACCGGATTATATAGTGAAGATGAAAAACATTTAAAAGAAGCACAAGCATACATAGATGCAATTGAAGACCATCACCTTATTGCCATAGAGGTATTACCATTAACTAATTATGTTAAAAGCGCAGAAATACATCAAGACAGATTATCAAGATTTCCAAATGATTACTGTCATTTACCTAAAGCACTGGTTAATAAATATAAATAGTGACAAGACAAAGTGAATTTTAAATTAAAACCTCGTTGTATATCTTCAATCATTCTTTAGATATACAACGAGGCTTTGTTTTTAATATATAAAAGATATCATTATCTTTTCACAATTTCACCATCAATACCTACAATTTTAATATTATCAGGATTTTTTAATATTCCAATATGTTCTAAAGGATTATCTTCTACGATTATAAAGTCAGCTTTTTTGTCTGTTTCAATTGTACCTATTTCATTATCATAACCTAGACATTCTGCGGCAGTTTTAGTGGATGCTACTATAGCTTGCATTGGTGTCATACCATATTCAACCATTAACTCTAATTCACGTAAGTTGGTACCATGTTTAAATACACCAGCATCTGTGCCCATAGCGATTTTTACGCCTGCTTTTACAGCTTTAGTAAAACTTGTTGTATGTGCCTCTAAAACTTCTTTTGACTTTTTAACAGAGCTTTCAGACATACCAAGTTCATCTGCAAATTCAATAACTGAAACAGGTGCTAGTAAAGTCGGCACGAGAAAGATACCTTGTGTCTTCATTTTTTCGATTGCTTCATCATCTAGGTATATGCCATGTTCTATAGAATGAATACCTGCTGCGATACAATTTTTAACGCCTTGTAGGCCTTGCGCATGTGCCATAACTTTTCTATTACCTCTGAATTGTGCTTCTTCAACCATAACTTTAAGTTCTTCAATAGAAAATTGTGTGAAGTCTGGATGGTCTGTTGGACTTGTTACACCACCAGTTGCATGAACTTTGATTACATCTGCACCAGCACGTAACATTTCTCTTGCTTTCTTACGTACTTCTTCAACACCATCACAAATCCCTGTAGGTAAACCTGGATAATCTTCAATAAAACTTGGCATAGTTATACCAGATTTCGTTAATTTATCGCCATGGCCACCAGTAATTGTTAATGCATTGACACTAATTTGCATACGTGGTCCAAGTATCAAACCATTTTGTACAGCTTCTTTAATCCCTTGATCAGCACCAAGTGCATCACGTACGGTAGTGATACCGCAATCTACTGTACGTTTAAGATGATCTATAGCGCGATAGAATGTATAAGAAAATGGCGTAGCTAATTTGTCCGCCAACGGTCTCATTTCTTCCATAATATGAACATGACTATCTATCATGCCGGGTAATAAATATTTATCAGTACCATCGATGATTTCATGATTTGCATGGTTTAAATTTTGTCCAATAGTCTTAAAGCGATGATCTTGAATAATTACATCAACGTTTTGTTGAATAGCGTTACCAGTACCATCTATAAGGTTTATATTTTTTATAAGCATTTAAAATTCCTCCTAATTAATAAAATTCATAATAATACCTGTTAAAATCACGGAAGCTATCGTAACGGAAGTAAATCCACCTATTAACATAGGACTAAGTAATTCTTTGAAAAGTGCATCATGTTCTTTTTTGTTTTTGGCTAAACTACGACTCACTTCTTCACATAGCATGTAATCTCCAGGGAAACCATACAATGCAGTTAACGCCACTGGGAGTGCCTTCGTATATCGCCAACCAATCAGTTTTGCAGCAACTGCGCCTCCGATTAGAATACCTATCGTACCTATTAATAAAATGAGCAAGATAGCTGGTAGGTGATGCCATAAATCTTGTGGTGTGATATCTCCCATAGAACCGATGACAATCAGCATGATAATAACAAGAATTAAAGTAAATGACTTGTTTTTTTCTAATTCTGCTTGTTCAAATAAACCTAGTTTTAGCCCAACAATCCCAAAGAATAAACTGATAAGTGTAAAATGAATTGGCGTCACTTCTCCAATTAAAAAAGCTAAACTAGCTAATACAAACATAATAAATAATCTTAAAGTATTATTTTGTAAAATAGGATATTTATCATGTAAAGTATGTGCTGTTGATGTTTGAATTGCTGATGCTTCTTCATGAGTATCAGTTTGTAAATTTTTAGACTCTTGTTGTAAAAAGTGTTTACCGTAACGTTTCATGATTACAGAACTTAATGGTAATCCGATAACACCTTGTAGACCTTGCACAAGTGCTGGTAAAACAATTAAATAACTTAAATCTAATTCCTTTAACTTATCAATTGTAATTAGCAATGCAACAATACCACCTGATATTGGACCAACACCAGAAGCGGCAATACGAAAATCATAAACCAAAGATACGATGATTAAAATCATTGTTGTTGAGCCTATAATGCCGAAAAGTGAAATAATCACTGCCTTCCACTGTGTTTTTAACGTTGATAAAGGCATCATCGTTCCCATATGCATAATAGCAGGTGCTATTGCTAGTGCACCTAGTGAAGGTAAAATAGCTGAATCAAGAATATTTTCAGGAAATATACCTGCCCATTTAAGTAATAAAAAACTGACCATTGCAGTCAAAAGCATTGGCACGCGTGCTTTTGTTAATGTTGAAATAACTTCTCCCAAAGCAATTAACGCAAATAAAGCAGTTGCTGAAATAATAGGTTCACTCCACATGATAATTTCCCTCCCTAATTAAAGTGATAGTAAGTATCATAGCATTAATAAAGAGTAAAATTAACAGTAAATACAGAATTTTCAGAATATATTTTTGTTCAAAATCACCAAAGAAATTTTTGAGAAATAGGTTTGACATTTAATTTTAAGGAGCGTATGATATAAAAATGTACATGGGGTGTACTAATATGTTTTCACCCTTATAAATAGAAGGTCATGCGTGCTAAGCTAAGACAAATGTGTATTGTTTTAGTCTTTTTTAATTTATAGTACATGGGATGTACAATTAAAGGAAGGTAGTTGGAAAAATGTTGAATGAATTTAAATTTATATTTAAAAATAAAATGTTAGTGGTATCTTTAATTGCAATATCACTTATTTCATTGCTATATGTAGCCTTGTTTGTTGGTTCAATGTGGGATCCATACGATAAGACAGAAAATCTAAAAATATCTGTTGTAAACCACGATGAAAAAGCAACGCTTAATAATAAAGATATTACTATTGGCGATGATTTAGTAGATAAATTAAAAGATAATGATAAGTTTGATTTTCAAGTTGTTTCTGAAAAAGAAGCGAATAAGCAATTGAATAGAGGTGAAAGCGTAGGAACTATTATTGTTCCCAAAAATGCCTCATCAAATGCAACGACGATTTTAGATGAAAATCCTAAAAAAATAAATCTAGAAACCAAAGTAAATCCTGGTTCTAGTTATACAGGCAGTCAATCTGCAAATTCAGCTATTAATACAGTGACTGAATCTATAAAAGATAATATAAGATCTAACTACTTGAATGAATTATTTGCGAGTGCTAAAAAATCACAATCAGGTTACCAAGATACATCTGACGCATTAGGGCAAATGTCAGATGCAGAAACGCAACTTATTGATGGTAATCAACAAGTGACAGACGGAATTCAACAAATGGCACCAATGGTAGGCCAACCAGCTCAAAAATTATTATCTGGAAATCAACAGGTAACAGATGGGCTGAAAGAACTTCAAGCAAATAATGACGAACTAAAATCAAAAATTGATGATGCAGTTAGTCAACAAAATAATGTTTCATTTGAATCCGAAAATGAAAAGGCACTCAATGATGTTACAAAAGTAAATGAAAATAATCCGACGAATGCTGATGAATATGGTGCAACGATTGTTCCTTATATGGCAAGTGTAAGTTTATTTGTTGGTGCGCTATCGTTTAGTGCGATTTATCCATTGAGAAAAACGATTAATAAATCTACAACTTCAATGAGACAAGCTATAGGGAAATTTGCATTATATATCGTTCAGGGTGCGTTGTCTGCACTGTTCATGAGCAGTTGGGTATTGTTTGTGTTTAACATGTCAGTTGGTAATGTTTGGAAATTTATATTAGTAGGATTGTTATGGGCTATTGCAGCAATTACAATCACATCGTTCTTAACGTTATTCTTAGATAGAATAGGACTATTTATATCAATGATTCTTTTAATCTTACAATTAAGTGCAAGTGAAGGTATGTTCCCAATAGAACTTTCCGCAACGTTCTATAGATGGATACATCCATTTTCACCAATGTCTTATGCTATTCAAGGATACAGAGAAGCGATATTCACTAATGCAGGTCACTTTGATTTTGGATTTGTTGTAGCTTTACTTATCGGTATCATCATCGTAATGATGATTTTACAATATTTAGTTCTATTATGGTTCAATAAACGCGACAAGTTACCACTTTCTATCGAATTTAAGTAATTTATCAAGGGGGATAAGATTATGAATGATGTAGATGCATCGATTGAAAAAGCGATAACCAAATTTCAAATAGTGATGTTGTATTTAAACAAAGAAATTATTGAAATGGTGAACGAATCGTCTCTCACAAACTTACTTTCAAGAGAACAAATTGAAGCGATGAGAATTATTCAAACAAAAGGGCAAGTTACGATTAATGAGTTGGCTGGACTGCAAAATATATTTAAAACAGCTGCATCAAAAAGAATAGGTAAACTTGAAGAAATGGGTTATGTGCAAAGAGCACACTCAAATAATAAAAGAATAAAATTAGTTCAATTAAGCATAGAAGGTGAAACATTTTTAAAGCAAGCGACTTCTGCAATGACAGAATCAGTAAAAAATCGCTTAGGTAACCAATTTTCACTTGAAGAAATAGAAGATTTTGTAAATCAATTGGAACGAATTGATGAAGCTTTTAGAAAAAGTAAATAATTACCTAGGAAATTAAATGTGTTTTACATGGACTTGTAATAACAGGATGCGTATACTAAATGATATAATTTTAAATATACATTAACTAAAAACATAAATTTTCGATTAGGGGTGAACCATAATGAAAAGAACTGCTGAACGTATACTTGCCTGGATTGGTATTGGTATACAACTACTAGGCGTAATTGTACTTGCGATATTCTTACCATTAGTTGGAAATGGTGACAATAAAAATGCAATGATACAAGCAATGATGGAAGACGATAGTTCGATCACATATGAAAATGGAGAAGCGGTTATTAATATGTTAAGTGGGTTGGTAACTGCAGGACTTATATTATCTATTGTGTTACTTATAGTAGCAATCATCGGTGCAGTGTTAATTGGTAAAAAAGCAAAAGCTGCTGGTATTTTATTAATCATTGTTGGTGTTATTTCATTAATTGGTAATTGGATTACCGCAATATTGTGGTTAGTAGCAGGTATCATGTTACTTGTGAGAAAGCCACAAAAAGCTGTTTATAGTAGAGATAAAGAAGATGATGCAAATCCCTATATCAAAGATGGGTCACAGGTAAATGAACATAATAACTCATTTGTATTATCCGATGATCAAAAAGAGAACGAACAACAAAAAATCAAAGAAAATTATTCCGATACTGATGAGGATAATAAATATAAATATTAATTCGTAATCCAAGTTTGCCTTTGATAGGTAAACTTGGATTTTTTATATTTTATTCAGATTTAATCGTATCTAAAATTAATTGGAGCTGGTTATATAATTGATGTGGTTCTATCTTTGTATTTGTACCTTTAGAGTAATGTTGTTTTATAAAATCTTTAGGTGTCATTTGCATCACATTTTTGAAATCTCTCAAATAAGTATTGTACGAACGAAACCCATAATCTACCCAAATGGATTCACTATTACCATTCGTTAATAACTCTCTAGATAAACTATAGATTTTAACTTTTTTAATGTATTTGATTAACGAAATATTCATTTTTTTTGAAAATTCTCTGGATAAATAACTACTGTTTACGTAAAATTTTTGGGCTAGTAAATTAAGCGTTAATGGTTGTTTGTAATGTTGGTTAATATATTCTACAACATTTTTAATTAATTTATTTGAGTAAGTCAACTGTCCGTATATATTTGCTTGGGATGAATTGAGGTAATTGATTAATTTAATAACTCCGATGTCACCATTAAATGAATTGTTTTCTAAAATGTTTTTTAAAGTTGCAATATATGTTTCAGTGATCAATTTACTTAATTTATATTTTTCTAGAAAGTTTTCTTGATTGATTAGGGTGAAACGATGATAACTTAAATTATTTACTGAAATACAAGCAAGCATACCTTCTCGATGGATAATGAGGTTTTCTTCAAAATCATATACTACAAATACATCGCCTCGATGAAATATAAAATTTGATTTAACTTTTTGGAAATGAATCATACCTGAAATGACTAAATATATATTGGAAAAGTTAGGTGTATTTAAATGTTCTAATTTATCGCCTTCATCATAAATGATTTGGTTATAATTCATTAAACTCCTCCTTTCCTTAAATGTCAGCTAGTAAAATTGGAAATGATTTATAGTAAAATGAGAATCAGATTAAGTATTAAGGTATTGAGAGCGTGCACAATAAATTCATTCAGGAAATGTAGATATACTTGAATTTAATTTCATTTATTTAAATAGTACTCTTTTTAAATTTAATAAGTCAATTAATGTTGCGTAATTATAAAAAAATGAAATTCTAAAACTAAAAAAATGGATAATTTTTGCATCTGTTTATAATATATTCTATAATGGGCCGCTAAAATAGTAATAAATCCGAACAATTCGTGAATAATATTGAAGTACTAAATAATTGAAAGTATGTTCAGCATTTCATAATGAAATTGCCCTGGTAATTATCGTTATGATTTAGCAATATATCTAAGACTTTTAGATTTTATAAAAGATGCAATGTGAGCAACTAAAGTTACATTTTAGACAAATAAGCGAGCAAAAAGTAGTATGTCGAACACGAATTGGTGTAATATCAAGTAAAAAACGAATAGGGATAATTATTAAACTAAATTAAAATAGGTTGTTCTATTGAGGAAGGTAATAAAAACATGTAAATTGATAGTAAAGGTTAATATAGCCATTAAATTGAAATGAACGAATGAGGTGAGCTAAATGATGATGATGATTGGTATACTTACACCGCTATTAGTTGTTGGCTTTATAGTTATGTCAATTTTGGAAGAAAAAAAACGAAACAAAAGAAAGCAAGAAAATAATAGCGATGAACAAAAACAGATAAATAATACTACTAATAGCGATGAAAACAACCGAAAAGACGAATAACATATTTTCTTATTGTTATAAATCCTTTCTAAATAATAAAGCAAATCCATTAAATGATGTACAAATTAAAATACTGTAACCTTAGTAAAATTTAGAATTTTTATTGATACGATATAGGAGTTGAAATATGAAATTGATTTCTAATTTATCAATTTTTATTTCACTCCTAATTTTTATATTTTTAAAGTATACAAACAATATAGTTTTAAAAGTCAGGCATCTAAATTTAGCTTAAATACAAATGAATATGTCTAGTGTTAAAGTTTCTTACAAGGGAGTGTTCTAGGATGAGTGAAATGATTTATATATTACAGAGTGTATTGTTACCCATTTTTATAATGATAGTATTGGGATTTATCTTACAGAAAAAGTTCACTCTAGATTTAAAGACTTTAGCTAAATTAAATATCTATGTGTTTGTTCCAGGATTTATTTTTGTAAAATTTTATAAAACAAATTTTGAACTGCGCTTATTATTCTATATTGTAGTGTTTTTCATAATATACATAATATTTTTATATATAGTGGGAAAAGTTTTAACTTTAATAAACAAGAGGGATAAAGGTGAGGCTACAACGCTAACCAACAGTGTATTATTTTTTAATTCTGGAAACTATGGTGTACCAGTCAATGACCTAGTGTTCAAGGGTGATCCACTAGCGATGTCAGTACAAGTTATCGTTCTATCATTACAAAATATTTTCACTTTTTCATATGGTATTTTCGCAATACAGTCTGCACAAATTGGAAAATTAAAAGCGATGTTAGGTTATTTTAAAATGCCAGTATTATACGCCTTGCTATTTGCAATTATTTTAAATTATGCTGATATCCCTATACCGGAATTTATTTGGACGCCAGCGAATTATGTAGCAGATGCGATGATTGCAATTGCTTTAATTATGTTAGGCGCACAAATTGCCAATATAAACTTTACTTTCAAGTGGTCATTATCATATATTTTTATATTTGTACGCTTAGTGATTGGACCCGTCATCGCATTAATAATTATAAAAATCATGGGTATCGAAGGCGTGATTGCGCAAACATTGTTTATTGCCTCAGCAATGCCGACGTCAGTAAATAGTTCTGTGATTGCTCAGGAGTATGACAATCACCCAGAACTTGCAGCGGAACTTGTCTTTTTATCTACTTTATTAAGCTCAATTACTGTGGTGGTTGTTATTTACGCGTCTAAATTACTATTTTAGATACTTAAAAGGTTACATGCATTATCATTACTTATACTTTTATGCACTGAGAAAAAATGATATCTCGGTGCATTTTGTTTTAAATTTAATAAGTTTGTATGAACTCTAATGTATTTTAAAACATTGAAAACAGTATCATTGCATTTCTTAATATAAAAGGGTGAATCATTCATTGTTGTTGCTTGTTTGATGTATAAAAATTAAATTGAAAATATTTTCTTTATAAAGATAATTTTTATTTTCAAATATATTGTGCTATAAATATAACGTGAATGACATTGAAGATAAATAGTTTAAAAATAACTATAAATTAAAGGATGGTATATGTGAAAGAGATTGTATTAGGCATAGATATCGGTACAAGTTCTGTGAAAGCCATTGCTATTAATAAAAAAGGTGACGTTTTAGATGGTACTAGTGAACCTATCCATGTTATTAATCAACAAACAGGTTTTAGTGAACAAAATCCAGAAGACTGGTTTGAAGCCTCTAAAGATTGTATAAAGTACTTATTGAATTCAGAACAGTTAGCAGATATGAAGGTTAAAGGTATATCATTTTCTGGCCAAATGCATAGTTTAGTGTTGCTTGACCATCAATTTCAACCACTTAGAAATGCCATTTTATGGAATGATACAAGATCCACTTTTCAGTGTGAACAAATAAAACAACAATTTGGTGAATATGTCATGGATAATCCTGTTTTAGAAGGTTTTACATTAACGAAGTTGTTATGGGTTAAAGAAAATGAACCATTGATTTGGTCTGAAGCAAATGTATTTTTACTGCCTAAAGATTATGTGAGATTTAAATTCACAGATACGATAAATATGGAATATTCTGATGGATCAAGCACATTGTTAATGGATATAGCACATAAGTGTTGGAATAAAAATATTTGTGAATATTATGGTGTATACCAACTTTGTCCAAATTTAATTGAATCACAAGATTTTGTAGGGTACCTTAATAATTCAGTTGCAGATGAATTAGGTTTAGATAAAGATGTCGCAGTATATGCTGGAGGTGGTGACAATGCCTGTGGTGCATTAGGCGCAGGTGTTATTAGTGAGGGCGATACACTATGTAGTATTGGTACTTCTGGTGTTATATTAGCGTGTGATTCTGAGAATACAGGGACTTATGGTCACAATATACATCATTTTAATCATGTGCTCCCTCAAAAATCTTATGCAATGGGTGTTATATTAGCTGCAGGCGATAGTTTAAAATGGTTTCAAAAAAACATTATGCCAAGTTTAACTTATAGTCAAATTTTGGATGAAGCTAAACAATCTTCTCTGGGGAGTAATGGTTTAATATATGCGCCATATTTATCAGGAGAACGTACACCCCATGGTGATAGTCACATTAGAGGAAGTTTTATTGGGTTAAGTCATATGCATACTAATAAAGATATGGCTCGTGCTGTGATTGAAGGCATCACTTTTGCATTATATGAATCTTTCTATTATTTACGTGAAAACGATAAAAAAATTAAAGAAATAATTTCTATTGGTGGAGGAGCTAAAAGTGATTTTTGGCTTCAGTTACAAGCAGATATCTTTAACGCAAAAGTATATAAATTAAAACATGAAGAAGGACCGAGTATGGGTGCAGCGATGATAGCAGCAAAAGGTGTAGGGTGGTTTAATGATGTCGCTGAAATGGTTCAACAATTTATTCAATACGATAAAGTATTTGAACCCAGTTTAGAACATCATAAGCAATATATGAAATATTTTGCAATATACAAAAAAACTTACGATGAGACTAAAGAAATAACAAAGGAATTATTAAAAATATCTCACTAAAGTTATGATATAGTAGCAATCATGCATGATTTGTACATGATATTTCCTAGAAAATAATAAGCTAAAAATATATAAGGTTGAAATAATACAGTTTTTACGTTAAGTTAAACATGAATTAAATGTAAAATTCACATTAATTAAATAGAGCTAAGTTTAACCACTGGAAGTGCCTTTATGTTAAAAAGGCTGAGACTAGCGTGAGACGCTAGAATTCCTTGAACCTGATCCAGTTTGTACTGGCGTAGGAAAAGTGGCGTTATAAACCATATTTGTCCGTTCACATTAACGTTATTTTTCCTATTTGGAAAAATAACGTTTTTTTATTTTAGGAGTGATTATTATGATTATTGCGATTACCAGTTATCATAAATTAACCAAGCAAGGTTGCATTAATTATTGCGAAATTGAACCTTATATAGATTACCTAATCGTCAGATCACCGATGTGTACTTCTGAGACGATAGAATGGATAAATCAACTAAAGCAACAGCATTTTCCGAAAGATAAAATTATTATTCACAGTGATTATCATGTTCTCCAATCTTGCGACTTATCACGTATACATTTTAGAGAAAGTGATGAACAAATTCATGCTTTGAAATCATATTGTTCAGACATAAAAATAAGTATGTCTACACACAGTCGCCAGGCGATTCAATATGCAGAAGAATTAAATTTAGATTTTGTACTTTATGGGCACGTATTTGAAACCAAGTCTAAAAAAGGGTTAGCACCTAAATCGTTAACTGAAATCAATGAGGCATTGAAAACTGATATTCCTGTAGTCGCATTAGGCGGCATTAATTTAAAAACGATGTCTCATTTACCTAAGGGGTTTCAAGGTATCGCAGGTATTTCAATATTTAATCACTCAATAAAAACAGTACAAGCCTTACACAAAGCATGGTTAAATTATGAAGCAACATAGTTTAATCATTTACTTATCAATAAGTGAGAAAGGAATGAATCATGATGCATTGCGTTATTAATGGTGATAATTTCACATTTGAAAATCCTTTGAATATACAAGAAATATTGCAGACACTCGGTTTAGACGAAAAGAGAGTAATTGTTGAACATAATAAAAAATTAATTAAACAAAACCAATTTCAAGATTATATCGTTAATGATAAAGATTGTTTAGAATTATTAGAATTTGTAGGAGGCGGATAAAATGTTTAAAATAGGAAAATTTGAATTCAATTCAAGATTGTTATTAGGTACAGGTAAATTTGAAACAGAAGCCATTCAAAAGGAAGCTATAGATGCATCTGAAACAGAGGTTTTAACTTTTGCAGTGCGTCGAATGAACTTATATGATGAGAAATTACCTAATCCTTTAGCAAAAGTTGACTTATCAAACTTTGTTACTTTTCCTAATACTGCTGGTGCAACATCAGCGGAGGAAGCAATAAGAATTGCAGAAATTGCTAATCACGCCAATCTTTGTGACATGATTAAAGTTGAAGTGATAGGTGACCAGGAAACCTTACTACCCGATCCTTTAGAAACATATGAGGCATGCAAAGTTTTACTCGAAAAAGGTTATACAGTGTGTCCTTATATTTCAAATGATGTTGTACTTGCTAAACGTCTAGAAGAATTAGGTGTGCATGCAATTATGCCGCTAGCTTCACCTATTGGTACTGGAAGAGGAATAAATAATCCTTTAAATCTACGTTATATTATTGAACGCGCTAAGGTACCTGTAATAGTTGATGCAGGTGTAGGATCACCAAAAGATGCATGTCATGCTATGGAATTAGGTGCCGATGCCATTCTATTAAACACAGCAGTTTCTAGTGCGAAAGATCCAGGGAAAATGGCCGAAGCTATGAAATTGGGCATTCAAGCAGGTAGAATGAGTTATCAAGCAGGAAGAATACCAGTTAAGTATACAGCTCAAGCTTCAAGTCCAACAGAAGGAATCGGATTTTTATGATGGAAAGGTATTCCCGTCAAATACGTTATAAGAACTTTGGAAGAAATGGTCAGCGTAAATTGGAACAAACACACGTGATGATTGTAGGAGCTGGAGCATTAGGAAGTCATTGTGCAGAAATATTGTCACGTATGGGAGTTGGCGAACTTACAATAATTGATATGGATATTGTAGAATTATCAAATTTACATAGGCAAGCCACTTATACTGAAAATGATGCACAAATGATGGTACCTAAAGTAGAAGCATTAAAAAAACATTTATTAGATATAAATTCTAATATTAAAATCAACGCATTATACCAAGAAATAACTTGCACCAACATTGAACACATTTTGAGAAAATCTAATCCTGCTATCGTCATGGATGGCATGGATCATTTTAAAATTAGGTACTTGATTAACGAAGCATGTCATAAATTTTCGATACCTTGGATTTATGGGGCTGCAATTGGAAGTCAAGGCACCATTTATGGCATTGATTATAAAGGGCCATGTTTAAAATGTGTGCTCGATAAGATACCTGAATCTGCAGAAAGTTGTTCTATTAATGGTGTGTTGCCTACAGTCATATACCAAGTAGCTAGCATGGAAGTCTCAGAGTTATTGCGTTGGCTAACAGCAGCTGAATTCTCTCAAAAATTAATAACGATAGATACTTTTTCAATTCAGTATCATACAGTGAATATCAACCAACTTAAAAATGACAATTGTAGTATTTGCGTACATCAGAAATATAGTTTACTTAATCAACCTCAGCATACAAACGTAGAGTCTCAATGTGGTGATACATTTTTGCTTCGTTTCGATGAAAAAATGTTTAAATATGCGCATTATTTACCTGCAAAAATTAAAAAAGCAAATAGTTTTGCTAAATTGCTTTCTTATAACGACACTGATATTACTCTTTTTAAAGATGGTCGTATGAATGTTTATGGGTTAGAAGATGAAGCACAAGCGCAAGCATTATATACACATTTTGCTAAAAGCATAAAATAGGACGTTTACATTTCTCAAAAACAAAAATTTTAGAATAAAAATTAATGTTTCTTAAATCGTAACAAGTTTATGACATATTTGTTAACAGCCTTTCTTAACATTGAAACACTATATATTGTGGCATAAATTATGTTTATATACAATATATAGAAAAGAAGGGGTAAAATGAATAAATTAGAACAAGATTTGACGAAACTTATTACGAAAGATCCGACAGTTATTAACGAAAATGCGAATAAAGATAGTGCCACTTTTTCTACAATGAGAGATTTAACAGCAGGTGTTGTATCTAAATCATATGCTTTAGACTACTTATTGCCTAAACATATAGCAGAGGCACATAAAAGTGGTGATATACATTTCCATGATTTAGATTATCACCCTTTTCAACCACTCACTAACTGTTGTTTAATTGATGCTAAAAATATGTTGAAACATGGTTTTCGAATTGGCAATGCATCTGTAACATCTCCAAAATCAATTCAAACAGCTTCAGCTCAACTAGTTCAAATCATCGCTAATGTTTCTAGTAGTCAGTATGGGGGTTGTACCATTGATAGCGTAGATGAATTATTAAGTGATTATGTAAAATATAATGAAGCAAAACATCGAAAATTAGCGGAACAATTTGTTGAAGAGGCACAGATTGATGCTTATGTTGATCATCAAATCACACAAGATATTAATGATGCCATTGAAAGTTTAGAATATGAAATAAATACACTTTATACTTCAAATGGACAAACGCCATTTGTCACTCTTGGTTTTGGTCTGGGTTTAGATGAATATAGTAGAAAGATTCAACAAGCTATATTGAAAACACGAATAAAAGGACTCGGAAAAGATCGTATTACAGCCATCTTTCCTAAACTGGTTTTTTCCATTAAAAAAGGGGTGAATTTTAGTCAGGATGACCCTAATTATGATATTAAAAAATTAGCGTTAGAGTGTTCTACAAAAAGAATGTATCCTGATATATTAAATTATGATAAAACTGTAGAAATTTTAGGTGATTTTAAAGCGCCAATGGGTTGTCGTTCTTTTTTACCAAAATGGAAAAATAACCAAGGTGAAGCAGAAAATAATGGAAGATGTAATTTAGGGGTAGTTACGCTTAATGTACCTAGAATAGCTATAGAATCAAATGGTGATATGGAACAATTCTGGGAAATATTTCATGAAAGAATGCAAATTATGCACGATGCATTAGTTTATCGCATTAAACGTATGGAACAAGCTACACCTGATAACGCCCCCATTTTATATAAAAATGGCGCTTTTAAACATTGTTTAAGTGATGAAGATAGTGTGATGTCACTATTTAAAAACAAACGTGCCACCCTGTCGATTGGTTATATAGGTTTGTATGAAGCAGCTACTGTGTTTTATGGTCCTGAATGGGAAAAAACAGCAAGAGGTAAGGCATTTACGCTTCAAATATTAAAAGCTATAAAAGTTTATCAATTAGAATGGACAGACCGCTACGATATTTGGTTCAGTATCTATAGTACACCAAGTGAGTCTTTAACAGATCGTTTTTGTAGATTAGATAAAGAAAAGTTTGGCGATATATTAGATATTACGAGTAAGGGGTATTATCAAAATTCGTTCCACTACGATGTGCGAAAAGATATTACACCTTTTGAAAAGATAGATTTTGAAAAAGATTATCCATTTTATGCTAGCGGTGGTTACATACACTATTGTGAATATCCAAAATTAGATCATAATATTAAAGCATTAGAAGCGGTTTGGGATTATTCATATGACAAAATTAGTTATTTAGGAACAAATATCCCTATAGATCATTGTCGTTTATGTGATTTTAAAGGTGATTTTAAAACAACCCCATCAGGATATCAGTGTCCGGAATGTGGGAACAGTGATCCTAAAACCGTAGATGTAGTAAAACGAACATGTGGTTATTTAGGAAATCCAGTGCAACGTCCTACAATCGAAGGTAGACATAAAGAAATTTGTGCAAGAGTAAAACATATGAAAGATCAATCGATATGACAATATTAAATATCATAAATGGACAAGGTTATATTGCCAAAATAGAGTCACAAAGTTTCGTAGATGGCGAAGGTGTGAGATGTAGTTTATATGTTTCAGGATGTCCATTTGCATGTTTAAATTGCTATAATAAAGCAGCACAAAATTTTAAATATGGTGAAAAATTTAATGATGAAATTTTGAATGAAATAATAAGAAATTGCGAACCCAATTATATAGAAGGTTTAAGTATTTTAGGTGGGGAGCCATTTTGCAACTTAGATATAACACTCAAATGTGCGCATGCATTTAGACAACGTTTCGGACATGAAAAAACTTTATGGGTATGGACAGGATTTTTATTTGAATACTTAAGGAATGATCAATCTCAAAGAAATAAATTATTAAAAAATATAGATGTACTCGTGGACGGTCCTTTCATTCATCACTTATACAAACCCAATTTACATTACAAAGGTTCATTAAACCAACGTGTCATCGATGTGCAAAAATCACTAGCTAGCGATAGAATTCATGAATATATAATTTAGGATTATGATTGCATAACTATTTCCTGAAATTGAAGCGAATTGCTATTATTATGATATAAAGTTAATTACAATCATAATTAAGACAAAAATAGATTTAGTAAAGTGCTATTAAAGGAGCGTATAAGCAATGTGTACAGGTTTTTCATTTATGTCTGAGAATCATCAAGCTATATTAGGTCGAACAATGGATTTTGTTTATCAATTAAAAGGCAACCCAGCAGTTCAACCACGTCACTATTACTGGGAGTCACGTGTAGAATATAAAGGCAAAACATTATATGGCTTTGTAGGTTCAGGGAGTGATATGGAAGGTTTTTTATTTGGAGACGGTGTTAATGAGCATGGCATTGGCGTTTCAGTACAATATTTCAGAGGCTACGCTTCTTACGCAAATGAAACTAAAGCAGGCTATATGAATATTGCCCAAAATGAAGTAATAAATTGGATATTAGGTTATAACAAAAACATAGCTGATTTAATAATAAATGCCCAATCTGTTAATGTTGTGGCCCATACTTTAAATGATCTCTCTGAAGTTCCGCCGTTACATTATCATATTTCTGATGATACAGGTAGAACAGTAGAGCTTACTTTTGATAAAGGTCAAATAGTAGTTAACGACAATCCAGTTGCCGTTTTGACAAACAATCCTGATTTGAATTGGCATTATGAAAATTTAAAGAATTACATAAACATTTCACCTCAAAAACCAAAAGAAAGAAATTTTGCTAATATTAATTTGAAATCCTTGGGAAATGAAGGTGGCACGTATGGCTTACCAGGTGGATATACATCAGCAGAAAGATTTATTCGTATTGCTTACTTGAAAAATTATTTAGAAGAAGCAACAAATTGTCCAGAACAAGATATACTTAATGCTTTTAAATTATTAGAAATCATGAGTATACCTAAAGGTGCAGTTAGAGATGAAGAAAATGATTTACATTATACTTTGTATCAAACCGTATTAAATTTAACGACACGCACGTTCTATATCAAATGGTATAATTCTAATAAAATTACTGAATTACACTTATCAGAAGACTTACTAAATAAAAAAGAAATGACGATTTTTGAGCCAACTGAAGGATTAGCAATAACTCGTTTGAATTAAGATTCAAAGCGAGCACATGTATTGAATGAACTTTAAATAATAAATAACTAATAAGAGACACATAAAAACCACTGTTTTTATGTGTCTCTTTTATGTTTAGTAAGAATTATTTTTGATGATAAAACGTTTTAATCTCACTATTTTACTTAAAAATTCAATTTTTTTACTGACGTATTATAAGTAGTGTTGGGTATTTAATTTGAAATTATAATGGTTAAAGAAGGATAAATTGCATTAGATTTAATAACAAAAAAATGATTTTACTATCGAAAAGGAGAGTTAGATAACAATGAGGATATTTAAAGAGTATATGGCTAGGAAAAACAATCGATATTCCATACGTAAATTTACGATTGGAACGGCTTCAGTGCTTTTAGGTAGTTTTTTAATTTTTAACCACAGTGAAGAAGCCCAAGCTGATACTTTACAAAAAGAACAACCAGAAGTAAAAGAAATACCTCCTAAAGTAGATATAGAGAATACAAAGAATGATTTAAATTCTGATAATATACTAGAAAAAGAAAAAAATAATGACACGATACAGCAAACAACTCAAGCTGATATTGAAAATAAAGAAATAGAAAAAGAAAGTGTTTCGAAAGATACAAAATCAATTCAGGATGGCACTAATATAATTCAACAACAATTAGAGTCCAATACCAATGTTATTATTGAAAATAAAGAACAACCAAAGCATTCAGGTGTAAATGAATCTGATATACCAAAAGTTAAACAAGAAAAAACACCTGAAACTATAAAACATGATGACGAAATAAAACCATTGGATACTGAAAAAACAGATACAGATATAAAACCAACGGGTACCGGAAAACTCGAAAATACAGATACTACAATAAAAAGTGAATCAAAATTGGACGAAAATGAAACACAGGTCAATCAAAATTTGACATCTATCGAAAATAGAGTCACTGAAATGAAAGTAGAAGCGTCTAACATTAATATAGAGAAAAGCGAAACAGAAAAAAGTTTAAGTACGAATGAAAAAGATCTTAAAAATGACAGACGACCGGCGCAGCAATATATTCCAAAAACTCGGGTAGCTAGAAGTGTCGATAGAAATAGATATTATAATGAAATAAGCAATAACCATCATTATTTTGGACCTAGACTCTCTTATAATACTGTGAGATCCGGTGATAATATTACGGTGGCATTTAATGAAGTAGAAAAAAATAGAACAGAACTAACTGAAGAAGAAAGAAAACTATTTCTGAGAAATATTATTAGACAAACTTCATTAAAAAATAACAAATCTGCTTATGACAGGATTTTTAATAGAGATTATTCTGTAGCAAGAAATAAAAGACTCACAGCGAGTCAAGCGAATAATATAAACGAATTACTATATAAAATGAAAAACTTAGCTGCTAATCGTGATAATCCGAATTATCAAGCTATATACACATTTACAAATCAAAATGATGTAACTAAAAACGATTTTGGTATCGTAAAAGATGAAGTGTTACATGATGGTGAAGCGTTAATTGCAACAATGGAATTGTCAAAAGAAAAAGGTAGAGGGACATACAGATTTGAAACTTATGCTATAAGACCTAATGATAGTCTCAATAAAAAAATAAAACAAGTTATAGCAGTTTATGAAGGCAGACAAAGAGTTGTTCTACAACGAGATCGTCTAGGATATTATTCATATACACGTCCAGATAGTGGTAGAAATGGAGACCCTGATAGAGGTGGCGGCTCAGGTGGTACAGTTAAGTTTTACATTTCATTTGATGCCAATCAATATATTGATGTGAATAAAGATAAATTGTTTGGCTATATACTAAGTGATACTTTAGATACAAATGTATTAAGAGGCGTAAATATTACTAACAAAGCTGTTAATATTCAAGAAGTGGCTGAAACAATAAATGATGCTTTAAAAAAAGCAAAAATTAAAAAAGTAGAAGATGCAATCACAGCAGCAGCACGATTAAAACAACAAGCTGAAACAAAACTAGATGAAGTAACGCGAGATCAATTAGTGAACCCATCTGAAAAAGCTGAAATTGATAAAATGAATGTAGATATTGAAAAAGCCAAAACATCAGCAATGCAAATGTTAAATGCTCTACCAGACGGAATCACAAATAAAGATGTACTACGGGAAAGAATAAATGATATTACACCAGTAGAATCACCAGAAGTGAACGACGCGGATAGTAACGGAGTCTTAGATGCAGAACAATTATCAGAAGCATCTCAAGCAGTAATGAATGCCGAGCAAGCCAAAGCTGCAGTTGATACAAAACTTACTGAGGTTAATACAGACAGTTTAGTGACACCGAACGAAAAAGCAGAAGTAGACACGTTAATTCAAACATTAGAAGCTGCGAAACAAACAGCGAAAGAGAAATTAGATAATGTAGCAGATATTATAGCGGGCAAGACTGATTTACAAACAAGGTTAAATAACATCACTTCCGTAACGTCACCAGAGGTGAATGATGCAGATAGTAACGGCGTGTTAGATACAGAACAATTATCAGAGGCAGAACAAGCAGTGACAAATGCGGAACAAGCAAAAACAGCAGTAGATTCAAAATTGACTGAAATAAATGCGGATAATTTAGTGACACCGGATGAAAAAGCCGAAGTAGATGCATTGATTCAAGCATTAGAAACAGCGAAACAAACGGCTAAAGAAAAGCTAGATAATGTACCAAACGGTACCGCAGGTAAGACTGATTTACAAACAAGATTCAATAACATCACATCAGTAACATCACCAGAAGTAAATGATGCGGATAGCAATGGTGTGTTAGATACAGACCAATTGTCCGAGGCAGAGCAAGCGGTAGCAAGTGCGGAACAAGCAAAAGCTTTAGTAGATAATAAGTTAACAGATGTAACATCGGATGGTTTAGTAACACCATATGAAAAAGCCGAAGTAGATGCATTGATTCAAACATTAGAAACTGCAAAACAAGCAGCACAAGAGAAAATCAATAATGTACCGAATGGTACAGTAGGAAAAGACGGACTTCAAACAAGATTGGATAATATCGCATCAGTAACATCACCAGAAATAAATGATGCGGATGATAATGGTGTGCTAGATACAGAACAATTGTCAGAGGCAGAGCAAGCAGTGGCGAGTGCGGAACAAGCAAAAACGGCAGTAGATACGAAATTAACTGAAATCACAGCAGATGGTCTAGTAACACCAGATGATAAATCAGCAGTAGATGTGTTAATCCAAGCATTAGAAACAGCGAAGCAAACGGCACAAGAAAAATTAAATAGCGTACCAAGTGGTACCGCAGGTAAAACAGATTTACAAACAAGATTAGATAATATCACTTCAGTAACGTCACCGGAAATAAACGATGCGGACGGTAACGGAGTCTTAGATACAGACCAATTGTCCGAGGCAAATCAAGCAGTGACAAACGCTGAACAATCGAAAACAGCAGTAGATACTAAGTTAACAGATGTAACATCAGACGGATTAGTAACTCCAAATGAAAAAGCAGAAGTAGACGCGTTAATTCAAACATTAGAAACTGCAAAACAAACGGCGAACGAGAAACTCAATAGTGTGCCAAACGGTACTGCGGGTAAAGATGCGCTCCAAACAAGACTAGATAACATCGCCTCTGTAACATCACCAGAAGTAAACGATGTGGATGGTAATGGTGTTTTGGATACAGACCAATTGTCCGAGGCAAATCAAGCAGTGACAAATGCTGAACAAGCAAAAACAGCAGTGGATACGAAGTTGACTGAAATCACAGCAGATGGTTTAGTAACACCAGACGAAAAAGCAGAAGTAGATGCGTTAATCCAAACATTAGAAACTGCAAAACAAGGAGCTAAAGAGAAACTCAATAGTGTACCAAACGGTATAGCAGGTAAAGATGACTTACAAACAAGATTGGATAATATCACATCAGTAACATCAACAGAGGTGAATGATGCAGATAGTAACGGAGTCTTGGATACAGTTCAGTTGTCAGAGGCAGAACAAGCAGTGACAAACGTTGAACAAGCGAAAACAATGGTAGATAATAAATTAGCAGATGTAACATCAGATAGTTTAGTGACATCAGACGAAAAAGCCGCAGTAGATGCGTTAATCCAAGCATTAGAAACAGCGAAGCAAACGGCACAAGAAAAGGTCAATAGTGTACCAGCAAGCACCGCAGGCAAGACTGATTTACAAACAAGATTGAATAATATTACATCTGTAACGTCACCAGAAGTAAATGATGCGGATGGTAATGGTGTGCTAGATACAGACCAATTGTCCGAGGCAAATCAAGCAGTGACAAATGCGGAACAAGCGAAAACAACGGTAGATAATAAATTAGCAGATGTAACATCGGATGGCTTAGTAACACCAGAGGAAAAGGCTGAAGTAGATGCATTAATTCAAACATTAGAAACTGCAAAACAAGCAGCACAAGAGAAAATCAATAATGTACCGAATGGTACAGTAGGAAAAGACGGACTTCAAACAATATTGGATAATATCACATCCGTAACGTCACCAGAAGTAAATGATGCGGATGGTAACGGAGTGCTAGATACAGAACAATTGTCCGAAGCATCACAAGCGGTGGCGAATGCTGAACAAGCCAAAGCTGCAGTTGATACAAAAGTTACTGAGGTTAATACAGACAGTTTAGTGACACCGAACGAAAAAGCAGAAGTAGACGCGTTAATTCAAACATTAGAAACTGCGAAACAAGCAGCGCAAGAGAAGCTAAATAGCGTACCAAGTGGTACCGCAGGTAAAACAGAGTTACAAACAAGATTGGATAATATCACATCAGTAACATCAACAGAGGTGAATGATGCAGATAGTAACGGAGTCTTGGATACAGTTCAGTTGTCAGAGGCAGAACAAGCAGTGACAAACGTTGAACAAGCGAAAACAACGGTAGATAATAAATTAGCAGATGTAACAGCAGATGGATTAGTAACACCAGATGAAAAAACGATAGTGGATCAATTAATCCAAGCATTAGAAGATGCGAAGCAAACAGCACAAGAAAAACTAGACAATGTGCCAAACGGTACTGCGGGTAAAGATGTGCTCCAAACAAGACTAGATAACATCACCTCTGTAACATCACCAGAAGTGAATGATGCAGATAGTAACGGCGTTTTAGATACGGAACAGTTATCAGAGGCAGAGCAGGCGGTAGCGAATGCCGAACAGGCAAAAACAGTAGTAGATACGAAATTAACAGATGTAACATCAGACGGATTAGTAACTCCAAATGAAAAAGCAGAAGTAGATCAATTAATTCAAACATTAGAAAGCACAAAACAAACCGCGCAAGAGAAACTCAATAGTGTGCCAAACGGTACTGCGGGTAAAGATGCGCTCCAAACAAGACTAGATAACATCGCCTCTGTAACATCACCAGAAGTAAACGATGTGGATGGTAATGGTGTTTTGGATACTGAGCAATTATCAGAAGCGTCTCAAGCAGTAGCGAATGCAGAGCAAGCAAAAACAGTGGTGGATAATAAATTAACAGATGTAACATCGGATGGTTTAGTAACACCGAATGAAAAGTCTGAAGTAGACGCGTTAATTCAAACATTAGAAACTGCAAAACAAGCAGCGCAAGATGAGCTAAATAGAGTACCAAGTGGTACCGAAGGTAAAACTGATTTACAAACAAGATTAGATAACATCGCATTTGTAACGTCACCTGAAGTAACAGACGCGGATAGTAACGGCGTGCTAGATACAAATCAATTGTCCGAAGCAGAGCAAGCAGTAGTGAATGCCGAACAGGCAAAAACGGCAGTGGATACAAAAGTGGCAGAAATTACAGCAGATGGCCTAGTAACACCAGATGAAAAATCTGAAGTAGATGTGTTAATCCAAGCATTAGAAAGTGCGAAGCAAACGGCTCAAGAAAAGGTCAATAGTGTACCGAACGGCGCAGCAGGAAAAGATGATCTTCAAATAAGACTAGATAACGTCGTCTCTATAACGTCACCTGAAGTAACAGACGCGGATAGTAACGGCGTGTTAGATACAGAACAATTATCAGAGGCAGAGCAAGCAGTAGTAAATGCCGAACAAGCAAAAACGGCAGTAGATACGAAATTAACTGAAATCACAGCAGATGGTCTAGTAACACCAGATGATAAATCAGCAGTAGATGTGTTTATCCAAGCATTAGAAACTGCGAAACAAACAGCTAAAGAAAAGCTAGATAGTGTACCAAACGGTACAGCAGGAAAAGATGCGATCCAAACAAGATTGGATAATATCACATCTGTAACATCACCAGAAGTAAACGATGCGGATAGCAATGGTATGCTAGATACAGACCAATTGTCCGAGGCAGACCAAGCAGTAACAAAAGCTGAGCAAGTAAAAACATCGGTGGATACGAAATTAACTGAAATCATAGCAGATGGTCTAGTGACACCAGAGGAAAAGGCAGAAGTAGATGCATTAATCCAAACATTAGAAAATGCAAAACAAGTAGCTAAAGAGAAACTAGATAGTGTACCAAACGGCACTACAGGAAAAGATGAATTACAAACAAGATTGGATGATATCGCCTCAGTAGTATCACCAGAAGTGAATGACGCTGATAGTAATGGAGTCTTAGATACAGACCAATTGTCAGAGGCAGAGCAAGCAGTGGCGAATGCTGAACAAACAAAAACGGCAGTAGATAGTACATTAGCAGATGTAACGTCAGATGGTTTAGTAACACCAGATGAAAAGTCCGCGGTAGATGAGTTAATTCAAACATTAGAAACAGCGAAACAAGCAGCAAAAGAGAAGGTAAGTAGCGTACCGAATGGTACAGCAGGTAAGACAGAGTTACAAACAAGACTAGATAATATCACTTCAGTAACCTCACCAGAAGTAGATGATGCGGATAGTAATGGAGTGCTAGATACAGATCAATTGTCTGAAGCAACTCAAGCTGTGATGAATGCGGAACAAGCAAAAACAGCAGTGGACAATAAGGTAACAGATGTAACATCAGATGGTCTGGTGGCACCTGACGAAAAAACAGACGTAGATGCATTAATTCAAACATTAGAAACTGCAAAACAAGCAGCGCAAGATAAGCTAAATAGCGTACCGAATGGTACTGAGGGTAAAGATGAGTTACAAACAAGATTGGATAATATCACATTTGTAACATCACCAGAAGTAAACGATGCGGATAACAATGGCGTGTTAGATACAGATCAATTGTCAGAAGCAGAGCAAGCAGTGACGAATGCTGAACAAGCCAAAGTTGCAGTTGATACAAAAGTTACTGAGGTTAATACAGACAGTTTAGTGACACCGAACGAAAAATCCGAAGTAGATGCGTTTATCCAAGCATTAGAAACAGCGAAGCAAGCAGCGCAAGATAAGCTAAATAGCGTACCAAGTGGTACCGCAGGCAAGACTGATTTACAAACAAGATTAGATAATATCACATCAATAACATCACCAGAAATAAATGATGTGGATGGTAACGGTGTGTTAGATACAGAACAGTTATCAGAGGCAGATCAAGCAGTAGTGAGTGCGGAGCAAGCAAAAACAGCAGTGGATACGAAGTTAACTGAAATCACAGCAGATGGATTAGTGACATCAGATGAAAAAGCAGAAGTAGACGCGTTAATCCGAGCATTAGAAACTGCGAAACAAACGGCTAAAGAAAAGCTAGATAGTGTACCAAACGGTACAGCAGGAAAAGATGCGCTCCAAACAAGATTAGATAACATCACATCTGTAACGTCACCGGAAATAAATGATGAGGATGATAATGGTGTGCTAGACACAGACCAATTGTCAGAGGCAGAGCAAGCAGTAGTAAATGCCGAACAGGCGAAAACAGCAGTGGATACGAAATTGACTGAAATTACAGAAGATAGTCTAGTAACTCCGAATGAAAAAGCCGCAGTAGATGCGTTGATTCAAACATTAGAAAACGCGAAACAAGCAGCAAAAGAGAAACTTAATAATGTACCGAATGGTACTGAGGGTAAAGATGCGCTCCAAACAAGATTGGATAATATCACATCTGTAACATCACCAGAAGTAAACGATGCGGATAGCAATGGTGTGTTAGATACAGATCAATTGTCTGAAGTAACTCAAGCTGTGATGAATGCGGAACAAGCGAAAACAGCAGTGGACAATAAGGTAACAGATGTAACATCAGATGGTCTGGTGACACCTGACGAAAAAACAGAAGTAGATGCATTAATTCAAACATTAGAAAATGCAAAACAAGTAGCTAAAGAGAAACTTAATAATGTACCGAATGGTACTGAGGGTAAAGATGAGTTACAAACAAGATTGGATAATATCACATCTGTAACATCACCAGAAGTGAACGACGCTGATAGTAATGGAGTCTTAGATACAGATCAATTGTCTGAAGCAACGCAAGCAGTAGTGAATGCAGAACAAGCAAAAACAGCAGTGGACAATAAGATAACAGATGTAACATCGGATGGTCTAGTAACACCGGATGAAAAAGCAGCAGTGGATGCATTAATCCAAACATTAGAAACTGCAAAACAAGCAGCGCAAGAGAAGTTAAATAGCGTACCAAGTGGTACCGCAGGTAAAACAGATTTACAAACAAGATTAGATAATATCACTTCAGTAACGTCACCGGAAATAAATGATGCGGATGGTAACGGAGTCTTAGATACAGACCAATTGTCCGAGGCAGAGCAAGCGGTAGCAAACGCTGAACAAGCGAAAACGGCTGTAGATAATAAATTAGCAGATATAACATCGGATGGTTTAGTAACACCAGACGAAAAATCCGAAGTAGATGCGTTAATCCAAACATTAGAAACTACAAAACAAGCAGCGCAAGATAAGCTAAATAGCGTACCAAGTGGTACCGCAGGCAAGACTGATTTACAAACAAGATTAGATAATATCATATCAGTAACATCACCAGAAATAAATGATGTGGATGGTAATGGAGTTTTAGATACAGATCAATTGTCTGAAGCAATTCAAGCTGTGATGAATGCGGAACAAGCGAAAACAGCAGTGGACAATAAGGTAACAGATGTAACATCAGATGGCCTGGTGACACCTGACGAAAAAACAGACGTAGATGCATTGATTCAAACATTAGAAACTGCGAAACTAGCAGCAAAAGAAAAACTAGACAATGTGCCAAACAATACTGTGGGTAAAGATGACTTACAAACAAGATTAGATAACATCGCATCAGTAACATCACCAGAAGTAAATGATGCAGATAGTAACGGAGTCTTAGATACTGATCAATTATTCGAAGCGTCTCAAGCAGTGACAAATGCTGAACAAACAAAAACAACAGTAGATACGAAGTTAACAGATGTAACATCGGATGGCTTAGTAACACCGAATGAAAAGGCAGAAGTAGACGCGTTAATTGAAACATTAGAAATAGAGAAACAAACCGCGCAAGAAAAACTCAATAGTGTACCAAACGGTACAGCCGGTAAAACAGCTTTACAAACAAGATTGGACAACATCGCATCAGTAACATCACCAGAAGTAAATGATGCGGAGGGTAATGGAGTGTTAGATACAGACCAATTGTCAGAAGCAGAGCAAGCAGTGACAAATGCTGAACAAGTAAAAACATCGGTGGATACGAAATTAACTGAAATCACAGCAGATGGTCTGGTAACTCCAAATGAAAAAGCAGAAGTAGATACGTTAATTCAAACATTAGAAACTGCGAAACAAGTAGCGCAAGAGAAACTAGATAGTGTACCGAACAACGCAGAAGGTAAAGCAGAGTTACAAAATAGATTGAATCAAATACCATCCGTAGTATCACCAAAAGTGAATGATGTAGATAGTGACGGTAACATAGATAATCAACATGTTTCTGAAGTAGACAAAGCAATAGAGAATGCGGAACAAGCAAAAACAGCGGTGGATAATAAATTAGCCGAAGTAACATCAGATGGTTTAGTAACACCTGATGAAAAATCCGAAGTAGACGCATTAATCCAAACATTAGAAACTGCAAAACAATCAGCGAAAGAAAAACTAGGCAGTGTACCAAACGGCACTGCAGGAAAAGATGAGTTACAAACAAGATTGGACAACATCACATCTGTAACGTCACCAGAAGTGAATGATGCAGATAGTAACGGCGTGTTAGATACAGAACAATTGTCCGAAGCATCACAAGCGGTGGCTAATGCTGAACAAGCGAAAGCTTCGGTAGATACGAAATTAACAGATGTAACATCAGACGGATTAGTAACTCCAGACGAAAAAGCAGAAGTAGATGCGCTAATTCAAACATTAGAAACTGCAAAAGAAATGGCAAAAGACAAGCTAGATAGTGTGCCGAATAGTACAACTGGAAAAGATGCATTACAAACAAGGTTGAGTCAAATCACATCAGCAGTTTCACCAACAGTAACAGACGCAGATAGTAATGGCGTCTTAGATACTGATCAACTGTCCGAAGCAACGCGAGCAGTAGTGAATGCCGAACAGGCAAAAACGGCAGTGGATACAAAAGTGGCAGATGTAACATCCGATGGCTTAGTAACTCCAGACGAAAAAGCCGAAGTAGATGCGCTAATCCAAGCATTAGAAACAGTGAAACAAGCAGCACAAGAGAAATTAGATAGTGTACCGAATAGCACAGCAGGTAAAACAGAGTTACAAAATAGATTAGATCAAATTGCATCCGTAGTATCACCAGAAGTGAATGATGTAGATAGTGACGGTAATGTAGATAGCCAACACATTTCGGAAGCTGGCAAGGCAATAGAGGATGCGGAACAAGCAAAAGCAGCGGTAGATACTAAGGTGTCCGAGGTAACATCAAATGGTTTAGTAACACCAGACGAAAAAGCTGAAGTAGATCAGTTAATTCAAACATTAGAGACTGCAAAACAAGTAGCAAAAGAAAAATTAGATAAGGTACAAGACGGAACAGCAGGTAAAGATGTGTTGCAAAGAAGATTAGACCAAATAACATCCGTAGTATCACCAGAAGTAAACGATGCGGATAGCAATGGTGTGTTAGATACAGAGCAATTGTCAGAAGCGACTGAAGCAGTGATAAATGCCGAACAAGTCAAAACATTAGTGGATAATAAAATGACTGAAGTCACAGCTGATGGTTTGGTAACTCCAAATGAAAAAGCAGACGTAGATGCGTTAATTCAAACTTTAGAAGCCGCAAAACAAACAGCGAAAGAAAAATTAGATAGTATACCAAACAGCACTGCAGGTAAAAATGATCTACAAACAAGGCTAGATAATATCCCATCCGTAGTATCACCGGAAGTAAATGATGCAGATAGCAATGGTGTGTTAGACACACAACAATTGTTAATAGCATCTCATATAATAGAGGATGCGGAACAAGTAAAAGAAAAATTGGATACAAAGCTTTCTGAAATCACAGCTGATGGTTTAGTGACTCCGAGTGAAAAAGCGGAAATCGATAGACTAATCTTGGGACTGAAAGTAATAAAACAAGCAGCAAAAGAAAAATTGAATGCTGTACCGGACAGCACAACAGGTAAAGATGCGTTACAACGAAGATTAGACAATATCACTTCCGTAACGTCACCTGAAGTGAACGATGTAGATAGTAATGGCGTCTTGGATACAGAACAATTATTAGAGGCAGAAAAAGCAATCAAAGTAGCCGAACAAGTCAAAACAACAGTAGATAATAAATTAACTGAAATCATATCCGATGGCTTAATAACACCGAATGAAAAAGCTGGAGTAGATGCGTTAATTCAAACATTAGAGACAGCGAAACAAGCAGCCCAAGAGAAATTGGACAATGTACCGAACAACATAGCAGGTAAAGCAGAGTTACAAAGAAGATTAGACAATATCACTTCTGTAACATCACCAGAAGTGAACGATGTAGATAGCAATGGTGTCCTGGATGCAGAACAATTATCAGAGGCAGAAAAAGCAATCAAAGCAGCAGAAACAACAAAAGTAGCAGTAGATACTAAACTGGCAGATATTACATCAGATGGCTTAGTAAATCTAAAAGAGAAAGCAGAAATCGATAAGTTGATTCAAAAGTTAGATAAAGAAAAACAAGCGGCGAAAGATAAGCTAGCCCAAGTACCGAACAGCGCAGCAGATAAAGCAGAGTTACAAACAAGATTGAATCAAATTACTTCTGTAACGTCACCAGAAGTGAACGATGCAGATAGTAATGGTGTTCAAGATACAAAACAAGTATCAGAGGTAAATAAAGCAATCAAAGCGGCAGAATCAGCAAAAACAGCAGTGGATACTAAGTTGGCAGATATTACATCAGATGGCCTAGTAACTCCAAAAGAAAAGGCAGAAATTGATAAGTTGATTCAAAAATTAGATAAAGAAAAACAAGCAGCGAAAGATAAGCTAGCCAAAGTACCGAATGGAACTGCAGATAAAGCAGAATTGCAAAGAAGATTAGACGAAATTGTATCTGCAACGTCGCCAGAAGTGAACGACGCAGATAGTAATGGTGTTCAAGATACAAAACAAGTATCAGAAGCCAAAAAAGCAATTGCAGACGCTAAAAATGCACAAACAAAAATTATTAATAAGATAAAAGAGATTAGAAAAGATGGTCTGATTACGCCTAGTGAGCAAGCTGATTTAGACAAACTAATTGAAAAATTGGATTCATTAAGACGAATTGCAAAAGAAAAAATAAGTAACTTACCAAGCGGTACAGCAAATATTAATGAATTACAGACTAAATTAGATAAAATCACAGCAGTGACAAAAGTAAATGATAAAGATAGTAACAGTATATTAGGTGAGAAACAGACATTGGATGCGGAGAAAGTGAAAGATAAACATAATACAAGTCATTTTGAAAATGACGAACAAGCGACTATAAATAGTAAATCGCTAGGCATAAATTCAAATCAATTTAATGTTCAAAATAATCGTCACAACCTTGAAGTATTAAATAAAAAATCATTTAAAAATCTAAATAATGAAAATAACTTCAATATGAATTTACCGTATACTGGATTAGACAAAAAGAATCCTTATGCATTCGAAATTCTGTTTGGAATTTTAGGATTAATGATGATTTATAGAAGATATTTAAAAAGTGATAAAAACACAGAACATTAAGTTTGAAACTTAAAATGTTTCATTGAATTTATAAGCACTTTGGAATGATTAGATTAAAGTCTAATCTCCAAAGTGCTTTTTTAATGAAAATTAATTATATGTAGTAATAAAAAAGACTTATTTTGTTCTCAATCATGTAAACAAAATAAGTCTTTAAATATAATTGTTAAATTTAATAGATTGATAGTAACGATTTAGAAGTCATATTGATTTTCTTCTTCTTTTAAAACTTGTGTAAATGCTTTTGAAGTACGTAATGTAGATAAAACTAAATCATCTAACCTGAATAAAATGTCATCATTTACAATCTCACCATTTGAAAAATCACGTTCTTCTATAAATACATAAGTTTGCATGATATGTGCCTTCATATAACCTAATATTGGTTTTAGTTGTGTTTCAGGAATGAGATAATGTTTTGGCGATCCAGCAGTTGCAAGTATGCTTACTATTTTATCTTTAAATGCATTAACTGGTAGTAAATCAAATACATTTTTTAATGTACCTGGAATAGAAGCTTGGAAAATTGGGAATCCGATGAAAATGACATCAGCGTTCATCAAAGTTTGAGTGAGATATAACGTATCGCCACTATAATCTAAATAATTTCTTCCATCACTAAACACTAATTCTAAATCTTTTAAATCTATAAAATTAACATGATGCGTATCATCTTGATTATTAAGTGCTTGATTCAAATAAGTCATGGCAGTACGTGTTTTTGAACCAACGCTAGAGCCAGATAGTAATACAATATTCATAGTATCTTGACCTACTTTCTTAAATGTTTTTTTACAGCTGGAATAATTTCATTACCTATAAGTTCTATATTCTTCATAATTTTATTAAACGGAACGCCGCCAAAATCAATTTGAGCCATAAATCGTTGGTGATTGTATAATTCATGTTGATATAGGATTTTTTCAATGATTTGTTGTGGGCTGCCAACCATTAAGGCATCTCTATAATCAGGAGCTTTTGCAAATTGTTGTTTTGGATAACCTGTACCTCTGATAAACGACATTCCAACATTCAGATGTGGATAGAATTCTTTTAAAGCATCTTGAGTTGTGTCAGCAGTATAAAATAAACTTGCTGTGGATACTGGTAAAGATTCAGGTGAATGATCAAAACCATTTTCTTGTGCAGTGAGTCTGTATTGTTCAATGGACTCTTTAAAGGTCATTGCTGGACCGCCGAGTGTTGTAATCATCATTGGTATACCTTGTCTACCCGCTTTGATAGCACTTGCGGGAGGGCCACCAACTGCACGCCAAATAGGTAATGTATCATCGATTGGACGTGGGAAAATTTTCATGTTATTTAAATCAGGTCTAAATTTGCCTGACCAAGTAATTTTATCGGTTTTATTTAATTCCATTAATAAATTAAGTTTTTCTTCATAAAGTTCGTCATAATTATTCAAATCTAATCCGAATAAATCAAATATCCCTGTACGTGAAGCACGACCTGCTACAATTTCAGCACGGCCATGTGAAATTAGATCTAAAGTGGCAAAATCTTCAAATACTCTTACAGGATCTGCAGCACTTATAATACTAGAAGAACTGGAAATTTTTATTGTTTTAGTGGCTTGTGCTATGGCACCTAAAACTACTGTGTGTGCTTGTGTTGTAAAATGTTCTTGATGGCTTTCACCGATACCAAATACGTCAATACCAGCCTGTTCAGCTAATTGACTAGCTTCTATAAGTTCATTGATTCTTTGTTCATAACTTACTTTTTCTCCATTATGTGGATTTAATAAATGATCACCTAATGAGTAGAGTCCAAATTCTAATGGAGTATTTTCATTCATTTTTAAATGTGCCATATAATCACCTTTCTATAATTCATGTAGATTACTTTCAATTTCTGTTCGCTGTGCTTCCATAAAGTCTGGTAAATTTAAGTGTTTACCTAAATCTTCTATTTTTGTGTCTACCGTAAATCCAGGTTCATTCGTAGCAAATTCGTATAAAATACGGTTTTGTCTATAATATAAAGATTTGAAAAAATATCGATCTATAATTCCTGAATTATTTTCAGGTTGTTGTTCTATTATTTTATAAATTGAATTTAAGTCACTATTTTTTGGTGTGTTAACAGCAATATGATGCACATAACCTTGACCAGGTCTAG
Source organism: Staphylococcus sp. GDH8C109P (assembly GCF_017893405.1). Taxonomy (NCBI): domain Bacteria; kingdom Bacillati; phylum Bacillota; class Bacilli; order Caryophanales; family Staphylococcaceae; genus Staphylococcus; species Staphylococcus sp. GDH8C109P. The sequence goes on along the minus strand of NZ_JAESMX010000009.1, from coordinate 575,061 downwards.
CACGCTCACCTTGTTGCTCTACAATAACAAAATCAGTATATAATCCATTTTGATCTAAAGTCATAACAGTTTCGTTTACATCGCTTCTAAGTGTATATGACAAGCTATTTTTTAAGAAATCGAGCGTGGCTTGAGCATTTTTAACTCTTAGTTCTACAGGGCCCATGCCTAAAATTTGGTGTTGCTCAGGAATCTCGGTATACGGGTTTTTCTCCAAGCATTCGGTGTATGATAATTGTCATTAACTAATAAAATAATCTCTAAACCATCTATATCCTTAAAGGTAATGGCGGGTTGATTTAAATAAACTAATGATGTCCATGTAACATTGAATTGATTTAGTCTTTCTTTAAAAAAATTCAAAGCACTTTCATCAGGGACAAGTAACGATAAACGATAGATAGAATCGGTTCCAGGTCGATTTTTCCCTAAAAGTGGTATTTCAAAAAAGCTTAATAACGTACCCGCAGAGCCAATTTCATCTTCAAAGAATAAATGATACATTTTAGGATTATCTTGGTTAACGGACTTTTCAACCAGTCTTAATCCTAATATTTGAGTATAAAAGTCTTTGTTTTTTTGAGCATTTTTTGTATACATTGAAATGTGATGGTGGCCAACAATATTCATATATATACCTCCTCGTAATGAACTTTTCAGTTGTTAGTGTTCTAAGTATAATAGCAATAAAACTTCTCAATACTCATAACCACTATCGTATAGATTAAACACAGTTAGTATAAAAAATATACTAGTTTTGTATAATATATTTCCTTTTTACAAAAAAAGCAAGTTTGAAAGATTATTAATGATCGAACTATGAAGAATGGTCTGATTTTCAAATATCATAATTAAAGTTTGGTATAATTATTTTAATAGTGTCTGAAATTTTAATATCAATAAGCATTAATTAAATATATTAATAAATAACATTATATTGTGGAAGAGATATGACACGTATTGATGACGAACTAAATCAGGAGTTAAAGTATGGATTTATTTTTAGTTTACATTTTAATTGCTATATTTTTAGGTGGATTAGTCAGAACATATTTTGGTTTTGGGGAAGCACTCGTGAGTATGCCACTTTTAACATTGATAGGGCTAAACTTACATACCTCTATTTCACTGGTAGGTTTAGCTGGACTAACGGTAGCATGTTTAAATATATTTTTAGATTATAGAAATATAAAAATCAAAGTATTATTATTGATGTTGTTAGGGAGCTTATTAGGTGTTCCAATTGGCATTTTGATTTTACAGCATATTACAACCTCTTACATACAATTGATGTTAGGACTATTTTTAATATTTTATGGTATATATGCGTTTGGAAAAATCACATTTTTTAAAAACAGATATAACATCATATTGAAATCTAACATTTGGGCGAGCCTAACAGGCATGATTTCAGGTGTATTAGGAAGTTTGTATAATTCACACGGTGTACCAGTAATAATTTATGGCACAATGTCACCTTGGCACATTAAAGATTTTAGAAGTACGGTACAAGCACATTTTTTAATTACAGCGATATTTGTAGTGATTGGACAAGCATCTGGAGGTATATGGACTAGCAAAACAGTATCCTTATTTTTGTTGAGCATACCTTGCTTGGTTATTTCAGTCATTATTGGAAAGTATCTAATCAATCATACGACTTATCATAATTTTGAAAAGTGGATTTACTTGTTTATTACAATTTTAGGATTTTTACTATTATTAGTATAAAAAAAAGGTCGAACTGCGTTCTATCTTTAGAAACGTGATTCGACCTTTAACTATATCTACTATTATTTGGAATTGACATTAATACTTTTATTCAATAATACAAAGAATAAAATGAAAGCAATGGAAATAGCAATATGACCTAATCCTGAAATCCCAGCAATAGCAGGACTCACTTCAAAACCTTTCATCGTTGCTATACCATTAACAAATTGCATAGCAACCGTTAATAATACCCCGATATGATAAACATAAAAGAAATAATTAAATAAAGTATGGTGCTGAGTAAGTTTTAATTGGTGTTCTATCACCATAAATATTAAAAACATGATTGTACCTAATACGAGTAAATGTGTATGCGTTACATTTAATTGCGAATAACCACTAAAATTTTCTGCTTTTGACATCTCTCTATAAAATAGACCACTGAGCATGCCTAATAAAGTATAAAAAGCTGAACTGAACATTAATTTTTTCATTTTTACGACCTCCTTTAATGAATCTTTAATTTTAATATAAGGCAGGATTATGAACTCTATATGAACGATTGAAAAACTTTCTGATTTTTGTATGGCATTTATGTGGTTATGCAACATTTGTTCTTCAAAAATTTTCATTACTTAATCAACTTTACAATTCAAAATAATTTATTTTATCATGCTTAATGGAAAAGTTGATTGCAACACAGAACTTCTAAAATTAAATGAAAAATAACAATGTCGAAAATTTATTAATTGCAGTATGCTAAAATCTATATTTTTAAAATGGTGAACAACTGTGATTTGCGACATTCTTTTAAATTAATAACTTACCTTTAAAAAATATCTTGATTTTTAGAATTAATTGAGTAGAATTAAATTGTGATAAAGTTTATTTTGAGGTGGGAAAAGATGAAAAACAAACAAGGATTTTTACCTAATAGGTTAAACAAATACTCTATTAGAAAGTTTACAGTTGGAACAGCATCATTATTAATTGGGACGACACTTGTATTTGGAGTGAGCAGTGAAGTGAAAGCTGCTGAATTAGACTCAATTACTAATGATAATAAGGCTAATGATTCAGATAAAGGTGAAGCACTCGATGTGCAAGATATAAAAAGTGTAGAAGATAATAATACGACGTCAAGCCGTAGTGAAAATAATGTTACTGAAGAAAAGACAGAAAATTCTAATAACGAATTACAAAAAGAAGAAACTGATAATAATCTTAATACGGATCAAAAGAAGTCAGACAATAATGACGCGGCATTAGGTAATAATGAAGAATATAATAACACTGATGAATCTGCAAATGAAGATTTGAATAAGCAAACGATAGAAGAATCAGATACATCTGAAACAAAAAAAGATGTAAACAGTGATACTTCTAGTTCAGCTGAAGATAGTACAAATAAAGATAATACTGATCAAAAAACAACAACTAAAAGTAATGAACAAACAAATGATAAAAATAAAGCTGAAGATACAACAGATGAAACATCAACTGAGACATCAACAGAAACAACAAAGGAAACAGATATATCTAGTAACGAAACGCCAACTGAAAAAGCATTAGAAAAAAATCCTGACACTTCTAATAATACAAAAGAAGACACTAGAACCAAAAATTTAGATGGACAAAATGATAACCAACCATTAACTGAACCATCTTCTGAAGAAGAAAGAACTACGAAAGTGGCGAAAAATCCTGAAGTTAATAATCATACACAGTCACAATTAACAAAACAATTGTCAGAAACAGAGAATAAACAAAAGGCAGTTGAAGACTATTTAAAGAGTCAGCTTTCAACAGAAGACACTAAAGCAATTTTAGAAAACGCTGATATTGATTATAAAAATACAACTGATGAAGCAATAAATATTGAAATTTTAAAGGCTTCAATTATTCAACTTTCAAATGAACAAGATAAAGCGAAAACGTTAGCCACTCCAAAACGTACTTTGTTGCGTTCAATGGCTACGCCAACTGCATTACGAGCAGCAGTGGAACAAAATGAAAAAGTTGAAAAATCACTGGGCTATATGGACAACTATACATTTGCATCATTGATTTTTGATCCAAGTAAGTTAGATTCACAAAAGACTCTAGACAGCAATGTCATTCCTTTTGACATTCATAGTTATATGTCAGGCTCAAATTCAGGAGATCGCTATAAAATTGATCTGAAATTGGATCCGAAAATAGCAAATCATGTCACAAAAATATCTGCTAATCCTAGTGGTAGAAATACCCCTGTTGAATTTATAAGATTAAAAGATGAAAACGGTAATTTCACTAATACTTGGGAAATCAATTTCATTAGAGCGAATGATGGCTTATTTGGAGGCGCTGAAATATTATCACAGTATACAGCAGCCAACGGTAAAATAGAGTTGGATGATACGATAGGTAACATTTTGAATGCATCTGGAGATTTAAGTAATAATAAGTTGAATTATCAAATGTTTATTAGAGATTCACTTTCTAATAAAATAGTTAAAACCTCTGAAAGTAGTGGTTATTTCTTAACTACAGCTGACAAAGATTTAAGTCAATTAGAAAATAATCTTTCTCCAGAAAATAGTAATGCATTTAAAGCAAGTAGCGGCTCTGCTACATATGATGGTTCTGTGGGAGAACACGGAGGAATACTGATTGATCAACAAATAATGAAAAATGGTATTTTCTCATATTCTAAAACTAAATCAAAACAATGGTCATATAACTATCAAATAGATAAAGATTTATTACCGTATATTGAAGGAGTAGAATTACACACATATGATTACAAGGGCCTTTCGGGCTTTGACAAGACATATCACGCTGGAGACAAAGTAGCTGACTTACAGCTTGATAGTATCGGTAATGGCACAATTACTAGTAATGACTTAAATAAACTAATCGAGTTTAACAATACTTTGCCTGAAACAGTAGGCGTTCGTATTGTAATTAAATTAAATCAAAGTGTAAATAATATATTAACTAAAGATGCGGAATATGATTCTGAAGGTAATCTTATTCGAGAAACAACAAAACAAAAAGAAGATTTTACTTTCGCAGGTTATTTAACTGATAGTAATAATCTTTTAATAAATAATACGTTAGGGACTTCAACTTTAGCACTACAAGATTATGATAAAGATGGTTTATTAGATCGATATGAACGACAAGTATCACTTTCAGATCCTGAAAACGAAGATACAGATGGAGATGGTAAAAATGATGGTGATGAAGTTATCAATTATAAAACGTCACCATTAGTTGGTAAACCTGATGCGGCTGATATTACAAATGAGGCTAGAGTTGTAACTGGGTCAGTTCCATTAAAAGAAGGTGCAGCAACTCAAACTGCAAAAGTGTTAGATGCAACTGGAAAAGTCATTGGTACATCAACGGTCAATCCTGATGGCACTTTCTCAGTATCTATACCACAATCGCCTGAGGGCACCTACACTATCGCAATCGATTCACCTAATTATGAAAATGATGAAGTGAATACATTCGAAGTTATTGATATTTCCAAGGTACCAACACCATCAATTAATCCAGTTGATGACAATGATACAGTAATTAAAGTTAATGGTGCAGCGGGTGCAACTGTTACGGTTAAAGATAATAACAATGTTGAAATTGGAAAAGTTCAAATTCCCAATGATGGTTCAGCTGCCTCTTTAACATTGAATCAACCATTGAAAGCTGGAACTATTTTAACTGCAACAGCTAGTAAAGGTGGAAAAACAAGTGAAGTTTCAGATCAAATTACAGTAACAGATGCGACAGCACCAGACGCACCAGTGATAAATCCAATAACAAGTAAAGCCACACAAGTAACTGGTACAGCAGAACCTAATTCAACAGTAACTGTTGCTTTCCCAGGTGGTGGTAAAGTTTCAACAACTGCTGACAGTCAGGGTAAATATGCAGTAGATATACCGAGTGGTGTCACTCTTCAAGGTGGGGAAGTATTTAAAGCTATAGCAACAGATAAAGCAGGTAATGAATCAACTGTTGCGACGCGTATAGTAACAGACACAACAGCTCCAGATGCTCCTACATTAAATGACGTCAATAGTAATAGTAAGCAATTGAATGGGCAAGCAGAAGCAAATTCAACAGTTAGTGTGACATTCCCAAGTGGCGAAGTTGTAGATGCAGTAGCAGATCAAGATGGAAACTTCACAGTAGATATTCCAGAAAACGAAGGATTACAAGGTGGGGAAACGATAGTAGCTACGTCGAAGGACAAAGCAGGCAACGTTTCTCAAAAAGGTAGCACTCAAGTCATAGATGCAACAGCGCCAGATGCACCACAAATAAGCCATGTGACAAGTGTAAGTACAGAGGTTAAAGGCACAGCAGAAGCAAATTCGACAGTTAGTGTGACATTCCCAAGTGGCAAAGTTGTGGAAACTAAAGCTGATCAAGATGGTAATTTCACTGTAACTATCCCAGAAAATGAAGGGTTACAAGGTAAAGAAACGATCAGTGCTACATCAAAAGATAGTGCTGGTAATGTTTCTCATGCTGGATCAACAACAGTAACAGATGCAACAGCACCTGCACCACCAACGGTTAACGGTGTAACTAGCCAAGATAAAAATATTAGTGGGACAGCAGAACCAAATTCTACAATAACAATCAAATTTCCAAATGGTGAAACAGCTACTGGTACAACAGATGAAACAGGAAATTATACAATAGCAATTCCGAATGAAGTTAGTTTAGAAGGTGGCGAAGAAATACAAGTTACATCTACAGACGATGCTGGTAATGAAACAGAACCAGTTAAAACAACGGTTAAAGATACAACAGCACCAGATGCACCGACGGTGAAAGAAGTAACAAGCGAAGATACAACAATCGGTGGCACAGCCGAACCAGGCTCAACGGTTACAGTGACATTCCCAGATGGCACAACGGCAATAGGAACAGCTGATGGCCAAGGTAATTACACAATAGATATTACGTCTGGTACTAAATTAGAAGGTGGAGAAGAACTACAAGTAACAGCAACAGATAAAACAGGAAATATTTCAAACCCAACTTCAACGATTGTTATAGATAAGACAGCACCGGATGCACCTAAAATAAATAGAGTATCAAGTGAAGACGCACAAATTGCGGGAAGTTCAGAACCTAATTCAACAGTCACAATCACATTCCCTGGTAATATCACGGTTGATGTAGAAGCGGATGAACACGGTAACTTTAGCGTAGATATTCCAGATGCTATTGATTTAATTGGTGGCGAAGAGATTCAAGCGATAGCACAAGATAAATCTAATAATAAATCAACAGAAGCTTCAACAATAGTAGTTGATGCAACAGCGCCAGAGGCACCAACAGTGAAAGAAGTAACAAGTGAAGACACAACAATCAGCGGCATATCAGAACCAGGTTCAACAGTTACCGTAACGTTCCCAGATGGTACTACAGCAGAAAGTAAAGCAAATAACCAAGGTGAATATACAATTACTATTCCTGAAAAAATAGATTTAAAAGGTGACGAAGAACTATTAATATCAGCGATGGATGGTAATGGAAATATCTCAGATTCTATAACAACAACAGTTAAAGACACAACGGCGCCATCAGCACCGACGGTGAACGGAGTGACAAGTGAAGATACAACAATTGGTGGCACTGCCGAACCAGGTTCAACAGTTACAGTGACATTCCCAGATGGTAAAACAGCAACAGGGACTGCAGACAGTGAAGGCAACTACACAATCGAAATCCCATCAGATGAAGATTTAGAAGGTGGAGAAGCAATTAAAGTTGTAGCGGCAGACAAAGATGGCAACAAATCAGAAGAAGCGACAACAACAGTTAAAGACACAACAGCACCAGAGGCACCGACGGTGAACGGAGTAACAAGTGAAGATACAACGATTGGTGGCACGGCAGAGCCAGGATCAACGGTCACAGTGACATTCCCAGGCGGTAAAACGGCAACAGGGACTGCAGACAGTGAAGGCAACTACACAGTTGACATTCCTTCAGGCGTAGATTTAGAAGGTGGAGAACCAATCGAAGTTGTAGCTACAGATAAAGATGGCAACAAATCAGAAGAAGCGACAACAATAGTTAAAGACACAACAGCACCATCAGCACCGACGGTGAACGGAGTAACAAGTGAGGATACAACAATTGGTGGCACAGCAGAGTCAGGATCAACGGTTACAGTGACGTTCCCAGACGGTAAAACGGCAACAGGCACAGCCGATGATCAAGGTAACTATACAATCGAAATTCCAACAAATGTTGACCTAAAAGGCGGAGAAAACATTGTCGTAACAGCAACAGATAAAGATGGCAACAAATCAGAAGAAGCGACAACAACAGTTAAAGACACAACGGCGCCATCAGCACCGACGGTGAACGGAGTGACAAGTGAAGATACAACAATTGGTGGCACTGCCGAACCAGGTTCAACAGTTACAGTGACATTCCCAGATGGTAAAACAGCAACAGGGACTGCAGACAGTGAAGGCAACTACACAATCGAAATCCCATCAGATGAAGATTTAGAAGGTGGAGAAGCAATTAAAGTTGTAGCGGCAGATAAAGATGGCAACAAATCAGAAGAAGCGACAACAACAGTTAAAGACACAACGGCGCCATCAGCACCAACTGTGAAAGAAGTAACAAGTGAAGATACAAGAATTGGTGGCACGGCAGAGCCAGGATCAACAGTCACAGTAACGTTTCCAGACGGAACAACGGCAACAGGCACAGCTGATGATCAAGGTAACTACACAGTTGACATTCCTTCGGGCGTAGATTTAGAAGGTGGAGAAGCAATTAAAGTTGTAGCGGCAGATAAAGATGGCAACACATCAAAAGAAGCGACGACAACAGTTAAAGACACAACAGCACCAGAGGCACCGACGGTGAACGGAGTAACAAGCGAAGATACAACAATTGGTGGCACAGCAGAACCAGGCTCAACGGTTACAGTGACATTCCCAGGTGGTAAAACAGCAACAGGTACTGCAGACAGTGAAGGCAACTACACAATCGAAATCCCATCAGATGTAGATTTAGAAGGCGGAGAACCAATCAAAGTTGTAGCGGCAGATAAAGATGGCAACACATCAAAAGAAGCAACAACAACAGTTAAAGACACAACAGCGCCATCAGCACCAACGGTGAAAGAAGTAACAAGTGAAGATACAACAATTAGTGGCACAGCAGAACCAGGCTCAACGGTTACAGTGACATTCTCAGACGGAACAACGGCAACAGGCACAGCCGATGATCAAGGTAACTATACAATTGACATTCCAACAAATGTTGATCTAAAAGGCGGAGAAAACATTGTCGTAACAGCAACAGATAAAGATGACAACAAATCTGAAGAGACAACGACAACAGTTAAAGACACAACGGCACCAGAGGCACCAACGGTGAACGAAGTGAAGAGTGAAGATACAACAATTGGTGGCACAGCAGAGCCAGGATCAACGGTTACAGTGACATTCCCAGGCGGTAAAACGGCAACAGGCACAGCCGATGATCAAGGCAACTATACAGTTGACATTCCTTCAGGCGTAGATTTAGAAGGTGGAGAAGCAATCAAAGTTGTAGCGTCAGATAAAGATGGCAACAAATCTGAAGAGACAACGACAACAGTTAAAGACACGACGGCGCCATCAGCACCGACGGTGAAAGAAGTAACAAGCGAAGACACAACAATTGGTGGCACAGCAGAGCCAGGCTCAACAGTCACAGTAACGTTCCCAGACGGTAAAACGGCAACAGGTACTGCAGACAGTGAAGGCAACTACACAGTTGAAATACCATCAGATGTAGATTTAGAAGGTGGAGAGCCAATCAAAGTTGTAGCGACAGACAAAGATGGCAACAAATCAGAAGAAGCGACGACAACGGTAGTAGACATAACAGCGCCAACAGCACCAACGGTGAAAGAAGTAACAAGCGAAGATACAACAATTGGTGGCACGGCAGAGCCAGGATCAACGGTTACAGTGACATTCCCAGACGGAACAACGGCAACAGGCACAGCTGATGATCAAGGCAACTATACGATTGAAATACCATCAGATGTAGATTTAGAAGGTGGAGAGCCAATCAAAGTTGTAGCGACAGACAAAGAAAACAACAAATCAGAAGAAGCGACAACAACAGTTAAAGACATAACAGCGCCATCAGCACCAACGGTGAACGGAGTAACAAGTGAAGATACAACAATTGGTGGCACAGCAGAGCCAGGATCAACGGTTACAGTGACATTCCCAGGCGGAACAACGGCAACAGGTACAGCTGATGATCAAGGCAACTATACGATTGAAATACCATCAGATGTCAAATTAGATGGTGGAGAAAACATTATAGTTACTTCTAAAGATAAAGATGGTAATACATCAGAAGAAGCGACAACAACAGTTAAAGACACAACGGCTCCATCAGCACCAACGGTGAACGAAGTAACAAGTGAAGATACAACAATTGGTGGCACAGCAGAACCAGGCTCAACGGTCACAGTGACATTCCCAGATGGTAAAACAGCAACAGGCACAGCTGATGATCAAGGCAACTATACGATTGAAATTCCATCAGATGTCAAATTAGATGGTGGAGAAAACATTATAGTTACTTCTAAAGATAAAGATGGTAATACATCAGAAGAAGCGACAACAACAGTTAAAGACACGACAGCGCCAAAGGCACCAACGGTGAACGAAGTAACAAGTGAAGATACAACAATTGGTGGCACAGCAGAACCAGGCTCAACGGTTACAGTGACGTTCCCAGACGGAACAACGGCAACAGGCACAGCCGATGATCAAGGCAACTATACTGTTGAAATTCCAACAAATATTGACCTAAAAGGCGGAGAAAACATTGTCGTAACAGCTACAGATAAAGATGGCAACACATCAAAAGAAGCAACAACAACAGTTAGAGATACGACAGCGCCAAAGGCACCAACGGTGAAAGAAGTAACAAGTGAAGACACAACAATTGGTGGCACAGCAGAGCCAGGATCAACGGTTACAGTAACGTTCCCAGATGGCACAACGGCAACAGGCACAGCTGATGACCAAGGCAATTATACGATTGAAATTCCATCTAATGTAGATTTAAAAGGTGGAGAAAAATTACAAGTTACAGCTGAAGATGAAAATGGTAATATATCTAAACCAAGTATTGTTATAGTAAGTACTTCGGGAGAAGATCCAGGTAATGGAGAAGACCCAGGTAATGGAGAAGATCCAGGTAATGGAGAAGATCCAGGTAATGGAGAAGATCCAGGTAATGGAGAAGATCCAGGTAATGGAGAAGATCCAGGTAATGGAGAAGATCCAGGTAATGGAGAAGACCCAGGCAATGGAGAAGACCCAGGCAATGGAGAAGATCCAGGCAATGGAGAAGATCCAGGTAATGGAGAAGATCCAGGTAATGGAGGAAACTCAAATACTCAAAAACCAGACTCAGCAGAAATTTCAAATATAAGTCAACCATCTAATAACGACCGTAGTTCTGAAATAAAACAAAATAATAATTCAGAAATAGTAAATATGCGTTCTGACAACTCTAGAAAAAACAACGATAATAAATCTGAATTACCTGAAACAGGAAAAGACGAAGTTAATAAAGGTACTTTATTTGGTTCATTATTTGCAGGCTTGGGAGCATTATTGTTATTTATCAAGCGTCGTAGAAAAAACGAAGAAGATAAGTAGTTAATAAAATATAAAAATAATTTAAACTAAAGAAGAGCTTGAGATATAAAGTTCTTGGATAAATGAGACAAGTATTTTGGCGAGTCTCTTGAGGGAACAGGACAAGCTGAAGACTACAGGCTGAAGCTGTCCCCTAAGAAAGCGAGCCAACAATACGAATTATTGAATTAAAAGGAAGCACTCAGATGAATTTAATCATCTGAGTGCTATTTTTCTGAGATTTATGTCCTAAATTCTTTTTTATTATTGTTCAAATTATATTTTAATAGATTGAGTTTAATTTATTATAAAAGGTTTATAATTGCTCGTAATGTGTATATAGTAATTATAAGTTATTAAATAATAAAACGGGGTTATTATATGTATATTATTGTTCAATATAGTAAAGGTAATACATTGTTTTATTTACGTAATAAAAATCAAGAACCAATCAATTCAAAAGTAGTGGCAATTTCGAAAAACAAATATAATGAAGAATTGCTACAACACATTTATAGTATGCTTTCTCAAACGAATCATAGTATTGAAGAGTTAGACTTTGTAGTAATGGAAATGAATGACATAGAATCATTAGAAATAAATGCAGTTTGTGAAGTGAGTAGATATTTAGAAAAGCAACTAAATAAAAATATCATTGTAACTAATAGTATTGAAACTTTTAATTACAATGAATATTTGAAGAAGTAAAAAGGCAATGTGATTAAGCGTACAATTGCATAATTGACACTTTATAGAAACATTTTTGATGAATTACTCATATTTTAATTTCAATTGCGCATGTAGATATAGTATTTTATGATCGTCAACTGTTTCGTTCACAACGTCAGCAAGGTTGTGACATATTACGATAAAATAAATTCATAATAATTTTCACCAAGTATATTTTTAGCTGTGTAAACTGAAGGATTTAAATTTTGTTTAACAAAATTTGGTACTTCGTCTTGTTTAATGTCATACATAACTTCAATTTCTTTAGAAAATAAGCGATGTTGTTTTTTTAAATATAATTCTAAATCTGGTAAAGGTTTTGAAACGATTTTTTCATTGCTGTTAAGTTTTTTAAGTGTATCTATATATACATTTAAATCTCTAGCACCTACAACTTTAGTACCTTGGTTATCGTGATTTACTATGACAACTGTAGGGAAACCTCGAACACCTAATTCACGTACCAAGTTAAAATCGTTTGATAGTAATTGCTGACCTTGTGTACCATTTGCTAAATCAAAAATATTTTCAATATTGATTGTTTAATTATTTTTATATAAAGTTTGTACAATTGATTTCAGTATTTTGTCATCAGAAATATTTTGGTTAAAGACGAAAACAGCTTCCCTAACTAATCTAATAAATTCGATAGCAGTAGCCGGAGAATCTAATTGCTGAATTGCTTTATATAACCGAGATGCAGGGTATGAAGATTGCACAGGATCTATTTCCATAATCGTTCCGTCGATAGGCATGCGTGCATATTGGCCTACTTCTTGCCAATGTGGTGTCACATCAGCTGGTTTATAAATGCCATTTGCTGGGTCAATAGGTCCATCCCCCCAAGCTTCTAAAAGACCACCCATAATCATTTGAAAATTAAACAAATGACCGTATTGGACTAATAGTTTATTTAAAATTGGTTCGAAAGCCCAACAATGTGAACACATAGGATCAGTTACATAAAATAAAGTTAAATTAGGACTTTGGTTATTTAAGTTAATGTCTTCTACTTCTTTTTCTTCATTCGGTTTACAAACACCCGAATAAATATCACATACCATATTTTTTTCCATAATTGTACCTCCGTAGTTTAATTAAATTGATATACTCTTATGATAAGTAGTAATATGAATAATAAGTACCAACAAATTGTAGAAAATGTTGAATATTCAACATTTAGTATTTAATGTTGGGAGAAAATGAGGGAGTCGAATGGTACAATCAAAATCAGACTTGCGCGTCATTAAAACGAGAAAATCAATTATGCAAGCTTTTATCCAATTATCTAGTGATAAAGATTTTAAAAGTATAACTGTGAAAGATATTACACAAGAGGCACTTATTAATAGAGCTACGTTCTATTATCATTTTAGTGATATCTATGATTTGTTAGAAAAAGCGCTTGCTGAAGAACTATTAATTAATTTAAATTATGAATATTTTAAAGATAATCCATTGAATGAAAGCACAATTGTCGATATCTTTAAAGTAGTGGCAGAGTTTCAATTGTCTTTAAATAGAAGATGTCATAGAAGTTATCCAGAGACTATAGATCATATTGTTCAAGAACATATTGCAAATGTATTGTATAAATTGTTGGCTGATATTGATTTTGAAGATGATAGTACGCGACAATTGGCTGCAAACATGATAAGTGCAAGTATCTATAAAGCAGCTGAAACATGGTATCAAAAGAATAATGAAATGTTACCTGAAGATTATATTAAAAGCATCACGCCTTACATGATTTCTGGTTTGGTAGCGCGTGACTAAGATAAATATGAAAAGGGGGCGTTAAAATGAGTATTATTATCATTATATTGCAAATCATTTTGGGAATATTTTTTATCATGACAGGATCTAAAATTTTATCTGGTGCAATGAAACAAGATTTTGCACGTCTTGGCTACCCACCTATTTTTAATCAAATTACAGGAATTTTTGAATTTGTAGGTGGCCTGGGCATGTTGATAGGTGTGTTGTATAACGTGATTGCATTATTATCGAGTATATTATTAGGCGCAACGATGTTTGTGGGTGCAATTTCATTGATTTTCTTAGGCAAAGACCCAATTAAAAAAGCGATTCCAGCTATTGTACTCTTTTTATTGAACTTTATAGTATTCATTTATTATATTTAAAATAATGGTTAATTTTAATATCCCCATATAAACGACAGGTTGAATTGTTTGTATGGGGATATTATTATGTGTAAATTATGCTAAACCTTGAATTCTTAAAACAATTTCTGCTACAAGGGCAGAACCTACGTATGTACTGAGTAAGATTACGATACCGACGACAATTGTTTTCCAACCTAACTTGGCAAAATCGGCCCACGAATTTCCTATAGAAACGCCTGCATATGCAACAACTGGTGTAGCTAATGACAACAGGTCTACTTTTTCAGTCCATTCAACGATGTGTGATGATCCAGGTATGCCAGGTATTGTAATGATGAGCCCGATTATACCAATATAAGCAATACTAGGTATGTTTAGTGGAACAATATCACGTAAGATTAAACCTATTAATGCAATCCCCATTAACGTAAGGATGCCAGGTAAAGCTACTACAGGCATTACACTATAACCAATCCAATTACTAAAGAGTGAAATAATGCCTACTACACATAATGTGAGTATCCAATTTGTAACTTTCGAATTCATGATCATTGCTCCTTATCTTTTGTGAATTTTGATTTGATATGCATAATAAAGCTGTAGTATTTTCGAGTTAATGGCAGAGCGATTAATATCCCCACATAAAGTCCTGTGACAGATGTAAGTAAATTACTCACACCAGAAAATGCTGTAATTGTACTAGCTTGGTCGGGGTACATTTCAACTAAAGGGCCTAGTGCAGCAGCAGTCATAACACCACTTCCTACGCCTGTCGCCATTGCAAATGCTAATGGGCTAAATGGCAAAACAGAGATTAGAATGCCAGAGAAAATACTAAAAAATATTGCCCCAAATATTGTTCCAAATATATACATAGACATGACGCCTCGCCATTCAGGAGAAGTGATACCATATTTTTCAGTGATAAGTGCTAAATTCGGTTCTCTTCCTATTGAATGTGTCATGCCTATAGATTCTCGGCGTAAACCTAAAAGTATAGCCAACGGTAATGAAATAATAATAGTAGCTAAATTACCGGCTTCTTGAAGTATTAAAGCGGGTCCAGCAGCAATGATTTTAGGAAGTGCAGGTCCTGCCTCTACCCCGAATTTTGCTATGAGTAAAGCTACAGAAATAAAGACCATTAGTTCAGAGTTCTTAGCTTGTCTTTTACTGATAATAGGTGTGAAATATACGCCCAAACCGAGTAATACTGCATAAACTACTGGTAATAAAAGGATTGATGTTATGCCTAATGGTATTTTATGTGCGCCGATTACTTCAGAAATGATCATAATGATTAAAACAATGCCATGTAATCTCCAATCTTTCCAAAGAATGTTTTGTTGTTTCATAACAATCCTCCTAACAAAAAATCTGAAAATTCAAAATAATAATAAAGCCTATTTTATACTTACTAATTCAAAATTAAAAGGGGGTTAAGGATAATATTATTAATTATTAATAAAAGGGATATGTAAAAATCATAAAAAGTGTATAATGTAATTGATTTGTTGAAAAGTGTGTAAAGTATGAGACGAGCGTATAAGCAACTTATTTTAGGTATGTTGTGTTTGTTTATTGTTATGGCAATTGGACGTTTTGCATATACCCCCATTATGCCTTTTATGCAGCTTAATAGCAGTATGGATAATCCAAGTGCTGGTATGTTAGCTACATATAATTACTTAGGATATCTTATTGGAGCAATGATTCCAATTTGGATTGTTGTATTTAATAAGGTAGTAGATCTAAAAATATATTTAATGATCAATATTATTTCAACACTATTCATGGGTGTTTTTGATAGTTATATCTCATGGGCAATTTTTAGATTTGTTGCTGGTGTTTCTAGTGGTACTGTTTTTGTATTGGCATCAAATGTTGCGTTAGAAGCATTAAAAATGGTTCGGAAAGAACGCATTTCTGGTCTGTTATATAGTGGTGTAGGGTTAGGTATTTTTGCAAGTAGTATCTTTATTTTTTTATTCACATCAGTGAATACATGGAAAACGACATGGGTTTTGCTCGGTATTTTTTCATTAATCATGGCGATTTTTATTATATTTGGTATGCGTGAAAATGATGTTGCTGAATACGAAAGTCATAAAACAAACGAAAATCAATCTAATGCATCAAGTAAATTGAAGAAAAAATTTATTTGGGGCTTTTCCATTGCGTATTTTTGTGAAGGGGCCGGATATATTATTACTGGCACTTTTTTGGTTGCCATTGTTAAATCGATACCCTCACTATCAGACTATGCGGCATTAAGTTGGATGTTTGTGGGGTTAGGTGCGATACCATCGACCATTCTTTGGTCTATGTTGGCTGATGTTTTAGGTCATGGTAAGGCAACGTATTTAGCCTTTATTTTACAAATAATAAGTGTTACTTTACCGATATTCTCAGAAAGTATGTTGAGTTTAATATTAAGTTCATTATTATTTGGTTCAACATTTTTAGGACTTACTACATTATTTATGTCCAAAGCACAAGCTTTAATGTATCAGAATAATAGTAAATTGAACTTAGTTGCGATATTGACAGTCATATATAGTTTGGGACAAATGATTGCGCCGGCATTATCTGGGTTATTAATTGGAAACGAAGGGAACTTCAATGCAGCATTGATTTTTGCCGCTGTTATTTTATATGTAGGTTTATTTAGTAGTATGTATAGTTACCAGACTAGGAATTAAATGTAATTTCTTATAACTTTGATGGTTTTGCTAAAAGTATGAAGAAAGAATAGTATAGATTATTTCCATGCGTATACCTTGAACTGATTTCTAAGTCATTCAAGCGAACAATAGATTTTTTAGTGACTGTGTGACGTTTCAATTATTTAAGTAATAAGTCTTAGTTTGGAGTTACTTTTTGGAGTGTTTTAATCTTTTTGTATAAGTCTAATTTTTGTGGTAATATCGTCATGAATAAAAATTCGAGATAATAATAGATAAGAAGGTTAAAAAATATATGAAAGATAATTTTTGGCGTGAATTACCGCGTCCATTTTTTGTTTTGGCGCCTATGGAAGACGTAACAGATGTAGTCTTTCGTCATGTAGTCAGTGAAGCGGGAAGACCCGATGTCTTTTTCACTGAGTTTACAAATACGGAAAGTTTTTGTCACCCTGAAGGTGTACACAGTGTCCGTGGCCGTTTAACGTTTACAGAAGACGAACAACCCATCGTTGCACACATTTGGGGAGACAAACCTGAACATTTTCGTGAAATGAGTATTGGTATGGCAGAGATGGGTTTTAAAGGTATTGATTTGAATATGGGTTGTCCAGTAGCGAATGTTGCAACAAAAGGTAAGGGTTCAGGTTTAATACTACGCCCTGAAACAGCAGCTGAAATTATTCAAGCTTCTAAAGCAGGAGGACTACCTGTAAGTGTTAAAACGCGGTTAGGTTATTCTGAAATTGATGAGTGGAGAGAATGGTTAAAACATGTTTTTAAACAGGATATTGCGAATCTGTCCATCCACCTTCGTACACGTAGAGAGATGAGCAAGGTAGACGCACACTGGGAATTAATCGGTGAAATAAAGGAATTGCGTGATGAAATTGCACCAGACACATTATTAACGATAAATGGTGACATTCCGGATAGAAAAACAGGACTTGAACTGGCAGAAAAGTATGGTATTGATGGTATTATGATTGGGCGAGGAATTTTCCATAATCCTTATGCCTTTGAAAAAGAACCAAGAGAACATACGAGTGCAGAACTTTTAGACTTGTTAAGACTCCATCTTGATTTGTTCGACAAATATTCACAAGAAGAAACACGCTTGTTTAAACCGTTGCGCAGATTCTTTAAAATTTATGTACGCGGTATCAGAGGTGCAAGTGAGTTAAGACATCAACTGATGAGCACAAATACGACTGACGAAGCACGTGAACTATTAGATGAATTTGAATCTAATATGGAAACAACAATACAATAGTAAAAGTTTGAATATATCAAAAGGCTTGAAAATCTAAAATTTTAGATTTTCAAGCCTATTTTTGCTTAATGGTAAGCGAAATAACGAATGCAATAATCATAAAACTAGTAATCATTAAAACGACACCTGGCCATTGAATGTAGTTATAAAACACACCGGCTAAAGTCCCGCCTACAGAAGACCCCATATAATAAAATAATAAGTAGAGGCTAGAAGCCTGTGCTTTATGATCTTCCGCACGACTAGTCACTACTGCACTTGCGATTGCATGACCACTAAAAAAAGCATAAACACTAAAGGCTAAACCAATAATTTTGAATGTTAGCGGTGGTAATAATGTGATGTTAATACCGAAAATCAACAATAAAACACTGAATTTTAAAGCGTTTAAAGTACCTAATTTCGTACGTAATTTTGCATTGAGTATTGAGGAAATCATACCTATTAAAAACAATAAATAAATAAAACTAATGATACTATCATGTAAATTATATGGCTTTTCTGATAACACGAAACCAATATAGTTAAAGGCTGCGATGTTACAACCAAGTAGCAGAAAGCCAATCATAAAAGGTTTGAGTAATCGGATATTTGTTAGATGTTTATAATAGCTAATTAATAATGCTTTGACAGAAAAACGCTGCTTTTCAAAATGTTTAGATGATGGTAATAAAAATGTAAATAAAATGGCTGCAATGACACTGATTATACCTATGCAAATTAGACCAGTTTGGTATCCATAGATACTTGAAATAAAGCCGGTGAATATTCTTCCAAACGCACCACCAAAAGCATTTCCACTAATATAAATGCCCATCGCTTCAGGTAAATTGTGCGAAGAAATTTCCTCGCCGATATATGCCATTGCGATTGATGGTAAACCAGCTAAACATATGCCTTGTATCAATCGCACAATTAAAAAGGTATTAAAATCTGTTAAAAATGGCTGGATTAAGGCGAGCAAGGATACAGAAAGAACGGAAAAAATCATTATAGGTTTACGGCCTAACACTTCAGATATGGCTCCGAAAAATAGCATGGCAAAGGCAAGTGTTAAAGTTGATGATGATAAAGCTAAACTTGCCTTTGTTTCGCTCACATTAAAAGATTTTGTAAAATGAGGGATTAATGGTTGAACACTATAAAGTATTGAAAATATAGTGAATCCAGAAATAAAAAGAGCTATGATGATTTTTATATAAGCTCTCGATCCTTTTTCTACATAGCTATTATTTAAATTGCCCAATGGTAAGCCCCCACTTATTATTTGATGTGTTTATGGTAACATGTAATTAATAATATAAAAAATATATGATTTTTAATTTGGCGTATACTCATATCATAAAATTAGTTTTATGAAACACTATCTTTTTAAATAACTTAAAGGTTTGTTACAAATTGAGAGGATAATATATGTATAAAGTATTTTTAAATTAGATTAAAAAGGACTGTAGAAATAATTATTTCTACGGTCCTTTTTGTGTTATATATGCATTTTCTAAAAATAAAACATTAATAAAGTTTTAAATTAACATAAATTTCAAAAAAACGATTGATTTTAACTAAAAATGTTATAAGATTATGTAGTATGGTTTAAAAAAATTTTAAAGTTGAACGAAATTCAAATTAACTGTAAATGTAAAATAAGGAAGTGGTAAAATGAAAAAAATATTGTTTTTTGCTGTTTTAATAATATGTATCTTAGCTGGTTGTAATACGGAAGATAAGGAAACAAAATCTGACAGAAAAGAAGATAATAAGTCAAAAGCTACGAGTACTATGAAGAATTTTAAAATTGGACAAGTAGTGGACGCTGATGGAGTAGATGTGAAATTAGCAAAAGTGGAATATGTAAATAATTATGATGAATATAGTGAACCTGAAAATGGCAGAGTTATCAAAGTATATTTGAAATTTAAAAATAATAATGAAGATCAAGTATTAGTTGATTCGACTGATTTTAGCATGAAAGTAAACGGTGAAAATTATCAAGAATGGTATGGGGATAGTGAAGGAGACTCAGGGTTTTCACATCAATTGAACAAAGGAAATACTGGATCAGGTATGATTACTTATGACGTTCCTGAAAGTGATACATATACTTTAGAAATGGACGCCACGCCAAATTTTGAAAATATTAAAGCAAAATGGAACATAAAGAAAGAAGATATTAAGGAAATGAGTAATCAACAAACTAATAATTCTGTATCAGAAAGTAATGATAATGAAAGTACAAGTGAAACAGAGGATGCTGAAAAAACTGATACCGAAAAAGAAGATAATGAAAGCGATGAAATAACATATCCAGCAGAAATGTATAATACATTAGTTGATGAATATAATGAACTCACGGATGGTGAAAAAATGGATCATGTTGATCATGAGGTGTTAGAGATAGAATATGATCAATTAGAAGCACGTGTCGATGAGTTATACAATAAAAAGATGGAAGAAGAAGATCAAGCATTTGAAGAAGAAATGAAAAAGCAAGATGAAGCATACGAAAAAGAAATGGATGAGATAGATAAAGAATATGAAGAAGAAATGGATGAAATTGATAAAGAGTATGAAGAAAATATAAAACAAAGCGAAGAAGATGAAACTGCTGAAGATGAAGCAGCGTAGTAAAAAGAAAAGGAGTAATTTATATGAATGAGTATATTGGAAAAAAACAAACAAATAGAGTAGCAGAAATGATTTTAGGAATATTAGGAAGTATCTTTGGTATTATAGGTGGCTTATTCGCTATAATGGTCGACGGTATTGGTAAAGAATTTGGAGCAACAGATAGTGGCAGTATAACTGGATTAGGCATAGCTGTTATAATAACATGTATAATAACACTAGTTCTTAGTTGTATTATAAACAAAAAAAGAATCTTAATAGGAATATTATTAATCATAGGTGGTATTTTAAATATAATTTTTATAAGCTTTTTTGGTATTTTATCAGGTATATTAATATTAGTAGCCGGTATATTAGCATTAATAAGAAAGTAATACAGTAGACAAGCAAATAGTATTAAAACATCCGAAACATAGATAATGATGTTTCGGTTTTTTGTATCAAACTAATGTTAATTAGATAATTATTAACCATGTATATAAATGTATTTAAAAACGTATTTATTCGATTATTAACTATGTAATAGAATAAGGAAAGTTTTTTAGAAAATGAAATATCATAATACGCTTTTTTTTTTGAAATTTTGAAGGTGCATTCGTAATACATATTAGGAATTTTCAAAAAATTTACGTTACATCTCAAACAAATTACTAACAAATTAAAAAACAGTTTCTGCTATTCTCTTTATACAGTTTCTCTGATACTATTATGTATGTAAAAATTTTGGGAGGACTTATTAATTATGAAAAAAATGGTTACAGCAACAATTGCTACGTTATCTTTAGGTGCAATTGGTGTCGCACAAGGAGAAGCACACGCTTCAGAAAACAATCAATCAAATACACAGTATACAAGCAATCACGCGAATAGTGATATTTTTAATTATGGTTATATTGATCAAGATGATAATGGGAACTATCATCACACGTTAGATGGAAACTGGGATCAATCTATGTTTGATCAACAACAATATTATTTCTATTTAATAGATAGTGAAGGGAATTATCATTACTATTATTTCCCAATGAACAATCAAAGTGCTAACACTTCAAGCGTTGATAATGTAAATACTTCAGATGATAATAACTACACTGATGACCAAAGTCATGAAGAAGTACAATCAGAAGGTTATGACATCAACCAACCATCAGAAAACAGTGATGTTGATAATAATGCAACAACAAACCAAAGCACTGAATCTGAACAAACGACACAAAGTAATTCTAATAACGTAAATAATGCGGCAAATAATGTAGAAAATAATACACAAAATAACGCATCAACAAATAACAATTATGAAACGAATTACACACAAAATAATGGTACTAATGATGTACAACAAAACGCTACATCAAGTAATGATACAACACCACAACAACAAGCTGCACCACAACAAAACAATACACAATCAGAAGTAGCATCAAACAGTAGTAATAATAGTGCGCATTCATCAAATTGGTTAACTAAAAACCGTCAATTACAACCTTATGGTAGCTACCATGGCGGTGGTGCACACTATGGCGTTGACTATGCTATGGATGAAAATACACCTGTTTATTCACTAGCAGATGGTACGGTAATTCAAAGTGGTTGGAGTAATTATGGTGGTGGTAACCAAGTTACAATCCAAGAGAAAAACAGTGATAACTATCAATGGTATATGCATATGAATTCTTTAAATGTTAAGTCTGGCCAACAAGTTAAAGAAGGACAACAAATTGGTTTATCAGGAAGCACAGGAAACTCTACTGCACCTCATTTACATTTCCAACGTATGTCAGGTGGCGTAGGTAACGGATATTCTGTTGATCCAACTTCATATGTAAATTCAAAATCATAATATACGACACATATTGGTCGCCCTTGAAATCCTTTTAAGGATGTAGAAGGCGACTTTTTTGTTTAATTTCAACTGTAAAATATGATTTTTGGTCGATAATAACTTAGATAATTTGAATTATGGTTCATGACATATCATAATTACACTAAAATCACATTGAAAGGGAAGATGATATGTTTACAGTTTATGCTCATAGAGGATTATCAAGTAAAGCTCCCGAAAATACGTTGGCAGCATTTGAAGCAGCAGCAAATGTGACTGGATTAGAATGGATTGAGCTTGATGTTGCAATTACAAAGGATGAACAGCTTGTCATAATTCATGACGATTTTTTAGATCGAACAACAAATATGATAGGTGAAATTACACAATTAAATTATGATGCAATCAAAGATGTATCTGCTGGTAATTGGTTTAATGCAAAATATGCAGCAGAAAAATTACCGACTTTTGATGATGTGATTGCATTTGCTAATAAATATAAAATGAATTTAAATATAGAATTAAAAGGTGTAACTGGTGGAAATGGCAGTGCTTTATCAGAAAGTATGGTTAAACAAGTTGCAGAAAAATTAAAAGCATTAAATTCAGACTCGGACGTTTTATTATCTAGTTTTAATATTGTTTTATTGAAATTATCACAGCAATTAATGCCACAATATAAGCGGGCAGTTCTTTTTAAAGCAGCAGCTTTTACAGGTGATTGGAGAACACTTTTAGATTATTGTGGATCAACGATTGTCAATATAGAAGATGCGAAACTAAGTCAAGCACGCGTGCGTTCAATTAAAAATGCTGGTTATGAATTAAATGTATGGACTGTGAATAGTAAAATGAGAGCGAATCAGTTGTCAAATTGGGGCGTAGACGGCGTCTTTACAGATAAAGCAGATGAGTTAGTCCATTTAAATAGTGGGTTTAGTGCTTATTAAGTTAATATCATTATCGTATATAAAACGGGGCTATCTAAACGTATTGTAGTTTAGTAGCTCCGCTTTTATTTAGATATAGAAAAAGCAACAGTTTTTAAAATACCGCTATACTGTTCATTATTTTTTATAATTAGCAATTGTTCAAAAATGATATAAAGTTATAAAAATTTAAAATGTCCTTTGCTTTAATTATACTATGAGAATTTCAGATATTATAGTCTATATTTCCAAATAGATATTGCATATAATAATTTAACAATTTAATGATTATGAGGGGGCTACACGATGAACAGTACAAAAGCACAGTTTGGGCAAAATTTATATTTACATGGGACGAAAGCTAAATTGGAGATTGGTGATTTATTATATCCTTTGTATAAATCTAATTATCAAGACCGAATTATGAACCATATATATTTCACAGGTACATTAGAAGCAGCAAAATGGGGAGCTGAACTTGCAGTTACTTTGTCTAAAGATACAGCAGAAGAGCATATTTATGTTGTTGAACCATTAGGAGAGTTCGAAGACGATCCGAATGTCACAGATAAAAAATTTCCTGGCAATCCAACGCTTTCTTATCGTTCTAGTGAACCACTAAAAATTGTCGCGGAATTAAGCACATGGGAAAGACATTCAGATATCGAAATTAATCAAATGCTCAGAGGCATAAAGCAATTGCGAGACAAAGGATTAGACGTTATTGAAGATTAATATACTGATATGAATGAGACATTCAACCTATGCGTACCGATTGAATCAATGTATAGATAAAGGCATAGTAAATTAAATCAAATGAAAAAAGATTATGAAATAATAATCTTTTTTTACACATAAATAGAATGGACATAGTATAGTAATCATATAACTATATAATATAAAAGGATTAAAAATTATGTTTTATAAATTGATAAAAGTATTACCAACAGCTATTTGTGGATTAGCATTAGGTATCGCTTCGCTTAGTAATTTGTTGTTTAATATGACTTGGCATGGTTTAGCGGTATTGTTTTTTATATTGAGCTGTACCATTTTATTGTTATTTATACAAAAATGCATATTGTATCCCAATACAGTACGGAATGAATTGAGCGATCGTAATATCTGTGCTACTTTCCCAACTTTTCCAATGGCTCTAATGACAATCATTTACATCATAAAACATCACTTAAATGTCAATATCGGTATACTAATATGGTTATGGTGGTTAACGATTATCATCCAATTCATTATTATCGCAGGTTTCATTTATTATCATCTAATATTACATAACAAAGGTATTGTTTTGCCGCATACGAGTTGGTTTGTAACATTTGTTGGAATAGGTGTAATATCTGAAACTGCAAAAGAATTTAATCCAGTTTTAGGAGAATTCACGGTATATATAGCAACTTTTTGCTTTATAATATTAATAGCAATTATTTTAATCAAAAAAACTTGGCGCTTATATAACGAAAACCAATTTCCAATGGCAGTCATCATAGCGGCTCCAGCAGCACTTTGTTTTAATGGCTATTTAATTAGTGCAAAATTTGATAACTTCATATTGATGATAGCTGGCTTTATCATATCCCAATTACTCTTTGTAGTTTCATTAACGTTTATTCCTAAGTTAATGGCGATCAATTTTAAATTTTCATTTGCTGCTTTAACGTTTCCATGGGTAACAACAGCGACTGCTTATTTTAATTTTATGTATCATATGCGCTTTCCGAGCCCATTACAAACTTTATTACAATTCATGTTGATATGTGAAATTATTTTTGTGTCGTTAGCTGTGGTATATGTCATATTGGGTTATATTGTTTTTTTGAGAAAAAGAATCAACAGTAAAGTGATTTAAGATAAAGGAGTGGTTGTAATGACTTATAATTTTAATGAAGTTGTTAATAGAAAACAGACGAGATCAGTTAAATGGGATACGATGGAGGATGTGTATCATATTGATGATGCTTCAGACATACTGCCAATGTGGATTGCAGACATGGATTTTAAGGCACCTCAACCAGTGATTGATGCATTGAAAAATTGTGTCGATCACGGTGTGTTTGGCTATTCTTATTTAGATGAACACTGTAAAAATGCAATTCAATCTTGGTTTAACAAACGTCATGAGTGGCATATTGGAAAAGATTGGATTCTTGCGCATTCTGGCGTAGTTCCTGCGATAGCATCAATTATTGAGACATTTACGACTCCAAAAGACAGTGTTTTAATCACACCTCCAGTTTACCCACCTTTTTCTAATTTACCTTTAGGTATGAATCGACAATTAATTACGTGTGCTTTGATAGAAGATGAGAGAAATTACTCAATTGATTTTGAAGACTTTGAAGAAAAGTTGAAGCAAGGCGTAAAAATGTTTATCTTATGTAATCCGCATAATCCAGGCGGGATTGTTTGGTCTAAAGGCACTTTAAAAAAAGTGATTGAACTTTGTGTTAAATATGACGTGTTAATATTATCAGATGAAATCCATGCCGATTTGGTATTTCAAGGGTATCAACATATCCCTCTTGATAAATTAGCGTCTGATAAAGAAGCGCAAAAAATCATTACATGTACTGCACCTACAAAAACATTTAATCTAGCAGGTATTCATGCTGCTTTGATTATTTCGCCTAATAAAGATGTTAGACAAGCATTAGAGGCAAATTTTACGGCACATGGTTTAGGTGTTAACCGTATTAGTCCATTTGGAGCAGCTGCACTAGAATCTGCTTACAACCATGGAGAAGATTGGCTTAATGAGCTCATAGATATTGTTTCTTCAAATATGGATTATGTTATTTCAGAAATTACCAAAGCTATACCACAAATAAAGATTAAAAAACCTCAAGCAACCTATTTGTTATGGATTGATTATAGAGAAACTGGCTTGACTGAAGAAGAAATAATGACAAAATTACTAGAAAAAGGTAAAGTCGCACTTGAACCTGGGACAAAGTATGGCGAAGAAGGCAGAGGTTTTTTAAGAATGAATGTGGCTTGTGCACCTCAAACTGCTAGAGACGGCGTTGAACGTTTTATTAAAGCATTGAAATAAATTTACCACCCAAAATTTTAAGACATATTTAAAAAGGATTGTGACTTATGGAAATAAAAAATAATGACTATGAAAATTTGCTATTTTACTTCGCATATAAAACATTTATTACGACAGCGGATGAAATCATTAAAGATTATGGTTTGAATCGCCAACACCATAGATTTTTATTTTTTATTGAAAAAGTCCCTGGTATCTCGATAAAAGATTTATTGAAAAATCTAGAAATTTCAAAACAAGGTAGTCATGCAACATTAAAAAAACTAAGAGATGAGGCATTCATTGTAGAAAAACAAGCACCAGAGGACAAGCGTATTAAAACGTTGTATCCAACAGAAAAAGGCCGAAACTTAGTTCGTAAATTAAATAAAGCACAAAATGATATGTTTAAAGAAATTCAAGATAAAGTTGGCAATGATTGGTATGCAATTATGGAAGAATTTGCTTCATATAGAGAAGGATTTCAATCAGTAAAATATTTGAAAGGTGACCAAGAATAATTTTTAAGTATTTTTGTCAATAGCATAGCGAAGTTATATCTGCTGAATACAATTTTTTATATCAGAGGCTTGTTTTCTAAATTTTAGAAAGTAAGTCTCTTTATTTTATTTTGAGTTAAAAATAAGTCAACAAACTTGACCTAATTTATTTAACAAGTTATATTTAATGTGTAATGAAAATGGAACACATTAAAGGAGAAATGATGTATGCAAAAAAGAGTAGGACAATATTTGATGGATGCAATTCGCTCAGTTGGTGTTGATAAAGTATTTGGTGTGCCTGGTGATTTTAACCTTACATTTTTAGATGATATTATCAATCGAGATGATATGGAATGGATTGGTAACACAAATGAACTTAACGCTAGTTATGCAGCAGACGGCTATGCAAGAATCAGAGGCATTAGTGCAATGGTAACAACATTTGGTGTGGGAGAGCTAAGTGCGGTTAATGGAATAGCAGGTGCCTATGCAGAACGTGTACCAGTCATAGCAATCACAGGAGCACCAACTCGTGAAGTTGAACGTGCTGGTAAATATGTTCACCATTCATTAGGTGAAGGCACATTTGATGATTATCGAAAAATGTATGAACCTATCACAACAGCGCAAGGATATATCACCCCAGAAAATGCACAAATTGAAATTCCAAGATTAATCAATGCAGCAATTAATGAAAAACGTCCCGTGCATATACATTTACCTATCGATGTAGCTGCTGTAAATATTGAAGTACAAACGCCATATCAATATACGGCACCAGTCAAACAAGATGTTGACAGTTATATAGACATCATAGAAAACAAACTGAAAAATGCGAAGCAGCCTTTAATTATAGCTGGACATGAAATCAATAGTTTTGCGTTGCATGATAAACTAGAACAATTTGTTAACCAAACACATATACCAGTTGCTCAATTGTCCTTAGGTAAAGGGGCTTTCAATGAAGAGAATCAATATTATATGGGTATTTATGATGGAAAAATCGCAGACGAACAAATTAAAGATTATGTAGATCATAGTGATGTAATTTTGAATATCGGTGCAAAACTTACGGATTCTGCTACAGCTGGATTTTCTTATAAATTTAATTTAGAAAATGTAATCATGATTAATCATCATCATTTCAAAGTTGATGAATTACGCGACGAAGAAGTAAGACTTGCAGATTTATTAGATAGTTTATTGGAAATTGATTATACGGCTGACGTAAGCTATCCACGTTATCAAGTAACCAACGAAACGGTTGAATTGAGTGATGAACCATTAAAACAGTCAACATATTTCAAATTAATGCAACAATTTATTCAACCCAAGGACGTTATACTTGCTGAACAAGGAACATCATTCTTTGGTGCTTATGATTTACTTTTTTCTAAAGATAATACATTTATAGGACAACCATTATGGGGCTCAATCGGTTATACGTTACCTGCGACTTTAGGAACACAAATTGCTGACAAACAACGTAGAAATGTGCTATTGATTGGTGATGGCTCACTACAGTTAACTGTTCAAGCATTATCAACAATCATACGTGAGGATTTAAAGCCAGTTATTTTTGTAATAAATAACGATGGTTATACAGTGGAACGTAAAATTCATGGTGAAAGCGCACCATACAACGATATCAAAATGTGGGACTACAAGCAGTTACCGTTCGTGTTTGGTATGAAAGAAACGGAAGTTAAGATACATGATGTTACAACAAGTAATGCGTTAGCAACCGCATTAAATGACATCAATCAAACACCTAACATGATGCATTTTGTAGAAGTGCACATGGATGTACATGATGCGCCAGAAAAATTAGATGCTATTGGCAAAGCTTTTGCCCAACAAAACGGGTGATAATTGGAAATTTTTTAAAAATAGCACATATTCGTTTACAATTGATTTGTGAAGTTAGGTTAACTATAGGCTTAAATAAAGTTATTATCAATAACACCAAAACAAAGGAGAGATTGTCATGACAGTAAATATAAAAGATTATGTTGATGAGAATTATGGATTGTTAATTGATGGTGAATTTGTAAAAAGTAATAGTGGAGAAACATTAGAAGTTGTTAATCCAGCTACAGGGGAGATACTATCAAATATTTCCAAAGCTGACGAAAAGGATATCGACAAAGCTGTATCATCTGCCCAAAACGCCTTTGAATCATGGAGTTTAACTTCTAAAACAGAGCGTGCGAATTTATTAAGAAAAATCAGTGAAAAATTGATGGCAAATAAAGATAAACTTGCAACAGTGGAAACCTTGAATAATGGTAAACCGATTCGTGAAACGTCAACAATTGATATACCATACGCTGCAAGACATTTTAACTATTTTGCAAGTGTTATTGAAACACACGAAGGTTCGGTTAATGATATTGATAAAGATACTATGAGTATCGTACGCCATGAACCTATTGGCGTTGTAGGCGCTGTAGTAGCTTGGAATTTCCCAATGCTCTTAGCAGCATGGAAAATTGCACCAGCTATTGCGGCAGGAAATACAATTGTTATTCAACCATCTTCTTCAACGCCTTTAAGTTTATTAGAAGCAGGAAAGATCTTCCAAGAAGTATTGCCACAAGGTGTGGTTAATATTGTAACTGGTAAAGGTTCAGAATCAGGTAACGCTATTTTTAATCATGATGGTGTAGATAAGTTATCATTTACAGGGTCAACAGATGTCGGCTATCAAGTTGCCGAAGCAGGTGCAAAACGTATTGTCCCTGCCACATTAGAACTTGGTGGTAAAAGTGCTAATATTATTTTGGATGATGCAAATTTAGATTTAGCTATTGAAGGTATCCAACTCGGTATATTATTTAATCAAGGTGAAGTATGTAGTGCAGGCTCACGTTTATTGGTTCAAGAAGGTATATACGACACGTTACTTCCTAGATTAAAAGAGGCATTTTCAAATATTAAGGTTGGTGATCCATTAGATGAAGATACTCAAATGGGCAGCCAAACGAGTGATGAACAGATGAATAAAATATTGTCTTATATCGATTATGCTGAACAATCAAATGCTGAGGTGTTAACTGGAGGCAAACGTATTGTTGAAAATGGATTAGATAAAGGACACTTTATAGAACCAACGCTGATTGCAGTTAGTGATAATCAAGATAAATTAGCGCAAGAAGAAATCTTTGGTCCTGTTTTAACAGTAATTAAAGTAAAAGACGACCAAGAAGCGATTAAAATTGCTAATGATTCTGACTATGGTTTAGCAGGTGGGGTATTCTCACAAGATATTACTCGCGCATTGAATATTGCTAAAGCAGTTAGAACAGGCAGAATCTGGATAAATACGTATAACCAAGTGCCTGAAGGCTCACCATTTGGTGGTTACAAAAAATCAGGTATTGGTCGTGAAACGTATAAAGCAGCATTGAGTAACTATCAACAAGTTAAAAATATATTTATTGACACAAGTAATGAATTAAAAGGTTTATATTAAACTTTTTTCTATAAGTTTTGTGAAAATGATAAAAAAAGCAGCCTCGAAAATTAGAACATTAATTTTCGAGGCTGCTTTTTTAAAAAATGTTTAACAAAGCGTGATTAAAACAAATATCAAAGCGTATTTTAGTGTATTTTGTGACTCGTTATTAAGTATTGAATTTGTTGAATACATGTATGATGATTTTCATCGTGTGTGCTTTTTAGAATCATAATTTTTATATAACGGAAGTATTATGTCTCATTTTTATAATCTACTTCTTTATAATTTACTTCATCATAATTTGTTTCAAGTTTACGCAATTCATCTCGAGTTTCTTTCTTTAATCCTTCACCATAATCCATCATTTTCACAATATCTTTAAAAGCAGCATAAGGGATAGCTAATTCATCTATATCTTCTAGAGTTACATGCAAATCAATGTCATCTGGTCTTTGTGCTTTTAATTTAGTGACAAAGTCTGGTTCAGTGACGAATGGTGATGACATCCCCACCATATCCGCATTCTGTAAGGCATCCAATGCACTATCAGGAGAATTGATACCTCCACTAGCAATGAGTGGAATGCGTCCGTTGAGATATTTATAAACGACCGCATTGACGTATTCTCCGTTATATTTTCCTTCAGAACGTACTTTATTTTGATAAATTTGACGTCCCCAACTTGCAATCGCTAAATATTGAATATTAGCAGTTTCTAGCACCCAGTCTAAGTGACGGTTAAACTCATCAACAGTGTAACCTACATCACTACCACGTGTTTCTTCGGGTGTAGCACGATAACCTAAAATAAACTGTGGAGATGCTTCTCGATCAATAATATTTTGAACAGCTTTTAAAATCTCTAATTCAAAGCGTGATCTATTCTCTAAATTTTGGCTACCATATTCATCGGTCCTTAAATTAGAGAAAGTCGAGAAAAAAGTTTGGATTAATAAACGTTGTGCAGCTGAAATTTCAACACCATCAAACCCTGCTTTAATTGCACGTGATGTTGCATCTGCATATTGTTGTATAACGGATTTGATTTTGTCTGTAGTCATAGATAAAACTTCATGCTTAATTGGAGAATTTAAGGTCATTGCACTTGGACCATATACTTGACCAAAGTTTAAAATAGCTTGATTTGAAAAACGACCAGCATGCGTAAGTTGTAGTATTGCTTTGCTTCCATCTTGTTTCATAGCATTAGCTAAAGTTGTTAAGCCTGGAATACAACTATCATCAGTAATGCTAAAACCATATTCAAATAACTGACCATAAGGTTCAATATAAGCAGCGCCAGTAACTTGAAGTGGTGCTGAATGTGCACGACGTCGTGCATAGTTAATATCTGCTTCTGTGATGTGTCCGTCTTGTGTAGAAGAATTAGTTGTCATTGGAGATAAAACAAAACGGTTGTTTAAGACAATACCATTTGGCAATGTTAGTGGCTTTAATAATGCATTGTAATTCATATTCATAATTATAACCTCTATCTTCGTTGTTATTAATAATTTTAAAGTAACACTTAAATATAAAAGGGTCAAAACGATTGAAAGTAGAAAATTTTTAAGCAAAATCTAACAAAAATTCTTTATATCCGTTATCCTATAAGGTGTAGACAATTTAAAGTGGACGCATGTTGTATTAAGTAGAGTGTATAGTGATGTTACGTTGCATTTATCTTAACTGAAAGTCATAAGATACTCAAATATACTTGCTTTAAGAACAATCGTTAACAAAGCGTATTGTATAATGTATGATTGGTGGAGGTGGTAATTCACGTGGTTCAATTTAATGTGTTAGATTATGCTGTGATTGATGAAGGCAAATCTGCCGAAGAAGCTTTACAAGATACTGTTCGATTAGCACAGTTAGCTGACAAACTCGGCTATAAACGTTTTTGGTTAACAGAACATCATAATGTACCAGCATTTGCATGTAGTAGTCCCGAGTTATTAATGATGCAAATTTTAAATAAAACAAAGCACATTTCTCTGGGGTCAGGTGGGGTGATGTTACCTCATTACAGTCCATATAAAGTTGCTGAAAACTTCCGTATGTTAGAAGCACTTCATCCTGGACGCGTCGATTTAGGTATAGGGAATAATGCAGGTACTGCGCAAGTGAAATCGGCGATGAATGAAACAAAATCACACTTTTTAGACTACGGGCAGTCTATTGAAGATGTGAGACATTATTTAACAGAGCAACAGACGCAGCAACGACATCATCGCGTTGTAGCACAACCAAGTACGAAATTCATGCCCAGCATGTGGTTGCTGAGCACCAGTGTAGCATCAGCTAAAAAGGCGGGTGCACAAGGTATGGGTTATACATTAGGTACTTTTCTATTACCTAATGCTAATGCAATAGCTAAAGCAAAAGATAGTGTGAAGATGTATAGAGACGCATTTCAACCATCGTCATTAAATATGGCGCCATCTGTGATGATTACTGTCTTTATTGCATTAGCTGATACAGTAGAAGAAGCGGAAACTTTGGGTCAAAGTTTAGATATATGGTTATTAGGCAAGGAACAGTTTGCTGAATTTGAACGCATGCCCTCGCCTGAAACTGCACAATCTTATCATTGTACAGAGAAAGATGAGCGACAAATAGCTCAAAGTCGTGCACGCATTATTGTGGGCACCAAAGAAAGTGCGAAGCCACAAATAGATCGTATGATACAAGATTTTAATGCAGATGAAATCATGGTGGTGCCTTTGATACCAAGTATTGAAGCACGTTGTCGAGCTATTGAATTGCTTGCAGAAATATATTTATAAATTATTTATGAAGGGAAGTATATATTATGAAAAAATTAGCGAATTATTTATGGGTAGAAAAAGTAGGAGCACAATATGTTTATAGTATGACGCCAGAGTTACAAGACGATATAGGTACAGTTGGTTACGTAGAATTTATAGGTAACGATGAAGTGAAAGTAGATGATGAAATAGTAAGTATTGAGGCTTCTAAAACAGTGTTAGATGTTCAATCTCCATTAGCTGGTACGATTGTAGAACGAAATACAAAAGCAGAAGGTGAACCAACAATTTTGAATTCAGAAAAACCAGAAGAGAACTGGTTAGTGAAATTAGAAAATGTTGATGAAGCAGCATTTAACGCGCTACCAGAGGCATAATATATGCAACAACAAGAGCGCTTATCTTATTTAATTGAATATTTATGGCGTGAAGCACATGGTGAAACAACTTTAAATTTACCGGAAGATGAAACATCACGTTGGGAAATGTATAGAGGGCTTACCAATGTAAGATTACCTCGACCTATTGCTGACACATATTTAGATGTACAAGATGCATTTTTACAAACGATGAATCGTCAACATGTTACTCATATTGATACATTGTCGCCAATGATTGGTGACAATGTATTTTTATGGCAAGGAGATATTACTCAACTCAAAGTAGATGGAATAGTGAATGCAGCAAACAGTCAATTATTAGGTTGTTTTGAAGCTAATCATAATTGTATTGATAACATCATTCATACTAAAGCTGGGGTACAGTTACGTTTGGCATGTCATGAAATTATGGAAGCACAAGGGAAAAAAGAAGGTATAGGAAAAGCTAAAATAACATCAGCATATAATTTGCCAGCCCAATATGTAATTCATACAGTAGGGCCACAAGTTCGCAAATTACCTGTATCTGATATGAATAAAGATTTGTTGGCACGCGCATATCGAAGTTGTTTAGAAATTGCAAAACAACATTCGCTAAAAAGTATAGCGTTTTGCTGTATTTCTACAGGTGTGTTTGGTTTCCCTCAAGCAGAAGCTGCAAAGATAGCCATTAACACTGTATTGGATTATAAACAAGAGCATCATATGGATGATACGAAGATTATTTTTAACGTGTTCACTGATACAGATGCACAATTATATAAGGAGGAGCTAAAACGTTATGACTGAAACAACATGGCGTGTTATGTCAACAACTCAAAGTAGTCAATCTCAATCTGATGTATTAGCACAAGCTATAGATGAAGCAGATGCAATAGTTGTAGGAATAGGGGCAGGTATGTCTGCATCAGATGGGTTTACGTATATAGGAAAAAGATTTACCCAAAATTTTCCGGACTTTATAGAAAAATATGGATTTTTTGATATGTTACAAGCAAGTCTTCATACATTTGAAAGTTGGCAAGAATATTGGGCATTTCAAAGTAGATTTGTTGCATTGAATTATTTGAATCAACCAGTAGGTGCATCCTATGTTGCGCTAAAAGAAATGCTAGAAAACAAAGCGCATCATATTATTACCACTAACGCAGATAATGCGTTTGCAGTTGCTGGTTATGATTTGGACAAAGTATTTCATATTCAAGGAGAATATATTCTATGGCAGTGTAGCCAACATTGTCATCCACAAACCTATAGAGACGATGAAGCAATCCGTCGAATGATTCAAGAGCAATCAAATATGGAAGTGCCGCGTGAACTTGTACCACATTGTCCTAAGTGTGATGCACCTATGGAAATTAATAAGCGAAAAGCACAAGTCGGTATGGTAGAAGATGCAGATTTTGAGGCACAATTATCTCGTTACAATCAGTTTCTTGAAAATCATAAGGAAGGAAAAGTCCTATATTTAGAAATTGGTATTGGTTATACTACACCTCAGTTTGTGAAACATCCTTTTCAACGTATGACGAGACAGAACCCTGATGCATTATTTATGACATTAAATAAAAAAGCATATCGGATTCCTCAAAATATACGTGAAAGAACAATACATTTAACAGACGATATTTCGACATTAGTTTTAGAAGCAAATAATAAATTAGCAAAGTAGGAGAAAACTATGTATTTAATTGAACCGATTCGAAATGGTGAATATATAACAGACGGTGCAGTTAATACTGCAATGCAAGTCTATGTAAGTCAAAATATTTTTTTAGATGATGATATTTTATTACCTTATTATTGCGATCCAAAAGTAGAAATAGGTCGTTTTCAAAATACAGCAGTAGAGATTAATCAAGATTATATAGATGAACATGATATACAAGTGATGCGTCGTGAAACAGGAGGTGGCGCAGTTTATGTTGATCGTGGTGCTGTAAATATGTGCTGTCTTTTACAAAATGATAATTCGATATATGGTGATTTTCAAAAATTTTATGAACCAGCAATTAAGGCGTTACATAACTTAGGTGCTACTGAAGTCGTTCAAAGTGGGCGTAATGATTTAGAGATTAATGGAAAGAAAATTTCTGGCGCTGCAATGACTTTGATCAATGGACGTATCTATGGTGGTTACTCACTTTTATTAGATGTTGACTATGAAGCAATGATTAAAGTGTTGAAACCGAACCGTAAAAAAATTGAATCTAAAGGCATTAAATCTGTTAGGTCGAGAGTTGGAAGCATTCGCGACAATTTAGCAAATAAATATCAAAATATTACTATACATGAGTTTAAAGACTTAATGATTAAACAATTATTGGGATTAGATGATATTAATGACGTTAAACGTTATGAACTAAGTGAAGCAGACTGGCATGCAATAGATGAAATGGTGGCAAAAAAATACAAGAATTGGGAATGGAACTATGGACGTTCTCCACGTTATGAATATAATAGAGATGCAAAATTAGCGGCAGGTACTATTGATATCACACTAGCCGTTGAAAAAGGTCGTATTGTTGCATGTCGTATTTATGGTGATTTTTTCGGACAAGGTGAGATTAAAGAAGTTGAACAGCAACTGATTGGTGTTCGAGTTGTTAAAACAGATTTGCTGGATGCATTAAGAGAAATGGATATTCCTTACTATTTCGGTAAAACGTCAGCAGAAGAACTCGTTGATTTGATTTTAAGTTAATGGCAAAAGTGAACATCTGCTAAAATCAATGTAGTGGTAAATGATTTGTACACATTTATTTCTTGGGAAATAGTGCAAAGCCAGGTATTAAAGTGACATTAACTAAACATTTAAAGTTGTCCCGAAATATTTAAATATAATTACATACAGATGATAAAATAAACAAACAAACTGTGATGTATTATGCATTATAAGACTGGACAGATAAATATCACAGATTTTATGATCGTAATGAATGGTTTGATTTTTGATTCGAAAAAGTTGTAGCTAATTCAATATGGACAATAAATTTTTATGATAAAAAAGGGGAAATTTATGAATATAGGTATAGTTGGAGCCGGAAAAATTGTAAAAGAAGCATTGCCAGTGATGTCAGAGGTACCTGGAATTCAGATACAAAGCATAGTGACTACTGGACGTAATCCTGAGAATGTAGCTCAATTGCAAAAGCAATTTGATATTAAACAAGTCTATGAAGATTATCAAGCGTTTATAGAAGATGAAAAGATAGATACTGTTTATTTGGCCGTTCCCAATCATCTGCACTTTGAATACGCTCGTAAAGCAATAGCGCAAAATAAACATGTGATTTGTGAAAAACCATTTACATTAACTGCAGATGAGCTCATCACACTAAAAGGTTTAGCCGAGAAACAAAATGTGATTATAATTGAAGCTATTACAAATTTGTATTTAAGTAATTATGACGTACTAAAGCAAAGCATACCAGAAATTGGGAATTGCAAAATTGCTCAGTTTAACTATTCTCAGTATTCTTCAAGATTTGATGATTTTAAAAATGACATTATTCAACCAGCATTTGACCCGAGCAAGGGTGGAGGCGCATTAATGGATATAAATGTTTACAATGTCCATTTAGCAGTAGGTTTATTTGGTAAACCTAATAAAGTGACATACTTTGCAAATATTGAAAAAAATATCGATACTTCTGGTATTTTACAATTAGAATATGAAGATATGAAAGTGGTTTGCATCGGTGCTAAAGACTCTAGTTCTGATAATCAATCTTATATTCAAGGAGACAAAGCTACAATTAATCTTAAAGGTCCTACAAATGAATTGAATGCATTCGAATTAAAATATCACACTGGTGGTACACAGTATTATCAAGTTAATGCACACAAGCATCGAATGTATGAAGAATTTATAAAAATCGAAAAAGTAATTCGGGAACATAATACTATATTTGCAACAAGACAGTTAGAACACAGTATTCATGTACTAGATGTGTTAGAGCAAGCATTAACGAGTGCACACTTAAGCATAGGACCTTCAATTAAATAAAATTTGAGCACAGTTGAATTCATAATATTAAAAATAATAGCTAAAAAGACAGAAATAAGTCATCAATACTTCAATTGATAATTGTTTCTGTCTTTTTTTATAAATAAAAGTTCGTAATTTACATTGTTTAAAATATTAAAATACTATAATATATGTAGTGTAATACTTATTTGTCATTGAAATGTTTTTGTTGTTGAAATGATTAAGGGAAAGGGAGATTATTTAATGAGGTTTTGGAAATTTATAGTGATGCTACTTGTGTCCGTATTAATGATGTCAGCTTGTAACAGTGGTTCTAACAATGAGAAAGAAACGAATGAAGGAAAAGAAAGCTCTAATAAATCGAATAAACATACATATAGTGATATTGACTATCCAAAAGATGGTGTGAAAGGTATCTATGTCACACCTGATTCAGCAAATGGTAAAAATTTTGAAGAACTCATTCAATTTATAAATGAAACAGAATTAAATGCTATGGTCATTGATGTTAAAGATGATGAAGGAAATATAACGATGGATTTTAAAAGTGACAATAAATTGATTAGTAGTAATACAGTGAATCGTGTTGATGTGAAAAAAATCATGAAAGCGATGGAAAAAAACAATATTTATCCAATTGCACGTATTGTTACATTTAAAGATTCTAGATTATCTCAGAAAAAACCAGATTGGTCATTTAAAACGCCTGATGGTAATGTTTGGGAAAATGAAGGTGGAGATAGTTTTTCAAATCCTTTTAATGATAAAGTATGGAATTATAATATTGCAGTTGCAAAAGAAGCGGCTAAAGCAGGATTTAAAGAAGTACAATTCGACTATGTTCGATTTCCTGAGGGATTTGAAAATAAGGATAAATCACTTCAGTATTCAAATGGAAAATATAAAAATAGTGATTTAAACCATGTTGAGCAACGTGTAGATACGATTACTAATTTTTTGAAAACAGCACGTAAAGATTTGAAAGCATACGATGTTCAAACATCTGCTGATGTTTTTGGTTACGCAGCTACTGTTAAAGAAACACCAGGTATTGGGCAAAGTTTCCCTAAAATCGCGAAGAATGTAGATGTCATTTCATCGATGATTTATCCTTCTCATTGGAGTCCAGGTGATTTTGGATTAGAAGCTCCAGATACAGAACCTTATAAAACAGTGGATCGTTATCTTGATAAGGAAAAAGAAGCACTCAAAGGTATCGATCGCAAAAAGGTTAAATCTCGTCCATGGCTTCAAGACTTTACAGCATCTTATTTAGGAGAAGGGCAATATAAAGTCTATGACAAATCAGAAGTAACTGCACAAGTACAAGCGTTAAAAGATCATGATATAAATGAATTTTTATTATGGGATGCTTCTGCTGACTATACGAAAGGTGCCGATTACAATCCGTCAAAATATACCAATCCGGATGCTCAAAAGCCAGAAAACACAAAAAATAATTAATCATATATAAAATAAGCCTATAACTGATTTTACAGCATCTCAGTTATAGGCTTATTATATTAGGATTTATGTGTCAAAACTTTTTAAGGAGTTCAATCAATCTGTATATGTTTTTGAATCTCTTGATTAATATGATTATATACATGTAAGAATGGTTTGTTGGCTTGAATTGCGGCGTTTCGCACATCTTCAAATTCTGGTTTTGCCTTAATTACTTTGCCGTTTAACATTGCTGTTTTTACCAAAATCGCTCCATAATTTGTATGAATTGTTTCGAATTGTCTATGGAGTACTTTACGATTAACCGTGTAACTTCTAATACCTAATGTCGATGTATTTTTTAAAACATAGTCTTCGAAAAATTGTGCATTTTCTATCTTACAAATGACTGTAATTTGAGTGGCTGGCCTACTTTTTTTCATAGTGATAGGTGTGAAGTATGCATCTAATGCCCCATCTTCTAAAACTTGTTCAAGAAAGTAACTTAGCATTTCAGCAGACATATCATCAATCTGACTCTCTATTACTTGGACTTGCGTGGGTGTATTATCTTTAGATTTGAATTGAATTGCTCTTAATATGTTTGGAAAATCAAAGTCTTTGGTGCCACATCCATAACCAATTTGCTCTATTGTGACAGATGGTAAAGGACCAATTTTAGATGTTAATGCTTTAATGAAAGCTGCTCCGGTTGGTGTCGTTAATTCGCTATTAATATCAAAAGAAGCGAGTGGTATACCTTTTAAAATTTCTGCTGTTGCAGGTGCAGGAACAGGGTACAATCCATGAGCGATATTTACTTTACCTCCACCTGTTGGAATTGGAGAAGCGTGTAATTCATCAATTTTCAAATTTTCTAAAGCAAGACAGCCGCCTATAATATCGATAATGGAATCCATAGCGCCAACTTCATGAAAATGCACTTCTTCAACGGACATCCCATGAATTTTAGCTTCTGCATGAGCAATCGTATCAAAGACTTTTTGGCTTCGTACTTTAACTCTTTCAGGTAAATCGCTATCTTGTATCATATTTGTGATATCAGTAGCTGTTCTATGATGTGTTGTTTCACTAAAATCAATATCTAGATACTTGGCTTGAATACCTTGCTTGTTTTGATTAGAAAAGTGCAACTTAAAATCATTAAGTGGCAACTTTTGCAAATGAGATTCAATGTAAGCTATATCTGCACCTAAATCTACTAGAGAAGATAGCAGCATATCACCTGCAATACCAGCGTGACAATCTAAATATATTGTATTTGTCATATCATTCACTCCATCCCTGAATGTTGTTCCAACATATTGACAATCATAGCAGCGTTATAACCACCACCGAAGCCATTATCAATATTTAGTACACTAGAACCAGGTGCACATGAATTAATCATTGATAACAATGTTGTGACACCATTTAGATTCGCACCATAACCAATACTAGTCGGTACGGCGTAGACAGGATGGTCAACTAAGCCAGCAACTACGCTTGCTAACGCACCTTCCATGCCAGCTATTACTACAGATACATTGCAGTTGCGAATATCATCAATATGAGCGAAAAGTCGGTGGATACCAGAGACCCCAACATCGTAAAATCTTTTTACGGATATCCCCATTACTTCTGCTGTTATAGCAGCCTCTTCCGCTACAGGAAGGTCAGACGTGCCAGCGCAAATGATAGCAGCTTGACGTTGTGTTTTGGTAATATGCTCTAATGATGTACAAACGATCTGTGCTGTTGCATGATACACCAATTGAGGATATGTTTCACAAATAAAATTCGCTTTTTCATTATTGACACGAGTAATTAATATTGTTTCTTCGTGTAATATTAATGAGTGGATGATTTTTACTAATTGTTGTTCAGTTTTACCTTCGCCGAATATTATCTCTGGGAATCCTTGTCGCTTTCTACGATGCAGATCGATTTTTGCAAAACCTAATTCATCATACTGATTTAATTCTATTTTAGCCTCAGATATTGATAGTTGATCTGTTTTTACAGCTTGCAATAATGATTCAATGGAATCATATTTATCTGTCATAGTTAAACCACCTTTATATTATAGCGTTAAGATTAAGATTGTATGACCTCATTCATACTACCTGTACGATAGCCTTCTAAGTCAATTGTGACATAGTCAAAACCAAGTTCTTTAAGGCGAAGTGAAATTTGGTTTCTATGTTGAATGATTGGAACAATATCTGTTTCATCAACTTCGATACGCGCAATGTTGTCATGATAACGTACTCTAACGTTATTAATATCTAAACTTAAAATGAATTTTTCGGCTTCATTAACTTTATTGAAACTAAGTGGTTCACCATATGGAATACGAGAAGCTAAGCTACAGAGTGCTGGCTTATTCCAAACAGGTAAGTCATTTGTTTTACTAAGTTCTCGCACTTCTTCTTTATAAAGTTCAACCTCTTGTAAAACGCTTCTCACACCGTATTCAGATCTCGCTTTAAGACCAGGTCTGAAATCTGAAATATCGTCCATAATCATGCCGTCTAACACATAATTGAATCCAAATGTTTTTCTTAGATCTTCTAGTTTTGCGTATAATAAACGTTTGCTGTAATACCAACTGTCGGGAGTGTTTTCAATAATGTGTGGTTCTTTAAGTTCTTCTATTTCAGTCTCTACAATATCTGCATTTAACGTGTTACCGAGTTGAATCGCTTGATTAAATTCTTCGTTTCTAAATAATTCTGATTTAACTATCACTGCTTTTACATTATTGATACCTAATACATCAATTGCTTTTTTTAGGACTAAGCTACTATCAACACCGCCTGAAAAAGCAATAACGACTGTTTCCATTTCTTTTAAAATCATTTCAAGTCTAACTTCTTTATCTTGTAATTTAGTCATCATTTAAATTTCCTCCTTGAATATTTTTGAACGCATTGAAAATTATGATTCTACATACGGTATAGTAAGGGGACCTAATGGCATAACTCCAATACTCATGTCTTTTCCATATTGTTGTTCTAAAGATTTTAATGTTGCTTCAATATTTGAAACAGGATGTAACATCGCATCTTTTGCTTGTTGATCAGTTAATTTGGAATATAAATATACATCTGCAAAAGTCTGAATCACAGCCTGTTTTTGCACTTGCCATTGGTCTAACATGGCGAAGTTTGGATCATTAATCATTTTGACAAGTGCTTCTGGGGTGTCTGCCATCTTCAGTATTTCTGCATAATTACCATGATTTGGGAAACCATCACTGCATTCGGATAACATGATAATACTGCCTCCTTCTTTAACTACTTTATGAGCAGCACTCATTCCCTTAACTGTTTGATATAAATTTTGGTCAAGTGGATAACCAGAATTAGATGCGATAACGACATCAAAACGATGGTCACATTTGAACATAGCGTGTTTTTTAGCATAAGCACATCCTAAATCATGTGCTTTATACAGTTCTCCAGCAAAAACTTCTGTAATTTCTTTTTCTTTGTTCAATGTTACATTAAGCATGAAGTCAGGTTTGCACATAGCATTAATTTCTCGAGTCATATCTTGTACTGGGTTATCTGTCATATTCCCCCAAGTAGAACGAATATCACCGATCATTTTAGCATTGTGAAATGTCATGATCGTTTCTATACCTGCAATACCAGGCATGATTCCTTTTGGCCCTCCTGAAAATCCAGCAAAAAAATGTGGTTCTATAAAGCCAGTTACAATTTTGAAATCAGAATCTACATAATCTTTGTTTAAGTAAACATCACACCCGTATTTACTGTGACCAACTTTTTTTAAAGTTTGCTTATCATTACAATGGTTATGTACAATTCTAATGTTGTTTACGATATCTTCACCTAACATTTGTATCAATTCATCTTTGGTTTGATCTCGATGTGTACCAGTGCCGTTGATGATGACAATATTTTCTAAAGGTACATGTGCAAGTGACTCTACAATAAGTGGTACAAGTATATGATTCGGCGTAGGGCGAGTGATATCACTAATAACGATTGAAACAGTTTGGTTAGGTTGTACTAGATCTTCCAGTGGATCCAAATCGATAGGATTCCTTAATGCATCGCGTATAGCTTGTACATCATTTTCGAGTGCAGGTATAGGTTTTGGCTCTATTAAAACGCTATTTTCAGGTAATTCTATATTAAGGTTTGACTTTCCATATAATATTTCTGTATTCAAGGTCGATCTTCCTCCTTATATGAAGCGCTTTCATAAAATCGTGTTTTTATTTG
This sequence comes from Staphylococcus sp. GDH8C109P, assembly GCF_017893405.1. NCBI lineage: Bacteria > Bacillati > Bacillota > Bacilli > Caryophanales > Staphylococcaceae > Staphylococcus > Staphylococcus sp. GDH8C109P. The sequence continues at coordinate 531,624 of NZ_JAESMX010000009.1, read as the reverse complement.
TGTATTAGAATGTGTTTTGGCCGAGTGAGCAATATATTCCTTTGTTCCATATATGCCTTTGCTTTTTTGATACCTATCGATCAATATGACTGCTATTGGACACAATATTGCTGTAGTAATAGCTGAAATTGAAATTTGTGCTGTCGCGATAGGTGCTACTTTTTCAATCATAGCAAACTCACTTTGACTCAGATTACCATTTGCGAGTGCTGTAGAAGCAGCAGCAACTACTGCAGCAGGTGTGGATACTGCGTTACCTGCTGTAGATGATTCGGAAATTGGTGCAATTACACTTTTTTCTTTAAATATTTTAAAGGCAATGATACCAGTAAATGCGGTGAAAATAAAGGTTAATAGTGCTAATGTTAAGCCTCCTGATAATACGGAAAAATTAAAGAATTCAGCCAAATTCATACCAGCACCTAAAGAAAAAGCGAAAAAGGGGATGAGTATGGTTTCACCAGGACGTAAAAATTCTGATATTTTAGGGTCAAGATTTCCTAATATCATACCTATACTTAACGGTAAAAGCACAGAAATAAATGAAATGATTGGAAAAGTTGTACCAATAAATCCCAATGAAATCAAAGTTAACAATGGCCCGTCATTAATAGCAAGTATGGATAAGCCACCTACATCTGAACGATTCCCATAAGTACTGGTTAAAGCAGCATACATACCACTATTGCTATTTGTCATTGCTGCAATTACAGCTATGGTAGACAAACCGAACAGTCCACTCCAAGGATCAAATAATGAGCCTAATAAGAGTCCTACCGCTAACCCAGAAAAATATTTTGTTGTTGTTAATAGCATACCTTTTTTTAAAGCTTTACCGCCAATTTTTAAATTCATTTGACTTCCTACACAAAAGATAAAAAGTGCAATTAAGACAAGTGCACTATCTTTGAATAGTTCTTGTGAAAATCCCCCAATTTGAAGCATTTCGTAATGACCTTGTTCAGTTTTGGGTGCGCCGAGTGACTTAAGTATGTTCATTATAGGGCTTAAATGTAACTGGTCAACCGTGTTTATAGTAGCGCCTAAAAGTAATGGGACTACCATTAACCCTCCAGGAATTTTTTCTATTGTATCTTTAATTCTCATAACTAACATCCCCTTAATATGTTATTGGTTATGGAAAAATGTTTTTACAATATTCTTGGTTGTTTGCTTTATCAATTTTTCCGATTTTGAAAATGTTTCCTCTAATGACATAGGTCCGTTACTTAAACTAAAAGCGCTGAGAATACCACTGTCTTTTAAGTCTTTTGCATCTACTTCTACTGATCCCCCTATAAAAATAACTGGTATATTATACTTTTTGGCACATTTTGCAATGCCGATTGGTGCTTTACCATAAAAAGATTGTTTATCGATTTTTCCTTCTCCAGTAAGAATTAAGTCTGCTTGATTTAAGTATTTTTCGAATTGTATATATTCCATAACTACCTGAATACCTTCTTTAAAGTAACTTGGAAAAAACGCTTTGAAAGCACCTCCTAATCCACCTGCTGCACCAGCACCAGGTAAATCGTGTAGTTTTATGCCTGTGGTATGTTCAACAAGATTTGCCCAATGCGTGAGGTTATCATCAAGTTGTTGCATATTTTGTGCAGATGCACCTTTTTGTTTTCCAAAAATAAATGATGCACCATTAGGTCCTACTAATGGATTTTGAACATCAGTTGCTATAATAAAATTACAATGATTTATTCGAGGATCAAAATTTGATAAGTCAATTTGAGCTAAATTTTGTAGTTCGCCACCCCCAAAATTTACTGAATGATTTTGATTATCTTTTAATTCTGCCCCTAAAGCTTGTAACATGCCAGCACCAGCATCATTTGTAGCTGAACCACCAATCGCCAGTACGAAGTTTTGATACCCGTGATTTAAGGCATGTAAAATTAATTCACCTGTACCGTACGTTGTTGTAGATAAAGGATTTAATGCGTCTTGGGCTAAATGCTTTAATCCTGAAGCTTCCGCCATTTCAATGACACAAGTATGATTATCTAAAACACCATATTGAGCTGTTACTTTGTTACCGAGTGGTCCGGTTACATTGACCGTAGTAAACGTTCCATTTGTTGCATTTACTAATGCTTCCATTGTGCCCTCACCACCATCACCGATTGGTAAATCATGAATGGTAGATTCAGGGAAAATTTCCAGTATGCTATCTTTCATATACTTTGTTACTTCGCTTGCCTTCATACTTCCCTTAAATGAATCAGGTGCTAATATGATTTCCATTGTGAATTTCTCCTTTTAAGAAAGCGCTTTCTAAAATGTGTTGTTTTAAGTTTAACGATTTTATTATATTGAAAAAAGGGTTAAACTATACAAAAATAATACTTTGAATTTGTATATAAATAACAAGTGGTGAGATAAATGGATATATTGACTGAAGAAATGGCAACGCTAATCGTTAAAGAAACAGCTAAAAGAACCAAAACTAATATTAATATTATGAATTTTAATGGAGTAATTATTGCATCTTTCGATAAAAGTCGTATCGGTACGCTTCACGAAGGTGCTATTGAAGTGTTGAAACAAGAAAAAACAGTGATAATCAACCAGGAAGATAGTTTGCATTTTAAAGGTACTCAGGCAGGTATAAACTTACCCATAATTTTCCAAGATAATATCGTTGGTGTTATTGGTATTACAGGTAATCCTAATCAAATAACACATGTAGCAGACTTAGTTAAAATGTCTACAGAATTGTTACTTTATCAAAATTATTTTACGTACGAATTGGAGGGACAAATACGAAGTCAAGAATTATTTATAGAGGAGTTATTAAAAAGTGAATCATCAAAATCCTTTATTCAATATTTAATGAAACAACTTAATATTGATTTATTAACTTATAGAAAATGTATCATTATCGATATCGAAAAACAGATATTTTCTAGAAATAGTATTGTTCGTTCATTAACGAGCAGGATAGATGCTAGTTCATTTACAATTGCATTTACGAATTATAACCGCATCGTTATTCTTGCTACTGCTCATTCGATGCAAGCTTTAGATAATAAAATCAATAATATATACCAAATATTTCAAAACTTAGAGCTGAAAGTCCAAATTGCCTCAAGTCTTATGTTTAAAAGATTAAAAGACTTTAGAAATGCATATGAAGAGTGTGAGTTGGTGTTTATGTTAGCTGAAAATGGAAAGACCGTGACTTCATTTGAAGATGTGGAAGAAAAAACACTTTTATATCAAATTGATAAAAATATAAGAGAACGATTTAAAAAAAGGATATTAAGTAATGTGGATCAGCAGAGTATAGATACACTAAAAGCTTTCTTTCAAAATGATTTAAATATAACGCAAACTTCTAAAAAATTGTACATCCATAGAAATACTTTATTGTATAGGTTAGAAAAATGTGAAAAAGAAACAGGGTTAAATCCTAAAAAGTACTCTGATGCTGTCAAATTACAGATTGCAATATGGTGTTAATAACGAAAACAATCGGAGTGTTTTATAAAAAAGTTTAACAAAAATGATTGGAACAAAATTAAAAATATTTTTAGTAATTAAAGTTAAATGTATCTTTATTTTAATTATGTCATACATTAAAAATTAAAAGTCCTAAGCATATCGTGAAATCGTATTGCTTAGGGCTTTTTTATATGGATTTAATTTAACTGAACAGATTAAAGAAAGTGAACGATAAAAGTAATCGTAAAAATTTGGTTGTTTTTTATAAAGTAATATGACATACTCAATAATAATTAGTATGACATATTAAAAATTTGAGGTGAATCTGTATGACGAAATATATTTATGCATTTGATGAAGGTAACAAAGCTATGAAAGATTTATTGGGAGGTAAAGGGGCTAATTTAGCTGAAATGAAACGTTTAGGGTTACCTGTACCGGATGGTTTCACCCTTACTACTGAAGCGTGTATTGAGTATTTAAAGCAAGGCGCTCATCTTTCAGATGAATTAATTGGACAATTACATGAGCAATTAGAAGCATTTTCTCAACGTACACAAAAATCATTTTCTTCTAAAGAATCACTTTTATTAGTGTCTGTAAGAAGTGGTGCAAAAATTTCCATGCCTGGAATGATGGATACTATTTTAAACTTAGGGCTGAATGATATTAATGTTAAAACTTTAGCAGAAAAGACAAATGATGCACGTTTTGCATACGACTGTTACCGTAGACTGTTACAAATGTTTGGCGAAGTAGTATACGGCATACCGATGACGTCATTTGATACATATTTTAATCAATATAAAGAACAACACCATTATCAAAATGATGCAGATATCCCAGCTGAAGGTTTAGAAGAAATATGTGATTATTTTAAAGGTGTTTATTTGGAAGAAGTATATAAACCATTCCCACAAGAGCCGATTGTGCAATTAACAGAAGCAATTGAAGCAGTTTTTAAATCATGGGATAATGATCGCGCACGTGTATATCGCCAATTAAATGAAATACCACACGATATTGGCACAGCAGTTAATATCCAAGAGATGGTCTTTGGTAATAGTGGTGCACAAAGTGGTACAGGTGTTGCATTTACGCGTAATCCAGTGACTGGTGAAGCAAAATTATTTGGTGAATACTTGTTAAATGCCCAAGGGGAAGATGTTGTTGCTGGCATTAGAACGCCAAAAGATATCAGTACATTGAAAGCACAAATGCCTCAAGTCCATCAACAATTTATAGAAGTTTCCCAACAATTAGAAAAACACTATAAAGATATGCAAGATATTGAATTTACTATTGAAAACGAGCAATTATATGTTTTACAAACGCGAAGTGGTAAAAGAACTGCTAATGCAGCGATTCATATTGCAGTAGATTTAGTGGAAGAAGGTATAATTTCTAAAAATGAAGCAGTTATGAATGTTGAAGTAAAATCAATTGACCAATTATTGCATCCTAATTTTGATGATAATGCCCTTGAGAAAGCTACAGCTGTTTCGAAAATGGGACTTCCTGCTAGCCCTGGTGCTGCGAGTGGTGAAATCGTATTTTCTGCGGAAACTGCAAAATTGAAAGCAGAGCAGGGGGATAAAGTGATATTGATGAGACCTGAAACTTCGCCTGAAGATATAGAAGGTATGGTCGCAAGTGAAGCGATAGTTACAACACATGGCGGTATGACTTCTCATGCGGCAGTTGTTGCCAGAGGAATGGGTAAATGTTGTGTGACTGGATGTTCAGACGTTGAAATTAATGTTATAGATAAAAAAGTAACATATCCTAATGGAACATTAAATGAAGGAGACATTATCTCAGTTGATGGTGCTAAAGGTGATATTTATTTAGGTGAAGTTGAAACGATTAAAGCTGAAAGAAGTAAAGCTTTTGAACAATTTATGCAATGGTCAGAAGCAATAGCAAGATTAGATGTACGCATGAATGCCGAAACACCACAAGATATTCAAGCAGGTTACCAATTTGGTGCGAAGGGCATTGGTTTAGTTCGTACCGAGCATATGTTTTTTGGTCCTGAACGTTTAATTGAAATGAGACGTTTCATTTTATCTGATACACAGGATAAAAGAATTAATGCTTTAAATAAAATTAAGGAATATCAAAAAGAAGATTTTGAAACTATCTTGAAGTTATCTGGAGAACGTCCAACAATTATTCGTTTGCTTGATCCGCCTTTACATGAATTTTTACCTAAATCAACTGAAGAAAAAAATAGTGTGGCAAGTCAACTCAATGTCACTGTTTCAGAGTTAGAACATTATATTGAAAGTTTAAATGAAGTTAATCCTATGCTAGGGCATCGTGGATGTCGCTTGGCGATTACTTACCCTGAACTTTATATTATGCAAGCAGAAGCTATTATGGAAAGTGCATTGAAACTTAAACAACAGGGCATTCATTGTCAACCTGAGATTATGATTCCGCTTGTATCTACTGTTTCAGAATTTACAACGTTAAAGTCGCAAGTTGTTGAACGCATTGAAGCTTTACAATCTGAAATGGGAGCAAGCGTTCATTACATGATTGGAACGATGATTGAAACCCCAAGAGCATGTCTGATTTCTGGCGATTTAGCACGAGAATGTGACTTCTTTAGTTTTGGGACAAATGATTTAACACAATTAACGTTTGGCTTCTCACGTGATGATGCTGGTAAATTTATTAATGCCTATTCAGAACAAGGCATATTAACGATAGATCCATTCCAAACACTCGATATAGATGGCGTTGGACAGTTAATTAAACAAACAACAGAACAAGCAAAAGCGGCAAATCCAACGATAAAAATTGGCGTATGTGGAGAATTAGGCGGTGACCACAAATCAATTCAATTCTTTAATCAACTAGATTTGGATTATGTATCATGTTCTCCATTTAGAGTGCCAGGTGCCTTATTATCAACTGCTCAAAGTGAAGTCGAAGGTGGTAGATTGCGTGTTAAATGATAATGAAAAAAACCAGTTAACGCTATTCGTTGTATCTGACTCTATAGGTGAAACAGCACAGCGAATGATTCATGCGACATTAACACAATTTCCAGATGTCACGCGTATAGAAATTAAAAAATTTCCTTTTATAAAAAATCAAGATGAACTACTCAATGTACTTTCATTTGCTAAAGCACGTGGTGCAGTTGTTATAACGACTTTAGTTAATCCAGAATTTAATAAAAAGGGGCAGGCTTATGCTCAAGAACAACAAATTCCGTATGTTGACTATATGTCTGATTTAATTAACATTATTCAAGAACATACGAATTGTTCACCTATTTTAGAAAGTGGTGCTTTGCGCAAGTTGGATGACAACTATTTTAAAAGAATTGAGGCAATGGAATATTCTGTTAAATATGATGATGGTAAACATTTCACGGATATAGGAGAAGCTGACGCTTTAATTTTAGGTGTTTCTCGTACGTCAAAGACGCCTTTAAGTATGTATTTAGCGAATAAAGGTTATAAAATAGCTAATATTCCTTTAGTTCCAGAAGTTGATATTCCAGATGAGGTCTTTAGAAATAAAAATTTAAAAGTATTTGGTCTGACAGCGAGTCCTACTTATATCTTAAATATTCGTACGGAACGTGTGAAAGTTTTAGGTTTACATGGACCTACAGATTATAATAGTGTCGATAGAATTAAAGAAGAGTTGATGTATGCCGAAGAAATATTTGCTAAATTAAATGCTACAGTCATTAATACGGAGTTCAAATCAATTGAAGAGTCAGCATTTTATATTGAAAAGTTTTTATAAGAATGAAAATTATAATTAAGTATGGAATTCAAAGGTATTATTAAAACTTCAGTTGTCTAAATTTATGTTTAAAGGGTATGTTTGATATTAGAAAATAATATTTAAAAAGAAGGGATATTATGTTGAAATCGACAGTGCCGTATTTGTTTTTTAACGGTCAATGTAAAGACTCTTTGGCATTTTATAGTAAGGCGCTGAACGGGGAAATTAAAGCTACAATGACGTATGGTGAAGCGAATGAAAGTGTTGCAGATGATCCTAATCGTGTCATTCATGCGCAGTTAGACGTTGATGGAAACTTATTCATGTTGTCAGATATACCCAAAGACGATGACACAATGTTACAAGATAGAAATGTTTATATTGTTTTGGAATTTGATAGTGAAACAGCAATCGAAGAAGTGTATGAACAATTGAAAGACGAAGGCGATGTTCAAATGGAGTTAGACACTATGTTTTGGGGAGCGAAATATGCCAAGTTGGTTGATAAATACGATATCGGTTGGGATTTAAGTTACACATTTCCACAATAACTAAAGTTGCAATTCGAATATAAATATTCACGAACATGCATCTTAATCTGATTAAATGTAAAGAGATGTTTATTAAAGTATAACTTCATATAATAAAAAAATGCATTTTCATTTTTGAAGAGAGCCTCTCAAGTTGAATAGCTATTTAATGCTATCAACTGAGGGGCTTTACTTTAGAATAGATTTGCATATTTTATTTGAAATGGTACGTAAGCTGATTCATTGAAGCGACGAAACATTTAAAAGCAGCTGAGTTTTTTACACTGCTTTCAAAATTAAATCATCATTTTATATATGTACGAATGATTGTAGTCATAGGTAATTGGGCACTTAACGCTGTGATTTCAGGAAGTTCTTGGTGCATGACAAATGGAATAAGATAATTATTGATGTTGAACGTTATAAACATAACAAGCGCAAATATGATACCGCCGTTACATGCTTTTTTGATATATTTTTATTTTCCACTGTGTATGTAGCATTGATAGTATCTAATGTTGGATGAGATTTTAATTTGATTGCTATTGTGCTTGATAGTGAATAGTGGCGGTGAGTATAACAACTTCATCAGTTGGATTATAGTAACGATGTGCTACATCACTATTAAAACGAAAAGCTTGGTTACTGGTAATTGTATAAGAAGTTTGACCAACTTCAATTTTTAAAGTACCTGAGTTAACGATGATAAACTCTTCAGATTGTATATGATGTGGATCAGAAACCATTTTACCACCTGGTTGAATTTCCATTTTAAACATTTCGAAATGCTTTCTTTCATTGTAAGGAAAGTATGGAAAGATCTTAACTTTATCTTCAACAATAGGAATAATATCAGATTCATCTACAAAATCTACAGGCTCGTGTATTGTTGATGTCAGTTGTGACAGGGGTAAATGAAGCCCGTTAGCAATTTTCCATAATGTTGTAATTGTTGGATTAGATGTGCCTTTTTCAATTTGGCTTAACATGTTTTTGCTAACGCCAGTCAGATTGGCCATTTTATCTAAACTAAGTTGGTGTTTACTACGATAAGTTGCTAAATTTTTGGCAATAATATTTTGAATATGATACATGTGAATCGCTCCTATTTACATTATAACGTACATATTGTACCATATATAATGTTGTTTAGAAAAATTTATGATGTAAGGTGAGCAAAATGGAAAATTATAGAAAAGTAAAACCATTTAATTGGCTATTATTTATAGGTATTTTGTTAGTGGGTGCAAATTTAAGGGCGCCAATTACTTCAATCGGAGTTGCGCTACCTGATATAAAAAATGATTTGGCGATGTCTAACAGTGCTGTTAGTGTAATTACAGTCGTCCCATTAATCGCATTCGCAATCATTTCACTATTTGCAGCAAAAACAAGTTATCGGTTTGGATTAGAACGAACGATTTTTGTAGCTTTATGGCTAATACTGATTGGCGTAATCGTACGTTCTATCACAGGTGTTTCATGGTTATATATAGGTACCATCCTTATAGGCGTTGGTATTGGTTTTGGTAATGTACTTGCACCTGCAGTAATCAAAGCGAAGTTCCCATTACATATAGGTGTGATGACAGGTTATTATACTGTCGTTATGAACGTATTTGGAGGATTATCTTCATATGGAACGGCACCGTTTGTCAAAGCGTTTAATTATAATATTGCCATTAGTGCGATTGGTGTCATTACATTGATTACAATTATTATATGGGCATTTCAATTGAAAAATAAAGAAGAAACAACGGCATCATTACCTCAAGAGAGTGTCAATGTTTGGAAGTCGCCATTATCATGGCAAATAACAATACTTATGGGCGGACAGTCACTTATTTTTTATTCTCTGATTAATTGGCTACCAGCATATTTATCTCAAAGTGGCATGACTATCAGTGAAGCGGGGATGTATTTATCAATTATGCAAATCGCTATTATACCGTTAACATTTATTACCCCTATATTTGCTACTAAAATGAAATCACAATTTTTATTAACTTTTATGACTGGTTTATGTTTTGTGGTGGGTGTTTCAATAATGTTATTTTCACCGCAACTTGCTTTAATTGCTACGATTTTAGTTGGTGTTGCAAGTGGTTTAGCGTTTGGACTTGTGAATACATTCTTTAGTTTAAGAACGGAACATAGTCAAACGTCGGCGAAGTTATCTGGCATGGCCCAATCTGTAGGATACCTTTTTGCAGCAATAGGACCTTTACTGTTTGGTATACTACATGATGTCACAGGTCAATGGATAGGTTCATTAAGTATTTTATTAATCACTGCGCTATTAATCACATTATTCGGCTCACAAGCAGGTCGTAATCGCACAATAGAAAAAACAATAGAACAATAGACAGTATAATGCAAATATTGTACGATATTTTACAACATGTTTTGTTTTTCAATGAGCTTTTAAAATAATTGGATTTGATAAGTTGAACTATATCTTCGTCAATTAAATGAGGAATATAGTTTCATTAAAATCTAATAAAAAACGATGAGGTGTCATTATGCAACTTATTTTTGATCCAAGTGTAAGCCCGATTTATAGAGGTATACTTGCATTTTTCTTTGTTATTAATATAGCGCTTGCGTTTATTATTGTATTTTTAGACAGGGATCGTAGAGATGCAACAGCGACTTGGGCTTGGTTATTTTTACTATTTGTAGTACCTATTTTAGGATTTGTTATTTATATATTCTTTGGACGAGCAGTGCGAAAAAAACGTGAACAAGGTTTTCATCATAATCAGATAGATGACATGAAGGAACGAATGAAGACGCAGTTATCAGATGCTACCAACAAGATTAATCATTCAGATTATCGATTAGTTAAAAAACATGCAGATATTGTTAATACATTGCTAACGAAAGAACCAACATTTTTAAGTTACGATAATAATGTTGATATTTATACTGACGGGCATGCGTTATTTGACCAAATGAAAGAAGATTTACGCAATGCAAAATCGTATATTCATTTAGAGTATTATGTGTTGAAATTAGATAAGTTGGGTTCTGAAATTGTCGATATTTTGCAACAAAAAGCTGAAGAAGGATTAGAAGTTAAAATACTTTATGATGCAGTAGGGTCTAAAACGGTACATAAATCAAAATTCAAAAAATTCCAAGAAGCTGGTGGACAAGTTGAGGCTTTCTTCCAAGCTAAAATACCATTAGTAAATTTTAGATTAAACAATAGAAATCACCGTAAAATTTTAGTGATTGATGGTATGACTGGTTATGTGGGCGGATTTAATATTGGTGATGAATATTTAGGTTTAGATGAAAACTTTGGCTATTGGCGAGATACACATTTAAGGGTTAAAGGTGATGGTGTTGACGCGTTACAGCTCAGTTTTATCCACGATTGGAATTCTCAATCACACCGTGAACAATTGGAGTTTAATGATAAGTATTTCCCAGATAATGCAAAGCAAGGTGGAGATGTGCCGATGCAAATTGCGCTTAGTGCCCCAAGTGATAATTGGCATCAGATAGAATTTGGCTATATGAAAATGATCATGAACGCCAAAGAATCTATTTATATGCACAGCCCGTATTTTATACCAGATAAAGGTTATATCAATGCATTGCGTATAGCTGCAAAAGCTGGAGTAGACGTGCGGTTAATTATTCCTAATAAACCAGATCATATTTTTGTTTACTGGGCCACAATTACAAGTGTTGCGCAGTTGATTAGAGATGGTGTCAAAGTTTATACGTATGAAAATGGATTTATCCATTCGAAAATGATGATTATTGATGATGAAGTCGCAAGTGTAGGTTCATCAAACATGGACATACGTAGTTTTGAATTGAATTTCGAAATTAATGCATTTATGTATGATGAAAACATTGTCAAAGAGCTTAAAGCTGCTTTTATAGAAGATATGAAAGTATCTAAGGAATTGACAGAGGAACGCTATGAACAGCGATCAAATTGGATTAAATTCAAACAAGCGATTGCTAAATTAGCGTCACCAATTCTATAAAAATATAGAGAACATTGAAGTGACAGTGCATACGATTGCATGTATTTATCAATGTAGCAATCGATTGTGCCACTGAAGTTTCAATAACATATTGTTGTTTTTAAATCATAAGATTAGTCTGACGAGGGCGGAATATGAAATCAAATTTACGCTTTGATTTCAATACCGTCCTCGTTTTCATTATAATGAGTGATATGAAATAACAGGAGAATGGATGAAGTGAAATGGGGGAGAATGGATGCAACGAGAAAGCGGTCAATTTATTTATCGTCAATTATATAGACAATTAAAAGAGGATATTCTCGCATTCAAATATGAGAGTCATGAAAAGTTGCCTTCAAAAAGGGATATGGCTCAACATTTAAATATTAGTGTGAATAGTGTAAAAGCAGCATATGAACAGTTATTAGCTGAAGGCTATATTTATACTGAAGAGCGAAAGGGCTATTTTATTGAGCCTTTAGAAAAATTGATTATCGATCCAAATGCGCAAATATCTCTGGATGTGCAAGAACATCATATTGAAGCTACATACGATTATTCATTTTCACATATGAGTACCGATATTTCAGCATTTCCTGTAGAAATATGGACCAAACTCGTTAAACGTGTATTTCAAAATTATGATTATGAATTGTCTTCGATACCTCAAATTAAAGGTCCAATAGAGTTAAGACAATCGATTGCTAAATTAGTGTCTTATCAAAGAGGCATCCAATGTCATCCGGAACAAATTGTCATTGGTTCTGGAACTAATACACTGTTAACCAAATTAATTCAATTATTACCAGATGAAATCACAATAGCAGTGGAAAACCCTGGATACTCAAGGTTTAGAACATTAATCAATCAAACATCTGCGCAGTTAAAACCGATTGCTTTAGACCGTAAGGGGATATCTATTGAAGATATTAAACAAGCTCAACCTGATGCCACGATAGTGACACCTTCACACCAATTTCCAATGGGGATAATCATGCCTGTATCGCGTCGAATTGACCTTCTGAATTGGGCAAGTCAAACGCAAAGTTATATCATAGAAGATGATTATGATAGTGAATTCAAATATGAAACAGATAATATACCTTCACTGTTTAGTTTTGATAAAAATGAACGCGTGATTTACCTAGGTACTTTTTCAAAAACTTTGATGCCAGGATTACGCATGAGTTATATGATTTTGCCTATAAATTTAGTGAAGAAATTTGATTGCCTTAATTTAAATATGATTCCTGATTTTTCAACGATTCATGCACTTACACTAAATTTAATGATCAAAGAAGGTTATTATGAAAAATATGTGAAAAAGATGCATCAGATATATGGAAAAAAACGAGAAGCACTCATCACACACTTATCAAATAGCTTTGAAAATGACATTCGAATTAAAGATACACAAGCTGGTTTGCATTTTATTATAGAAGTGAACACACCATTTTCTTACCAAGAAATTGAATCGCGTGCTAAAGAAAAGAAACTTGAGCTTTATACGTTAAATCGATTTTCCGTGAAAGCGCTTGAAAAAAATAATGCATATAAAACGCTTATCATAGGTTTTTCAAAAATCAAGCAAGACCAGATTCCCCAGGCAGTTCAGAGATTAAAGGAAGTCGTTTGGGAATGATCTGGTTCCATTAAATTATCATAACTGGTACTTTACACTATACCAATAATCCCTTAAATTTTAGAAAACCATGCGTCTTACGTGGGGACAAAGAGGAGGGGTTATTGATGACAAATCAATTCGAAAGCTATAAAAAACAACGTGATAAATATGTAGCACGTGGTGTTGGAAACGGCAATCTGCATGTGGCAGATTATGCACAAGGTGCTACGGTCACAGATGTAGACGGTGAACGTTTCATTGATTTCGCGGGAGCTATTGGTACATTAAATGTTGGACACACACATCCTAAGATAACCAAACATTTAAAAGAACAATTGGACAAGTTTATACATCCTGGTTTCAATGTCATCATGTATAAAAGTTATCTCAACTTAGCACAAAAATTAACTGAAATTACGCCTGGTGATTTTGATAAAAAAGTGATTTTACTTAATTCAGGTGCAGAAGCTGTAGAGAATGCTGTAAAAATTGCTAGAAAACACACTGGAAGGCAATCAGTTGTATCTTTTGTAAGAGGCTTTCATGGCCGTACAAATTTAACAATGTCTATGACAAGTAAAGTGAGACCTTATAAACTTGGGTTTGGTCCTTTTGCACCAGAAGTTTACCAAGCACCATATCCTAATATTTCAGAAAAATCCGAATCTTTATCCGAAACAGCTTATATTGATCAAATGATTAATAAGTTACATGATTTCTTTGTTGAAACAGTAGATCCTAGTGAAGTAGCTTGTATCGTGATGGAACCTGTTCAAGGAGAAGGTGGGTTTATTATTCCGGACAAAAAATTCGTGAAAGCAGTTAAAAAAATATGTGAAGATCACGACATTATTTTTGTGGCGGATGAAATTCAAACAGGTTTTGCTCGAACAGGAAAAACATTTGCGATTGAACATTTTGATATAGAACCTGATTTAATAACTGTGTCTAAATCATTAGCTGCAGGATTTCCTTTAAGTGGTGTGGTTGGCAAAACGGAAATTATAGATAGTGCATCTCCAGGGGAACTAGGTGGCACATATGCTGGTAATCCTTTAGCGTGTGAAGCTGCTTTAAAAGTCATTGAAATCATTGAAGAGGAAGATTTAAACAATAAAGCAGAAAAAATTGGAAAGCAACTTGAAGATTTCTTATATCACAACGCAGAACAACATTCATTTATCACGAATATTCGTAGACTTGGCGCTATGGTAGCCTGCGAAATCATCGATGATCAAACTGGCGAACCCAATAAAGCATTAACTGGAAAAATTATTCAAACGGCAAATGAAAATGGTTTGTTATTATTATCTGCTGGTATTAAAGGTAATGTTTTACGTTTCTTAACACCACTCGTTATTTCAGACGATGAATTACAACAAGGATTAGAAATATTATCTGAGACTTTTAAAAATGTGGACATAACAGAAGCACATACAAACGCTTAAAATTTTATTTTTAAATAGAGGGTATAGATAAGTCATACCTCATAACAAAAATAAATGTAAGGGAGAGAATAAAAATGGGTCAATTGGAAGTTTATAACCCTTCTACAAATGAAGTTATAGAACGTTTGAATTACACGAGCCATGATGAAATTAATTCGAAAATTGAACGTGCACATAAAGCATTTGAAGAATGGAAATTAGTGGATGCACACGAACGTTCAGCAAAATTGTATCAATGGGCGAATCTCATTGATGAACATCAGGATGAACTTGCGAAACTGATTACACTTGAGGGTGGAAAACCACTAGCAGAAGCCAAAGGGGAGGTCATCTATGCTAATGCTTATGTTAAGTGGTATGCCGAAGAAGCTAAGCGAGTATATGGACGTACGATACCAGCAAACACGCCATCTAAAAAAATAATGATTGATAAATTTCCAGTAGGTGTCGTAGGTGCAATTACACCCTGGAATTTCCCGGCAGCGATGATAACGCGTAAAATGGCGCCTGCATTGGCAGCTGGATGTACGATTATTTGTAAACCTGCTGTCAAAACACCATTAACAACCATTAAACTTGTTGCGCTAGCACATGAAGCAGGCATACCTGAAGGTGCGATATCTTATATTATTGCGTCTGGTAAAGATGCAGGTGATATCTTCACCTCTCATAAACTGATTAATAAAGTGACATTTACTGGATCGACTGCTGTAGGAAAATCACTGATTGAACAATCTGCGCAAAGTGTAAAAAATGTAACGATGGAGCTAGGTGGTTTAGCACCTTTAATTGTGCATAAAGATGCTGATGTTGAAGCGGCCGTAGATGGCACCATTGCCTCTAAATTTAGAAATGTTGGTCAAACATGTATCTGTGCAAATCGTATCTTCGTACATCAAGATATTGCTGATCAATATACAACGCGCTTGATTGAGAAAGTTAACGAACTAGCTGTCGGTGACGGTTTTCAAGAGGACGTTAAAATTGGCCCGCTAATTGATAAGGCTGCAGTTGAAAAAGTAATGACACATATCACAGATGCACAAGCTAAAGGTGGGAAATTATCACGGACAGTGGATGATATACAAGCATTAAAAGGAAATTTCCTAAAACCAGTTGTTATCTCTAATGTGAATTTAGATATGAAAGTAATGCATGAAGAAACTTTCGGTCCTATTGCACCAGTTATGGTTTATGAAGATTTAGATGAAGCAATAAAAATGGCAAACGATACAGAATTTGGTTTAGCTTCTTATTTCTTTACAAATGATTATCGTACAGGATTAAAACTTTATAATGAATTAGAATATGGTGTTGTTGGATGGAATGATGGTGGTCCTTCAGCTGCCCATGCGCCATTTGGTGGCTTGAAAGAAAGTGGCTATGGTAGAGAAGGTGGCATTGAAGGTATAGAGCCATATTTAGAAACGAAATATTTATCCATAGGTATTTAAAGTGCAAGCGAAGAAGTACTAGTCGTAAATAAAGCAAAACTTTGAATCTAAACGAACAAGAAAGTGATGATTAGATTGAAACCAATATTGGAAATTTAAACTCATTCACTTTTAATTCAATGAATGTTATGGGGTATGTAAAATGAAATCTCAATTTAATAAGACGATGAATATTGCTGATGTCTTATTTTTGGCAATTGGCGCAATGCTTGGATGGGGCTGGGTCGTATTGTCAGGAGAATGGGTATCAACAGCAGGTTTTATAGGAAGTATTGTGGCATTTTTACTCGGTGGATTTTTAGTCATTGTTATCGGACTTACATATGCAGAATTAGCTGCTGCAATTCCAGAAACTGGTGGAGGCTTTGTATTTGTTAAAAAAGCCTTCACTCCAGGAATTGCCTTTATATCAGGTTGGTCCGTATTATTTGGCTATGTCTCTGTAATTACATTTGAAGCGGTTGCATTGCCTACCGTGATCGACTACGTCATTCCATTTCAACATCAAGGATTGATGTGGAATATCGCAGGTTGGGATGTATATTTCACATGGGTTATCATTGGCTCGATTGGAAGTGTCATTTTAACTTCACTTAATTATTTTGGTGTCAAACCTGCAGCAATTATGCAAACTGTTTTTACAATTTTTATTGTAGGTGTTGGTTTATTGCTTGTATTTGGAGCGGGCTTTAATGGTAATTTCAACAATTTACAACCATTTGAAAATGGTGTTAGTGGAACAATGTCTGTATTAATGATGATTCCATTTCTATTTGTTGGTTTTGATGTCATTCCGCAAATCGCAGAAGAAGTTAAAGCACCTGCGAAAAAAATCGGCGGTATTTTAATATTATCTATTATCGCCTCTGTAATTTTTTATTTGCTCATTGTATTTGGTGTGGCAACAGGCTTATCACCTAAAGCTTTAAGCAACAGTAATTTGGCAACAGCAGATGCAATGGCCAACTTATTTGGCCATAGTGGATTTGGTGTCTTACTTGTATTAGGCGGTGTAGCTGGCATAATTACAAGTTGGAATGCTTTTATCATTGGCGGTAGTAGAATTTTGTATGCTATGGCAAAAAATCACATGATTCCTAAATGGTTTGCATTTATTCATCCTAAGTATAAAACACCTACACACGGTATTTTATTTCTTGGTGTATTAGCGTTCGTTGCACCACTTTTAGGTAGAGCAGCACTTGTATGGATCGTTAATGCTGGCGGTATTGGCGTGGTATTAGGCTATTTACTCGTAGCGATTTCATTTATGAAATTACGCAAAGTGCAACCTGATTTAGCTAGACCTTATCGTATAAAAAATGGCAAACTCGTTGGTAGTATAGCTATTATTTTAAGTGTTTTGTTTATAGTCATCTATTTGCCAGGCATGCCATCATCGTTGGCATGGCCTTCTGAATGGCTTATCGTATTGGCTTGGTATGTTATAGCAGCGATTTTATATATAACACAAACAAGAAAATCTACTACGAATGTGCCTGTAAATGCACATGTGGATAAAGAGTAGAATGAAATAAAGCAATGATCACAACGTTATTGTTGAAAATAGTTATGTTGATTTTGGCAAAGATTACGCATGAAAATGATGAGTGAAATTTAAGCATAATTAAATTAATCAAAATAAAGGAAAGCTTGAGACATTTATGTGTCTCAGGCTTTGTCTTATTTTAAATATCATTTCTACTTTGCAATGTGAATGAGTTGGTCGCCAGGACTTATCCATTGTTTTTTTAAACAAAGTTTATAAAGAAGGAAACTAATGATGGCTGGCAATAAAATATGGAAAGTAATGATTAAGTACCAAGTCTGTATAGAACCACCCATTGTATTGATCGTCATAATTTGACCGATGAGTCCACTCGTCCCCATACCAGCACCTGCAGCGTTATTCGTCATAGGAAAGAACGTTGTCATAATAGGTGCGACAATCGCACTGGTAACAGTAGGTGGTAGTAAAATCATTGGATGCTTAATGATATTAGGGACTTGCAGCATACTTGTACCAATACCTACTGAAAGCACACCAACCCAACCATTATCTTTATAACCAGTGACTGCAAAACCAATCATTTGTGAAGCGCATCCGATTGTTGCCGCCCCTGCAGCGAGACCATTTAAGTCTAACATCAACGCTAATGCTGCGCTAGATATCGGTGCAGTTAAAGCTAAACCAAAGATAACAGCAACTAAGATGCCCATGATGAAAGGTTGTTGCTCCGTAGATGCAATAATAATTTTACCTAAGCCTGTCATAAATTGATTTAATGCTGGTCCGAAAGCTTTTGCGATAAACCCACCTATTAATATCGTTAGTAGTGGAGATAAAATAATATCGATTTTAGTTTTTCCAGCATATAATCTACTCAGTTCAACAACGATAACTGTAGCAATATAAGCGCCTACTGGACCCCCATCAAAAGTCGTATAACCTAAGGTACCTACAATAACACAAGAAAATGTAACAAGTGGTTTTGCGCCTAAACCGTAAGCAATCGCCACACCGATGGCAGCACCCGTCATGGACATTGCTACTTTACCGATTTCTGATAGAAATGTCAGATTTAATTGTGGTAGTAATGTTTGTTCTCCAAGCGTTTCTAAAATTAAGCCGATAATCAAAGAGCCAAATAAACCTAAAGCCATATAACTTAGCGCTTCAATGATCCATCTATGTAAATAATTTTTCATATTTCCTCCCCTTAAAATCATTGGTAATTAGCAAATTAATATAATTATATAGTTTGTTGTTATTTATGGCTAGACTATTTATCGATTTCTCATAAAGTTACATTGATTTTACTTACTAAGAAAGTATTGATGAAATAAGGTATAGATTCGGGGTGCAAACATTTTTTAATAAAGTACTCACTATTTTGATAAATGACATATGTGTACGTTAGATTGCGTACAGAGGACAATAAATATAGGTTGAATTTGTAAATCGTTGATAGAACTGCATTTAAACATTACTATATAAAAACACACACTAACTTTTAAAGGTCAGTGTGTGTTTTAAATGTTTTTTATGTTTGCTACTTTTCCTGGGAAATATAAAGATATTACTGATTAATCATTAAGCTTTGTTTACTGATGCATCATAGATAGAGTCGATTGTATCTGCTAAAATTTTATCAAATTCTTCATCTGATTGATTGACATTTAAGTCATTGATTAATGCACGAGAGAAACTAGCAATTAAGTCTTTGTTTTGTTTTAAAACTTCGTTAGCATGCTCTCTGCTATAACCACCAGATAAAGCAACGACACGAACCACATTAGGGTGTGCGATTAATTCTTGATATTGGTTTGCTTTAGTTGGGATTGTTAATTTTAGCATTACGAGTTCATCGTCATTTAATTTATTTAACTCTGCTAAGATTGCACTTGCTAAATATGATTCAATCTCTGCTTTGTTATCAGCATTGATATTCACTTCTGGTTCGATAATTGGTACCAAACCGGCAGAGATGATTTGTTTTCCGATTTCGAATTGTTGTTGTACGACTTGATCAATACCAGTTTTATTAAATTCTAAAATATTTGAACGCATTTTTGTACCAAAAATTTTATGGTCATTTGCACGGCTTAATAATTTATCTAAGTCTGGAATTGGCTTCATTAACTGTACGCCGTTTTGTTCTTCAGCTAAACCTTTATCTACTTTTAAGAAAGGAACGACACCTTTATCAGCTAAATAGTCACCAGTATGTTTACCATCTACTTCACGATCCATTGTTTGTTCGAAAAGAATTGCACCGATGATTTTATCAGAACTGAATGAAGGTGATGAAACAATTCGTGTACGCATATCATGCACAAGTTTAAACATTTCATCTTCACTGTTATATTGGTCTTCAGTTACACCATAGTCACTTAATGCTTTAGGGGTACTTCCACCACTTTGGTCTAACGCAGCAATGAAACCTTTGCCATTTTTTACTTTATCAAATTGTTCTTTATTCATTCTTACCACTCCTTTTACTTTTATTCATATATAGTATGATAAAAAATAGATGCCAACGCAAGTTGTAGGCTCTAAGTGAAACGAATTATTCATATTTTAATAGGATAAGCGATGTTTTATTGTTCATTGACACATATTATTTCGTTAGTGCTATTAAAAATATAGGTGTTGGATTATAAAATTCATCTTGTGTTTGATAAATACGTTGATAAATAGTCGTATCTACATGAATGGACTTCGTATTTATTTGCTTAAGGATATTTAAATCGTATTGAGGGCGGCTGTAGTGATTAATTGAAATACTTTGCTTTATATTTTCGCTCTCCGCTAACATCGTGTCTTCTAAAGCATGATGTGCGTGGTGATTTGGTAAATTACTATAATCGGTAAAAGCATCTTTTCCATAATCTCCATCAATATTAATGAGTGTAGCATTTGGTTTTAAAACCCGTAACCATTCTTGGTAGGCAGCTTTTGTATCTGGCAATAACCAAGTGACATTTCTAGAAATGACTAGGTCAAAACATGCGTCGTCAAAGTGTAAATGCTCAGCATCCATGACTTGAAAGTTGACATTCATATTAAAAATGTAAAGCATTTTGCTTTGCAGATTGAATCATTTCAGGGGAAAGATCAATGCCAGTAACTTGTGCGCCTTGTTGCTGGCATAGTATTGCCAAAAAACCTGCACCTGTGCCAATGTCTAAGATTTTCATACCAGGTCTAATTGTTATAATCTGATTTATCTCAGCTAACCATCTTTCTGCGTGCACACTTTTTAGTTCTGCTTGTTTATCTTGACTGAAGGATGACGCACGCTTATTCCAATAATTAATTATTTTATTTTTGTTCATGATAAATACCTCATTTATTATAAATACACTATATATGGATTATAAGCTATTTTAGCTGAAAAGTATGGGCTTAATATTTTTTGTAAAAAGAAAAACGGGACAGGAATTGCTTGTAAAGCATGATTTCTGTCCCGTTCTTTATGCGCGTTATTCTAATGACTTACGTGGAAGGCCGTATTGATTACCTGTTTTGTCACTGTCAGTAATCATGTAAAAGAATGCGACGATATTTAAAATGAAGAAAATAATACTGGCAATGCCTAAAATGCCTTCTAAAATATTGAAAAATATGCCTTCTCCATATGTGATATATGAACCAATAAAAAATAATATGAAAAAGATACTAAATATAATTGGAAAAGTCATTGTTCGGCCAATATCATGCATGCGTCTTGTAGCTACTGAAAAATCTGGGATAAAGATAATAATTGTAAATAAAGCGCTAATTGCGTCACTCATCGACATAGGTATTTTGAAAATATGATCTAATAGTATAGCCAATAGGATAGAGATTAACACATTGACCAAAAATGGAAACCACAATTCTTTTCTTCTGGCACGCCCTTTAAAATCAAACGCATTTTGCCAATACAATTTATAATAATGCCACATGATATAAACTCCTTTGTCAAATATTGATAACAAACAATATTATTCTAACAAAATTAAAATATATCACAACTTAAAAACGTATTAAATTTGTGATATCAAAAAGAAAATAACAACTTTTCGAAAAAATATAAAACTAATATTAATACACTATTTATGAATAATAATACAAAAAGAAAGTTTGTTCCATTCGTTAATTTCGTTAAATTTAAACTTAACACTACGATTAGAACGAATTTCAAGACTGTGGATGTTATAAAAATTATATATTTATTCATCTTTTGAGTTTGTGATTTTTGAATGTAATTTGCATTATTATTAAAAGTTCGTTAGGCTCATGTTTGTAATTTAATAAATGGTTTTGCTAAAAAATTATATTAATTAGCAAATTTTTTACATATTTTACTAACAATAAGGGGTGTCTATTGTGAAAAAAGAAAGAGTAAAAGTAATGGATTGGACGACCTTTATAGGGTCTTCGCTGATATTACTTATTGCAGTTATTCCGATGATGGTTTTTCCTAAGGCCAGTCAGGACATAATAACGCATTTAAATGATGTCGTGTCGAGTACACTCGGCTCAGTATATTTATTGATTGGACTTGCAACGTTAATATTTGTACTCTACATCGCATTTGGTAAATATGGCAATGTAACGCTTGGTGAAGCGACAGATAAGCCAGAATTTAATAATTTTAGTTGGGCAGCTATGCTGTTTTGTGCCGGAATTGCTTCAGATATCTTATACTGGGGCGTTATTGAATGGGCATTCTATTATCAAGATCCACCACATGGCGGTAAAGGAATGACGGATAGTGCATTGAATTACGCTACTATGTATGGCATGTTCCATTGGGGTCCAATTGCTTGGGCTACATTTGTACTGCCAGCATTGGCAATTGGTTATCTTGTTTTTATCAAGAAAAAACCAGTTTACAAAATCAGTCAAACAATGCGTCCGATCTTAAAAGGTCAGACAGATGGCATTATAGGAAAAATAGTTGATATTCTATTTATCTTTGGTCTACTTGGTGGCGCAGCTACGTCACTAGCACTTGGCGTACCAATGATTTCTGCAGGTATAGAAAAATTAACAGGTATAGGAGACAGTATGTTGATGCGTAGTATTATTCTATTCACAATTACAGCTGTCTTTGCATATAGTTCTTACTCTGGTTTGAAAAAAGGAATTAAAGTTTTAAGTGATGCAAATGTTATTTTATCTTTTGTATTACTAGGATTTGTATTTATTGTTGGACCAACGGTATTCATCATGGAAACCTCTATTACAGGCATGGGTAACATGATTAAAAACTTTTTCCAAATGGCTACATGGATTGAACCATTTGGTGGTATAGGTGGTCGTAAAGAAACGAATTTTCCACAACAATGGACGATTTTCTATTGGTCATGGTGGATTGTATATGCGCCATTTATAGGATTGTTTATTGCACGTATTTCTAAAGGGCGTACACTTAAAGAAATTGTGCTTGGTACAATCATTTATGGAACGTTAGGATGTGCACTGTTCTTTGGTATCTTTGGTAACTATGCAGTTTATTTACAAATCACTGGTTCATTCGATGTGATACATTTCCTAAATACGCATGGCACAGAGGCTACTATTATAGAAGTGATGCATCAATTGCCGTTCCCTAATTTAATCATCGTGCTATTCTTGTTATCTGCATTCTTATTCTTAGCAACAACATTTGATTCAGGTTCTTATATATTGGCTGCGGCTTCTCAAAAGAAAGTTATAGGCGAGCCATTAAAAGCAAATAGATTATACTGGGCTTTTGCTCTATGTCTATTACCATTTGGATTGATGTTAGTAGGTGGGGAACGAGCTTTAGAAGTCTTAAAAACAGCTTCTTTATTGGCAAGTGTCCCTCTGTTGGCCATATTTGTCATGATGATGATTTCATTCTTAAGGACATTGTCCGAAGATAGATTGAAACTTGAAGATAGAGCAGAAAAATATAGAGAAGTAGAAAGACGTTCTTTACGCATAACACAAGTAAGAGAACGTAGAGAAAATGATAAATAAAAATAACAAGCGCACCAAAATCTTATTTTACGGTAAGATTTTAGTGTGCTTTTTTATAATAACTAGCTATTAATCAAACATTGAAAAGTGAGTTTATTCACGGTATTTCAATTCGTATGAGCACATACTTAAAGCTGAGACATAACGAACTGTCTCAGCTTTTTGTTAGTCTTTTTTTTCTGGAATTGGGAAATATTTAAATATTTCACCAGATTCTAATGCATTACTTAAATTGTCTAGCCATTCATAATAAGGCAAAGTATCAAGTAATTGTTGTTTAACTTCCTCTGCTTCCGATTTTGTAGCTTCGTCTGCTTTACTGTTATCAATAATCTTATCAAGTATAGCTACTGCATCGTGAACGCCTTCTGAATTAATAACAATCTCCCGACGCCATTTGCGTGAAAAGAAATTACTAAAGAAATTAAAGAAATCCTTTTCAGCGACAAAATGTTGTTTTCTACTACCACGTGTGAATTGTTGCTTAACAATATCAAATTCTTGAAGTCTTTTAACACCAGCACTCATGCTGGGTTTGCTCATTTGTAACTGTTCTCTCATTTCATCAAGTGTCATACTGTCTTCAAAAAGCATTGTTCCAAATAAGTTTCCTACACTTCTATTGATGCCGTATAAATCCATGGTTTCGCCTATAGCATTAATAACGATATCCTTAGCTTCCTCTAATTGATAATCAGGGTTGGTCGAATGTACCAATTGTCCACCTCCGTTCAAGTCCATATATAGTTAAGTGAAAAATAAATAGTGAGTTCCTATAGTTTACATTCCATACTCAAAAGATGCATGTATAAACCCCTATCATATTTAAACACATTTGACACTTTTTCAACTACTATGATAACATAAAGTTCATAAAATTCGTTAAATAAAAATTTAACAAACTTAACGGAGGTAATTTTAATGGAACTTGTAGATCATTTATCTCGTCTTCAATATATAGATGGAGAATGGGTGGAAAGCTCAAATAAGCAAACGAGAGAGATTATTAATCCATATAATCAAGCAGTTATTCTTGAAGTAGCAGAAGGAACTGCAGAAGATAGTGAACGTGCAATTTTAGCAGCAAGACGCGCTTTTGAAGAAGGAACATGGGCTAATGAAACAAGTGAAAATAGAGGTAAGAAAGTTAGAGCAATAGCTAATTTAATTGAAACGCATCGTGAAGAATTAGCGAAACTTGAAACGTTAGATACAGGTAAGACATTAGAAGAGTCTTATGCTGATATGGACGATATTGCAAATGTATTTAACTTTTTCGCTGGGTTAGCAGATAAAGATGGAGGAGAAATTATTGATTCTCCGATCCCAAATACAGAAAGTAAAGTCGTTAAAGAACCAGTTGGTGTAGTTACACAAATCACACCTTGGAATTATCCTTTACTTCAAGCATCTTGGAAAATTGCGCCAGCATTAGCGACTGGTTGTTCTTTAGTAATGAAACCAAGTGAAATTACACCATTAACAACAATCCGTGTGTTTGAATTGATGGAAGAAGTTGGCTTCCCTAAAGGCGTTATTAACCTAGTATTAGGTAAGGGTTCTGAAGTAGGAGAACCATTATCAGCGCATAAAGATGTCGATTTAGTATCATTTACAGGTGGTATTCAGACAGGTAAACACATTATGAAACAAGCGGCAGATCATGTAACGAATGTTGCTTTAGAATTAGGTGGTAAAAATCCTAATATTATATTCGGTGATGCAGACTTTGAGCTTGCAGTTGATCAGGCACTAAATGGTGGCTTTTTCCATGCAGGACAAGTTTGTTCAGCAGGTGCCAGAATTTTAGTGGATAACAAAATTAAAAACCAATTTGAACAAGCATTAATTGAGAGAATCAAAAACATAAAATTAGGCGATGGCTTTAACCCAGAAACTGAAATGGGTCCAGTAATCTCTGTAGAACATAGAGAAAAAATAGAGAAATATATGGAAGTAGCTAAATCAGAAAATGCCATTATTGCAATAGGTGGTAAGCGACCAGAACGTGAAGACTTACAAGATGGCTTATTCTTTGAACCAACAGTGATTACTGATTGCGATACTTCAATGCGCATCGTTCAAGAAGAAGTGTTTGGCCCTGTTGTAACAATCGAAGGTTTTGATACAGAAGAGCAGGCAATCACACTAGCTAACGATTCTATTTATGGACTAGCTGGCGGTGTATTTACTAACGATGTTGGTAAAGCAGAACGTGTCGTTAATCAATTAAGAATGGGCACAGTTTGGATTAACGATTTCCATCCATATTTTGCACAAGCACCTTGGGGTGGATATAAGCAGTCAGGTATTGGTAGAGAACTTGGAAAAGAAGGTCTAGCAGAGTATCAAGTTGAGAAACATATCCTTCGTAATACAAATCCAGAGCCTGTGAATTGGTTCGGTAAAGCGTAACGTTAATCACTAAAATTAACTAAAAATCTTAGAAATATATATCAGGAGGCTATAAAAATGAGAGAAGCGTATGATTATATTATTATCGGAGGCGGCAGTGCCGGATCAGTATTAGGTGCGAGAATTAGTGAAGATGTATCTAATAATGTACTTGTACTTGAAGCAGGACGCAGCGATTACCCTTGGGATTTATTAATCCAAATGCCAGCTGCTTTAATGTATCCAGCAGGTAATAAGCTATATGACTGGATTTATGAAACTAATGAAGAACCACATATGGATGGTAGAAAAGTAGGTCATGCCCGTGGTAAAGTGCTTGGCGGTTCAAGTTCTATTAACGGCATGATTTATCAAAGAGGTAACCCAATGGACTATGAAAAATGGGCAAAACCTGAAGGTATGGAGAATTGGGATTTTGCGCATTGTTTACCATACTTTAAGCGTTTAGAAACAACATTTGGTTCAAGTAAAGATGATCCATATCGTGGCCATCATGGTCCGATTAAGTTAAGAAGAGGTCCAGCAACAAATCCACTATTCCAAGCATTTTTCAATGCAGGTGTAGAAGCGGGCTATAATAAAACACCAGATGTTAATGGTTTCCGACAAGAAGGATTTGGTCCTTTTGATAGCCAAGTTCATAATGGTCGTCGTGTTTCAGCTTCAAGAGCTTATTTACATCCAGCTATGAAACGTAAAAATTTAGACGTACAAACACGTGCTTTTGTTACTAAATTAAATTTTGATGGAAATAAAGTAACTGGTGTTACATTCAAGAAAAATGGTAAAGAACATACAGTTAATGCTAAAGAAGTTATTTTATCAGGTGGTGCAATTAATTCACCACAATTATTACAATTATCAGGTATTGGTGATTCAGAACATTTACGTTCTGTAGGAATCGAACCTCGTTTACATTTACCAGGTGTTGGGGAAAACTTTGAAGATCATTTAGAAGTATATGTACAACATGCATGTAAACAACCTGTATCAATGCAACCAAGTTTGAATAAATTGAAAATGCCATTTATTGGTTTGCAATGGATATTAGGTCGTAAAGGTGCTGCTGCATCCAATCATTTTGAAGGTGGCGGCTTTGTGCGTTCTAACAATGAAGTAGATTACCCAAATCTAATGTTCCACTTCTTACCAATTGCAGTAAGATATGATGGCACTAAAGCACCAACAGCACATGGTTACCAAGTGCATGTTGGTCCAATGTACTCTAATTCACGCGGTCACTTGAAGATCAAATCTAAAGACCCATTTGAAAAACCTGATTTTGTCTTTAATTACTTATCTACTGAAGAAGATAAACGTGAATGGGTAGAAGCAATTAAGGTCGCTAGAAATATCTTGTCTCAAAAAGCTTTAGATCCTTTCAATGGTGGAGAAATTTCACCAGGACCTGAAGTTCAAACAGATGAAGAAATTATCGAATGGGTAAAACGTGACGGAGAAACAGCATTGCATCCATCTTGTAGTTGTAGAATGGGACCAAAATCTGATGAAATGTCAGTAGTAGATCCTGATACATTTAAAGTACATGGTATGGAAAACTTACGTGTTGTAGATGCTTCAGTTATGCCACGCACGACAAACGGTAATATCCATTCTCCAGTATTAATGATAGCTGAAAGAGCTGCTGATGTAATCAGAGGTAAAAAACTATTAGAACCTGAACATATTGATTATTATCGTCATGGTGTACATGATAAAGATGCAGGAACAGTAAAATAATTTATAAGTTAAGACACTATATAGCACATCCCTTTTTCATTCATTGTGAATGAGAAAGGGATGTTTATGTTTAATATGTTGAATCGAGACCAACTGTTGTAAAATGGCGTTCTCTTTAATTTATGAAACTTAATGCGCTTAGACGAAAATGTGTTTACCTTATACTATAGCGCATCAGTTACAGTGATTTTGTAACGTGTTGACGCCTGGGGGAATAGTATGATTGAGAGACTACAGGCTCGAGCCATATCCCCAGGCAAGCATGCACGATCAAAATCATAATATTTTAAATATAAAGAGGACAAATCCATTGTTAAGGATTTGCCCTCTTATTTTGAGCATAAGCGTGTATATCCATGCGCTTTGCATCATTCATTCAATATTTATTGATTTTTGGTAATCAAATCAGCGATTGCTTTAGAAGCATTACCATTTTCAATTGAACAAAAATCGTTATAAAACTTATTAATTTCAGATTTATAGTCATTTTCAATTTGATCTAAGTGTTGTAGGTCCTCTGCTAGTTTATGAGCATCTTGATAAATAGGTCCCGGTAAATCTTTGTGATAATCTAAATAGAAGCCTCTCAAATCTTTGGCATATTTATCTAGGTCATAAGCAAAGAAGATTTGAGGTCTTTTTAGCACACCATAATCAAACATTACTGAAGAATAATCTGTAATTAAGCAGTCAGAAATTAGATATAATTCCGAGATATCACTATAATTTGATACATCAATTGCAAAATCTTCATAACCTCTTAAATCTAATGCGTTAGCGATAAGGTAATGCATTCTTAATAGAATAACATAGTCATCACCAATTTTTTCTTGCAAGTTATTTAGATCGATTTTTAAGTCGAATAAATATTTTCCTTTTTTGACAAATTCATCATCACGCCAAGTTGGTGCGTACATAATTACTTTTTTGTCTTCAGGCAAGTTTAAGTTTTCTTTGATTTCTTGAATGTAAGCTTGATCATTTGCACGATTAACTAAGACATCATTTCTAGGATAACCAATTTCAAGTATTTTTTCTGGTGGCATCCAAAAAGCTGTTTCAAATATCTTAGATGAATAAGCGTTTGGAGAGATAAGATAATCCCATCTGCTTGTTTCTTCCTTGAAATTACGTTTATAGTTATCAGTTGTTGTTCCAGGCATACGGATGACTTTCATATCATTTGCTAAACGTTTTAAAGGTGTTCCATGCCAAGTTTGAATATAAACTTGATTAGCTTTTTTATTCAAGTATAAAGGCAGCCTTGCATTTGTTACCCAGTATTTAGCGCTAGCATATGCTTCATAATATGCTTGTGAACCTTTTTTAACTTTTTTAGCAGGTCCTGGTAAATATACTTGATCAGGTTTTCTGAAGACCCAAATAAATTCATAGTTTGGATGGTATTTCATCATATATTCATAGATATATTTTGGACTGTCACTATAATTTTTACCACCAAAAGCTTCAAAAATGATCGTATTCGGCTTAACTTTGTTTTCATTATCTGTAAGTTGATATAATGAACGATTTTTATTTTTCCGACGTAAAACAACATTTTTGGCTAAACGAGCACGCTTTCTAAATCTATTAACTTTAAATGCTGGTGTTTTCTTATTAAACATAAGCATTAATGATTCTAAAATAAATAATGGTTTTTCACTCTTGAATATTGTAGTCATTAACTGCCTAGTGACTTTTGGTAAAAGTTCGCTATTTGATTCATATCTTTCTGGTGTTTTTCTTAATGATGGTTCAAAAGAATCTCTATATAAATTCTTCATTTTAGTTTTTATGAATTTCTTATTTTCTTTTAAAGGCGCACGTTTTACAGCGTCTGAAAAGCTATATACATAGTCATTAAAAATAATATTGAAATCTTGAGTTGATAAAGTCGGTTTTTCGAAAGGATCATAGATTTCTCCTTTAATATAGAAAGGAAATCTACTGATTCTTACAAAACCATTAGAATATTTAATGAATTCTAAGACGAAAGACCAATCGATAAAGATATCTAAATCTTCATTGAATTTAATATTATGTCCACGTATGATGGCTGTTTTAAAAACGATGTTACAAACAGAATGTTTACGCAGAAACTGATTTGATTTTGTTTTAGTGTTTAAATATTGCACTTTCACTAAATTTTGGTCAACGTATTGAGGTACATCTAAAGTGAAAGAATGAATAGGTGCAATTAAAGCATCGTATTGATTTAAATGTTTCATATAAAAAGCGAGCGCATATGATGCAAGATAATCATCAGAATCTATAAATATAAAATAAGGTGATGTTACTGCTTCTAACGCGATATTTCTTGCGTAAGCATGCCCATAGTTTTGAGTTAAATCAATTTCTTTAATTGAGATGTTCCAATCTTTGATTGTTTCAGTTGCAATAGATTTTGAATTATCAGTTGAACCATCGTTAACTAATATTAATTCAAAATCCTGGAACCTTTGATTTTTTAAGCTGTTTAAGCATTTTTCAATATAATCTTCTGAGTTATAATAAGTTACAATAACAGATACAGATTTCATTATTTTACCTCTTTTTCCATTA
This sequence comes from Staphylococcus sp. GDH8C109P, assembly GCF_017893405.1. Taxonomy (NCBI): domain Bacteria; kingdom Bacillati; phylum Bacillota; class Bacilli; order Caryophanales; family Staphylococcaceae; genus Staphylococcus; species Staphylococcus sp. GDH8C109P. The sequence continues at coordinate 501,152 of NZ_JAESMX010000009.1, read as the reverse complement.
ACTCTATTTATTATTTGAATAGCACACATCGTCTGCTAATGTTCAAAATAATAGGGTGTTTTTTTAAAAACAAGTTCACCGTTTGTGAGTTAAAACGGATTTATTTATTTTACTACAATATAAATATATATTCAAAACATCAACTATTGTTTAATCTCAATTATACTATATATGACTTATTGATAAAAAATATTTTTCTTAGTTTATTCATTATTTTAATAAATCAAAAACTTCATTAATACGAAATTCATGAGTCAAAGTAATGTTATTCTCGAAGTTTAAAAATCATTAAATTTTTAAACAGATGATTTGTAAAATATAACAAATTGCGTATAATTTGATTTTGTAAAAAAGACTAAGGAGAATTTTGAAATGAAAAATAATGATTTTGAAGATGTTGTATTAAATAGAAAATCTGTAAAAGTGTTTGATGAGCAAGTTAAAATTCCTAGATCAGAAATGGATGAGATGATACAAAAAGCAACAAAAGCGCCATCATCTGTGAATATGCAACCGTGGAGATTTTTAGTGGTTGAAAGTGAAGCAGGGAAAGAAAAATTGAAACCACTTGTTCGTTTTAATACACGCCAAAATGATACATCCGCAGCTATGGTTATTATATTTGGCGACATGCAAAATTATGAATATGGAGAAGATATTTATCATAATGCAGTTTTAAATGGTTATATGCCTGAAGAAGTAAAGGTTGAAATGTTGGGAAAAATATCGCCCTTATATAAAAGTTTAAATCGTTCAGAAATGAATGATATTATTAAAATTGATAGTAGTTTAGCAGCAATGCAATTTATGCTCGTTGCTAGATCTTATGGTTATGACACAAATCCAATTGGTGGTTTTGAAAAAGATCAAATTGCTGAAGCATTCGATTTAGACCCAGAACGCTTTGAACCAGTAATGATTGTTGCAATTGGAAAGGCTAAAAATCCTGGACATGACTCATACAGGTTGTCAGCAGAAACTGTTACAAAATATGTTTAAAAATTATAGTTTTGATAAAATTCGTCTAATTATTAGTTATAATTTAGATAATAGACAAATCATTATTGATAAGTAATGTTGTCTAAATATGAATTTGTATTTTTAAAAGGATTAAAATTATAAGTTAATAAAGACAAAAAGAGTTTAGACGAAAAATTTGATACTCAAGAATAAGCACGCGAACGCTATTTGGTTTCGCGTGTTTATTTTTAAATTGCTTACTACACAATATAAATTTCATTTTAATATATGTAATAAAAGCTTAATTTTTTAAAGTTTGTTATGCTATAAATAGTTTATAAATATATGAAGCGATTGAATTTATAATTTGAAAAACATTTCAACAATTTATATTGTATTGAAGGGGTTTTAGGTGATGAGATATAAAGTTTTACTTCCTTTATTGTTTTTATGTTTTATCGTAGTTAGTGCCTGCTGTTTATTAAATATTAAGCATTTGAACCATAATGTTTCATTTTATGCAGTGGGAGATAATTTAATTCATCCAGAAGTATATAATGATGCTTCGGTGAACAATGGGAATTTTGATTTCAAACCAATGTATAGTCATTTAAAAAAAGATATTGAAGCTTCAGATATAGCTTATATAAATCAAGAATCTCCCATTGGTGGAGATAGTAAAGGTTTGTCTGGGTTTAAGCGGTTTAATACGCCAGAAGCTATAGCAAAAGATTTATCCGACACAGGGTTCAATTTAGTGAACGGTGCTAATAATCATGCATTAGATCAAGGAATGAGCGGACTTATGAATGAAATTGCACTTTGGAATCAATTTGATGATATTGAATATTTTGGGACATACAATTCGCAAAACAATAGAGATAAAATTCAAATCATGAATAAAAACGATATTAATATAGCGTTATTGAGTTATACATATGGCACGAATGATATTCAATCTGATAAACCATATTACATTAACTATTTCGATGAAAAACAAATTAAAAAGGATGTGGCTAAGGCCAAAAAACAAGGTGATTTTGTCATCGTTTCAGCGCATTGGGGTAATGAAGGCAAACATAACCCAAACAAAACACAAAAGAAATTTGCGAAAGTGTTTGCGGACGCTGGGGTAGATGTAGTGATTGGGACACACCCCCATGTCATTCAACCTGTGGAGTGGGTTAAAGGTAAAGATAATCATAAAACACTAGTGGCTTATTCCCTGGGAAATTTTTTGAATGGCCAGGCAACAGGTGATGAAAACAATATACTGGGAGGCAATTTAACGTTCAATATTGAAAAGTCTCCGAAACAAACTAAAATTAATCAGGTTAAATGGAAATCACTGGTAACACATTATGAGCTGGAACCTACGTTGTATAAAAATAAGAAACAAAATTTTAAAATGTATCCATTGAATCAATATAATAATGAATTAGCTCATAGGCATGGGTTAAATCAAACAAAGCAAGGTGACGTTAACGTACAACGTTTAGAGGAAATCACTAAAGCACATATCGATCCTGCATTTTTAACAGAAGAAAGTTTCTGATTATTAACTGTTTATAAAATCAAAGCATATATTTTTAAGCAAAAAAGAAGAAGTATAATCAATTCACATATTTTGATTATGCTTCTTCTTTGATTTACATATATTTATTTTACTTGCTTAGCTAAATTTGTGATGTAATTAAAGAAACTATCATGTTCAACATGATGTACCACAGAAACTAATCGGCCATTTTCTTCATCGATATATGTACTTCCTTGACTAGGGCCATCAACATGAACAGAAGTTTTAACATCGTGTTGTTTTACCAAGTCTGGTTTGCCTATGTAAGCAGTTGTTAAGACATCCCATAAGAAATATGTAGAATTTGTTTGGAAATGTGTGAGCGGCGGTACTGCAGCATAACTTACACCTAAAAAATCAACACCGGTATACGCACGCTCATTTGCCCACATTTGTCTGATATCCCAAGTCATAGGTACTTGATTTGTACTTTCTAAAGCGACCATATCAATTTTTAGCGTTGAATCAAAAATAGTTTTAACTGCTTCAGGATCCCAAAATGCATTCCATTCAGCTGTACCGTCATGTTCGGGTTCTTCAACATTACCTTTATCTAAAAATGTGCCTCCCATCCATACTAAGCGTTCAATGTTATTTACGAGTTTTGGTTCGATAGTGATAGCTTTAGCTAAATCCGTAAGCGGTCCAGTAAATAATAAAGTGACTTTTTCATCGCTTGCGCTCACTTTTTCTATAATATCTTCATAAGCTGCGTGTTTTAGCAATTTGGAGTGTTGCGAAGTAGGTTCATTCAGTATAGGTAAAGCATCCATAAAGAATGCATGCATACGCCAATCTTTAGGAAATGGATTTTTGCCGCGTTCTTTCGATGCTGCTACGTGGATAGGCGTTGATGAAAAACGATTTATAATTTTTTGTGAAGCACTCACAGCTGGTTCTACATAGCTATCAGCGCCAATTGCACTGACACCAATCAAATCAACTTCTTCCATTTGAATTAATAAAAAAAGTGAGACTAAATCATCTACACCACCGTCATGGTTAAAATAAACTTTTTTCATAAAATGTAATCCTCCGAATTTAATGATTTTTAATCATTATACCAAACTCAGTTATTAGAAATAGTTCATTCAACAAAAGTTCATAAATCTTAAGAACGCTATATTAATAGTCATTGAGTAGGAAAATTCTGAAAATAGAGAATGAAAGTGTTTATATATACGCGTAAAGGTTATGTTATATCTATGGAAATAAATAAGGGGTGTTTTTATTTGTGAAGTTTAAAAAAGAAAAAGTGAATCATGTAGATTCTAATCAAGCTAAAAAAGGTGTAGTAGCAACGGGGATAGGTAACGCAATCGAATGGTTTGATTTTGGATTGTATGCACAATTGGCAGTAGTTATCAGTGCGAATTTCTTTGGTAATTTACCACAAGAAATGCAAATTGTGTCAACCTTTGCCGTCTTTGCTTTTGCATTTATTGTAAGACCAATTGGAGGAATATTTTTTAGTCATTTGGGAGATAAATATGGTAGAAAAATCGTTTTATCTACAACCATTTTATTGATGGCTGCCTCTACATTAATGCTAGGTTTGTTACCAACGCAAGAACAAATTGGAATATGGGCACCAATACTCTTATTAGTAGTTCGAATGATTCAATCATTCTCTACTGGTGGTGAATATGCAGGAGCAATGACTTATATTGCTGAAACATCTCCAGATAAAACAAGAGGTAAATTAGGTAGCGGACTTGAAGTAGGAACACTTGCAGGGAATATATTAGCTGCAATACTTGCTGGTACAATGTATAGTTTGTTGAATGACCAACAGATGGCTGAATGGGGATGGAGAATTCCATTTATCATAGCAGCACCATTAGGTATTGTAGGTATTATACTTCGTTCAAGTCTTGACGAAAGTCCAGCCTATGAGTCTACACTAGAAGAACAAAAAGAATTAGAATATTCATATTTAGATATCTTTAAATATTACTGGAAAGATGTTGTTGTTTGTTTTACTGGTGTAGCTTTCTTAAATGTAGCTAATTACATGGTGTTGTCATATATGCCTTCGTTCTTGAATACGACGATTAATTTAGGTGGAACGATGGGCTCAATATTAAGTACGATTACCATGTTACTCATGATACCAGCCGTATTTTTCTTCGGATGGTATAGTGATAAAATTGGAAATAAACGGACGATTATATTTGGTTTAGTAGGCTTTAGTTTATTCTCAGTGTTAGCTTTTTGGTTAATGAGTATCCCAATGTTGCCTTTAGTAGTCTTAGGTTTATTTATCATTGCACTATTTATGTCAACATTTGAAGGTGTTATGCCTTCAGTGTTACCAAGTATGTTCCATACTAAAGTTAGATTGCGTACACTGTCGCTTGTATATAATATAGGTGCTGCTATTTTTGGTGGTCTAACACCATTTATCCTTTCTACACTAGTAGAAACAACCGGCCAACAAATTGCACCTTCCTACTATTTAATGTTTATAAATATAGTTGGACTAATTATCTTTGTAACAATGTTCAAATCAACATCTAATAAATCTTTAAGAGGATCATATCCTAATGTAGAATCACAGGAAGATTACGAAGAGGTGATTCAAAATCCAAAAGATGCGTTATGGTGGGAAAAAGAAGTTAAACATGAAAAAAATAGCACAACATAGAGTGACTGAAATCACAGTTTTTCAATTATACATTTTAAAATTTAGAGCTTAAGATTGAGCCTCAAAGATTGCTGATGAAAGTAATCTTTGAGGCTCATTTTATTCTCATATTGTAATTCGTTGGTTATGAATATATTACAAATTAAGAGAAGATGTAAAAATATCAATTATATATGTATTGTGTGCACAATTGATTGGATGTAATGATATATTATATTTATTAAAAATGTTTAGTAATTAATTTAAAGTGCAAGTAAAAAATAAAAGAAAAATCAAATAAATAAATTATTATTAAGCCTTTTGTGGTATTATTAAAACAATCAAAGTTAATGGGAGGTTGAAGGGTATGTCTAAAACAATAAAAATTATTATCTCAATTGTAATTGGTGTGCTTTTAATTGCCGGTATTGGGGGCGCCGCTTATTACTTTATTACCAAAAATACACCTAAAAACACATATTTATTGAGCGAAAAGGAAACAGCTAACCAATTTCAAGAATATGCTAAGGATCGATTTGAAAATGAATTTAAATTTCAAGATAAAATGAAAGATGAATCATATTTAATCGATTTAAAAGCAAATGCTGATGTTCCAAAAAGTTTATTAGAATCATCAGGTATTCCTAAATCTGTCGCGGATGCTTCTGAAATAGGATTGACAGTGGGACACGATCCTAAAAAAGAAAAATCAGTTTTAGCTTTAAATCCAACGATAGCTGACAATGAAATTGGAAAGTTTCAATGGGCAGCAGACAAAGATAATCAATATTATGCATCACCATTGTTTAATGATATTTACAAAGCTAAAAATGACGAACTTGTAGACGTTTATGAAAAAATAACTGGAGATACATCAAGCACAACAGGTAAAGAGAGTGTATTGACAAATGATACATTAAACTTAAACTCATTATTATCAGGGTCTCAAATTTCACAAAAAGATATAGAAAAAATAAGTAGTAAATATACAGATGTTGTCATAGATAAATTAGACAAAGATAATTTTGAAAAAGAAAATGCTACGATTGATGTAGATGGTGATGAAAAAGATGTTAAGAAAGTAACATTGAAACTTAGCAAAGGCGAAACAAAAGCAATCGTGAAATCAGTTTTGGAAAAAGCTAAGAAAGATAAAGATATTAAAAAAATTGCAGAAGATCAATTCAAAACAGAAGATTATGAAGATAAAATTGATGAAGCTATACAAGAAGTGAAAGATCAAGATAAAAATGATTTTCCAAGTATTAAATCTGTGATTTGGGAAGAAGATAATCTGATTTTAAAACGTGAATTAACTGCTAAAGATAAAAATGATTCAGAGGTAAAATTAACAGGAACGAATCAAATTGATGATGACAAATTAGCTATGAATTATAAAATTACTGCAGATGATACTGAGCTATCATTGAAAGGTAAATCAACAAAAGACGATGATAAATATAAAGATAATTATACTATTGGAGCTAATGAAAGTTACAAGAAATCTACGATAAAACTATCAAACAATGAAACTCAAGATGGTGACAAACGTACAGATAAAGGTAAAGTGAGCGTCGATGCAAATTATCGCAAAACTGAATTTGAATATAATAATAATTTAGAAACCGACGTGAAAAATAATACGCAAAAACAAGATTTCGAATTAACTACAGACGTTCAATATCAGCCAGTAACATTTAATATCAAAGGTGAGACAAAACTTAAAGACGATATTAAATTTGAAAAATCAGGTGCTAAAGATTTAAATGAATTGTCCGATAGTGATTTGAAAAAATTACAAAAGGAAATTTCTAAAAAAACAGAAGATATCGTTAAAGATTTAGCAAAAGATTTTAATAAATAACTAAAAGGAGAGTGGTAAAATGAAAACATTACAATTGTTTCGCATTTACCACTCTTTTTTATTAAAAAAATGGTATTTACAACTATACTTATTAATTATAGTTGTAGGGTTATTTGCTACTTTAATAGTGATTCAACAATTAAATCAAGATAATGAGAAATTTAGAATTGGTGTTGTTGATAAAGATCAGTCTCCAGAAACGCAAATCATATTGAAATCACTAGGTGACGGTGCCAATTTGGGGAAGGATATTAGCATAAAAAAGTATAATCAAAAAGTAGCTGAAAAAAAGTTAGAAAATAAAACTTTAGAGGGTTATTATGTTTTTGAAAAAGGTATGACACATGATTTTTATAAAAATGGAAGTTTGCCCATTTCAGTACATACATATGATAAACAATCTACAAAAAGTCTAGTTATTAATCAGTTAACAGATTCAGTATATCAAAGACTCATGCTATCGATGGGTGGCGGTCTAAGTTATACAACATTGTCATCACATAATGATAAAGATCATACATTGATGTTATTAACAGATTTATTGTTTACGGAACTAAACCGTACTGGTGCATTTGATTATGAACCTATACATATATATGACAGTGTAAGTTATTATGTAATCACGACTTATTTAGCGTCTATTTATATTTTCGCTTTGTCATTATTTACCATTTTAAAAATGAACCAAACGACGGCGTTGTGGTCAAGGTTAAGCATGCATCATTTTTCTTTTGAAAAATTAACATTGATAAGAAGTATATTCACGCTATTTTATACAGGATTATGGACATTTTTCGGTGCGCTTTGGTTGATTAAATCTATACCTAATCAATTTGAAAGTTATAATTGGTTAACGCTTGTAATTCAACTTAGCTACTATGTCTTAATGATTATTATTTGGTTAACCATTATTGATTTAATTGCTTTTAAATGGATGAACTATGCACTAAAAATTATATTGAGTACATTGATTAGTGTATTATCGGGGATGACGATACCAACAATTTATTTTAAACATTCTATTTTGGGTATGGTTGATTACTTACCGTTTAGTTTTGTAACAAATCAAATGCTAGAAATTGTATTGAATAATTATATTTTAGATGTACCAATAACTTTTTATAGTAGTCTATTTATATCAATTTTTATCTTAGTCCTGATAGTGATTGGGAGGTATCGCACATGATCCAACCCTATTTCTTCATAATTGTTAAAAAACAGTGGAAACAACATTTAGCCTTTATTTGCATCTTATTACTCTCTTTAATTGCTATCTGGGGTGTATATAAAACGCTAAATAAATCATTTCAAATTCCTGTGGCAGTACAAGATTTAGATCAATCAGCAGCTTCAAAAAGCTTAATCAAAAGCATCACAAGTAACGAATACATTACTAAAATCGAAGTGCCAACAGAAGAAACATATTTGGATGAATATATAGTAAGAAAAGAAGCGATTGTAAGTTTACAAATACCGAAAAATTACAGTCAACAGTTACATGACAATCGTTTGAAAGAAACCATTTTATTGTATGGAAGAGATGATTTTATTGGTGATATTACTTTAGAAATTATAAGTATGTCATTATATGAACAACAGATACCTAACATCGTTAAAAGTCATCTAGATGATAATGGTGATCGTACATCCTTGACTAGAGTGAATAAAATATTGGATGACAAGACACCTCAATCGCAAATTGCACATTATTTTGTGAAGTCACATTCAGAAACTTCTATATCATTGAGTGTTATTTTTGCGATATTGTTGTGTATCAGTAGTGTGCAAATTATTTTGCACCAAAGATTAAAACAGAACGGTCCGTTGATTAGAATTTTTTTAGTACAATTTAGTCAGTTAAGATTGTATGTTACATACATACTTATACATGCAATTTTGTTGCTAATGATATTAATTATAAGCGCATTATTGTTTCATCAGTCACTATCATGGATATTTTATTTAAAATCACTTTTCATCATTGTATTATTTGAAGCAGGTGTTGCGTATCTATTATTTAAAATTAACACACTGAGTCATAGGTTATTTATGACGTTTATATATGCGCTTGTCATGAGTGTGATTTATGTCTTTATACAAATTTAGGAGTGATGGGATGATAGCCTTAAAACATGTGCAGAAGAAATATCATAATAAAACAATTTTTCAATCTCTAAATATGAAGTTAGAAAATCAACAATTAACTGTGCTATTAGGTGAAAATGGTGCTGGCAAATCGACATTATTAAGAATGCTTTCGGGGTTAGAAAAACCCGATCAAGGTGAAATTACGTACTTTGGGAAAAAGTTATCTAAAAAACAATTACAAGCAATGATTGGATATGTACCACAAGATATTGCGTTATTTGAGCATATGACTGTCGCAGAAAACATCAATTGTTTTAAAGCTTTATGTAAAAACGCAATATCGGACGCGCTAATTACAAAATATATGGAACAATTAAATATCGATGATTTGGACATTACTGTTTCTCGTCTATCTGGAGGAACGAAACGTAAAGTTAATGTATTAATTGGTTTATTGAACAACCCACAAGTTCTCATATTAGACGAACCTACGGTAGGTATAGATTTGAAATCAAGGTTTGATATTCATAATTTACTCAATCAAATGAAACGAAATTGTTTGATTATATTAACAACACATCATTTAGATGAGGTAGAGGCACTGGCTGATTGTATTAAAGTCATAGGTGTCGATCCTTTTTATAAAAAAGTATTATCAGATAAACAATGGCAATTTGAAAGTTATCAGAATTAACTTTAGTTTCAAGATAATTTGACCCTTCACTCCTAAAAAAGCACGCGCAAGGTAAATTTCAACTATTTGCTTTGCAAGTGCTTCTTAATTTTTATGAAGCTTAAACCCTCAAAATAACAACGTTGTTATTTTAAAATAAAAGGTGTATAATATATGTTTATGAATACGTTTTCATAAAATTGGTTTGACTGGGGGATTTAAATTGTCATTTGTGAGTGAGCATTTACCGATAATATCACTTATTATTGGCGTAGCGTTATTATTATTCTTAAATATTAAATTAAAGGTTAACAGTATTTTTTCTTTGATTTTTGCAGCTATTGCTGTTGGCTTATTGAACGGTATGAAGCCGATGGTAATATTAGATACAATTAAAGAAGGATTAGGTTCAACGTTAGGTAGTCTCGCGCTTATTATTGGATTTGGTGCAATTTTAGGTAAGTTAATGGTCGACTCAGGCGCGGCTCAGCGAATAGCTACTACGTTAATTAATAAATTTGGTGCAAAGCATGTACATTGGGCATTGATTATTATTGGCGCTGTCTTTGGTATTTCTGTATTTTATGAAGTAGCCTTTATGATTTTAGCCCCTTTAGTGATCAGTATTGCGGTTGAAGCTAAAATACCATTTATGAAATTAGCTATTACTATGGTTGCCGCAACGACACTTTCTCATAGTTTATTTCCACCTCAAGCAGGTCCAACTGCATTGGTAGATGCTTATCATGCTGATATGGGAATGGTATACATTTTAGGAATGATTGTCTTTATTCCTGGCGTGATAATTGCAGGTATTCTTTTGCCAAAAATGATGAAAAATTTAAATTATCCTGTGCCACCATTATTACAGAAAAATAAAGAATTTAGTGAAAGTGAAATGCCTAGTTTTGGAATGAGTTTATTAATACCATTAATTCCTGCTATTTTAATTTCACTTTCAACAATATTAAGTATGTTTATAACTAAAGACACTTTATGGCATGAAATTGTATCATTTTTTGGGAGTGCAGAAATTAGTCTTATAATCGCAATTCTTACATCAATTGTTGTCTTTGGATTAAGAAAAGGTAAAAAGATGGATGAATTGATGAAATCTTTTGAAAGTGGGTTGAAAGGTGTAGCAACGATTATATTTATTGTTGGTGCTGGTGGTGCATTTAAAGAAATCATTTTAAAAGCAAATGTAGGTGATTATATTGCGGGAATAATGCAAAATACAAATATTTCACCACTTATCATGGCGTGGTTAATTACAGCACTTATTCGTATTGCTACAGGACAAGGCGTGGTGTCGGCAATAACTGCAGCTGGAATTGTAGGGCCATTAATTCCTACATTTAATGTTAATCCAGTATTGATGGTTTTAGCAACTGCTGCTGGTAGTAACACGATTACGCATGTGAATGATGCATCATTTTGGTTATTTAAAGAATATTTTAATATAACGATTAAAGATACATTTAAAACTTGGGGGCTTTTATTATTTACATCTTCTATTGTTGGTTTGGTCATTGTATTAATCATGGATTTGTTTATGTAAAGTAACAATAGTATGAGCGGAATAAAAAATGGTGATTTTTTCCGCTCTATACCCCTTTGTTAGTTATTTAATGTGGCATTTCACTTAAATATATCCTTTACCGCAATTGTTAAAACGACTGAATGTATAATTTGAATGATAGGTACGAATATTATCTTAAACATCAAATGATGATATGCAAATTGTATACAATGATTTATGTGCATCTATTGAAATTTTATAATTTTGATAGATGCTTTTTTGCTTGTTTTAAAGCCTTTAAATATATTTTTATAAAAAATTATTTAAATAAACCTTTGACTTATTATATTTAAAAGTGTAATATTCATGAATATTAATACAAATATTAGAATAATAATAAGGTTGGTGTATTTAATGAATGAGTTATTCGAATTAACAGATCAATATAGTTCAAATAATTATAGTCCTTTGAAATTAGCATTAGCCAAAGGTAAAGGTGCGCAAGTATGGGATGTTGAAGGTAAGCGATATATTGATTGTATAGCAGGATTTTCAGTAGTGAATCAAGGACATTGTCATCCGAAAATTATAGAAGCATTTCAAGCACAAAGCGAGCAAATAACTATGGTATCACGTGCCTTATATAGTGATAACTTAGGGCAATGGGAAGAAAAAATTTGCAAGTTAGCAAACAAAGACAAAGTACTACCTATGAATACTGGGACTGAAGCTGTGGAAACAGCAATTAAAATTGCACGAAAATGGGGCTCAGATGTCAAAGGTATTAAAGAAAATGAAAGTGAAATCATTGCTATGAAAGGTAACTTTCATGGTCGTACATTAGGGTCTTTATCTTTATCTGCCCAAGATAATTACAAAGAAGGGTTTGGCCCATTGCTAGATAATATTAATTATATAGAATTTGGAGATATTGAACATTTGAAAGTATTGATTAATGATAATACATCGGCCATTATATTAGAACCGATTCAAGGTGAAGGCGGCGTGAATATTCCTCCAAACTATTTTATTCAAGAAGTGCGTAATTTATGTAATCAACATAATATTTTATTCATTGCCGATGAAATACAGGTTGGACTAGGTAGGACAGGCAAGATGTTTGCTATGGAATGGGAAGGTGTAGAGCCCGATATTTATTTACTCGGTAAATCATTGGGCGGCGGACTTTACCCTATTTCAGCTATCTTAGCAAATGAAACAATCATGAATGTCTTAACACCCGGCACACATGGTTCTACATTTGGCGGTAATCCACTTGCATGCGCAGTATCGATGGCAGCTATCGATGTTTTGCTAGACGAAAACTTAATTGAACGTTCCGCTGAATTAGGCCAAACATTGCTGAACCATTTACAACTTATTGATAGTCCAATCATTGATGATGTCAGAGGGAGAGGATTATTTATCGGTATTGAATTAACAGAACAAGCGCAGCCCTATTGCTTGGAAATGATAGAAAAAGGTGTGTTGTGTAAAGAAACACAAGGCAATGTAATTAGAATTGCACCACCGTTAGTTATTAATGAAGATGAGATTAACCAAATTGCTGAAGTGATTAAAGAAGTGCTTGAAAAAAAATAAAATAGCACATTAAAAATTCCGAATATTCAGAAAGGTATGAAACAGATGATAACAGTTGGAATAGTAGGCGGAAGCGGTTATGGTGCGGTAGAACTTATACGTTTATTACAACATCATCCTAACGTCATAATTAAATATGTATTTTCACATTCTAAGATTGATGAACCAATTAGTAAAACATTTCCACATTTAAACCATATCGCACTTAATTATACTGAATTAAATGAACAAGCGACGTCTTGTGATGTCATATTTTTTGCAACACCTTCCAATGTCAGCAAACATTTGGCACCAAATTTAATTAATAAAGGTGTTAAAGTGATTGATTTGTCAGGGGATTTTAGGCTGACGGATAGAAATCTATATCAAACATTTTATGGTGAAGCAGCTGCAGAACAAGCACTTTTAGATAAGTCGCTATATAGCATTGCAGAGTGGAGTGAAATAGATTCACAACGCACAAATTTGATAGCGAATCCTGGTTGCTTTCCTACTTCTATTTTATTAGCTTTACATCCTCTGATTGCTCAAAATGTAATCGATATTCAATCAATTATTATTGATTCAAAAACGGGTGTTTCAGGGGCAGGCCGTTCATTAGCACAACATGTGCATTACGCTGAAATGAATGAAAATTTTAGTGCTTATGCAATTGGAAACCACAAACATAAACCAGAGATAGAACAGTATATATCTAAAATTGCAGGAACAAAGTGTAATGTGATGTTTACGCCGCATTTAGTACCGATGACAAGAGGTATTTTATCTACAATTTATGTGAAGTTAAACGAATATACGACAGCTGAGCATTTACATGCTATTTATAAAAATGATTATGAGCATAAACCATTTATAAGAATTAGAGACTTAGGAGAATACCCTAAAACAAAAGAAGTGTATGGTAGTAATTTTTGCGATATAGGTCTATATGTAGATGAAAAAAATCAAAGAGCTGTCATCGTTTCAGTGATAGATAATTTAGTTAAAGGCGCTAGTGGTCAAGCAATCCAAAATTTAAATCTACTTTATGGTTTAGATGAGGCAACTGGTTTGAATCAGTTACCAATTTATCCTTAACAAAATGCGAAAGGAGAGATGAGATGAAAGATATTGAAACAATAGATACACTCAATCAAATTACTGTAGATATTAATGGTGACGTAGGATCACCATTGGGCTTTATAGCTGGTGGTTTTCATGCTGGTTTAAGAAGAAAGAAAAAAGATTTTGGTTGGATTTATTCTACGACAGCAGCAACTGCAGCAGGTGTATATACCCTTAATCGTTTCAAAGCGGCACCTCTTAAAGTAACTGAAGATAGTATCAGCATCAATCAAACATTGCAGGCAGTTGTAGTTAATTCAGCAAATGCGAATTCATGCACTGGAGATAGAGGTATACAAGATGCGAAAGATACGCAAAGTTGGGTAGCTGAACGATTAAACATAGAACCACATCATGTTGGTATTGCTTCGACAGGGGTTATTGGTTCGTTTTTACCTATGGATAAAATAAAACATGGCGTCGATCATGTTTTACAAGATTCGTTTAATCAGAGTGAATATTTTAATCAATCGATTTTAACGACAGATACGACCACGAAACATTTGTCTGTAAAAGTAGACATAGATAATCAAACAGTGACAATTGGTGGCACTGCAAAAGGATCTGGAATGATACATCCTAACATGGCGACTATGCTAGGTTTTATAACGACAGATGCAAAAGTTGATAGTAAGGCATTGAATCAATGTTTAAGTCAAACTACAGATCACTCTTTTAATATGATAACCGTTGATGGTGATTCTAGTACGAATGACATGGTCTTATGTATGGCAAATGGTCAAGCTAATCATCATTCGTTAGATGAAAATCATCCTGAGTGGCAAAAATTTGTTTATGCTATCAATTATGTTGCACGTTATTTGGCTCAGTCGATTGCAAAAGATGGTGAAGGCGCTACAAAATTGGTGACAGCTAAGGTTAAAGGTGCAATAGATATTCATGAGGCTAGAAAAATGGCGAAAAGCATTGTTTCATCTAACTTAGTTAAAACAGCAATTCATGGTGAAGATGCAAATTTTGGAAGAATTGTAACAGCGATGGGCTACGCATCAAAATATATAGACCCTAATGCAACCAATGTGAAATTATGCCAAGTTTCTGTGGTTAAACAAGGCATGTCGGTGGCATTTGATGAAGCTTATTTAAAACAACAATTGGAAGCAGATAACATCGTTATAGAGGCTACTGTAGGTGATGGAGAAGGAGAATCTACCGCTTATGGTTGTGACTTATCATATGAATACGTGCGCATAAATGCGTCGTATAGAACTTAAGAGGTGTTTGATATGGATTACATTGTAATTAAAATAGGTGGAAGCACTTTGACGGATATGCATGATTCTACAATTGAAGATATTGTTGCATTAAAAAATCAAGGTTATAATCCAATAATCGTCCATGGAGGAGGCCCTTTTATAAATCAATCTTTGGAATTACAAAAAGTAGAATCAAAATTTAAAAATGGTTTGAGAGTTACTACTGACGATGTGCTTTCTGTTACGACTCAAACATTAATTGGACAAGTGAATCCTAGTTTAGTCAATAAAATCAATCAATTTGGTGTTCAAAGTATTGGTATGAATGGCATAGATGCTCAATTATTTGATATTAAACCGTTAGATCTAAAATATGGTTTTGTTGGCGAACCTATTCATATAGATACAAGTGTTATCGCAACTTTAACTCAATCTTTTCTACCAGTCATCGCATCTATAGGTGCTAATCAGACGACGTCTCAAGTATATAATGTTAACGCCGATACATTGGCATACAAACTTGCGCAAGCTTTACAGGCACCAATTTATTTATTGAGCGATATTCCGGGCGTTTTAATCAACGAAAAAGTACAACCGTCACTGAATGCGAAAAACATCGAAACATATATTGAACAAAAATTAATATATGGTGGAATGATACCTAAAGTACAAGACGCTGTAAAAGCAATAGAAATGGGATGCCAAAAAGTGGTTATTGCTGCAGGGAATGAAGCACATATTATTCAAAAACTGCAACATGGCCATAATGTAGGCACTACAATCCGTAAATAATATTTACCATGAGTGGTATATACACAATTTTTTAAAAGTGAAGCTTTTGTCCCACTCAGACAAGGATGAAGTTTTAAAAGTAAGTTTACAGATCTGTCATCTCGTGCCCTATATATAAAAAAGCCCAGACATTTACTATGTTCTGAGCTTTTTTATATAGCTAAAGATTATTTAATTAAATCAAAACTAAAGATTTTTAGAATAAGTTGTTAAAAGTTCACTGTAAAAATCAATGAATTTTAAATACATATCTTTTTCTACACATTCATCAATTTGATGTGGTTTAATACCAGGGCCAAATACTAAGAATGGGAAACTTTCATCTTTATTTTTTAATAAGTTTGAAGCATCTGTAACGCCACCGATTGGAGAGGCAATAAAGTCCTTATCAAATAGAGATTTAGCTATAGTCTGAGCGGTATTAATTAAGCTATTATCACCAGTAGTAAGTACTGGATCTAGGTCTAAATATAAGTTGCTTGATAAATTTGCGCCTTTATCATTATGACTTTTAATTGTGTTTGAGAATAATGCTTTTACTTGTGCGTTATCATATTCTGGAATTGTACGAATATTAAAATCTGCATCAGCCTCTTCAGGGACAGAGTTAACTTGTACCCCACCTTTAATTAAAGTATTACTTATAACTAAACCTTGCAGTGCAGATTCTACATCTTCAAGTGCTGTTGTTGCAGGCAATGAAGGTTTAATTCTATCAATAAATTTTGTGAAATCTAACGCTTTTCCTTGTACTTCTTTGGAAATTCTAGCATAAGCGTCATCGATATCTTGTATAAATGAAATCAATGGTTTTATCGCATTTATGCCCATTACCGGCATAGAGCTGTGTGCTGATTTACCATAGGAAGTTATACGATAGTCCATAGAACCTTTATGTGCGTATACCATGATATCTTGGCAAGGTTCTGCTATAAGTAATGCATCAACGTCGTCCATATAGCCATGTTCATATAAAGTTTGGGAACCAAGTTGTTCCATTTCTTCACCACTAGTTGCTAAAAATCTAATACGACCATGTTGCAGTGCTTGAGATTGTTTAATATCAATAAGTGCAATTGCTAACGCAGCAAGTCCAGATTTCATATCTGCTGCACCACGGCCATATAAAAATCCATCATCCTCAGTAAGTGAAAATGGATCGTATGTCCATTGAGATTTATTACCCGCAGAAACCACGTCCATGTGACCTGAGATACCAATTACTGGATTTCCTTCACCTATTTCAGCAATAAGATTAGCACGTCGTTCATCAATTTTTTGGATTTTTGATTCAATCCCATAATTCGAAAATAATTGCTCTAAATAATTACAAACTTCAATTTCGTTATCATTTACTGTTTCAATTGCAACAATATCTGATAGGATTTGTACTTTTTCTTTATTAGAAAATGTACTCATTGTGTATCACTCCTTTGTATGACTAAATTAAGTATACATCTAGAAAAAATGATTTTTAAAGCGAAACGATTTTTAAAAAAAGAATATAACAAAATTATTTATATTGTAAAATTTTTAATAATGAAAACAAAATAAACTGTACTTGTACGATTACACATTTCGAAGTGTGATATTGAAAATTAAGTATGTGTTAGGAATATAAGTAATACATCAATTGGAAAGATAAATGTCATAACAATTTGTGAAGCAATGGTAGAAGTGGTAATTTATAAATGGATTTAGGTAATTCAACATATAGCTTTGAATAAAACATCAGTATTTCCATGGAAATGCATAATCAATGTTATAAATTAAATGTATACATTTATTGTGGCATTAATGAATGTATTATTGAATATAAACCGAAAGGAATGCAAAATAATTATTGTAATATTTCAAATCATTTCCTATGATTTTACCCGTATTTGATGATACGCTAAAGAAGTGGAATTTGGTTCCAAATTATTTTGTTTTTTCATATATTTTTTAAATAGTTAAGAATGAAAATGACAGTTATATATATGAAAATTTTATATAGAAAGGGGATAATCATATTGGCAAAAGTAGCAATTATTGCTGGCGGCAATAAACTTAAATCAAGACTCACAGGTATTATAGATTATGCGGAATCATATTTGAATGCTGAGGGCATCGAAACAAATGTCATTCATGTACATCAATTAGATGCTGAGGCTTTAATTACTGCAGATTTCTCTAATGAATCAATAAATACTACGCATAAAACGATAGAAGATGCAGATGGTATTATTATAGTATCTCCAGTATTTAAAGCAGCTTACTCAGGTATCGTAAAAACATATTTAGACTTATTACCACGTGGAGCATTTACTGGTAAAACAGTACTACCATTAGCTTTAGGTGGCACATTTGCGCATGTATTGGCAATCCAATACAGTCTTGATCCAGTGATCAAAGAACTAGGTGCAGATACAATTCATAAAGGTAGATTTATATTAGATAAGCATATCACACAAAACGAAGATGGTAGCTATGGTTATGATCAAGAAGCGAAAGATGGCTTAAATAAAACTTTAAAGAAATTTGTCAGCGACAAATCACAAGTTAAAGAATAAATGTATTTGGAATACGGATTATATCAAAAGTTACGATAAACGTAGTATCAACCATAATATAACAGTAATAAAAAAATAAGCACACAGTATCAAAACTTGTAAATTGATATTGTGTGCTTATTATTTTTTATAGTTCATTTAAATGCCACTGAGCTTGGTTATCTAAGGTTAACTTAAATTCATTTGTTTGAATGCACATGGGATGGGCTTCAGAAAATTGATCAGAGAATAGCCATTTATTATCTTCCGGCGTCAGTAAAATAAAACTGTCATCATAATGATCGCCGATAAAATTTAAATCATCTGGTACAAATGTTTGATTTTCATATGTATTTAAATGATACTTTGATAATGCTTCAAAGACTTCCGTCGTTTCATTACAAACGAACCCAATCTCACTAATTCTTGAAAATTCAGGGTCATCCGTAATATTAGAAATGCGTGCAATGAGTTCAACGACATTCCCAGATGGATCTTGAAAGTAAAATGAATGTGCAACAAAAGATTCGAAATAAGTCGTATGTTTACCATCTTCCATCAATAAAAATAATATATTTTGATAATGCTGTTTCATGTCATAAAAATGGTTGTATGGAATGTCAATTGCAAAGTGGTAAAATGGTTGGACATCATCGTCTGTTTGTTGAAAACACAAATGAGTCTCTCCAATTTCAACTGTAAAAGCTTCCCGACTAATCATACGAACAGGACATTCTAAAATTTCTTCATAAAATTGGAATGTCTCTTCAAACTCTGAAGTGAATAATTTAATGTTTTCAATTTTCATAAACGAACCCCACCCAATCCTCATGTTTAACATATAAATATAAGAAATAATTTACTTGTACTTTATCAAAATAATAATCAATATGATAATAATAAGAATTTTATATGAAATAATACGCTTTAAGTAACAATAAAACCTATTTTCAGAAGCCATTTAACGCTATCTACTACAACTTAATTTTTTAGAAATATATAATGCAGTACATATTTCGCTTATGTTTGTTATAGGATTTGTCTACGATTATAAACATTTTCTTATTATTAACACTTTAAGAGCTGCAAACTAAATAAAGTTAAACTAGAAATGGTATTTGATATGTGTATATAGTAATATAGCGATTGATAAAATTTCATAAAAAGAAAAGGCTGAGACAATTCAACTTGTCTCAGCCTTTTTTGTCAGAGTAGGATGACAAAATGGTTTTAAATCAATTAGATTTCAATATTTCACTCTGATTTGTTAGTTCAAGATGTTTGTATATCAGACTTGCTTATACTAAGTGAATAATAATGAGATAATATAAGCACTAATACCAACTAAAATACAATACAGAAGTGCAGGTCCTAATGTTTTTCTTATGACACTACCTTCTTTGCCTGGCATATTAACCACTGCACACACTGCTACTACATTGTGCACACAAATCATATTACCAGCAGCTGCGCCAATGATTTGTGCAGCTAATACAATAAATGGATCTCCACCAATAGAGTTGGCGATATTTAATTGAATAGGCGAGAAGGTCAACGTTGAAACAGTTGCACTACCTGTAATAAATGAACCTAAAGCACCTAAGAATGGTGCAACAAATAGCCAAATAGGACCTAAAGTGTTGGCCATATTTTTGGCGATGTATTCTGGCATACTAATTAAATCATGTGCATTCATACCAGAGTTAATAAAAACATGCACCATAGCGAGCGTAGCAATAAGTGTAATACCAGTGATTTTTATTGTGGATAGAGACGTTAAACTTGCATTACCAAAATCCTTAATAGATTTTCTTTGAACTATAATTGCGAAAACTGCAGATAATAATAAAATCGTCCCAGGTGAATAAAGAAATTGCCATTCAGATGATATTTCAGAGAAATTCAAAATATTATTCCAAGAAAAATCAAGGACATGTGTTGTGAAGTATTCAATACTTGGCACGGTTCTCGTTAATAGAAGTAAGATAACAACCATTACATAAGGTGCCCAAGCAGTTAGTAAACTCATAGAATGTTCCGTACTATCTGCTTCGTATGTGTCATCTAAGCCATCTCTCCACACTGTTTTAGGTAATAGCCACCCCTTACTTGCAGTTAAGACTGCTACTACAAGTCCAGTTAATGATCCTAATATAGCGACAAATTCTGCACCGAATACATGTGCATATACAAAGGCAGACACGGCATATACAATACCTATTAAAGCTAGCCACGGTAAAATTTCAATAATAGATTTTAGTTTCTTGTTTTTTCCAAAGAAAATCACCATTGTAGCTATTACGATAATAGGTATGAAAATACCACTTAATAAATCTAATACAGTTATTTGTTCAGCTGTAGACTGGAAAAAAGATTGATTTGCTTCTTTTAAAGTACTCAATCCAACAATAACTGGTGTACCTACAGCTCCGAAAGACACGGCAATACTGTCGGCAATTAAAGCTGTAACAACAGCAATCATAGGTCTAAAACCTAAAGCAACCATTAAAGGTGCCGTAACCATTGCTGGTGTACCAAAACCTGAAGCACCTTCAATAAGTGAACCAAATAAGAAAGCGACAATAATTACTTGGACACGCATATCTGGTGAAATTTTTTTGAATCCTGCATTTATACGGTTTACGGCACCTGTCTGACGTAATGTATTAAGTAAAACGAGTGCCCCGAATAAAATGTAAAGTATCGTTAATGTTTTATGTGTACCTTGAAGTATTGAAGCAATAACGACATTACCTTGCATCCCCCACACAAATATCCCTAAGATTGTAACAACGATAGCGCTAATAATCATTCCTTTTAAAGCAGACATACGTAAGAGTACGAGAAATAAAAAAGGTACGATTACTGCACTGAAAGCAACTAATAACATCATTTTATATAAAACTCCCTCATAAAAATTTAATAATCATCTAGTCATATGATGTTTAAATAACTTTCATTGTAAACGTTTACAAATAAATTTTCAATCATGTATAAAAAATATATTTTTAATTTTAAAAAATTAAGTGTTATGCAAATATTCTTTCTTTAACTTTAACAGCCTATATTTATTGATTTTATTCATTTATGTCTTAAAACGAAAATAAACGAAAATAAATTTGCGTTATTAGAAAAAATATAATAATATAATGATAATATTTGAAAGCGTTTACAAAACAATAGTCACAAAAATTGGAAGAAAATATTTAAATCAATTCTAATATTAACGATTGATTTATAAGGGGTGCGTAATATGAGTGATAAATTAACTAAAATGGGCATGCCTCCAACGTTATTTTGGGGATATGTTGGTGTATTAATATTTATGATGGGGGATGGTCTGGAGTTAGCATGGATTAGTCCTTATTTACATGATCATGGTCTGTCCGTACAACAAACAGCGATTTTGACAACGTGCTATGGTGTGACGATAGCCATTGGTTCTTGGTTATCAGGTGTCTTGGTAGAAATTATTGGTCCAAGAAAAGTAATGCTGTTAGGGACTGGGTTATATATCATAGGTCATGCAATATTCGTTGGTTTGGCAATTCCAACGATGAATTACAATATCATGATTCCTTCTTATGCAATAAGAGGTTTTGGCTATCCGTTATTTGCTTATTCTTTTTTGGTTTGGGTTGCTTATCGCTCTCCGCAAAAACGTTTAGGCGCTGCAGTAGGATGGTTTTGGTTTGTGTTTACAGGAGGGCTTAGTGTTCTAGGATCATTTTATTCTTCATTTGCGATTCAGTTATTTGGACATTTCTTTACATTATGGACTGCGATCATTTGGGTGTTAATAGGAACATTTTTAGCAGTGTTTGTAAATAGAGATCAGTTTATTATTGAAGAAAAAGGCCACGGCTTTAAAGAACACTTTAGTGAGGTGCTTGCAGGTATAACGATACTAAAAAGAGAACCGCGTGTTGCAGTGGCATGTGTTGTTAGAGTCATTAACCAAGCAGCGCAGTATGCTTTTCCATTATTCTTGCCGATTTATTTAGCTTCCAAAGGTATTGCAACTACAACTTGGTTAAATATTTGGGGGACAATTTTTATTGCTAATATTATTTTCAATCTAATTTTTGGTGCGTTGAGTGATAAAATTGGCTGGAAAAATACAATTTCCTATATTGGTGGTGTGGGATGCGCGATATTTACGTTAGGGTTGTATTTTGTCCCTGAATTATTTACAGGTAATGTCTTTATTGTCGGTGCTGTAGGATTTTTATGGGGAATGTGTTTAGCAGGCTTTGTCCCTATTTCTGCGCTTGTTCCTTCATTAGTTCATGATGGAGATAAAGGGCCTGCAATGGCAATTTTAAATTTAGGAGCTGGACTTTGTGTATTTGCAGGACCAGGATTAGTGGCATTGTTTTATGACAGTATTGGTGTGAAAGGCATGATGTACTTAATTTTTGGATTATATGTTGCTAGTGCAATCATGACACGTTTTTTAAAAACCTCAGAAGAAAGAGAACGTAGGAAAACTGAAAATTTTGCATCATAGCGTAAATAATCTATATAGAAGCTATGAAAAAGTAAGTACTTGGTTTAGTGCATGATATACCTAATAGTATGAATTTGAAATTAGTAAATAATAAAAAACGGGCATACAGTTTCAAAATGATGGATTTTGATATTGTATGCCTATTTTTATTCATTTTTAAAGGATGATTATGCAATGATTTTGAGATGATGTGGGATAAAGGGAATTATTTTTCTTGGAAACCACCAGAAACAAAATGAGCAGCAATTTGCTTAATAGTGGCAAATAGTAAATCTAACATATATATTCACCTCCAATGAGCTAGCGATTACATCATTAATTTACTATATATCATTAAAATATAGTGTAAGAAAGCACAACTTAGTTAAATGATTGCCACGTTGTTTATTGTCAGAAATTTTGCTTGCTTAACCGTTGCAAATAAGGTCGTGATTGTATATAAATATGTTTTCAAAGTAGCTTACACGTTGTTGATTTTATAAAATATTTAAAAATATACAAAAAAAGGTATATTTATACTTGAAAATAACACTATTTAAGTTTAATATGTATATAAATCTTATAAAAATATTGGAGTGATGAAATTGGGGCGTACACAACAGATTTAAAAAAACTAGCATTGTTAAAAGGTAAGAGCTTTTTGAAAACGAGTGACTTTACTGCAGATGAACTAGTAACATTGATTGACTTTACCGGAGAATTAAAAGAAAAGAAAAAGCGTGGTATTCCACACCCTTATCTTAAAGGTAAGAATATTGCTTTATTATTTGAAAAACCATCTACAAGAACACGTTCAGCATTTAGCGTAGCAGCTAATGATTTAGGTGCATTTCCAGATTATTTTGGTCAAGGTGAAATTCACTTAGGTGTCAAAGAATCAACAGAGGATACGGCAAAAGTATTAGGTAGTATGTATGATGGTATTGAATTTAGAGGTTTTTATCAAAAAGATGTAGAAAGTATAGCGCAACATGCCAAAGTTCCAGTATGGAATGGTTTAACAAACGAATGGCATCCTACTCAAATGATTGCAGACTTTTATACATTAAAAGAACACCTAGGTACATTACAAGGTAAGACACTGACTTATGTCGGTGATGCAAGAAATAATGTGGCGCATGATTTATTAGTTACCGGTGCAATATTAGGTATGAATATTCATATTGCAGCCCCTCAATCGCTACAGCCTGATCAAGATATTCAGCAACTCGCTAAAAATTATGCAACACAATCTCATAGTAATATTTTAATTACTGATAATATTCAACAAGCAGTTTATAAAACAGATGCAATATATACAGATGTTTGGTTTTCAATGGGAGAAGATGAATCAGTTCAAACACAGCGTATTGAAAAATTACTTCCATATCAAATTAATGAAGCTATGCTTGTCAATACAATGAATCCGGATGTTATTGTATTACATTGTTTGCCAGCTTTTCATGATGTGCATACAAAAGTGGGACAACAAATTTATAAGACCCATGGATTAACTGAAATGGAGATAACAGATGATGTATTTAAAGGTGAACATGCTGTTATATTTGAACAAGCGGAAAATAGATTACATTCAATCAAAGCAATTATGGCTGGAACATTAGGAGATATTTTTTAGCGTCATATCATAATTGAATAAATATAGAACCTCACAAAGTAAAGTGACTTTGTGAGGTTTTTTGTATTTAAAATAAAAATAGTTATCTATTTTATGAAAAAGTTTTTCATAATGGTAATTTATATTGATTAATATTTTCTTTGATTGTATATTTATGGTAATTAGGAGGTTGATGACTATGAGTAAGTTGTTTGAAAAGGCGCAACAATTTGGTAAATCATTTATGTTGCCTATCGCTATATTACCAGCAGCTGGATTATTGCTGGGAATCGGTGGCGCATTAAGTAATCCGAATACAATTAAAGCATATCCTGTGTTGGATATTACTTTATTACAGAATATATTTGTCCTTATGTCATCTGCAGGTAATATTGTATTTCAAAATTTACCAGTAATTTTTGCTATAGGTGTTGCTATAGGATTAGCTAGAAGTGATAAAGGTACTGCAGGATTAGCAGCAATGCTAGGATTCCTGATTATGAACGCTTCGATAAATGGGTTGTTGATCATTACAGATACGTTAGCAAAAGGCAATTTGGCAGAAGAAGGACAGAGTATGGTTCTTGGAATTCAAACAGTAGAAACGGGCGTGTTTGGGGGAATTATAACAGGTGTTATGACAGCGCTCTTACATAATAAATATCACAAGATATCACTTCCGTCGTATTTAGGATTCTTTGGAGGATCTCGTTTTGTGCCAATTATTACAGCAATCTCTGCCATCATACTCGGGGTTATCATGTTCTTTGTTTGGCCTACAGTGCAAGGATGGATATTTGGCGTTGGAGGTATCGTAGATAAAACGGGTGTCATTGGTACTTTTTCTTTGGATTTGTATTAAGACTGTTGGGACCATTTGGTTTACATCACATTTTCTATTTACCGTTTTGGCAAACTGCATTAGGTGGCTCATTAGAAGTCAAAGGTCATCTTGTTCAAGGTACTCAAAATATTTTCTTTGCTCAACTAGGTGATCCAGACGTAACGAAATACTATTCAGGTGTTTCGCGTTATATGTCAGGGCGATTTATTACAATGATGTTTGGCCTATGTGGTGCAGCTTTAGCAATTTATCATACTGCTAAACCGCAACATAAAAAAGTCGTTGGCGGTTTAATGTTATCGGCTGCTTTAACTTCATTTTTAACAGGTATTACAGAACCGCTAGAGTTCAGCTTTTTATTTGTTGCACCTGTTTTATATGTGATACATGCATTTTTAGATGGTTTAGCTTTTATGTTGGCGGACATATTTAATATTACGATAGGTCAAACATTCAGTGGTGGATTTATAGACTTTTTATTATTCGGCGTTTTGCAAGGTAATGCTAAGACGAATTTTTTATGGGTGATACCAATTGGCATCCTTTGGTTTATTTTATATTATGTTATTTTTAGCTTTTTAATTAAAAAATTCAATTTTAAAACACCTGGTAGAGAAGCGGAAGCAACTACAGAAACCGTTGAAACGACAGAACGGGCTAAAACAATCATCAAGGGTTTAGGCGGTAAAGAAAATATAGATATTGTCGATTGTTGTGCTACAAGACTAAGAGTGACGTTAAAGTCGGATGAACCTGTCAATAAACAAGTGCTTAATTCTACCGAAGCTAGAGGTATTATTCAGAAAGGTAATGGTGTACAAATTGTTTATGGGCCACATGTTACAACGATAAAAAATGAAGTAGAAGAATTGCTAGAAAGCGAGCAAGTGTAATTTATAAAATATTCAATTTATCATTAAACAAAAGTAATATGTAGAAAGTAATTGGTGAGTATATGTATATTTTAAATTTGGAGAATCGACAACTTGCAAGTCAATATGTTGCTATTGAACTGTTAAAACAAATGAAATTAAAACCGGATTCAGTATTGGGGCTTGCTACAGGAAATACTATGACAGATGTTTACAAGTATTTAAAAACATTAATCAATAATAATAATTTGCAACTAGATCAAATAGTGACATTCAATTTGGATGAATATGTGGGTTTAAGCGCAGACAATGAACAAAGTTATCACGCATATATGTACCAACAGTTATTTAAACATCATCAAACGTGGCATAAAGAAAATATATTTATACCACAAGGAGATACCGATAATTTAGAACAAGAATGCTTAATGTATGAACAATATTTAAAAGATAAAGGCCCTGCAGATATACAAATTTTAGGTATAGGTGAAAATGGCCATATAGGATTTAATGAGCCTGGTTCGTCGTTTGAAAGTGTCACAAGAGTTGTAGATTTATCTTCTTCAACGATTAATGCAAATAGTCGTTATTTTGATTCAATAGAAGATGTTCCTAAGCAAGCAATTTCTATGGGACTGGCATCCATTATGCGTGCGAAACGTATTGTTTTGTTAGCGATGGGCAGAAATAAAAAAGAAGCCATTTCACAATTAATAGAGGGGGATATATCTGAAGCATTACCAGCATCTATATTACATCAACACCCTCATGTTGATGTGATTGTAGATAATGAAGTATTCGAAGCTTTAGATCAAGATAAAGTTCAGCGATTAGAAAGGCATTTGTCATAAAGATATTTGAATACGTTGTGTTTTGGCGAGACGCTTAAGGTAACAGGACAAGCTGAAGACTATAGACTGAAGCTGTCCCTTAAGAAAGCGAGCCAACAATACGAAGTATTGAATAAAAAAGAAGCCCTCAGATGAATTGAATTAAATCATCTGAGGGCTATTTTTCTAGGATTTATCTCCCAGACGCATCATTTCTGTCGTTATAAAAATAATATAAAACTTTATCACTGAATGACAACTAGGAAACATTAATTGTAAAAATTAAGTATTGTAATAACACTTAGGCATAAAAAACTACAAACCAAGAAATATTTACAACAATATTAATGTTTTTTACTATAATTTAGTTAAAGGTAATCAACCTTTAACAAATAATATATCGAGGAATGAGGTGTGTTAAATGTCTGATTTCGTAAACGCAATCAGTGAAGCTGTAAAAGCAGGTTTAAGTGCTGACTGGGTAACAATGGGAACTAGCATTGCGGACGCATTAGCTAAAGGCGCTGACTTCATCTTAGGTTTCTTTAACTAATAAATATTGAAAGAGGCTGAGACAAATTGAATTGTCTCAGCCTTTTATTATTTAATTACTGGAATGGACGACGAAATCATTTTAAGTGAATTTGATTTCTGTACATACTTTTTTTAAAAATACTATAATACTAAACCAACTATTGATGCTGAAATAATTGAAGCAAGTGTAGAACCTAGCAACAAGCGTAGGGCAAACGAAGCCACCTTATTACCTTGTGTATCACTAAATCCTTTGATAGCACCAACGATAATGCCCACAGTACCAAAATTAGCAAAACTAACAAGATAGACAGAAATGATACCTTGTGTACGTTGTGTTAAATCTCCAGCTAATTTTTGGAAGTCTAACATAGCAACAAATTCATTAGTGATTAATTTAGTTGCCATCAGTGATCCAGCTTGAACTGCTTCGTTCCAAGGTACACCTATAATAAAAGCAATCGGTGCAAAAATAAAGCCGATTAATTGTTTGAAATCTAAACCAACAAAATTAAATAACACTGTGACTGCTTCCATCAAAGAGATAAATGCAAGTAACATAATAGCAACACTTACGGCAATTTTAAAACCATCCGTAGCACTATCACCAATCATTTGGAAAAATGGAACCTTTTTCGGCTTTGTTTCATCACTATTTGAATTGCTTTTAACTGTGGATGAGTTGGAAATCTCAACATCACTATCATCTGATTGATATGGATTGATGACACTTGCGATAATTAATGCACTGAAAATATTGAGCATAACGGCAGTAACAACATATTTAGGTTCAATCATTTGCATATATGAACCTAACATAGCCATACTGACTGCACTCATACCAGAAGTGGTAATTGTATATAATTTCTCTTTAGATAATTTAGGAATCATTTCTTTAATAGTTAAATAAACTTCTGGCTGTCCTAACATCGACGTTGAGATTGCAAAGTAACTTTCGAGACGGCCCATACGTGTGATTTTATTGATAATAATACCAACATATTTAATGATAAACGGAAGAATTTTAAAATAGTTTAATACACCGATTAGTACTGAAATAAATACTAAAGGTAGTAACACTGTAATAAAGAAAGTTGAAGCACCTTTGTTTTGTAAACCGCCGAAGACAAACTCGATACCAGCTTTACTAATATTGATTAATTCTTCAAAAAATGAACCTAGTGTTGTTAATATCGTTAAACCAATAGTCGTATTCATCATGAATAATACAATGACGATTTGAACGATTAACATAATTACTGGTTTTTTGAAATCAATCGCCTTTCTGTTATAGCTAAATAAAAAAGCGATGAATAACGCAAAAAGTATACCAGTAATGGCGAATATGATTGACATAAGTATCACCTACAATTTATTGAAAGCAACTGCAATTTTAGCTCCAAGTACCGCATTGTTTTCAACTAGTTTGATATTTGTATTTAAACTCTTGCCTTCAGACTTTTCGACAATTTTACTGAGTAAAAATGGCGTAGAATCTTTACCACTAATACCTTGCGTTTCTGCTTCTTTAACTGCTTCTTCAATAAGGCCGTCAATATATGATTTTGGTAGTTCATCTTCTTTCGGAACTGGATTAACGATGACAACACCGCCTTCAATATTTAAATCATTTTTAATTTTACAAATACGTGCGATGTCGTCTGGGTTTTCAGAAGAACTGTTTAATTTAATACCGCTTTGTCTTGTGAAGAATGCTGGTAATTCATCTGTTTGGTAACCAATTACTGGTACACCTTTTGTTTCAAGATATTCCATTGTTTTTGGTAAATCTAGAATAGATTTAGCACCTGCACATATTACTGTTACATTTGTTTTACCTAATTCTTCTAAGTCTGCTGAGATATCCATAGTGTTTTCAACGCCCCTATGTACACCACCAATACCACCAGTTACAAAGAATTGAATTTCTGCTAATTCTGCACTCATCATTGTTGATGCAACAGTAGTTGCGCCAATCTGTTTAGTAGCGAGTACTTCTGCAAAATCACGACGTGAAACTTTTGCGACATTATCACTTTTAGCAAGTAATTCTAGTTCATCATTTTCCAGTCCAATTTTAATCTTTCCATCAATTAATGCAATTGTTGCTGGAATAGCGCCATATTCACGTATGATATTTTCAACAGTCGTAGCCATTTCTACATTTTGCGGGTATGGCATACCATGTGAAATAATTGTTGATTCTAAGGCTACGATGGGCTTCTTGTCTGCTTTAGCTTGTGCTACTTCTGTGGAAAATTCAATATATTGCTTCATTTTTATAGTCCTCCAAATCTCTAAATAATTGTTTTTTATCTAAGTTTTGCCTCACTGTATATTCTGTTTCAATTGTTTTACGAGAATTAATCATGCCTGCTGTCAGTATGCTTTCGGTATCTAGATCATTTAACCAACTGAAAATGACTGCACTAGAGAAAGCGTCACCAGCACCTGTTACGTCAACGACATGCTTAGAAGGTATGACAGGTTTAATTACTTCTTCGTCATTATTTCTAAAAATAAGTTCTTTTACACCGTTTGTAATAACGACATTTGAAACACCCAACTGATTCCATTTCTGTGCAGCTTTACGCAAATCATCAGTGTCTTGTATGTTCATATTTAAATAAGTTTCTGTTTCATCTCTATTGATAATGAGCCAATCGATAGCATGTAACGAATCAGGCATGTTTTTCATTTTTGGGGATGAAACTGGAATCACTATTAATTTAATACTATGTTTTTCTGAATAGGCACATAAAAAATCCATTGCACTTTTTGAAATATTGAGGTCTGCGATGATACATTTTGCTTTTATTAATAAGTGTGTACGCTTAATTAAAAATTCTGGAGTGATATAATCATAGACCTCCATATCTGCTAAGCCATATTCCATATTACCGTCGCTATTGATTAATGCAGTATAGGAACCAGTGTTAGCATTTTCAATTTGCTGAACGTGGTCTAAATTCATGAATGGAGTTGATAATTTATGAATCATATCCCACTCACTATCATTGCCACTCACAGATAAAAATGCGACTGTTTCTCCCATACGGCCTAGATTCTCAGCAATGTTGCGCGCAACACCACCTATAGATCTCGTTGAGGTAACAGGATTAGACGTTTCTAATTGTAAGTCGCTATGAACATAAAATTTTCTGTCTAAGTTCGCAGCGCCAATGCACACAATTGGATAATCTTCATTTAAAACATATGCTTTTCCTAAAACATATTCTTTACGAATAAGTCCGGATATAATATTTGCAACTGCTGGCCTAGATAATCCAATGGACTGTGCTAATTCTTGTTGTGAAATGAATGGATTTTCCTGAATACGATTTAAAACTGCTTGTTCATTTTTATTCATATGGCAACCTCCTTTATGCAAAATTAAACTTAAGTTTACAAATTAAACATTTGTTTAAGTTGATAAGATAATAGCATGAATATTCTGAATTGTATACGCTTACATATAATAGTTCGTAAAATTGTAATATCTATATAACTGCGAAATATCAATTTGAATATGCTACATATTGCTGGAAATCAGGAGTTTTATGGCTTTTTATAATTCGTGTAATTTATTAAATTAGTTTGAATGAAATTTTTTTTCAATTAATAATCGAACTTCAATAATTTTATGTTTGAATTGTGGAAAGCATATTTTCAAACGTTAATGAAATTAAATAGAAATGAGGGTGTTTATAAATAGACATATTTAATAGTTTTATAACTAGTAAAAAGCTAGGGGAGCGAGAGATTAAGGTAATAGATAGACATGTCAGACAGCAGGTGAACATAAATAAAAAACTGTCGACAAGGTGAGCCCTTAGTCGACAGTTTTTATTTTAGAGTATCATCTATATTTTATATTTTTTGAAAACATATATTAATTTTACATGCTAACTTTCAGCGTTATCATTATTTGCTTCTTCATCTTTATTAAACAAAGAAGAAAATTTAGATTTTATATCATCTAGCTTACTATTTACTTTATCCAATTCTTCTTGCATTTTATCAGTATTACCATTATCTTTTTCGGTTTTTGCCTGTTTTAAATCATCTATCGTAGTTTGATATTTATCAGCTAAATGATTTGTTTTATTAGAATCAGCTTCTTGTTTTAAACTATCAATCTTATCTTGTAATGCTTGTAATTTAGAATCTGTTGCTTCATTAGAGTTTGAAATATCTGTTTTTAATGATTGTATATCATCTTTAACTTGATTGTTCTGACGTTCGAAATTGACATTATCGCCTTGAGTATCATTCGATTGATTTTGATTGGCGGTGGATTGTTCACTTGATTCATTTGCAGTTTGTTGATCATCATTGCCACCATTCATAAAAGTACTAACTGCAAAGATGACAATGATAACTAATAAAACCACCATACCTAAACCTAGCCAAAATTGTTTGCGTTTTGATTTTTTATTTTCTTTTAATAACTGCAACTCACGTTCGCGATCTCGCTGATTGTAGCTTGTTTCTGACTTGTAATCATTGTACTTATTGTCATTATAAGATTCGCTATTTTTTTCAGTACGACGATAGGGATTGTATAAGATCGTTCCGAAGGTATCTTGTTGTTGCTGGTCATTCACAGTATGAATATTTAAATCCGTATTAACGTTCCCATATTTGTCTAACGCAATAATTTTTCCATCATCTTCAATTTTTAAAATTTTAGGATAATCATTGAAAGAGTTATTATTAGCCATTTTTTCACCTTCAAATATATTTAGATATTAATTGCTTACTTTTAAATTACCCAACTCTAGTAGTATAAACATTGCTTGTTTTAATAGTCTTTCATATATATTACTTAATTTTTTTTAAATATAACATCATCATTTAGACTGAGGTGATGCATTTGGTGATATTTTGTTTTACTTTAACAAAGATATAAATTAAGAAGTGGGACAGAAATCTTTTTAATAAAATTAGATTTCAATCCCACTCCTTTAAATAGTGTGTTTAAGTAATTATGCAATGTAATGGCCACGTTTCAAGTAACAAGTTGGATTACTATTTGTGGTTTGTTAATATCCTGAATCGACTTCTTCACCGTCTTCGTCATATTCAGTAACGTAACCATCCTCATCAATTTTATAAGAACCTGCTAACTCTCCGTCTTTATCTGTGAAGGAGAATCCCCAACCGTCTCCAGTTTTTTCGGGTTCTTTATAAGTATAATTATCTGTATCCAAAGTACTCCCTTCATAAGATTCAACTTTATCAATAACATTATCACGTGTTACTTTTTCATCAGAATTGGAAGTACTATCATCGTCGTCATCAGAATCTGCTTCTTTTTCAATCATTTTATCTTCATAATCGCTTATTGCATCATCGTCAAATGTTAAAGCTACGTCAATTTCATCTTCATCATCATTTGGACTTGAAACATTTTCTACACTAGATTTGAATTGTTTACCCTCAACTTCAGTGGTAGCATAAACTTCGACTTTTTCATCAGGTGCATAAGGGCCGTAAGTGACAGATTCATATTCATCAAAATCTGATTGTTCATTACCATTTATATAAAGTTTAAGTGAATCGGAATCTGCAAAAGATGAATCGATACTAACTGTAAAACGTTTTTGTTTGAATTGCAGATCTGCACTATTACTTTCTGACATATCGATATGAATGACACCATCGAATTTTTTGTTATCAACCTTTTGCGTTGCTTTTAAGTCATATATGCCGATTGGAAAATCATCAAGTGTTTTCGTCTTACCTTGTTTTAACTTAACTTGCGTTGTTTTGTCATTAAGTTTGTAAGATAGTGTCGTGTCTTCTTCTGAAGTAATAGAAACAGGTTCCTCATTAACATTAAAAATGTAATTTTTAAATATACCCCATTTTTTCCCATCTTCGGTGATATTGATTAGAGAAGTATCGCCAACAGTGACAGTTTGTTCGTTTAATTTGTTTTCTTTGATATTTTTTGCACTACTTTGTAGTTCGTCAGCAACACGATCTACGCTATCAGTTTCGTCAATATATTTATAAATAGCCTTAGCTTCATCTTTAGAAATAGCTTCACCATTTGATTTTAAATGGCTAGCTAGACGATCTGTATCTTTGTTTTTTAAATCTTTAGCAATGGTTTCTGCTTGTTTTGTAGGTGATAGTTGCGCGTCTATTATTTTATAAGCCACAAACAAAGCGATAATAATGACTAATATCACTGCAATAATAATAAATAGAGGCCATTTTGATTTATGGTTAGGTGATTGATTAGTTGCTCTTTGTTGAATAGGCGTCCCACATTGGGTACAGACGCGTTGACCAGGTTTAATTTCAGCACCACAATTACTACAATACTTCATTTGAAACATCCTCCTTAATAACCTGTATTAAAAAATGAACTTAAATCACTTAATGTATTAGAAACAGTACTTTCCACTATAATACGTAAAATGATTCCCAAAATGATGATATAGATGAATATAGAATAAATGACAGGCATACGTATAAGTTGGTTGTGACTATATTTCGTAATTAAATATATTGGTGCAATTAAAGTGAATAATATAGCAATAATGATAAGGAATATTGCAAAACTTGGAACATGAATTGCTAAAAATAGTAAACCAAGTAAAAGTGCAATGACAGATAGGGTGTTAACTAAAACGAAATCTGAAAATACTTTATGTAACGTCGAATTAATATTTAATATTTTGATTAGTGCATAAGTGATTCCAAATAGTACTGCAATTGCAATTAATAAGAAAAGTGAAATGTTAAACACAACACTTGCTTTACTTGACATGAAATATGCTACTTCTGCAGGTATCAGTATTGTTAGTAATATGATGGATAAAAGTAATCCCGCTACAATTATACTGAAAAGTGTTTTGTAAGAAAAAAAGTGAGGACTCACAAGTTCTTTATCCGGATGTCTAAAAGCAGTTGAAAAGAACGTTTTAGCTTCATTGAAAATGTCTGAAGAATGCTTTGAAAACTGCTCGGTTTTAGGATTAGACTGTGTTGAATATTGTGTTGATGTTTGTGTTGCATTAGATTGCGTTGAATCTAGTTCAGATGTGTAGTTCGGTTTGTTATTAGTTTCGTTCGTTGTATTCGTTTGATGAGATAATTTTGTACCACACTCTCCACAAAATAAATCTGATGCTTCAATAGGATTTCCACATTTTGGACACTGCATAAAGCTTCCCCCTTGTAATATGTATATTAAAATATAATATCACATTTATATTTACGACACACTACTGTTTTGAAAATTAACTAAATTAAAATTCAAAAGATTGTAAATGTATATAGAAGTAGTTTTTTATTTAAAAAAGAATAATAATAAGTAGAGGGTGTGTATAATGAAATGTAGAGTAATCCTGTGTAGTTATCACGAAGGAAAAGAACATCATTATTATATAATGTAGTTATAATAAATAAAATGGCAACTAAAGTATATATTAAGGAGTGGAATCCAAATGGTTAAGCGATTATTAAGTAACAATGCTTCAGAACTACTAGCAATGACAGGTGAAGAATTGAAACAGAGTATTAAAGCTAGTGCTGGACGGGTGGTTTTATCTGAAAATATAGTAACAGAAACGCCTGTCGTGCCAGATATTACCAATGCTGAAATAGCGCGTGCGTTTGGTGCCGATTTGATTTTACTAAATGGCTTTGATGCGTTTCATCCAAAAGTGAAAAATATAGAAGAACATGAACAGGTTATAGAAACATTAAAACAATTCGTGGGTAGACCCATTGGCGTGAACTTAGAACCTATTGATGACGGAACAAATATGTATGATCAACACTTAGAAATTGCAGAAGGACGTCAAGCAAGTCCTGAAACGGTTCAAGTACTTGAAGCATTAGGGGTGAACTTTATATGTATGACAGGAAACCCTGCAACTGGCGTATCTAATAAGAAAATAGTTGAAGCAATACAAAATACAAGAAATCATTTTTCTGGTTTGATTATCGCTGGAAAAATGCATAGTTCAGGTGTAGATGAATCTGTGATTACAAGAGAATATGTAAGGGAATTTCTTGAAGCGGGTGCTGATATTATACTAGTACCTGCAGTGGGTACAGTGCCAGGTTTCGATGAAGCGCAACTTAAAGACATTGTCAAAGAAGTTCATCGTGAAGGGGGACTTGTCATGTCAGCAATTGGTACGAGTCAAGAAAGCGCTGATCCAAGTACTATTAGAGATTTTGCCATTCGAAATAAAATATGTGGTGTGGATATTCAACATATTGGTGATGGTAGTTTCTGTGGTTTAGCACCTGTGGAAAATATATTTGAATTAAGTAAGGCATTGCGTGGAGAAAGACACACGTTGTCAATGATTGCACGTTCTATTAATCGCTAATAAAACTACAATATATAAATTTCAGTTTTCAAATATTAATTGGTTTATTTTAGATTAATTAAATATATCAAAAAGTATTTTTCTTGTGGTTTAGAACGGTTTAGCAATAATAACTCATTTGAAGTAAATACTTATAAATTATTGGACATCAAAAAAGTGAAGATATAGAGGAGAGAATGCAACACATTAACGTTGGATTCTCTTTTTTTATATTTAATCGATATTTTTTACATAAAATTATTATTCAATAAATTATAATTTAAAAAAGTGATTGTTTATGTTAGATGT
Source organism: Staphylococcus sp. GDH8C109P (assembly GCF_017893405.1). NCBI lineage: Bacteria > Bacillati > Bacillota > Bacilli > Caryophanales > Staphylococcaceae > Staphylococcus > Staphylococcus sp. GDH8C109P. The sequence continues at coordinate 464,765 of NZ_JAESMX010000009.1, read as the reverse complement.
GCAACTTTTCGGATTATGAGACGAAAGAGATTACACATCTAAAAGTACGAGTAAGCGGTTACAATAAATATGTAAGGAGGTTGCTCATGTGTTAGGCAAGAGACAGCATCATATATTAACATTCTTACTTGAACGTGAAACGTTCATAACCATTCATCATTTAGCTATCCAATTCAATGTTTCAGAAAGGACGATACAGTACGATTTAGAATATATAGAAAGTATGGCACAACGCTTGGATTTAACTATTGCTAGAAATAAAAATGCAGGTATAATGATTAAATCTAAAATGCCCTTGAATGATATTGTTCCAAAATATATGGCGACTTCAATACATTATTCTAAAGAAGAAAGAATACGTTATATCATATTAAAGTTGTTTGAATCTAATACGCCAACATCTTCTAAAACGTTGGCCGATATGGTATCCGTTACACGTAGAACAATCGTTGAAGATCTAAAAAAATGTACAAACTTGGTTATCTTCTTATGATTTAAAGTTAGAATATATTAAAAATAAAGGATTTATCATACAAGGTGAGGAAACAAATTACCGCAAAGCATATGCGACACGTGTCCATGAATATTTTCAAAATCATACACATCAAATAGGGCACAAGCTATTTTCGAACAAAGCTTTAGAAACGATTCGATTGACGGTAGTGTCGGTATTATTTGAAGCGGATTATCAGTTAGTACAAAGTGCGATTGATGGATTAATTTATCATATTTTAATTGCAATACATCGAACTAAAGAAAAATTTGTTTTTGAAATACCTGAAATGGAATATAACAAATTGGCAGAAACGGACCATTTTCGTGTGGCATTACTCATAAAAGCATCTTTGGAAGAAAAGCTAGATATACAATTCCCTAAAAGTGAAGCAGGTTTTATTACCTTACATTTGTTAGGTGCTAAAACTTCAGAGATGAATCAAAAGCACGAAACAATCGATGACTTAGAAATTCTAACCGAACAATTGATAGAACGTATGAGTGGTGACTTAGGTATAGATTTAATTAACGATACTAAATTATTAAATGGTTTAATTGTTCATCTGAGACCAGCTATTCACCGATTAAAATTTGATATGACGCATAACAATCCTCTAGCAGAAGAAATCTTACAACAATATCATCACATCGTAGAAAGATTACGCAATCATATTTGGGGCGTTGAAGAGAATTATCATATTTGCTTTAACAAAGATGAGCTTGCATACATTACGTTACACTTTGCTTCAGCGATTGAACGTATTTCTGCAATTACTACAAATGCTATAAAAGTAGTGCTACTTTGCGGTTCTGGTATTGGTACTTCACAATTATTGAGAAGTAGAATGCGCCATATTTATCCTGAACTTGAAATTGTAGATGCTTATTCAATCTACGAAATTGACGAAACATTATTAAAACATGAAGGCGTTGACTATATCATATCAACAGTACCGTTTGAACATGCGTCGATACCTATACTTAATGTTTCGCCATTTTTAGATAAAAATGATCGACAACAAATTAACACAATCATCAATAATTCAAGAGAACAATATGTGCATGATATCAAAGGTTTAGGGCCTACTTTGAAAGAAGTCTTACCAGAAAATAGAATTTTAACACAACAACCTTCACTTTATAGAAATGATGCCATTAAGCAAAGTATTGAAACTTTGGTTGATGCTCAAATTGTTGATTGTATTTATGCCGATGAAATTATTGAACAATTAGATGCATTTGGACCTTATATGGTTATAAGTCCACATATTGCTTTAATTCATGCGAAACCAACTCACGTTAAAGGGACAGTATGTTTTAGTATTACTCACTATCAAAAAGGTATTTATTTTGGTCATGAACAATATGATCCTGTTTATATTATTATTACATTAGCAACCGCTCAACCACAAATTCATTTAAATGCCCTGAGACAACTTAGTGAGCTGATTATGGATGACAAAACTAGAAAAATATTACTTTCAGGAAATATTGAAGCAATTATGCATTGTATAAATGAAGTGAGTCAACATTAAGGAGGGAAAAAATGACTTTAGAAATTATATCATCAGACAAAGTGCAAGTACTTGAACAAGTTGAAAGTTGGCGTGAGGCAATTAATATAGCTGCAAGTCCTTTACAGGAACAAGGTTATTTTCAACAAGATTATATTGATGACATGATTCGTAGTGTAGAAAAATTAGGTCCTTATATAGTGATTGCACCAGAAATAGCAATTGCACATGCTCGGCCGAATAATAATGTGAAAAAGATAGGTTTGAGTTTGTTAAAGCTAAATCAACATATTAACTTTTCAGAAGAGGGTCACTATGCTTCATTGGTTTTTGTATTAAGTGCTATTGACAATGAAGGACACTTAGAAGTATTGAGAAGTTTAGCTACGACATTAGGCAATCAACAGACAGTAAAAAATTTATTAAATGCACAAACATCAAGTGAAATTATAAATATATTTAAAGGAGAATGATGACAATGAAAATTTTAGTAGTATGTGGGCACGGATTAGGAAGTAGTTTTATGGTTGAAATGAATGCACAAGAAGCACTTAAAAATTTAAATGCACCATCAGATATAAAAGTTGAACATAGTGATGTTATGAGCGCGAGTCCCGATATGGCAGACTTATTTATTTGTGGGAGAGATTTAGAAGAAAATACCCAAAAATTAGGTGATGTCATTGTATTAGATAATATATTAGATAAAGAAGAATTACAGCAAAAACTAGATGAAAAATTAAAAGATTTAAATATACTTTAATCATTAATAAGGAGGTAAGATTATGAAGTCAATTCTTGATTTTATCGTCGATATTTTAAGTCAACCTGCGATATTAGTTGCCTTAATTGCATTTATTGGATTAATTGTCCAGAAAAAGTCGGCAACTGATATCACATCAGGTAGCATAAAGACGATTCTAGGATTTTTAGTTTTAAGTGCGGGTGCTAATGTAGTAACGCAATCATTAGAACCATTTGGCAAGATTTTCCAACATGCTTTTGGTGTACAGGGTGTTGTGCCTAATAATGAAGCGATTATATCAATCGCTTTGGAGCAATATGGTACGACTGCAGCATTAATCATGGTGTTTGGGATGATTGTGAATATCATTATTGCACGCATTACTAACTTGAAATATATTTTCTTAACTGGTCACCATACATTTTATATGGCCGCATTTTTAGAAATATTATTGTCAGTTGGTCATGTGACAGGTACATTAACGGTGATTATTGGAGCAATTATTTTAGGTTTAATTATGGCAATACTACCTGCACTAGCACAGCCTACAATGAAAAAAATAACTGGAAATGACCAAGTCGCTTTGGGTCATTTTGGTACATTGAGTTATTGGGCTGCTGGAGAAATAGGTAAATTATTTAAAAGTAAATCAAAGTCGACTGAAGATATCAATTTTCCTAAGGGGTTAAGCTTTTTAAGAGAAAGTACGATTAGTATTTCTTTAACAATGACATTGCTTTACTTTGTAGCATCATTGTTTGCTACACCTACTTTCGTGCACTCAGAAATCAGCGATGGACAAAACTTTATTGTTTTTTCACTTATTCAGGGTGTTACGTTTGCAGCTGGTGTGTTCATTATCTTAACGGGTGTTCGCTTAATTCTTGCAGAAATAGTACCTGCATTTAAAGGTATATCTGAAAAGTTAGTTCCAAATACGAAACCTGCATTAGACTGTCCGATAGTCTTCCCTTATGCACAAAATGCTGTGTTAATTGGCTTCTTTGTCAGCTTTATTGTAGGTGTGATTGGGATGTTCATCTTATTCTTATTTGGTGGTGTCGTGATACTTCCAGGTGTGGTGGCACACTTCTTCTTAGGTGCTACAGCAGGCGTCTTTGGTAACGCACGCGGAGGTATTAGAGGTGCGATTGCTGGATCTGCATTAAATGGATTATTAATCACGTTCTTACCATTATTATTCTTGCCATTCTTAGGTGAATTAGGCGGTGCTGCTACTACATTCTCAGACACAGATTTCTTAGTAGTGGGTGTCGTGCTTGGTAATGTAGCGAAATATATGGGCATCATTGGTATTGTTGGTTTAATTGTTGTTGTCGGTGTGGTGTCAATTTTACTACAAAAACGTTCGAATCAAAAAGCGATGAAAGAACAGTAATCATAAAAAAACCTAGGCTATGCAAAATCATAGGCCTAGGTTTTTTGTATTGTCTTATTCTTTATAATAAACAAGTTGAGTTGTCGTAGCTAATAATTCTCCATCAGAACTCCAAATTTCGCCAGTTTGGTCATAAAAACCATCATTAAAATTATGTGCTCGCGTATGTCCTAATACGTGATTATTGCTGTGCTGTGCTAATGCTACCGTGTCCGAATGAAAGTACACAGTAAGAGAGACTGTACCTATTGGTACAACTTTTTCACGACGGACATATATTCTTGGAAAAAAAGCATCACACATTGAGGCAAGAGATAAATAATCTAACGGTCTATTTGGTTTGTCTTTCATCCATTGTAATGTAACTGAATCTGCATGATTTGACTTAGTGTAAGCTCTAGGTACACCTTTTATTATTTTAATATCATAATGATTCACCCAGGGTGGAACTTCTGTTAATGATAAACTGTCTACATTTTCTGCATTTGGTACTTCTGGCATGTTTAATTCGGTTGAAGACCATGTATCTCTTTTCTTTGCGGTAACTGCAGTCGCTGTAATGACTATATTATGATGTTGGCGCAGTTCGACATACCAATGTTGTGTAGAGCGATTGGTTCTTACTGGATTTGCATTTATGGTAAATGATCCATCTTTGACAGGTGCTGCGTAATTAACAGTAAATGAAACTGGGTTACCAAGACAATCGGAATGTTCTATAACTGCTCGTAATAATGTTGATGCAATCACACCACCAAAAGGGCCAACCATATTGGCATAATCAGAAGAAGTATGTCCATGATAAACGCCAGTTTCTTGTGGTTTTAAGTTTGTTGCGATATCAAAAGGATGTGCGTACGTATTTAATGTCATTTGTATGCCTCCATATAATTTTTAGCTTACGTTTAAGATTTTATTGAAGCATTTCTTTGTAAACTTTATGATTTTGATATGAAGCATAAAGCAGTGGTGCATCTAATTGATGTTCTTCGGCTAAATTCAGCAAATAGCCTTGTAAGTGATCGGCTTCAATATTTAAACCTTTTTCCATATCACGCTGCATGGATGTTTTGAAATGGTAAGATAGCTTAGAAAGTCCTTTCATATATTTATCGACGATTGTTTTATCAATCGGGACTTGGTGGCTTCTCATAATGGACGAAACTTCTTCATATAATGATTTGATAAAATCAGTGCCACCTTCACTATCACGTATTGGTCCGATTGGCGCATGCATCATTGTAGTTACACTTGATAATACTGTAATCATTAGATATTTTTGCCACATACCACGCTCGATATCTGAAGTTAAAATAAATTCAGATTTTGTATTAGCGAAAGTATCCTCTATCAATTTAGCTCTTTCACTATTTGTGCCATCTAATTCTCCAAAGAAAAGTTTATCAAAATCACTTGTTTGTACGACTTCACCAGTGGCATTTAATGAAGTTTCAATGATGCAATAACCACCCATAATTTTATTTTCACCAAAAATAGTTTGTAATTTTGGAATATGTGCAACACCGTTTAACAGCGGAATAATCACTGTATGATCCCCAACAAATGGTTTCAAGTCATCAATTGCTTGGTCAAGATGATATGATTTTGAAGATAGTAAAATCACATCAAATGGTTCAGCATTATTTTCTCTAGTAATCAATTGTGGGGTGAAACTATAATCACCATTGTGGCTATGGATGACTAAGCCATTCCTTTCCAAATAAGATTTTCTTTTCGGCCTTACTAAAAAAGTAACATTTTTATGGTTCTCTGCTAAACGACCACCAAAGTAGCCTCCAATTCCACCTGCTCCTAAGACTAAAATACGCATCTTAAACACTCCTTAATCTATGTAATGATTCATATTGCTATTTATATACCACTAAAAGTTCAAAGTTACGCATCGGAAATGAATGGAAAAATTAAGGGCATTAAATTTTTGATGATCATTTAATGGATTGTCTGGTTAGTTGCAAAATAAGCGATATTCAACGTAGTTCATTGTTTATTATTAAACGTTCTGTGGGTATATTTAATAAATGAATCATTGAGTGAAAGTGATGATTGTTATATACCAAATTTTTGAAATATAGAACAATGCACATATCATCAATTTGATATTTATAATGAACATGACTTTTAGATGTTTCATAATCTTTTCAAGGTCACGTGTATCGTCACCTTGAAAGGTATATAAAATGCAGTCAAGAAACATAAAAATAACTATAAATTGTGATTAACAAAGGTGGATTATGTTGACAAAAGTATTTGTAACTGGTGCTACAGGGCTTATTGGTACGAAATTGACCAAACGATTATTAGAAGAAGGTTATGAAGTAGCTGGATTAACAACGTCTAAAAAGGGTGAAGAAAAACTAGTTAATGCAGGTATTAAAGCATATATTGGTAATGTTTTAGAATATGAAACGATAGAAAATAGTATTGGTGATTTCAAACCAGACATTATTATGAATGAAATTACTGATTTAAAACAAGTTGATATGTCAGCCAACACAAAAGTTAGAATAGAAGGTAAAAAAAATCTTGTTGATGCAGCAATTCTGCATGGTGTTGAACATATCCAATCACAAAGCATTGCCTTCGCATATGAAAGTGGTCATGGGTTAGCAACTGAGGATACACCTTTAGATTACGAGTCTATAGGTGATCGTAAAATCACAGTAGACGGCGTTGAAGGATTAGAAAAAGAAACCGCTCGAATAAAAAATTACGTCATTTTACGTTATGGATTATTATATGGGCCAGGTACTTGGTATGGCAAAGATGGCATGATTTATAAGCAATTTATGAATAATGAAGTTTCAATCACAGAAGGGATTCAATCATTTATTCATATAGATGATGCGATTGAAACCGCGATACAGGCCTTAAACTTTGATTCGGGTATTTATAATGTAGCAGATGATGATCCTGTAAAAGGCAATGTTTGGGCTGACTGGTATGCTAACTTATTAAACGTAACACCTAATATTAGTATAGAACCTGCAGCACCTTTTGAACGTGGTGTAAGCAATGAAAAGTTTAAAATGCAAGGTGGGAAATTAATATATAAAACATGGAAAGATGGAATGAATCCAATAAACTAGATTTAGATATTTTTTAGAAAGTGGCATAAACATTGGTATGAGTTACTATTAATGTATGTTTTTTATTGTAAAAAGCCTTAACACTGATATGGTTAAGGCTTTTTCTATTTCTTAATTAATTACACAACATTGAATAAAACATAGGATTAAGGTGTCTATTAGGGGAGCTAAAAGGTTTCATTAAAATCAAAACAATAATGTTATTTATTATCTATAAAATCTGATAAATAAAACGAAAACGCCTATAAATGCGCATTAGATTCAAAAGATTTAATTATTGTGGAAGATACCAATTATTTTGATATGTATGGTAAAGAACTTTAGGTATCACAAGTTGTAGATAAAATTATACAATAAGCCCTATTTCTTTATAGTGATGGGACTCCTCATTAAGCAAATAAAGTGACATTTGTCTGTTTTGATGGTGCAAATTTTATTTAACACACTTGTATTAAAATATGTTAGACTGAGAACATGCCAAAAATAATAAATCATGAAAAGAAGAAAGAACAAATCATTCAATACGCTTTCGATTCAATTGTAGAAAATGGGGTTAAGGGATCTACTGTAAGACAAATTGCGAAATTAGCTGAAATGACACCAGGACAGATTAGATATTATTTTCCAAATCATTCAGAGTTATTAAACGCTGTAATGTCTAAAGTGGAACTAAAAATAAGGAGGAGAATTGAAATAATATTTACGTCCGAAAACCTTAATACAATAGACAAAGCAAAAGCAAGTTTATTATCGGTATTACCATTAGATCAAGAGAGATTAGCTGATATGGAAGTATGGATGGCATTTCGATATGACATACATGAATATGGCCAAAGTACACTTGATGATGGGATAGATCAATTATGTAATAGTGTTTTGACATTATTAAAAAACGAGCATTTGTTGAAGGATAATTTGAATATTCATCTTAATTCTATGAAATTACACGCATTAATTGACGGTTTGGCTTTGCATAAATTACTTAACCCAAATGGAATTTCAAACGATGATATTCAAACAATTGTAGATGAAGAAATAGTTAGATTAACGCAATGAAGGAGGACAGCCCATGAATTTTATCGTGTGGCTTATAATTTTTTGTGAAATTGCCTTTTGGGTTGTAATATTACTTGGTTTGGTAACAAGATATATCTTAAAACAACAAAAACTAGGTTTTTTCTTCCTAGCACTTACACCTGTTATAGATTTAATATTGCTTATAACAACAGTAGTAGATCTCATGAATGGTGCAACAGCTGAAATGCCGCTTGCTATAGCTGCAGTTTATATTTCAGTATCTCTTGTATTTGGGAAGAGTATGATAAATTGGGCTGATGATAGATTTAGATATTATGTAATGAAACAAGGTCCCAAACCTTATAAACTCGATGGTTTAGCATATTCTAAAAAATATTTTAAAAGTTGGTTGAAACATTTACTTTCTTATATTATAGGTATAGGAATTTTACATTTACTTGTTTATTTAATTAATGATAAAAGTCGTACAGAAGCCATGGATGGTGTTATTCATATTTGGACAATTGTCATTATTATAGACTTAATTATTAGTATTTCATATTTTGTGTGGCCGCCTAGAAAAGAAAAAAATCATAATGAATAAGAAAAGAGAAAATGGCATCACAGCAATGTCCTTATAATATATAATATTTATCACCTTAATAGCATGCCAGTTTCTGTAATCGACTGGACAGTATGTTTAATCGTATTGATGATTGTTCATGAGCCTTATTCTTAGTTAGATATTGTAAAAAGAGTAATGAAATGTTATATTGATAGTACTTTATTAAGCGAGGAGGATTAAAATGACTGCTTCTATGAGACTGAGATAACCCTTTTTGAATACAAAATTAAATTAATTCAAAAAGGCTTGTCCGCAATACACACTCATAGGGTGACGTATGTCATTTTTTATCCTTTGATAGGAATAATAAGCACTTTTAAATACTAAAACTTCAGTAATAAACTTTAGATATTTGAAAGTGTGATGTGAATGAGACGGGAGTAGCCTGTCTCATTTTTTTGCGTACACGTCCTTTAAATATACAAGGAGTGTATAAAAATGGAAAAATACACAATTAAATTTAACCAAATTAAACATAAGCTGACAGATTTTCGATCCCTTAATATTGAAAATCTTTATGCTTATCAATTTGAAAAAATAGCACTTATTGGAGGTAATGGTACTGGCAAAACCACATTACTAAATATGATTGCTCAAAAAACAAAACCAGAATCTGGAACGGTTGAAACGGATGGCGAAATTCAATATTTTGAACAGCTTAACATGGATATGGAAAATGATTTTAACACATTAGACGGTAGTTTAATGAGTGAACTCCATATCCCTATGCATACAACCGACAGTATGAGTGGTGGTGAAAAAGCAAAATATAAATTGGCTAATGTCATATCAAATTATAGTCCGATATTACTTTTAGATGAACCTACAAATCACTTGGATAAAATTGGTAAAGATTATCTGAATAATATTTTAAAATATTATTATGGTACTTTAATTATAGTAAGTCATGATAGAGCACTTATAGACCAAATTGCTGACACAATTTGGGATATACAAGAAGATGGCACAATAAGAGTGTTTAAAGGTAATTACACACAGTATCAAAATCAATATGAACAAGAACAGTTAGAACACCAACGTCAATATGAACAGTATATAAGTGAAAAACAAAGATTGTCCCAAGCCAGTAAAGCTAAACGAAATCAAGCGCAACAAATGGGACAAGCATCATCAAAACAAAAAAATAAAAGTATAGCACCAGATCGTTTAAGTGCATCAAAACAAAAAGGCACGGTTGAGAAGGCTGCTCAAAAACAAGCTAAGCATATTGAAAAAAGAATGGAACATTTGGAAGAAGTTGAAAAACCACAAAGTTATCATGAATTCAATTTTCCACAAAAAAAAATTTATGATATCTATAATAATTATCCAATCATTGCACAAAATCTAACATTGATTAAAGGAAGTCAAAAACTGCTAACACAAGTACGTTTCCAAATACCATATGGCAAAAATATAGCACTCGTAGGTGCAAATGGTGTAGGTAAGACAACTTTGCTTGAAGCTATTTACCACCAAATAGAGGGGATCGATTGTTCTCCTAAAGTGCAAATGGCATACTATCGTCAACTTGCTTATGAAGACATGCGTGACGTTTCATTGTTGCAATATTTAATGGATGAAACGGATTCATCAGAATCATTCAGTAGGGCTATTTTAAATAACTTGGGTTTAAATGAAGCACTTGAGCGTTCTTGTAATGTTTTGAGTGGTGGGGAAAGAACGAAATTATCGTTAGCAGTATTATTTTCAACGAAAGCGAATATGTTAATTTTAGATGAACCAACTAATTTTTTAGACATTAAAACTTTAGAAGCATTAGAAGTGTTTATGAATAAATACCCAGGAATTATCTTATTTACCTCACATGATACAAGATTTGTTGAACATGTGGCAGATAAAAAATGGGAGCTAACAAAACAATTTATTTATGATATAACTTAAAAACTAATGTCAAAGAAAAATGATATAGATTTAGTTTCTGGGATTTTATGAAAATTATTTGAGCACCACCTAGAGGTCATATTTGAGTAATAAGTCAAGTTGAACAAGAAGTTGATTTTGTCTTAACAGCAGTGAATATAAAATCAGTAACTCAACTAACTGAAAAATGCATAACAGTAAAGTGAACGTTATTATTACAATAGAAATTACGGTTCTATAAAAATTCATAAGGTTATCATGCGACATGTTAAAAGCGACTTCTTATTATTCAGAAGTCGCTTAATAATTTTAAAGTCTAATATTAGGCTGGTTGTAAAGATTTAATACTATTTCTTAATTATCGAGATTTCAACTTATTATTGATAGTAGGCTAAAATATTAACGCTATGAATCGTTAGGTGCAATACTTTTAAGAATTCTGGAGAAATTAGCCATTTTACGTTTTAATTTATCAAATTGATGCGATGAATATACTTTGTTATTAATCATATTTAATCATGTTTTATTGACATCACAAGTATTTGAAAAAGTGTTTAATTAAATAATTATTTGACAGTATCAATACATTCAAAACAATACAAATGATTATTTTTATGCACGCCATTTAAAAAACCATTTAAACAAAAAACATCTTTATGGCAATTTTCACATTGACCAATTAATTCTCTCATTTAAAAACCTCCTCAACCATTTTATTTACATGAATATCCATTGTTTCTAAAATTGGAATATTAAAATCATTTTTATCAAAAAGCATTTGTAATTCTGTACATCCTAAAATTAAACCATCAATATTGTCTTCTTTTGTCATTCGACTGATGATTTTTAGAAAGTCTTCTTTAGTTTCTTGATTTACAATACCATTTTCCAATTCATCAACAATTTTTTGGTGTATTAGTTGTTGTTCATTCTCATTAGGTACGACAACATGCTTATTATTTTTGGTGAATTGTTTTTTGAAAAAATCATGTTCCATTGTAAATTTAGTTCCTAAAAGACCTAATGATTGTAAGTTTTCTTCATCTGCGCATTCATATGTTGCATCTACGATACTGATCATTGGTACATTTACCATTTTTTCAATTTCATTAAATACTATATGTGGCGTGTTTGCAGCTATAATTATAAAATCTGCACCAATATCTTCTAATTTTTTTGCTGCATTTCCTACATAGTTTGCTAATTCTTCAAATTGATTGTTATTAATATATTCAAAAATATTATACATATTAATGCTATTAATAAATAACTCAGGAAGTGTTTTTTTACTGTTTTTTCTGTCTTGGTACTTATGAATGAAAGATTGGTAATAGTCCACTGTTGATTCAGGTCCGAGGCCCCCAATAATGCCTACATTTTTCATCTTAATTCCTCCAATAACCGTCAAAAAATAAATTTAAACGATGTTATATATTAATCAGTTATTAAATTATTACCCGAATAATTTAATTTCAATGTTAATCAATTATTTGAAAATCTATATTTTATTAAGCAGAACGTTTGTTTTTGCTATTATTTAGATAAATAATAAAGGCAAGCTTAAGCAAGCAATTTGTGATCATAAATAATAATTAAAAAGTGGTGTAGATATGGAAGATATAGATTTGGAAGAAAAAGTAAATGATCTTATCTCAAGTAATTTTGTCAATAATGTTGAAGAGAAAAAAAGACAGATGAATCTTGCAATGGAAAGTGTGAGAAACATCATAGAATTATGTGGAGATGATCCTGATAGAGATGGTCTCATCGATACCCCTTATCGTTTTATTAAAGCTTTTTTAGAATATACAGAAGGGTATAATGAAGATCCTAAAACGCATTTAGCAAAAACGTTTGATGTTAAACAAGACGACATGGTTTTGGTCAAGGATATAGAATTCTATTCAATGTGTGAACATCACTTTGCTCCATTTTATGGTGTTGTTCATGTTGGTTATATACCTAATGAAAAGGTAACTGGATTATCAAAAATTGCTAGAGTAGTCGAAGGATATGCGAGAAGATTTCAAGTACAAGAAAGATTAACAACTCAAATTGCACAAGCAATCAATGAGGTGTTAGAACCTAGAGGTGTCATGGTAGTGATTGAAGCTAAACATATGTGTATGTGTAGCCGAGGTATCAAGAAAGAACAATCTTCTACAATCACTTCAGCTGTACATGGGTTATTTCATAAAAATTATAATACAAGAAATGAATTTTTAACTTTAATCAATAAATAATTAGAATAAGGTGTGTAATTATGTGTAGAAGAGTAGCCTTAATTACTGGTAGTGCAAAAGGTTTGGGTAAGAAAACAGCGCTTGATTTAGCTGCTAATGAAATTGATATAGTTATTAATTATCGAAAAAGTAAGGAAGAAGCACAAAAATTAGTTGATGAAATCAAGCATAAATTTGGTGTGAATGTTATAGCAATCCAAGCAGACGTATCAAAAATAAATGATGTAAAAAATATGATTCAAACAATTATGTCTACTATGGGGCGCTTAGATATTTTAATTCATAATGCAGGACCATTTATTAAGGGGAAGAAAACCATTGTCGATACTACTTATGAAGAATGGAATGCTATGGTTGACGGTAATTTAAAAAGTTTTTTCATTTTAGTTAAAGAAGTTATTCCTATTATGAGGAAGAATAAATGGGGGAGAGTTATAACATTTGGTTTTGATCAAAGCCAAAATATACCAGGTTGGATATATCGAGGCGCATATGCCGCTGCAAAAACAGGTGTCATATCATTAACACAAACTTTATCAAAAGAAGAAGCGCGTTTTGGAATAACATTTAATACAGTTTGTCCAGGTGATATTTTAGGTGATGATAAGGAAAAAAATATAGCTGAGTATAAAAGAAATGAATTATCTCATTTTGAGATTCAAAGAAAAGAATATGGTGAAGATATTTCTCGTGTCATTAATTTTCTTTGTGAAGAAAAATCAAGTTATATAACTGGTGCAACAATCTCTGTGACAGGTAATCATGATGTTATCAACAAATATAATTTATAAAGAAGTACTTTAATATGGATGATAATGTTGTAATTGTAGGTGGGTCTATAGTAAGTATATTTGCAGTAAAGAAATTAAGTAAAAAGGGTATCAAGGTGGCATTAAAATTGTTCAAAGTGAGGAACGATTGACATATGCCCCCCCTTTTGATGAAAGCGTGTATGCAAGATAATGAAAATACTTCTATACTTTTATTAGAAAAAGAGAATTTTTTGCTGATAATCATATAGAAATTGTCTTAAATACCAATATTTTCAATCACATATTATGATCAATTAGATAAACCACAGGCTGTATTTTTCACTAATGGTTATAAGAATAAAAAAGAAGTACAAGATTATCTTATAAAAAATAAAGAATAAAATTAGGAGTAATCATAATGACTAATAAATCCACAAACTATGGCAGTTTAGCTAAGCAATTAGTAGCTTTAATAGAAGATGAAGTAGAACCTATTACCATTTTTTCAAATATCTCATCTTTACTTTATTCAAATTTACCAAATGTAAATTGGCTAGGCTTTTATTTTATAAAAAATGAAGAATTATTATTAGGTCCTTTTCAAGGACAACCAGCTTGTTCACATTTAAAATTGGAATCTGGTGTATGCGGAGATGCTGTAACACAGCGTAATTTAATAAATGTAGAAGACGTTTACGAATATCCAAATCATATATTTTGTGATTCAAACAGTAAATCAGAAATTGTATTACCTATATTTGTAGATAATACGATAATTGGCGTGTTAGATATAGATGCACCAACGATTCATCGTTTTAATTAAAATGATGAATCAAATTTACAAAATATAGTAGAGCTTATAGAGCAAAAATTAACAGAAACAGATTTAAGTATCATGACAGACGTATCTATCAATTACATTAAAAAATAAGGAGTGTATAAGATGAGTTTACGAATGAATTATGAAGAAATTGCCTCAGATAATATTGAATTAATGTATGAAATGGAAAAATTATTGAAAAAAATACAATCGACAACAAATTGCAAGAATTAATAAAAATAAGAGTTTCTCAATTGAATGGTTGTGCATTTTGTTTAAACATGCACACTACAGATGCTAGAAAACGAGGTATAGACGAAAAGAAAATTTATTTATTAAATGCTTGGGAAGATACTAATATATACAGCGACGCTGAAAAATTGGCACTAGAATTAGCTGAACATGTTACGTTAATTTCTAATCATAAAGTTCCGGATGCGCTCTATAATCGCGTTCGTGAAAATTATAACGAAGAGGAATATGCCCATTTAATATTTACAATTGCACAAATTAATACATGGAATAGAATATCTATATCTATGGGAAATGAATACAATATTTAAATCAAAGGAGTACAAAATATGTCTATAAATAATCAAGTTGCGATTGTTACAGGATCCGGTAGAGGTCTAGGTGCTGCTATTGCTATAAATTTAGCAGAAAAAGGTGTCAATATTGTATTGAATTACTTAAATGATGAAAAAAGTGTTGAAGGTGTCCAAGAAAAAATTAAAGATTTAGGTTCCAACGCCATTATTGTGCAAGCTGACGTCACAACCATTGATGGCTCGCAGAGAGTAGTTAATGAAGCATTAAAATCATTCGGTACTGTTGATATTTTGGTAAACAATGCTGGTCCATTATTTAGACCAATGTCAATTGAAGACATGACTTGGGAAGACATGTCTAAAAATTTAAATGAAGATATGGGCGCAGCCTTTAATATGACAAAAGCTGTTTTAGGCACTATGAAACAAAATCATTATGGTCGCATTATTTATATAGGATCATTATCTAGTGAAAAACCGTCAAATAATGTAGCTCATCATGGTAGTTCTAGAGCCGCAATAAGTACTTTTTCAAAATATGTAGCACTTGAAATGAGTGAATATGGTATCACTTCGAATGTTGTTGGTCCAGGTATGATAGAAACAGACCGAACTAAATCACAAACCAAGATTATTAAAAGTATCGCCGAAATAACACCCGCTAAAAGAATAGCTAAACCAGAAGATGTTGTTCGTGCAGTTAACTTTTTTGTGAATGACGATGATAGTTTTTACACAGGACATTACTTCCCCGTGAGTGGTGGATTACACTTAAAATAAAAAAATGTTTTTAAATTTAACTTTCAAATACTCACAGTATTATTATAGCTTTAACTGTAATGAATTTTTCAATTGTAAAATATATTTTTAACTATAAAAATAAGCATTAAAGAAGGTTTAAAATGAACTTTTACGACAAAAATGGTGATGCTACAGCCTATACCGAAGATAATATCCATATTTATCTTTTTAATGGTAGAGCAGTCGTTTATTTTCAATGTAATAAAGTATATGGTTTTAATGGGAGTCATTTAGGTTGGTTTGAAAATGGATGGATAAGAGATTTAAAGGGTAAATGTGTAATGTTTAGCTCGAAAGCATCTGGTGGCCCAATAAAACCTATTAAAAACAAGGCTCCTAGAAAAAATATAAAATAAGATATGCCAATTAAAAAGAATAGAAAACAAGTTAAAATTAAAAATATCTATCACTTAGCTTGGTCACACTTAAGTGGCATAGATTTTTTATTACAAGGTGTTTGAAAAATGACTGTTTTAAGTCATCCTTTTAAAACAACTGCTTGCATATGTTATTCATTTTTAGCACAAAATAACTAGGTCATAGTACTGTTATTTTGTGCTATTTTTTATTTTTAAAGTATTTTTTAGAGCTTTTTTATCATAATTTTATTGAAGGGCAATATCATATATCCAACAATCTAAATTAGTTTCTTCTTTAGAAATACCATTAGGCCCAATGCTATCTGTTAATATACAAATACTAGAACCGCAAATACGCTCTAATTTTATAGTCATAACATTCTTTTCCAAACACTTGATTTTACAAAAATGATATAAATAGTAAGCTAAAGATAGGCTTCATTAATATCTTAAAATGATAATAAATATGTTAGTAATTTATTTGAATAAGGTGATTTAATATAATTATTTTGTCTTAAACTATCTTAAATTACTATTAAGGAGAGATTTTATGTTAACGAATGAAGAAATCAAAATAATTAAAGAAACAGTGCCACTTCTAAAAGACGAGGGACAAAATATTACTTCTATTTTTTATAAAAGGTTATTTGAAGAGCATCCAGAATTGAAAAATGTATTTAACCAAACGAACCAGAAAAAAGGTTTATAATCTTCAGCACTAGCTATGGCTGTCTTAGCTGCAGCTGATAATATTGATGATTTATCTCCAATTGTTCCGGTTATCATGCCAGTGGTCTACAAACATTGTGCGTTACAAGTTCAACCTGAGCATTATCCGATTGTAGGTGAAAATTTAATTTGGGCGATTCAAGAAGTAACTGGATTGACTGATGATAGTGAAATTATTCAAACATGGATTAAAGCTTATCAAGCAATCGCAGACGCATTTATTGGCTTAGAAAAAGAAGTTTATAGCCAAATGGCTTGGGAAGGATTTAAACCGTTTGAAGTCACTGATATTCAAAAAGAAACAGAAATCATTAAATCATTTACGATTCAATCAGAGGATATTGATTTAAGTCAATTCACACCAGGTCAGTATATTACTGTAAATATTTCAAATAAGAAATTACCTTATCAGGCTAAAAGACATTATTCCATTGTAGATGGAAATCGTGATTATTTAACATTTGGTGTAAGAAAAGATTTTACAGAAGAACATGAAGGTGAAGTTTCAACGATTTTACATGACGAAGTTAAAATTGGAGATACATTAGAGTTATCTGCACCAGTAGGTGGTTTTGGTTTAGTAAATAAAGATAAAAAACAATTATTCTTAGGTTCTGGCGTAGGTGTAACACCACTTGTTTCAATGTATAGAGAAGCTGTTGAAGCTAATTTATCTGCTACATTTATTCAGGTAACTTCAGATAGTGATAATATTGCTTTTGAAGATACAATTAAATCAATTAACGCAAAATCAGAGAAAAGTATATTTCATGCTCATTTACGTGATGAGGATGGTTATATAGAAAAAAAGATTTAGAGGCATATCTTGATGATGAAACAGAAATTTATATTTGTGGTGGAAGTTCATTCTTAAATTCAATGATGTTAAATTTACAAGCACTTGAAATTCCAGAAGAACGTATTCATTTTGAAACATTTGTTCCAAGATTAAGTTTTTCTGTATAAAAATATAATATTTTTTGAAAATCATATTTGATGATGATTAGAAAAGATTATAAAAAATGTATGCAAAAAACGTCAATTTCTAATGGAATTGACGTTTTTTTACTATGTTTAGTAATTTTAAAATTCTACTTATTTTAAGTAGCTGAGTTACTAAATGTTCACTACTTTTAGTGTAAATGTATTCGTTTCACATGGAACAATTTTATTAATATTAGATTAATCATTAATAAATTAGAATTTTCTAAAATTTCATTGACTAAACATGAGTGGAATGCTAGGATTAATACAACTCAAATACATATGATTGACTCTTATTTAGAGAGGCGAAGGGACGTGCCCGATGAAGCCCAGCAACCATCGTTTAACGAAATGGTGCTAATTCACAGAAAGTAACAATGATTACTTTCGAAGATAAGAGAAGGTGCATACTTTCTCTTTATTTTATTAAGAGAAAGTATTTTTTTACATAATGAGTGAATTTTATTTTTAGATAAAGTTAAGGAGAGATGTTATGAAAAAGGTCATTAGTTTAACTGTTTTAGTATGTTTTGCTGTAATACTTGTAGCTTGTGGTTCGTCCAAAGATAAAGAGAATAAAAAGATTACAATTGCTACATCACCAGCACCTCATGGTGAAGTTCTAAAACATGCGAAAGAGGAAATGAAGAAAAAAGGTTATGATTTAGAAATTAAAGTTGTTAATGATTATAAAGTACCCAATAAACTCTTAGATAAAGGTGACGTGGACGCAAACTTCTTTCAACATGTGCCTTATTTAAAGGCTGAAAGAGAAGACCATAATTATAATATTGAAGAAGTAGGGAAAGTATTTACGACACCAATGGGTGTATACAGTAAAAAATATAAAGATATCAAAGACATCCCGAATGGTTCTACAATTTATGTTTCTAATAATCCAGCTGAAGAAGGACGTTTCTTATCATTTTTCGTAGATAAAGGGTTAATAAAAATTAAAAAAGGTGTCAAAATTGAAGATGCCAAATTTGAAGATATTGTAGAAAACAAAAAGAATCTCAAGTTTAACAATAAACAAGGGGCAGAATTTTTACCTAAAACCTATAAAAGTAAAGAAGGCGCAGCTGTAATCATGAATTCTAATTACGCGATTGATAATGGTTTAACGCCACACAAAGACGCTATTGCAATAGAAGGTAAATCATCACCATTTGCCAATATTGTTGCAGTTCAAAAAGGTCATAAAGATGATAAAAAATATCAAACATTACTAAAAGTTTTACAATCTGAAGATATGAAAAAGTTTATTAAAAAAGAATATAATGAAGATGTTATACCTTATGAAAAATAAAAACATTGATTTATGAATATAAGTTTTAACAAACAGAGGAGGTATGGTTAGACATGTCTAAGTTAGGAATTGTTGGACTTGGTAGAGTAGGCAGTCAAGTATTGACAGACGTTCAGTATTTGAATTTATTTTCAGAAATTGTATTGATTGATAGCAAAGAAGAAATTGCAAGTGGTGAAGCGCTTGATCATAATCATTCACAAGGACTGTTTAATATCAGTCATGTGAGAATTAAAGCAGGCGCGTACCAAGATTTAGCTGACGCAGATTTTATAGTTATTGCCGCAAGTATACAAACAGATAAAAACGATGGCGACCGAACATTATTGGCACAAGATAACCATGACATTATAAAAAATGTGATGAAGCAAATTGCTGAAGTTACGCAAGAAGCAATTATTATTTTAATTTCTAATCCAGTAGATTCGATGGTATATTTTGCCAATCAAGTCAATTATCCATCGCATAAAATAATTGGGACGGGTACAGCATTAGAAAGTTCAAGATTCAAAACTATTGTCGCTCAGCATTACCAAATTGATCCTAAAAATGTTGAAGCCTTTGTTATTGGTGAACATGGTCAGTATGCAGTGCCTGTATGGAGCAAAGTACGTATTCACGGTATGGAATTATCAGAGTATGAAGCTTTAAGTCAAGCGCCAGCGATTGATAAGGCACATATAACGTCTATTATAAATGAAGTTTCAATGGATGTTTTTTATCAAAAAGGGTGGACCAATGCAGCTATTTCCAAGGTGACGACTGCTTTGATACAAGCGATTGCTTTAAACCAGCGTACAATTATGCCATTAACATCAATCAGTCAGGAATATGGGCTAGATGATGGGGCGTATAGTTTACCAACATTAGTTGACCAATATGGCATTGTCCAAAGGTATCCTATAGCATTGGATGAGCAGGAAGAACAACAGCTAATTGAAGCATATCAATATATCAGACAAACAATTAATATAGCACAAAAATAATTTCCTTTAGTATAGAGATAGAAACATAAGTATCTCGTAGCAAATAAAAAATGGCAATTTCNNNNGAAATTGCCATTTTTTATTTGGTATTCATATTTTTGTTTTATTGGGTTAGTATTATTTTAATATTTAATAACATTCAGACGCTATCCAATTTTCAAACTTATGAGCGTTCAAAACCAATAATTAGTAATTGTGCAAACAAGTTTTAAACACAGATTTTAGGTGTTCATATACAAAACATATTAAATATTGATTTTTGTTAAATATGATCATTAAATGTAATCGAAATGATTTATACATCATTTTATCAAAGGTATCTTAGTGTGACTTCTTGCTTTAATGTGAGGGTATGGCTACAATGTATTTAAATATTAATATTGAATTTAATAAAAATTCAAACGATTAGAAAGCGCGGTGCAATCATGTTGGTAAGACATGCTAAACTCATTAGGTTATTGCTAAATAACAGTAATCATTATCTAAGCGCAGATGAAATAGCAAGTTATTTAAATGTTTCAAATAGAACAGTGAGAAATGATATTAAATACATTAATAACGAAATTATAAATCATTTGATTACAAGTGTTAAAGGTAAAGGGTATAAACTCAATGGTGACCATTATGATGAGGATGAATTAGAGACATTGGTACATTCGTTTTTAACGAAAGAAAATGAAAAATTAATGAAACTCGGTTACGAATTATTAATGTATCAAAAACCAAATACAATTGATCAAATAGAATCAGAATATGTGATAACAAAAACGGAAGCTTATGATTATATAAATAGAATAAAAGCTTGGTGTGCGTCTTTTGATATTGATGTTGATGTCATTAAGAAAAAAGGTATTACCATAATAGGTAATGAAATGAATATCAGAAATGCGATATTACATTTAAATCAATTATCTAATAATGAAAAGACAGTAGAAGCTTTTATACTTAATGAAATACCTCAAGCGCACATTAAATCTATCTGTTATATTATTAAAAACAGATTAGAACAACATCATCTGTTTACTTCTGATATGCTTATTCAACAATTACTTATTCATTTGATTATTATTATAAAAAGGAAAAAAACAAGCGAAGATTCATGGGTGGTAAATAAAGAGGCAGAAGAAATAGCAATGCAATGTATAGAGGATATCAATCATAAATTAGCTTATGGTTTATCTAAAGATACTGCTAAGTTATTTTCTTTTTTTATTAGCTATTATTTTAATAAATATGATTTGGGAATAGAAACACTCTTTGTCGAAAGCTATGTAGCACGCATGATTAAGCACATGGAAAAAATAGTTGGTATCAATTTTACCCAAGACAATATTTTACGCGAAAATATTCAAGCACACTTTAGTAGAGCGTATTTGCGTATTGCTAAAAATGTATATATCAATAATCCATTAACTGATGAGATTAAAAAATATTATCCTTTTGTTTTTAATGCATTGTATGAAACTGTAAAATACCTAGAGAAAGATTCAAATCTAAACTTAGTAGAAGATGAGATTGCCTTTTTAGCATTACATTTTCAATCGTCCATTGACCGTAATAAAAAAGATGAAATTAATATTGTGATAACTTGTTATTATGGTTTAGGAATATCTAATTTGTTGGAAGTTAAAATTGCGAATTTAGATGATCATATAAATATTGTTGATACTTTAAAATTAGAGCGGATGTCTCATTACAACTTTTCAAATATTGATATGCTGATTACTACGCATCCCATTAATACCAAGGATTTACCAGATACATTACACGTGATAGAGGTATCCCCTTTGCTTTCAGATAATGACATAAAACAAATTAAATCATTTATTAATAGTAAAAGAAATCCTGTGCTAAAACAGGATGAAATATCTGCAATTCAATTTGATGTTCAAAAGATGACAGATGACGTAACTGTAACCCATATTTTTGAAAAAGCACAATCGCTTTTAATGAAACAACATGCCATTACGGAAAGTTATATGAAGAGTGCATTGGAACGTGAAAAATATGCTTCAACATATATAGGGAATGGCATTAGTATGCCACATGGTGACCCTGAAAAGGTGTTGCGTTCACAGGTCATTATATTTAAATGCCCTCATGGGTTACTATGGAAACAAAATAAAGTTAAATTAGTATTCTTTTTAGCAATTGCTAATTCTGAAATTTCAGCAATGAAGAAAATAATACATGTGATCGCTGATTTAAATGAGTATGATGTCGATTATCTTATGACTATGGAAACGCAGCATCTAAAACAATATATTATAAATTTAATCAAAGAATAATTGCCACTAGCAACGGCAATTATTCTTTTTATCTATTTTAGAAAGCGTTTACAATTGAATATGAGGAGGATGAAATGATGAAAATATTAGCGATTACATCGTGCCCAAATGGTATAGCGCATACTTATATGGCACAAGAAAAGTTAGAACAAGCAGCTCAAGAAATGGGCGTAGATATAAAAGTAGAAACTCAAGGTGGCGTTGGGGCAGAAAATGTTATAACATCAAAAGAAATTAGGGAAGCGGATGGCATTATCATTGCAGCAGATAGACAAGTAGATTTGTCACGTTTTGATGGGAAATTAATCATAAATGAAAGCGTTCGTGAAGGTATTCATAAACCGAAAGAATTAATTCAACGTATTATTGATAAAGATGGACATATTCATCATGATCGTAACGGGGATACGAATCAAAAAGATGATGAACAAGAGCAAAAAAGCGGGATGCAAATGGTCTATCAACATTTAATGAATGGTGTATCATTTATGGTACCTTTCATTGTAGTTGGTGGTTTATTGATGGCCATTGCCTTAACTTTAGGTGGTGAAGCTTCATCAAAAGGTTTAGTTATACCAGATGATTCTTTTTGGAAATCTATTGAAAATATTGGTTCTCTAGCATTTAGTTTTATGGTTCCAATATTAGCTGGCTATATCGCAGTTAGCATTGCAGACAAACCTGGTTTAGTACCTGGTATGATCGGTGGTGCAATCGCAGCAGACGGTAGCTTTTATGGCAGTGATGCAGGCGCTGGCTTTTTAGGTGGTATTGTTGCAGGATTTATTGCAGGCTATATTGCAAAATGGATAAAGAATGTTAAGGTACCTAAAGCGATGGCACCTATTATGCCAATTATTATTATTCCAATCATCTCTTCATTGATTGTAGGATTAATTTTTATATTCTTGATTGGCGCACCAATTGCGAGCATTTTCGAAGGTTTAACAACTTGGTTAAAGAGTATGCAAGGGACAAATATTGTTATTTTAGCATTAATTGTTGGTGCAATGATTGCTTTTGATATGGGTGGCCCAGTAAATAAAGTAGCATTTTTATTTGGTTCAGCATTAATCGCAGAAGGTAACTATGCTGTTATGGGAATGGTTGCAGTTGCGGTATGTACGCCCCCTATTGGTTTAGGATTGGCTACATTTATTAATAAGCGTAAGTTTAACAAAGGTGAAATTGAAATGGGTAAAGCATCATTTACTATGGGATTGTTCGGCATTACGGAAGGTGCTATACCATTTGCCGCACAAGATCCGTTAAGAATTATACCATCTAATATGATTGGTGCGATGGTAGCTGCTGTAATTGCTGCAATTGGCGGTGTAGGTGACAGAGTTGCGCACGGTGGTCCAATTGTTGCAGTGCTGGGCGGTATTGATCAAATATTGTGGTTCTTTATAGCAGTAATCATTGGTAGTATCGTTACAATGAGTGTTGTTTTAATCTTAAGAAGACAAACACCATCACTTGCAGTTGATACGAACAATATTGAAATTGGCATGGATCAATCAGAAAATAAAGATGAAACAGCAAAAAATAGTGCATCTAAGACGGATAATCAAACATTAGAAGAACAAAGTGTATTTAGTGAAAAAGTCATTCATATTTCAGAACAAACTTTATCCAGGGATGAAGCGATAGATCAATTAATAGAAAATTTAAATGAACAAGGTTATATTATAGACCAATCACAATTAAAATCTGATGTCTTAAAAAGAGAGATGGAATCAACAACAGCTATTGGAATGAACGTAGCCATCCCTCATGCAAAATCAGATGCGGTTAAAACACCAATTGTTGCAGTTATGAATAATAAGCAAGGCGTGAAATGGGATAGTTTAGATGGAACATTACCTCAATTGATATTTTTAATTACTGTACCAAGTGATAGCAGTGACACACATCTTAAATTATTACAAAGATTATCAAGAACTTTGATGGATGATGAGACCAGACAAAATTTAATAAATGCAACAAATAGTAAACAGATTTATAATATATTAAAAGATATTTAAGTGGAGGTATCATACAATGCCATTATTTTTAAAACCTGTATTTCAAGAACGTATATGGGGTGGGACAGCTCTAAAAAGATTTAATTATCATATTCCAAGTGCGTATACAGGAGAATGTTGGGCAATTTCGGCGCATCCAAATGGTACAAATATAATAGAAAATGGAAGGCATCAAGGTAAGACGTTAGAAGAAGTTTGGAATGAGGATAAAGCACTTTTTGGTGTCACAGGGAATGCTAAATTTCCATTGTTAACTAAAATTTTAGATGCAAATGATAAATTATCAGTACAAGTTCATCCAGATAATACCTATGCCCAAAAATATGAAGGTGAATACGGTAAAACAGAGTGTTGGTATATATTAGACGCACAAGAAGATGCTGAAATTATTTACGGTGTTAACGCTAAAAATCAAACTGAACTAAATGATATGATAGACCAACAACAATTTGATGAGTTATTTCATAAAGTTAAAGTGAAAGCCGGAGATTTTTTCTATGTGCCTGCAGGTACAGTACATGCTATCGGTGAAGGTATTTTAATACTAGAAACACAACAATCTTCTGATACAACATACAGAATTTATGATTATGAGCGTACAGACAACAATGGGAACCAACGTGAGTTACACTTAGAACAAAGTAAAGCAGTGATCAACCTTGCTGCTACTTCACCTAATACAACACCCAAACAAGAAATAGTACAAGGTCAAACATATACGCAATTTGTTTCAAATGATTTCTTCACGGTTGAACGTTGGATGATCGATGGTGTGTTAAATTATGAAAAATCAAGCACGTATTGTCTTGTATCCATTGTTGAAGGTAATGGTAATGTAGAAACGAATGATGAAGTGTATAAACTACAAAAAGGAACACATTTTATATTAACGACAGAAGATCATGATATAGCATTTAATGGTAATATGACAATAATCATAAGTTATGTATAATGTTTAAGAGGTGAGATGAATTGATTTGTGCCAAAGCAAATTAATTTAATCTACACCTCTTTTATCTATAATCGAAGCAATAATATGAGTGATGGAGTGTATGGATATGTTGAAAATATGTGCAGATATAGGTGGTACGAAAACCATTGTAGGGCTTATAGACCAAGATTTATCAGTGATAGATAGTCAAAAATTCGAGACAGATGTCAATCATCCAGAGGTAGAATTTACAAGAATTATTAATATAGCGAATGAATTTAGCAAAAAATATAATGATATAGCACAAAGCACGTTAAACATTGCGATGCCAGGACCTTGTGATTATACAGAAGGACTGTTTTTGAATCCGCCTAATCTACAAAAATATATTGGTTTTAACGCTGGTGATTACATAAAGCAGCATAGTGCATTTCAACCACGTTTCGTAAATGATACTGATGCAGCAATATTAGCGGAATATCAATATTTAAAAACAGATGCAGAAGATGTCATATACTTAACAATTAGCACAGGTATAGGCATGGCATATATAAGAAATGGTCAACTCGTTACAGGCGTCGATGGTAATTTTGGAGAAATTGGTCATACTATTATTAAAAATAATAGCGATTATCAATGTCCAGTGTGCCATCAGTTTGGATGTGTTGAAAATGAACTGTCAGGCTTAGCAATCAGTCGTAAAGCGAGCGATATTTTACAAAGAACAGTAAGTACTAGAGAAGCAATCGACATCTATATGAATAAAGAAAATGAAAATATCAATAATATGATGGATGAAGTAGTGTTACTAACACAACAACTGTGTACGAATTTATTTAATATATTTAATGTATATCATATAATTCTTGGTGGTGGTGTTACACAAAGTGCATTACCGTATAAAGAAAACATTGAAGCATATGCACAAAGCCATCATTTAATCCAAAATAAACCATTTCATATTAAAGTAAGTGATTTGGCATCAAATGTGCTAACTGGTCTTTATTATGTAAATAAACAATAAAAAAGTTTGCTGATTTATAAAAATAGCGAGTACCTGAAGTGATTAAATGGAAGTTTCAGATGCTCGCTATTTTTTGGTGACTAAAATGATGAAGTGGATTTATAGTCTGTTGCGCTTAATTAAAATATATTTTCGTATGTTTAATGTTTTAGATAATTGATCAGAAAGCAATAGCCCTAATGCAATAGAACCTGCAATTAAAATCGCTCGTATAAAGGTATTGGTAGCATCTGTGAAATTTAAAGTAACCAATTGCTGTGTCGCTCTAAAAGCGATACTCCCTGGGACAAGTGGAATGATGCCAGGAATCATAAAAAGTACAACGGGCGCTTTGAAAATACGACTCATGATATGTGCAAGTAAACCTAAAGTTAAGCTGCCAAGCAAACTGGAATATATACTATCCATTTCAAAGGATTGTTCTAAAATGTAGCTGACAAAATAGCCCATTGAACCTGCAAATCCAGCTGGAAAAAATAATTTTTTAGGGGCATCGTATATCACATTAAAAAAGTATGATGCGCTAAAGCTACATAAAAAAGTAAATAAAATTGTCATCATGTGACCTCCTAAAAAATTAAGTAAGCAATCGCAATACCTGAACCAATTGCAAAGGCAATAACGAGTGCTTCTAAAAATTTTGCTGTGAACATTAACATATGCCTACTAAACAAGTCTTGTATCGCAGTCGTTATCAGTACACCAGGTACAATTGGCATAACGGATGCAATCATAGCTGGCCCAAAAGATTTATTGACTTGAAACAATTCTGATCCAAATATAACGATAGCACCTAAAATAAATGAACCTACAAACTCAGGTATAAACATAGTTAGTGATTTACTTTGCATATACTCAACGATTAAAAACCCTATGGCACCAGCAATAATCGTAGTAATTGCATCAGACCAAGTACCGCCTTGTAAGTATAAAAAACTTAACGAAATAATACCTGCAGCAATTACTTTTTTCCATAATGGAATACTTAAATTGGATCTATCAATATTTTTCAACGCTTCAAAAGCTTCTTCTATAGAAAGCTGATTTCCTGTGAGTTTACGTGAAATGTTGTTTACTTGAAATATTTTAAGTAAATTTGTACTGTTTTTATCAATGCGTAAAATTCGAGTATCATGCTCTTCACTCAATGAAAAATTGATAAATACATTAATGACATACCCTTGACTATTATAATAGCCCATACAAATGGCTATTCGTCTCATTGTATCTTCAACACGAGAAACTTCTGCGCCAGATGATAATAAAATTTTACCAGCAAGCAGTATCACATTCATCGTTACTTTATCTTTGTAGTTATCCAAAAGCGTACCTCCGACTTGATAAATAATTATCATTATTATCCCAATATTAATATGTAATTTCAAAGAGAATTTATTAAATTTACAGAAGTTAAAACAATATGTATAGCTAAAGTTAGTCTTCGGGTTGTCTGAGGTTACCCTTGCGAGGTGTCTAAAAGGTGGATGTTTAGCAAATTGAGGTACAAAGATTTATAGGAGTTAAGTAAGTGAAGTATGTACATAAAAACATATTGAATTTGTATGCTCATACAAATAGAAATTATGCTGTTGAAGAAAACCAACTGTCTCAACTTCTTTAAACATTTAATTGGCAATTAAAGCCCCACTGCTCATGTTATTTGAGTTAATGGGACTTTGCATAAGCTTTAGTTCAAATGAATATTCACTAATCTACCTTATTAACGGAGTCGACATAATCGTTTTAAATGATTTAGATTTCTGTTTCCTGCACTAAAAGCAATGTATTTATTTTTATAATACTTGTAATCCCTGATCAAGATCTGTAATGATATCTTCAATGTTTTCAGTACCAATCGATAATCTTACTAATTCTGGTAAAACTCCAGATGCTTTTTGTTCTTCAGGTGACAGTTGTAAATGAGTCGTACTAGCAGGATGAATAACTAACGATTTTGAATCGCCTACGTTTGCTAAATGTGAGAATAAAGTTAAAGATTCAACAAATTTTGCAATATCTTCAACTGAACCATCTACACCAAAAGTTAAAATTGCACCTTGGCCATTAGGTAAATATTTTCCGGCTAAATCATGATATGCATTACTTTCTAAGCCGGGATAATTCACCCAGGAAATTTTAGGATGTTTCTCTAGATATTGGGCAACTTTAAGTGCATTTTCTGAATGACGTTCTAAACGAAGATGTAATGTTTCTAAACCAATTAAAAATTCATGTACATTAAATGGTGACACAGCAGAACCAAGATCGCGTAATAATTGCACGCGTGCTTTTGTAATATAAGCAGCTTCACCTACATCATTTGCGTATGAAACGCCATGATAACTTGGATCTGGTTCGACTAAACCAGGGAATTTTCCATTATTCCAATTAAATTTACCACTATCGACAATGATACCACCGATGGAAGTACCATGTCCGCCTATAAATTTTGTAGCTGAGTGTATTACAATATCAGCACCATATTCAAATGGACGCAATAAATAAGGAGTTGGGAAAGTATTATCAACAATTAAAGGTATCTCATGTTCATGCGCAATATGAGCAACCTTTTCAATATCCAAGACATCTATTCTTGGGTTACCAATCGTTTCGGCATAAACTGCTTTGGTTTTATCAGTTAAGGCTGCTTTGAAATTTTCGGGATCACTTGGATCAACAAAGTGTACTTTAATACCTAGTTTTTTGAAAGTGACATTAAATAAGTTATAGGTACCACCATAAAGGTTTGAAGATGCTACTATTTCATCGCCACTTTCAACAATATTTAACAAAGCTAAGTGAATCGCAGCTTGTCCAGAAGATGTGGCTAAGGCACCCACACCACCTTCAAGCGCAGCAAGGCGTTCTTCAAAAACATTTTGTGTAGGATTCATAATTCTGGTATATATGTTTCCAGGTTCCTCTAAAGAAAAAAGTTTTCTTGCATGTTCAGTATCATCGAATACGTAACTTGAGGTCTGATAAATTGGTACTGCTCGTGATTTTGAGAATTCATCTACTACTTGACCGGCATGGATTGATAAAGTATCTAAATGCCAATTATTTTGAGACATACATTGTCCCTCCTATATATATTTGAATTTTCTGATAATTAACACTATACAAGAGCAATTTTTTATTTTCAAGTATTCTTACTAAAAAAGTAAGAATTAAGTTTACAGTTATAGCAATAATGTATGCCCACTAGTGTTAACAAATAACAAAATTAGTGGGGAAGTTTATAAACAAAGTCTTTTTTTCTTGTTTACAATCATTATTTCCTAGGCAATTTCATCCATATATTAGTAATGTTGATGATGTGTATATTGATCGTGTGTGTCATTCATACTTTCATGAGTTAAAATTTCAGCGTTTTGTTGTTGAAGTTGACTGTAATCTCCATCCGGTAGTTTGCTTTCTAGAACTTCGACTTTAGGATAAATGAATAGGGGGATGAAACCAATTAAACCGTAAATAATGAATGTATACATAAAATTGAACATATCAATGAATAAACCTGCTAATGAAGACCCAATAACTTGTCCAATAGCTAACATTAAAAAGGGAATGCCGATGTCTAAAGAGGCATTTTTAACAAATATTTTAATTCCCCAAACTAAAAGCACACCAGTTAAGAATATATAGCTTAAGCCAAATAATGAAGCTGATATAAATGGTATGATCCAAATTTTTGGCGTGAAAGCAAGGGCAATTGTTGCGAGGGCAAGTGCAATAACACCTAAATTAAATGCATAACGAAGCCCCCCGTTTGTCAATAATTGCACCAGATATACCACGAAACCCATATTCATAAAATAATCGTTCAGCAGTTGATAATATATCTTGTCGCTTTTGTGACAATCGTCTCACACTTTCTAAATAGAATGACCGTTCTACTTGGAATTAACAGTTAAATAGCAAAATGTCAAAAAGCTATAAAAATAATATGATTTTACATTTAGTATATCAAAGTGTAATATAACAATAAAGTGAGTGTTCACTCACTATTAGTGAGGTGTAAAGATGATTGAAGTGAATAATTTAAGTAAATCTTTTGGTGATAAACAAGTATTAAAAGATATAAATGTTGCTTTTGAAAAAGGTGAAATCGTCGGTTTAATTGGTCCATCTGGAACTGGTAAAACAACATTAATTCAATGTATGTTAGGTATGGAGCGTATTGATGTAGGTTGGGTAACGATAGATGACGTTGAAATGCCCAATAGAAAAATTTTAGGTGATATTGGATATATGGCTCAAAGTGATGCACTTTATACTGACTTGACGGGGAGAGAAAACTTAGAATTTTTTGGCAGTATATACATAAAAAAAAGAAAAGACATCAAGAAACGTGTGGAAATATGTAGTAATATGGTGAAACTTCAAGAGGCATTAGATAAAAAGGTATCGACATATTCTGGAGGCATGAAACGCAGGTTGTCATTGGCTATTAGTTTTTTACAAGATCCTAAAATATTAATACTAGATGAACCTACCGTTGGTATTGATCCTAAACTTAGACAAGCGGTATGGAAAGATTTGGATGCGGCAAAATTAGAAGGGAAAAGTATTCTTGTCACAACACATGTGTTAGATGAAGCTACACGCTGTGACAGACTATTACTTATGAACCATGGTGAAATTATTGCAATGGGCTCACCGCAAGATATTAAAACCCAGTATCAATCTGAATCAATTGAAGAAGTGTTTTTGAAAATGGAGGACTAAATATGAATGCATTTTATATTACTAAACGAATTTTCAAACAAACAATCAGAGACATACGTACGTTGATGTTATTGCTAGTAGCACCGTTGTTAATATTAACGCTACTGTATTATATATTTACAGTTTCAGACAACTCAAATGGTGTGAAGGTAGGTGTTCATGATATTCCTGAATCACTGAAACAAGAATTACAATCACAAGACATCACGATTGAAAATTTTAAAAATCATAACAATATAGATGACAAGATAAAAGAAGATAATTTGACTGGGTTTATACACATGCAAAATCATGAGTTAGAAGTCACTTTTGCTAATGATAATCCTACAGATAAGGGAGTCATGGCTTCTACAAACCAAAAGTGGTTAACCAATCATAATATGAGTCAAATGAAAGAAAATACAAAATCATTAAAAAAAGCATTAGAGCAAGTTCAATCGCAAATACCTGACAATGCTAATACAGGTCAAAGTATGACCGAGAATCGTGAACCGATAAAAATTAATACACATTATTTATATGGGGATAAAGATGCTACATATTTTGATACGATTAATCCAATTTTAATAGGATTTTTCGTCTTCTTCTTCACATTTTTAATTTCTGGCATCGGTTTATTAAAAGAGAGAACCTCAGGAACGCTAGAACGATTATTATCTTCTCCTATTAAGAGAAGCCATATTATTTATGGCTATATTATGGGATATGGTATTTTTAGTGTTATTCAAACGTTTGTAGTAGTTATTTATGCCATATATGTATTAAATATAGCTGTTGAGGGGTCGATTTGGTTAGTTCTAGCTACAACAGTATTAACAGCACTCGTAGCTTTAACGTTTGGCATACTGTTGTCTACTTTTGCATCTTCAGAATTTCAAATGATTCAATTTATACCACTTGTAATCGTACCGCAAGTATTATTTGCAGGTTTAATACCAATATCATCGATGAATATAGGCTTACAATACTTTGCACATTTGATGCCATTATTTTATACCGGACAAGCTATGCAAGATGTAATGATAAAAGGATTTGGTGTGCAGGATATTTATATCAACTTGGGTGTATTATTTGGTATTTTTGTAGTATTACTAATATTGAATATTTTAGGAATGAAGCGTTATAGAAAAGTTTAAATATAGGTGGTATCATACATGAATCGGAATATTAAAGATATCGTGGAAGAAATTGTACCTAAATTAGAGCATTTAACTGAAAAGCAACGTTTAGTGATTGAAAGTGCCCTTATACTTTTTAGTGAAAAAGGTTATAAACAAACAAGTACAAGTGATATTGCTAAGCGGGCAGGTGTTGCTGAAGGTACAGTATATAAACAGTTTAAAAATAAAGAATCATTACTCTATGCAGGCCTGGTGCCAATTATAAAAGATAACATAGTGCCTACTGTAGCAGAGGAGTTCTTAAGTGAATTGAATCGCGCAAGCAACTTGGAATCATTTATAAATACATTTGTAGACAATCGTTCTAAATTTATTTATGAAAATAGAATGCTGTTAAAAGTATTCTTTAATGAAGCGATGACAAGTAAAACATTTCAGTCGGTGTTATTAGAAGTATTTAATAAGCGTTTAGTCTCTCATTTGAAACCAATGATCAATAAGATGATAAGTTGCAATGAAATGCGGCATGTTGAAGCGGAGTTTTTTGTACGTAGTTTAATTGCTCAAACGATCAATTTAAATATTGGTTATTTAATTGATTTGAATTATAAACATGACGATGTGTATGAAAACCATTTATTATTTACAAAGGAAAGTCTTTACTACATGTTTACAGCAAAATAACAAAAAGGGTTATTTAAAATAATGAAAGTAGAACAGAAATGAAAGTTGGATTTCCGTTCTACTTTTATTATTTTCTATTTTCTAGGTATGCCAATAACATGACCTAGTTGCGATGGCGCGTTAAACGGCTTTTGCATATTAAAAGCTGCTTGTATTTTCTCTAGAATAGGCTGTGGGAATGCCATGCTACGACGTGTAACTTTACTAACGCCTATCATGATCACTTCATATGTAGCAATACGCTCATCATTATCGTTGTACATTGTCAGGAATAAATGTACTCTTTTCGCATCATAATCGTAAATATGTACTTTAACGTAAAAGTCATCTTCTAATACGAGTTCTTTTAAAAAGGAAATATGTGCTTCCAAACTAAAAATAGTAATTTCATGTGTTTGTCGATAAGAAACATATAAGTCGACTGATTCGAAAAATCCAACGACGACATCACTGAAAATGGAATAATATTGTGCATCATGCATATGGTTATTGTTATCTATCCAAGATGGTTGCACGGTGTTTTTATAAATGTATTCCTCTGCCACAAAATCACTCCTAAAGTATAAATTTAATAGTAGCCTATATTATTGTAACAACATTAAACATTTTAAGTTAGTAATTTGATTGAAACTATACATAATTCAATATTACTTATTGAAAATGTGGAATTGATAAACGAATTCAAGTAAGTTATCATAAAAATGTAAACGCTTGCATTTCGAATGTTTTGAGTTTATATCTTTATTTATAGATTTAAAATAAAAGGTACAGAAATTTTGAATTCAAACAAATTTCAGTATCGTACTAAGGTTTGGATGGTAAGGATAAAAGGGTACAGGATTAGGGTCCTGTGAAAATAGTATGTTAAATTCACAAACATATTTGAAAGTTGCGCATCCTTTGCCAATATCAAAGATGCATGCGAGTGAAGTGATATTATAGGCGTTTGCGAATGCTTATAAATGAAATTCAATGTAACTTTAGCGAAGGGGATTTATATGAAAAGGATATTTTTAATAGGTAGTGCATTCATCGGTATTATCGTGGGTGCAGGTTTTGCTTCAGGGCAAGAAATACTACAGTATTTTACTAGCTTTGGAACGGTGGGCATACTCGCGGGTATTGTTTCTACCGTGTTATTTGCTTATGTAGGTATGATGCTAGTATGGTTAGGCAGTATATTTAAAGCTGAAGGGCATAATGACGTGATACATAAATTGACTGGTGGTACAATGTTTGGCAAAGTCATTGCTTGGTTAGTAGACATTGTGCTCATTATTGCATTATTTGGATTTGGTGTCGTTATGCTTGCAGGTGGAGGTTCAAATTTTGAACAACAATTTGGCATACCTGCTGTGTACGGTACTGCACTTATGGTTATATTAGTACTCGTATTTGGTATGTTACGTGTGGATAACGTTGTTAAAGTAATCGGTAATATTACACCTTTATTGATTATCTGTATTGTTATTGTTGCTATATATTGTTTGTTTACGATGTCAGGTTCGTTTAGCGAATTAGATACATTGGCTAAAAGTCATACATCTGCTGTTCCTCATTGGTTTATCGCAGGTGTGAATTATGTTTCGCTTAATGTAGGATTAGGTGCATCAATGTCAATTGTTATGGGAGGTAATGAGAAAAATAGTAAAGTTGCTGCATGGGGTGGTTTAGCCGGTGGTATTGTCTTAGGGTTAATGATTATGATTAGCCATTTGGCAATTTTTTCTAAGATTGAAACAGTTGGCCACTTACCGTTACCAATGTTGGGACTAGTCAATGATATTTCACCTATTTTAGGCGTGTTTATGTCAATTGTTATTTATTTAATGATTTTTAATACATGTTTAGGTATGTTTTATTCATTAGCTACACGTTTTACTGAAATTGAGACGAAACAATTTAAAATATTTTATACGATATTTACTTTAATTGGTTTTGCAATTAGTTTTGCAGGTTTTACAGATTTAATGACATTTTTCTATCCGGTAATAGGTTATATGGGCATCATTATTATAATCGTATTAATTTATGCACCATTTAAGGTGAGAAGAATAAAAAAACAAGGTAAATCATTACAAGATTTGTAAAACATCATTTAGCAATAACTATATATTTTTTGTAGCGTAAATATTAAGATAAAATGTACGGATAAGAAATAATAACTATTGAAATCCGAAAGGAGCCAATCGCATGGTTTATGTGGCATTAATCGTATTAATTATAGCGATTATATTACTGATTTATTCTATTGCACTGCTAATGGGGAAAGATGGGTCATTATTTAGCTTATTTACGCATGAAGAAAAATCATTAAAAAAAGGGCAAAAGTTAGCGATTTATATTGCGACAATTTTATTGTTAGTCATTAGTATCGTATGGTTGCTAAATATTATTTAAAGTAAATGGTATGAAAGTTGTTATAATATTATAAGTTCTTTCAGACTGCCAACAAAGTCTCCGACTTTGTTGGCAGTTTTTTTGTGCACGCTTTCCGCGGGCACTGCCTTAGCCTGTAGTCTTCGGCTAGTGCGCTTACCGCAGGAGTCGGTCTAAATAACTGCCAATATTATACGAAGAACATTATATATATAAATTAAATAGTGCCGGTAATGGTCTGAAAGACCACTGCTATTTGAAAAAACAACTATATAAATAAAAATAAACAAACCCTACGCATTAATTTGCACAGGGTTTGTCTAAGTTCTTTTTATTGAGTATAAATTGTATGTTTCATGCTCATTGAGGTTGGAATTGCTATTTCATAATATACGACATGATTAAGGTTAATATTTTCTTAAGAAATTGACTTCTCTGTCAAAGATATGCTGTGCAACGTACGTTTGAACAGCATTTAAAATGCGCTCGATAATTTGTGTTTTATTTGATAAGATTCGAATGCTGAAACCATGCGTTGGTAATTGCGTAATACCAAAACGACAATTATATAGTTTATGATAATGCTTGATGTAATCATAAACGTCATCTATAAAAGTTTGATTGACTTCAGGATGTATGAAATAGCATGAACCTAAATGTGTATAGTCTTCCATATATCCTAGGCCATCAACTTTATTTTTAGTTGGATCAAGTAACAAATTATCAAATGTTACGAGTTCATTTTCAACATAAATTTCATTAAGCAGATGCATATACGTATATGTGAAGGCTTTATCTTCTTTTGAATAACCGGGTGTCAGTATATCTGTATAGAATAGTGAACCGCTAGCACTCAAATTAAACGTATTATGTTGGAAAAACTTAGCGTTTTCAAAGGCAATAATAGGATCGCCGACATATTCAATATAAGCATTGTCTTTAATTTTAAAACTTTGATATTGTTCGACATGATCATTTAATGTTTTATAGATTTTTGTCGCACCTTGTGAAGTTAAAGTCACATTTGCATTTTCTTCTGCTGTGAAATCCATTTTGTAACGGTCACCATCTAAATAACCACCACCTACATTTACAATATAA
The DNA here is from genome assembly GCF_017893405.1 of Staphylococcus sp. GDH8C109P. Classification (NCBI taxonomy): domain Bacteria; kingdom Bacillati; phylum Bacillota; class Bacilli; order Caryophanales; family Staphylococcaceae; genus Staphylococcus; species Staphylococcus sp. GDH8C109P. Next base: position 428,165 of record NZ_JAESMX010000009.1, on the reverse strand, counting down.
AATGTAGGTATATCTGAGCCGTTTAAGTAGACTGGGCGTATGACTTTTAATGCCTTCTCAAAAAAGATATCACGCGCAACAGATTTTCTACCATTATTAAAAACAGTTAAATCTAATACGCCAGTCCATTTTTGCTGTGCATTTGCCATTAAGCTAAACCTTTAAGAAAGACATCCTGATCTATCCATTCGATAACCTTATCTAAGCCTTCATCTGTTTTAAGATTAGTAAATGCAAATGGTCTTTTGCCTCGGAATGTTTCAGTATCTTCAGCCATACGTTCTAATGAAGCGCCGACATACGGAGCCAAATCAGTCTTGTTAATTACAAAGAAATCAGATTTAATCATGCCTTGTCCGCCTTTGCGAGGGATTTTTTCCCCTTGAGCAACGTCGATAATATATATAGAAAAATCGACTAACTCTGGACTGAAAGTCGCAGCAAGGTTGTCGCCACCAGATTCGATAAAGATTAAATCGATATCTTCATTGCGTTCTTTTAATTCATCGATAGCAGCAAAGTTCATTGAAGCATCTTCACGAATTGCTGTATGTGGGCAGCCACCTGTTTCAACACCGATAATGCGATCTGCAGGTAACACGCCTGAATTAACTAAAATCTTTTCATCTTCTTTTGTATAAATATCGTTGGTAATGACACCTATGCTAAATTCTTTAGATAATTGTTTCACTAATTTTTCAATAAGTTGTGTTTTCCCTGCACCTACAGGGCCACCGACACCTATTTTAACTGTCTCTGTCATTGAAAATGCCCTCCTAAGATATGAATATTCTTACATTTACGTTCTCATGTTCCATCTGGTTGATTTCTAATCCGGGTGCAGTGATACCTAATTGTGACTCTTCTAATGTCATAATATGATTTCTTGTTTCTTTCATAAAGGGAATCATTTCATGGACGATTCTTTGACCAGCAGTTTGTCCTAAAGGAATCGCACGAACTGCGTTTTGTGTTAAACTCGATACATTTTGATATAAATAGTAATCGATAATCATTTCAATATCGACACCTAAATAATGACCAAGCATAGTAAAACAAATCGCCAGATGCAATTTTGCTTTTTTATTTTTGTTTTGCGTTTGATACCACTTTATCCATTCACTATCGTAAAGCTCTGCTGCTAGTTTGACCATACGATTACCCATTTGTTTTGAACCTTGTCTGGTTTCTTTAGGCAAGTTTTGTACAAAAAGTATGCGATCTAAATACAATATTTTTTCAGTGTTATGATGATTTAGTGCATCGTAGACTAAGCGCATCGTTAAGCCGTCAGCAAATGAAAGTTGTTCATTTAAGAATAATTCAAGCCATTGTTTAAAAGATGCTTCATCATGGACAATATCTCTTTGGATATATGTTTCAAGACCGAATGAGTGACTGAAAGCGCCAGTCGGAAATTGAGAATCACAGAATTGGAATAAGCGTAAATGTGCGTGATCAATCATGTGAATGACCTATATGTCTAAATGCTTGGTTTACTTTTCTATCTTCGTGGCTGTAGGGTATGCCTAAGTCTTTCAATAAATCTTCTACGAGATAGTCATATTGTACAAGCATCTCTGTTTCTGTGAATTGTGCTTGCAAGTGTCGATTGCCCAACTGATGAGCAATGTCACCCATTTCTTGTAATGTACGTGGCTTGATAACTAATAAATCTTCTGAATTGACGTCTACAATAATCATATTTGTATCGTCTTGATATAGAATATCACCATATTGTAAATCGATTGGCTGTTTTAAACGAATGCCAATTTCATTACCATGATCTGTTGTAACACGTTGGATACGTTTCACTAAGTCAGAATTTTCAAGATAAACTTTTTCAACATGTTTGTTTTTTTCATTTTGCGCAAGATTTGCAATATTACCTTTAATTTCTTCGATGATCATACTTTATCCTCCTAGAATAAGAAATAACGTTGCGTTAGTGGTAACTCAGTAGCTGGTTCACTTGTTATTTTCTCACCATCGACAAATACTTCATAAGTTTGCGGGTCTACATCTAGTTTAGGTGTAGCGCTATTATTTTTCATATCTGCTTTAGTTAAATTACGAATATTTTTAACTGGTCTTAATTTACGTTTTAAGCCTAAACTTCTGCCAATATCATTTTCATAAGCAGTGGATGAAACAAAAGTGATAGCAGTACTTTGCATATTACCACCTAATTGTCCATACATATTACGATACTTGAGTGGTTCAGAAATTGGAATAGAGCCGTTAGCATCACCGTTGATCGCTGTACTGATCATGCCACCTTTAAGCACTATCTCAGGCTTAACGCCAAAGAACGCTGGGTCCCACATTACAATGTCTGCAAGTTTACCTTCATCAATAGATCCAACATATTCTGAAATACCATGTGTGATTGCAGGATTGATTGTGTACTTCGCAATATAACGTTTGATACGGTTATTATCGTTATATTCACCGTCTCCTTCAAGTGCACCACGTTGTTCTTTCATACGATGAGCCACTTGCCATGTACGTGTGATTACCTCACCAACACGACCCATAGCTTGGGAGTCGGAACTTACCATACTAAATACCCCTAAATCTTGTAATACGTCTTCTGCAGCAATTGTTTCTTTACGAATACGAGAGTCAGCAAAAGCAACATCTTCAGGGATAGAAGCGTTAAGGTGATGTGTGATCATAACCATATCTAAATGTTCATCTATTGTATTGTGTGTGTATGGCAAAGTAGGGTTAGTGGATGATGGCAAAATGTTTGAGTAAGACGCTGACTTAATTAAGTCGGGTGCGTGCCCGCCACCAGCACCTTCAGTATGGTACATGTGTAATACACGGTCTTTAACTGCTGCCATTGTTTCTTCCATAAATCCAGCTTCGTTTAAAGTATCTGCGTGTAAGGCAACTTGAATATCGTAGTCATCTGCGACTTGTAAAGCGTGATCTAAAGCAGATGGTGTTGCACCCCAGTCTTCATGGACTTTAAGACCAATGACACCTGCATGAATTTGTTCGACGAGGGCAGTGTGGTTAACAGCTTGTCCTTTCCCAGTAAAACCAATGTTTAATGGAATTTGTTCTGCTGCTTCCAACATGCGATGAATATACCAAGGTCCAGGCGTAACAGTTGTTGCTTTTGAGCCTTCAGAAGCTCCAGTACCACCACCGATTAATGTAGTTGTGCCACTTTCTAATGCAACGAGTGATTGCTCTGGGTTGATAAAGTGGACATGTGTATCAATGGCACCAGCAGTTATAATTTTACCTTCTGCAGCAATGACATCAGTCGTTGCACCAATAACGATATCGACATTATCCATAATGTCTGGGTTACCCGCTTTACCAATTTTCATAATATAGCCATTTTTTACACCAATATCTGCTTTGATTACTTTGTCATAATCAAGGATTAGCGCATTAGTAATAACTAAATCTGCAACTTTTTTGTCGTCTCTTGTTACGTTAGGGTTTTGAGCCATACCGTCTCGGATGGATTTACCGCCACCGAAAGTAGCTTCGTCACCATATGTAGCGAAATCTTTTTCGACTTTAGCGAATAGGTTTGTATCACCGAGTCTTACTGAATCACCAATTGTTGGTCCATAAAGACTCGTGTATTGAGATTGCGTCATTTTGAAACTCATCTTTTATACCCACTTTCTTTATTAGCATTATCTTCTGATAAATTGGACTCATCGATAATTTCTGATTCTTTAGTGTAATCATCTGGTTTAAATACACGTGTGTCGTCTATAGGACCATTTATTTTCCGTGGAAACCAAAAATATTACGATTTCCTTTATATTCTACTAATTGAATTTTTTTTTTCATCACCTGGTTCAAAACGAACTGCAGCACCTGCGGGTATATCTAAACGTTTGCCATAAGCGTGTTCACGATTAAAATCTAATGCAGGATTCACTTCGAAAAAGTGAAAGTGAGAGCCAACTTGTATAGGCCGATCGCCTGTGTTTTTTACAGTGATGACTGTGGCATGAAGCCCTTTGTTAACATCGATTTCTGTACGTTTAACAATAATTTCACCTGGTTTCATCATGTATCCTCCTTTAGACTATCGGATGATGGACAGTAATTAATTTTGTACCATCAGGGAATGTTGCTTCAATTTCTAAATCAGTTAACATATCTGCAACACCTTCCATGACATCATCTGCGCTTAATATTTGTTTTCCATAACTCATAAGTTCTGCTACTGATTTCCCATCGCGCGCCCCTTCTAACAATTCAAAACTGATGATAGCGGCTGCTTCAGGATAGTTTAATTTTAATCCTCTTTGTTGACGTCTACGTGCTAAATCGGATGCAATGACTAACATTAACTTATCTTGCTCACGTTGTGTAAAATGCACGTTGTTCACTCCTTTTCCAAACTGTTAAAACCAACACTAATGTGTACGTGTCTACATTTTAATAATAAAGGGTTGCTAGGCTAACTACAAGAATTACACATTAAGGAAAAGTGTGGAAATAGCGAATTTAGTAAAATTTGAAAGGCTTTTAATTATAGGTTGTATGATATAAGATGAATAACGTAAATTTTATAGAAATCAGGTGACATTGTGAATGCGATTCAAATATTATTAAAAAATATCGCACAGGTTTTATTGTTGAACAATGCATGGACAGGTTTATTTATCTTAATAGGTCTATTTATAGGTAGTTGGAAAGTCGGTTTAATGGCCCTCATCGCTAGTTTAACATCACTATTATTAGCTAAATATACAAATTACTCGGACGAAGAGATTAATAGTGGTTTAGCAGGTTTTAATCCAGTATTGACAGCAATTGCATTAACGTTATTTTTAGTACCTGAATGGTATAGCTTATTGATAGTCATCGTTGCAATAATTATAACGATGCCGTTAGGATCTGCATTTAGAGAGTTTTTCAAACCTTTTGGTGTACCTATGTTAACGATGCCATATGTATTTGTAAGCTGGGTTGTTTTATTAATGTCTTTTCAATTCAAGTTTGTAAATGCAGATGTAAAAATATTGCCTAATACAGTCAAAGAAATTACATATTCCGGACATCATATCGATTTTATTAGTGCCTTTTTATCAGGTTTTAGTGAAGTGTTTTTATTAAAAAGTGTTTTAGCAGGTATTTTCATTTTGATTGGGATATTTATTGCTTCAAGAAAAGCAGGACTTTACGCTATGATTGCTAACGTCATTGGCTTTGCAGCTGTTACAGTGCTCGGTGCAAATCATGATCAGATTAATGATGGTTTATTTGGTTATAATGTCATTCTTACAGTTTTAGCGTTAGGTGTGGCATTTAAAACTAGAATTCCGCGATATATGAGTATTGTGCTTGGTGTCTTACTCACGGTAGTTATACACGCAGGCATGATTACATTGCTAACACCATTTGGCTTACCTGTCTTTACCTTACCGTTTATTATTGCTACATGGATTATGTTATTCGCAGGAAATAGTATGCGTGTACAAAAATAAGTAACCTCTGAAGCATGAAGTTTAATTAAATGTACAAACTAAGTATAATAAAAGAGGGTGTGCTTTGTGGATAGATTATTATTCAATAAAAATTGTTGGAAAGAGGTATGTTTATGAAAAAAATCATCACAGTATTAGCTTCTACAGCAGTAATTTTGGCTGGTTGTAGTGGCTCTAGCAGCCAGTCTAAAGGAAAAACTTTAGATATAGAATTACCTTTGAAAACGACATCTATCGCACCATATGAAACAGATGTACCTGTGAAGGGAGGTGCTGCAGAATCATTATTTAAAGCGACAGCAGATGGTAAAGTTCAAAAGTTGCTAGTTAAATCTTACGAACAAACATCACCGACTCAATTAGATTTAACATTAAAAGATAATATTAAATTCCAAAACGGAAAAAAAGTGACAGGTGAAGCAGTTAAAGCCAGCTTGGAGAAAAGCATTCAAAAAAGTGATTTAGTCAAAGGTTCACTGCCAATCAAAGATATCAAAGTGGATGGACAAAAATTGCAAATCACAACTAAAACTGCATATCCTGAACTCATTTCAGAATTAGCTAGTCCATTCTCAGCTATTTATGATACTGAAGCTAAAGGAGATATAAATAAAACCCCTGTAGGCACTGGTCCATATCAAATTAAAGATTATAAGCAATCACAGAAAATTCAATTGGACCGAAATAAAGATTATTGGCAAGGCAAACCAAAACTAGACCACATCAATGTTACATATCAAGAAGACGGCAATGCCCGCACGAGTGATTTAGATTCTGGAAAAGCAGATGTTATTACGGATGTACCTGTTGAAAAAGTTAAATCATTAAAAGAGAGTGATAAGACGAAAATTTCATCTGTCTCTGGTTTCAGAACTGGATTATTATTATACAATCATACAAGTGATAAAATGACAAAGCAGGTTCGTGAAGCATTAGATAAAGTCATTGATCGTAAGCGTATTGCAGATAACGTTTCAAAAGGCTATGCAACACCTGCAACTGGACCATTTAATAAAAAACTGGACTTTATAAAAAATAAAGATGTGCAAAAACAAGATATTGCTCAAGCTAAAAAAATAATGGAAGATGCAGGTTACAGTGAAGCACATCCATTAAAACTGACGATATCTACGTATAATGGACGTCCAGAATTACCTAAAATTGCACAAGTAATTCAGTCAGATGCTAAAAAAGCTAATATTGATATCCAATTACGTAATGTGGATGACATACAGGGTTATTTAAAAGATAAAGATCAGTGGGATGCCTCACTTTACAGTTTTGGTACAATTCCTAGAGGGGATACGGGTTATTTCTTTAACCAAGCTTACAAACCAAAAGGCGCAATCAATGCAGGTGGCTATGATAATCATAAGGTCACAGCATTAATAGATGAGTTAAATAAAACAGTGAACAAAGAAGAACGTAATAACATTACTAATCAAATCATTGATATTACAAGTGATGACATCGCAAACAGTTATATTTCTTATAACGATAATATCGTTGGAATGAATAAGGATGTAGAGAATTTAACTTCAACACCAGAAGGTATTTATCTTATTGACTATAAGGTTGATAAAAAAGAATGATATTAAAACATATACTTTCTAGAATTGGACAAATGATCATTGTATTGTTTGTCCTTTCTACTATCACTTTTATATTAATGAAACTCACGCCTGGAGACCCTGTTGATAAAGTTTTGCACTTAGATGTAGCGAATGTTTCAAGTGAACAAATTGAAACTACGAAAGAACGATTAGGACTCAATCAATCCCCGGTAGTGCAATATTTTCAATGGTTAGGTCAGATAATACAATTAAACTTCGGTACAAGTTATCAAACTGGAGAGCCTGTGATTAAAGAATTGATTTTTTACACACCTCCAACGTTAATCATTGCAGTATTAACGATTGTTATCGTATTTCTAGTTGCTATTCCTTTGGGGATATTAGCAGCAAAACGATATCATACATGGATAGATACTTGGATAAGAATATTGACTTCATTTACTGTGAGTGTGCCTTCCTTCTTTTTAGGAACGATATTAATTTATATATTTGCACAACAATTAAATATACTGCCTTCATCAGGTTTAGACTCTATCGCTGGTTATATATTGCCTGTAATCGCATTAAGTATTGGCATGAGTGCATATTATGTAAGGTTAATGCGTTCGACTTTAGTTGAACTATATCAATCTAAAGAAGTAGAAGCGGCTAGATTGAGAGGAATGTCAGAGCACTACATCTTATGGAAAGACTTGTTTAAGCCAGCTATTGTCCCCGTGATTACTGTATTAGGTATGTCTGTTGGTAGTTTGATTGGTGGTACGGTAGTGATTGAAAATTTATTTGGTATACCAGGTCTTGGTCACTTTCTTGTAGATAGTATTAGAGCGAGGGACTATCCAGTAGTACAAGGTGCTGTTATCATGATTGGATTCTTTGTGGTGTTGGCCAATACGATTAGTGATTTGTTACTTTTATGGATTGATCCTAAACGTCGTTTTAACAAAATAAATGATACATTAAAACGTCAGGGCCAGGATGGTGATATTGAATGAGACATAAGAATAAAGGGAATTTTATTTTTTATATGTTTGGTATTTATGTATTGTTACTCATCGTAGCCCAATTTTTTATTTCAACAGATAGTGCATTAGAGGTACATTTGAATCATACACTAGAGCTTCCTAGTAGCACACATTGGCTAGGTACGGATGATTATGGCCGAGATTTACTAGCAAGAGTGATTGTCGGTGCAAGATATACATTGATCATCAGTTTAATCACTTTGTTGATTACCGTAATAATTGGTGTGCCACTGGGACTTTTAGCAGGTTATAAAAAAGGTCTTGTTGATACGATTATTATGCGTGTTATCGACATAGGATTAAGTATTCCAGAATTTGTGTTAATGATTGCTATGGCAAGCTTCTTTAAACCGAGTATATGGAATTTAGTGATAGCAATTACTATTATCAAATGGATGACTTACACACGACTCACACGTTCAATTGTAAGTAGTGAAATAAGTAAACCATATATTCAAATGGCTAAGCTATTTAATGTACCAACACATCGCATTATTTTAAAACATTTTTTCCCACAAGTGATGCCTTCTGTGATTGTTTTAATGACCGTAGATTTTGGGAAAATTATACTTTATATTTCTTCGTTATCATTCTTAGGTTTAGGTGCACAGCCACCTTCTCCAGAGTGGGGAGCAATGTTAAATGCAGGTAGAGATTATATCAGTTCATACCCATTGTTATTAATTGTACCTGCATTTTTAATCACATTAACTATTTTATTATTTAATTTAACTGGTGATGCATTGAGAGATAGACTTTTAAAAAGAAAGCGTGATGCTGATGGCTAATAATAACCTTTTAGAAATTACAAACTTAACCATCACAGATACCAATGGTCAAAGACTCGTAGACCATCTTGATTTAACATTACGAAAAAGTAAAGTGAATGTTTTGGTAGGTGAAAGTGGTTCTGGCAAAAGTTTAACTGCAAAAGCACTCGTACAACAAGTTTCTAGTATGTTGACGACACATTTTGATTCATTAGTTTACAAAGGACAATCAATCACTGGTGTAAGCAATTTACTAGGAAAAGAAATTGGATTTATATCTCAGGATTATACACATAGTTTTAATGATCACACAAAATTAGGTAAGCAATTGATAGGAATTTATAAAATGCATTATAAGGTAGATAAAACTACAGCTAATAAATTTGTAAAGCAAGCACTTAAATGGGTAGATTTAGATTCAGAAGCAGTGATGACACGTTATAGATTTAATTTATCAGGTGGTCAGCTTGCAAGGGTTCAAATCGCCAGTGTTTTAATGTTAAATCCAAGCGTTATTATTGCCGATGAACCTACAGCATCATTAGATGCAATCACAGGTTATAATGTGATGAATTTAATCAAGCACTTAGCAGAAGTTCATAAAGTGACCTTATTGATGATTACGCATAATTTATCTCACGTGCTTGATTTTAGTGATTGGATTAGCGTCATTCAACATGGCAAAGTCATAGACTTTAATCATGTTCAAGCATTTAAGGATGGAAATGTAAAACCATACAGTCTTAAATTGTTTGATGCGCGTAGTCAGTTAAGGAAGGATGACATAAATGATTAAGTTGCAACATATAAACTTTGCTTATAAAAATGCTCCTATTTTAAAAAATATTAATTTAACGATAGCTTCAAATGAAAAAGTTGGCATTGTTGGTGAAAGTGGTTCTGGTAAAACAACGTTGGCTCATGTAATGTTAGGATTATTAACCAATTATCAAGGTCATTATTCAACACAAGGACTAAGTATGCTTCCGATATTTCAACATGCATACGATAGTTTTAATCCCAAATTCAAAATACAAACCGCACTAGAAGAACCAATACGATATTATAAAGGTTCACAATCAACAGCAGATATTCGCGCAAATCTTAAATATTTAATGTCATATATGCATTTAGAAGAATCATTATTACAAAAGTTTCCAGACGAGTTAAGTGGTGGACAGTTACAACGATTTAACACAATACGTACATTAATGCTAGCACCGGATATGTTAATCTGCGATGAAATAACTGCCAGTTTAGATGTGATAGCTGAACAAAGAATGATAAAAGTTTTGAAAGACTACCATGATCAAACAAACAAAGGCATCATTATGATTTCTCATGATATTGCTTTTTTAAATCAATTTGTTGAGCGAATTGTTGTTATGAAAGATGGCGAAATTGTCGATGATTTTCCGATTGCGTATTTATTTTCTGAAGAACGCCACCATTATACCAAAGCGCTACTTTCTATATATTAAGTTGAGTCATCATTCATGCACAATCAACAATTATTTGTGGTTCGTTCAATATAAATGAAGTATAATATATAATTAAGCTCAGTTTAAATTGTAAACATATGAAAAGGGGATATTTAGGAATGAAAAAATTATTTTTACCATTACTTGCACTTATTTTGGTATTAGCAGCATGTGGTAATCAATCTGATAATGAGTCATCAAAAAGCAAGAAAGAAACAAAGACGTATGTTCAAGATTCAGGAGATAAAGTAAAAATACCTAAAAAGCCAAAACGTATTGTCGTACTTGGTGCAACTTATGCAGGTGGTTTAAAACAACTTGATGGGAATATAGTAGGTGTAGCTAACATCGTGGATGATAGCAAAGTATTAAAGGATAAATTTAAAGACGTTAAAAAAGTAGACGCAGAGAATGTAGAAAGTGTCGCAAAGTTAAAACCAGATTTAATTATTACTTATAATACTGATAAAAATTCAAAAAAATTAAATAAAATTGCTCCCACAATTGCTTTTGATTATTTGAAACATGATTACAAAGAGCAACATCAAGAGCTAGGAAAAATAATAGGTAAAGAAAAACAAGCAAATGCCTGGATTGATGAATGGGAGAAAAAGACAAAAAATGATGGAGAAACAATAAAAGAGGCTATTGGTGAAGACACAACTGTTTCAATTATCAAAGATTTTGATAAAAAAGTATATGCACTCGGTAAGACATACGGTCATGGTAGTGAAGTATTGTATGATGCATTTGGCTTAAAAATGCCAGAAAATGTTGAAAAAGCTACTGAGAAAAATGATTTAGCTGATATATCTGAAGAAGAAATTCCAGATATGGCAGGTGATTATGTCGTTACACCAGTCGCTAAAGGAACTCAATTATCTTTTGAAAATAAAGATTTATGGAAAAGTACTGAGGCTGTCAAAAATGGACATACAATTAAAGTGGATGAGGGCATTTATTGGTTAAATGATCCTTACTCTTTAGAATATGAACGTAAAGATTTGAAAGAGCAATTATTGAAAAAGCAATAAGCATAAATCGTGTTAATTTAACAAATTAAAACCATTTTAGTCACTATTAACAGTTGAAACACTAATAGAATTGAACTTATTTTATTAGTATTAATTGTTAGTACACTAAAATGGTTTTTTGTATTATGCTCAAGATAAACAATATTATAATTATATGTTGTTGATGTATAAAAAAAGTGGAAATTGGGAGTATCACGTCTTTAGTTCGACATTTTTATCCTTTAAACTAAAAAGTAGATACCGAAACTTATAGAATATTGAATAATATAGTTTATAAAAGCAACGTATTTATATAGGTAGTCATATGAAAAAAGTGCAACACTTGGAAATAATGTTTTTTGTACAACATCATTTCAGCATTAATTAATAAATGACCTAAGAAACTTTCAAACGTATGATTAGTGGGGAGATATACAATGAAAAAAGAACAAAAAGTGGATAATTGGATTAAAATGACTAAATATATACATTATATTGAAGCGATGATTGAAAGAAAATTGAAAGATCAATATCATCTAAGTATTAAAGAATTTTATGTATTATATGAAATTTATAAGTCAGAGAATAAAAAATACAAAATCAATGATTTGATTAAAGTGGTTGACTTAAGTCAAAGTGCGATGTCTAGACTTATTGTAAGAATGGAAAATACAGAGACGCCACTTGTATATAGACAAGAATGTGTAGAAGACCAACGCGCCATGTACATTTACCTAACTGGTTATGGAGAAAAAGTAACTCAGACAGCACTAAATACTTACGATCAATTATTAAAACAAGTTAATTTAAAGAGTATCAGCGCTTTGACAAACATGGATGAGAATGGTTAGAGTCTACCGTAATTGAAAGCTAAAATAAATATTTTCAAGCTTTGTGCTATTGAAATAGAAAATGATAAAGTCATGTTTTTAAAAGTGATTTATGTTTTACTATAAGTGTGTAATACGTTGAAAAATTTGAAAAGGGAGAGGATGGCTAATGGAAATTAATGCTGCATGGCTCAATTTACCAGTACAAGATTTGGAAGCAAGTGAAAAATTTTATGATACGATAGGATTTACAATCAAAAAACATAAAGACATGATGAATAAAATGCGAGGTATTCAGACGAAAGATGGCCAAATCATTATGCTGATAGAAAAAAAGCAATTTGAAAAAGTTTCTAGACTTTCATCTATAGGTAACAATGAAGCATTAGTGTCACTTTCAGTTTCAACAAAACCAGAAGTTGATACGTTAGTTTCGTTGGTTGAACAAGCAGGCGGAAAAGTACTAGAAACAGGCACGGAACATGAGGGGTATTACGGGGCTTTATTTAGTGATATAGATGGCCATTTGTTCAATGTCATTGTGATGTAATGACTTATTATATAATCCCATCTTTTAATGATTTGTACAGGAATGGAAGGTGTAACATTTGATAAAAGCAATAGCAGTAGATAAAGACGGTACCTTTTTTAAATCGGATAATACCTATGATGAAGCTTATTTCAATAAAATTTTTGAAAGCATGATGGAAAGAGATATAAAATTTATCATTGCAAGTGGTAACCAATATGCACAATTACGTTCATTTTTTTCAGATAAGGATCATCAGATAACGTATATAGCTGAAAATGGCGCAGTTACGTATCAAAATAACAAGTTAGAAGCAGCTGAATATTTTGATCAACAATTGGTATTTGACGTTTTAAATTTGATTATTAATCATTATCATATTAAAGATATTGTGTTAAGCGGAGTTAAAAGTGCTTATGTATTAGGAGATGTGAGTAATGACTTTTTATCATTTTTATATAAATATTATTTTAATATAACGAAAGTTTCTGACTTTAAAACAATTGAGCAAGATGAATTTGTTAAGATTGCGCTTAGAATTAAAGATCCATTACTTTTAGATGAAGTAATGAAAGGTTTGAAAGTACAATATGGTGAAGAAATAAAGCCAGTTACAAGTGGAAATGATAGTTTGGATTTAATATTACCTAAAGTGAATAAAGGTGTAGCGATTAAAACACTTTTAGATAAATGGGAGATACAACCACAAGAATTGCTAGCTTTTGGAGATGCAAATAATGATATAGAAATGTTAGCTTTGACTCCAAATAGTTATGCAATGGCTGAATGTAGTCCTGAAGTGGCTGATGTCGCAAATTACAGAGCGCCTTCCAATGATGAATCAGGTGTGTTACAAGTCATCGAGCGATATTTAAAACAAGATAACGATATTACAAACTAAAATAACGACAAAAAACTCATTATTCCTTAATAGAATAATGAGTTTTATTAATGATGTTAAATTATTTTATAATAAGTACAGGAATATTTGCGCTATTAGCGATTTTATGAGTAACATTTCCCAGTACATTTTTTATGTCTGGTTTGGCCCGCTTATTACTCATAACGATGATATCATAGCTGTTTTCTTCGATTTCACTTAATATTTCTTGTTTAATGTAGCCAGAACGAAACTTCACTTGAATTTTTAAGCCGAGTGATTCTAATTTTTCAACAAAAGGTGATATCTCATTGCCTTTTTCTTCAGCTAATTCTTCAAAATGTTTGCCATCATAGCGAACCGAAGTTTGTAAATCACCTTCAGGTATAACGTTGAAAATAGTGATTTTTGCATTGTCAACGCCGGTAGTTAAGTTTTGTAATTCTTTAGGAACGTTATTAAAAGAATTATCAAAATCATATGCTAATAATATATTTTTATACATTGTAGCGCCCCCTTCGATAATTGTTTACCCTATATAATAAAAAATCATCATAATTTCACAATTAATATTTTACAATAAATAATTCGATTAGAAAAACTAAAATATTTTACGCATCTAATCCTATGATATCATCGATATGTTTGTATCCATTTCTTAGTAAATATTGTGCAAGCTGTTTGTTCATAGTTTTAGTTAATCCAGGCCCTTCAAATACGAGTGAACTATAAATTTGAACCAGCGATGCACCATGACGTAACATTTTGATGACGTCATTCACTTCGGAAATGCCACCAGTACCAATGATTAAAAACTGACCTTGCGTTTCTTTATAGGCATGTGCAATCAGTTTTAAATTTCGCTTAAATAAAGGTTTTCCACTTAACCCGCCAGTTTCTTTTTGATTAACGGAATGTAATTGTTCACGTTTTTGCGTAGTATTTGCTAAAATGATGCCATCAAACGTTTGTGTTATAGGTTTGAGCATTCGAGACAAACTTTCTGTACTAAGGTCAGATGTTAATTTTATAAAAATAGGTACGTTAAGATCATGTTGTGTTTTATAATTTTGTATAGCAGCACATAATTGAGAAAATTCATTTTTATCATGAAAACTTTGTAGGTTTTCCGTGTTAGGAGAACTGATATTAACGGTGAAAAATGTGACGTCATTTTTAAATGTGTCTATGACTTTTATATAATCTTGGTAACGTGCTTCATACGGCGTTGCTTTATTTACCCCAACATTTAAGCCAATAGGCGTATGGTAACTATATTTTCTTAGATTACTCAACGCTTTGTTCATACCTAAATTATTAAATCCCATACGATTGATTAGCGCGTGGTCTTCTACTAATCGATACATGCGTGGTTTAGGATTGCCAGGCTGTGGTTTAGGTGTTACGCCGCCTAATTCTAACGATCCAAATCCTACTTTATCTAGTGCTTTTGGAACTTCACAAGATTTATCAAATCCCGCAGCTAATCCGATTGGATTTTCAAAATGTATACCTTTGATGCTTTGAGATAATATAGGGTTCCTATAATGAAATAATTTTTCGAGTATTGGCAGCAATTTAGTGTACTTTTGAGGGATTTTAAGGGCATTAATCGTCATACCGTGTGCTTTTTCAGGGTCTAATTGAAATAAAATAGGTTTAATTAACTTATACATGTTGTAATCGCTCCATTTGTTTAAATTAGTAGTAGATGAAAATATATGTCTTTAATAGACTAGCATTTTAGTATTCATATGCCTAGTATAAATAAGAAATATTAATATAACCTTCAAATTATTAGAGAAGACCCTGATTTTGATTAAATTTTAAATAAAACGGTAATAGTACAATGATGTGATGGAATAATGGAGGGATATTTTTATGAAAAAACAATGGCAATCACAATTACCATTAGATAATATACAGTCTATTGCACCAGTAAGCGGTGGAGACGTTAACGAAGCCTATCGCGTAGAAACATCTCAAAAGCCATATTTTTTATTAGTACAACGTCAGAGAAGTAAAGCCTTTTTTGATGCAGAAGTTGCTGGTCTCAATTTGTTTGAAAAAGCTGGAATTACTGCGCCAATAGTCATAGATAGTGGTGAAATCGATGGAGATGCCTATCTTTTGCTAAGTTTTTTAAATGAAGGAAACCAAGGTAGCCAAGCTGAACTTGGAGAATTGGTAGCTAAAATGCATCAACAACAGCAGCCAGATGGCAAGTTTGGTTTTGATTTACCTTATGAAGGCGGTGATGTATCATTCGACAATGATTGGTCTGATAGTTGGACGACCATATTTGTTGAACGTCGTTTAGATCATTTAAAAGATAGATTGGTAGATCAAGGTTTATGGATAGAGGAAGATGTACAAACTTATCATAGAGTGCGGGAAGTAATTGTAAGTGCGTTGAGTGACCATACAAGTAAACCCTCATTATTGCACGGTGATTTGTGGGGTGGTAATTATATGTTCTTAGAAAATGGTCAACCTGCATTGTTTGATCCGGCACCACTATATGGTGATAGAGAATTTGATTTAGGTATAACTACTGTGTTTGGTGGCTTTACTCAAGCTTTTTATGATTCCTATAATAAGCATTATCCTTTAAGTAAAGGTGCCAATGAACGACTAGAATTTTATCGTTTGTATTTATTAATGGTGCATTTACTGAAATTTGGAAGTATGTATGCGGGCAGTGTAGATCGATCCATGGAAAACATATTAAATAGTTAAACGTAGAAAAGATGCTTCTTTGTTGTTATATAGTTTTGTTACACATTGCTTTCATTACAAATATTTCAGCTTAAAAAGTGTTAGAAAGCATCAACCCTTTAAAATGAAAAGATAAGTATAAAATATGATGAACAAACTCATTAATACGTTTCAATTTAATGATTATATAGAAAACCCGTCAAGTATCATTTGCTTGACGGGTTTTTTATTAATCTAAATTTAGTGTGCCCATTTCTTCACGCAATTTATAAACTTTATCAGGTGTAACATCTTCACCTAAAGGATCTACAACTTTTAAAGTAGAAAATGTGTTAACGACTTGGCCGCGAATCATTTGAAGATATTCTTGTCTTAACACGTGTTGCTCTTGTTTTTCTTCTACACTCAAAGTTTGCACTTTTTCTTTGTTTGCTAATTGGTTAATTCTATCTAGTAGTTTCATAAATTTTGTCCTCCTGTAAATGTCGAGGTGGAAAGTGTGGAATAATTTCATTACCAACCTCTGTTAATATTTCTTTATAAGTTCTGTCGTTGGCTATAAACTGCAACATTATATGATTGGTTCCGATACGTTCATACGCTTTTAGGATGTTTAACAAAGTGTTTCTTCCTAGGCGATAACCACCTTTAATCGGCTTTACAAGTTCATTCGGATTAACTGATAAATCAATTACCAAAGGATGCATAAAGGGTTTGAATGTATCGTTTTGATGCCATTGCTGTAATAAAGCTTTTTGTTGTTGGAAAGGTTGAGGATAAAATAACCAACCATCCACATGTGTTTTTAACCAATCAATATGTTGTTTGGCGTATCCTGTTGCGAACATAGGAATATGCTTATGCTTTGGTAATACTTGTAAGCCAGAATCTTCGTACAGTTCAAATAAAGTATTTGACGTTTGTGGTGATGATGATTGCCATAATTCTTTTAAAGATGACACAGCTGATTGAAAATGTTGACTTAGATCGTTTGGATTGATTTTAAAAGTTGGAAATTCAAATTGACGATCTCCAGTAGCAATCCCTAATAACAATCGCTCGTTTGATATTAAATCAAGAGAGGCAGATGCTTTAGCAATATGCACAGGATGACGTAATGTTGCAACAATACTAGATGTTCCGAGAGCGATTTTGGATGTGTTGGCAGCGATGAAAGTTAAAAACACAAACGGATCGTAGTTTGTCGTTACATTACCAAGGTGCGGACTATATAAAGGATTATCTCGCACAAATAAGCTTGTGAATCCAAGTTTTTCAGCATATTGAACTAATGCTATTTGTTGATCAATTGGCAATGCGATATTTTCAGGATCATCAAAGGGTAACATTAATCCTAAGGTTAAATGTTCCTGTTGAAAAGTTCTTTGAAAACCATTGTGTGTTTGAATTGTTGTCACGTCTATCCCTCCTCTTCAATTAAATTAAACAACGACTGTAAACTAAGTAACACTTGTTGTTTAGATAGATTATATGGCATGATTTATTATAATGCAAACAACATGTTTATAAATTCATTGTATAAGCGACAAAGTGAGCAATATGTTGTTTAAATCACATAATTAATGTACTAAGTAATAATTGATTAAAATCTTAAAATTCTGTAAATTTAAAAAGTAATATTTTTTAATAGGAGGTAGGTTTTGTTGAAAAACATATTAGTCGGCATCATTATAGGCACATTATTATTTTTATCAAGCACTATCAATGCTGAGGCACAAGCACAAAATCAAAATGATACTATGAAAAGTTCGCAACAGACTAATGAGAGGAATCAAATAGGTACTGCCACACCAAGAGTCATGCTACCAGGTGAAAATAGACATCAAATTGAAAATACTCAATCTGGTCATTACCAATCCATTGGCTACATAGAAAAAGGAGAAACAATCGCTACTGGTGTGGTTGTTGGTAAAAATACAGTATTGACGAATAAGCATGTAGTAAATAACGGTAATGGAAAGCTATCATTTGCACCTGCTGCTGAAAATGAAAATAGTTTTCCGTATGGTACATTTACAGAAAAAGAAGTGGTAGCCTATCCTGGAGATGCTGACTTAGTACTAGTTCATTTTAATAAAAATGGTGAAGGGCAGTCAGTTGGAGATGTTGTAACACCTGCCACAATTGGTGAAACTAGTACTGTGTCTAGTAATGATCCAATAACAGTTACAGGTTATCCAGGTGACAAACCTTTAGCAACGATGTGGGAAAGTTCGGGTAAAGTCATAAGTAATAATGACAGTATATTAACATATAGTGCCAGCACATTTGGGGGAAACTCAGGCTCGCCTGTCTTTAATGCAAATAATGAATTAATTGGTCTACATTACGGTGGTATAGAAGGAGAAAGCAATAATGCAGTAGCGATTACAGGTGAAGTATTGGAATTTATCAATGATCACAATGTTTAAACATTTATTTTACTTAAATAAATTAAGCCCCTCGTTAAATAAGTTACGATAACTTATTTAACGAGGGGCTATATGAATGATTAAAGCATAACTATTTTCATTGTCC
The DNA here is from genome assembly GCF_017893405.1 of Staphylococcus sp. GDH8C109P. Lineage (NCBI taxonomy): Bacteria > Bacillati > Bacillota > Bacilli > Caryophanales > Staphylococcaceae > Staphylococcus > Staphylococcus sp. GDH8C109P. The sequence continues at coordinate 409,333 of NZ_JAESMX010000009.1, read as the reverse complement.
AAACGCATTGTGCGAATTATTTTTGATTTGAAAGTTGGGATGTAATGAAGGGTAATGACTTGTTGATGTATGATTCAGCAGGTAAATTACTCGAATGGAACCAATGTTTAGCGATGCCGTATAATCCCCATGATAGAAAACGTGCACTTGTAGCAAGTGTCTCTCTATCTATATCTTTGTGTTCATCAGACATTAATTTTAAAAAAATATCTTCTAATTCTTCTTTAATTCTTTTCTCGACAATTTCCCCATATGCTTCACTATTTAGACGGCACTCTTCATGAGTATCTTGGATATAACTAGTAATTGTAATAAAACATTGGCACAGTGCTTTTTCATTTAATTCTGCAACCATATTGAGCGATTGATTTAAATTTTTTAAGATTGTTTCAGACAGTGTATATTCCATGATGTCATATTTATCGTAAAAATGAGCATAAAAGGTAGCGCGATTGACAGTGGCACGTTCGGTAATATCTTTAACCGTAATTGATACTAACTTTTTTTCTTTTGCAATTTCACGAAAAGCGTCCATTAATAATTTTTTAGTTCTTATAATACGGGGATCTATATGAGTATGAGTCAATTAATTACACCTCTATATTTGTTATTATCATTAGACAAATTATCTTGCTTTACGAACAAGTTGTCAATTAACATAACTAGCTTTGATTTTATTTCAATTCTATTTTACGATCATTTATTTTACTATTTAAAAAAACAATAAATGATGATACCTAATGTGATGATTATAATACCGACAATATTTAACATATTTGGTAACGCTAAGCCTAAAAGTAACATTTCGCCAATTAATGTAAAAACGATTTCCATCGCTTGTGTCGCTTCAACAGCAGCTAACTTGGTTTGGTTATGTTTCACTATATTCGTTGCATAGAAGAATAATGTTGTTGCTATGATACCAGAGAAAATCGCAACTAAAAAAGTTTGCGTGATTTGATTTGAAGAGGGTAGCCCTTGAGTAGCTACTCCAATCAGAAAAATAATCAACCATAATGGTAAGGTGACTAAGGTCATGCCATATATCCGTTCGATCGTATTTAAATCGTTGCCAACAACCACCATCATTTTACGATTGCCTAAAGGGTAACAAAATGCTGCAATCATCAACGGTATGACAGATAATAGGAAAATATGTAATTCTATATTCGAAATGTGCGGAATTTGTACAATGATAACACCTAATATCATAATGCTAGATGTAGCAAGTGAACGCCACGGGATACGTTCTCTCATTTTGATTGTGGATTGTCCTTGTTGTATATATGTGTAGAAAAATGGAGCTGTAAAAAGACCGCAAATAATGGTTAATTGCCATGTCGCAGAAATAAGCCAACCTGGGCTATAATTTGATACAAAAGTTATGGGTACATAAAAAAAGACAAAACCAAGTGAACTCCACAATAACCACCTGAAAAAATTTTGCTTAATATGCAATAAAATAATATGGTGACGCCCTTTACGGTTCCAAATAACCATCATTAACAAAAAAGGGAACATAAAAATAAAGCGTAGTGACGCACTAAAAAGCCAACTGCCACCTTCACTAGACATTGCATGATTTAGTATGAATGTAATAGAAAAAAAGAAAGCAGCTAATATACCAATTAAAATTGCTTGCATTAAAGACCACCTCAAGTTGTGTAATGGTACTAACTTACCAGTTTTTTTTAATGCAGCAAACATAATTCATACAAAAAATGTGATATTTCTATAAAATTATGTGAATTTTCGGAAAATAAAAAGCAAAACCATTAGAAAAGTAGTATGATAAGTTTAACAGTAGTAAAAAAATAAAGCTTAATAAATGAAACAATGCCGTTGTAATTAGATTATTGATGTTAAATGATAAAATATTTACTACAAAATAATACTTAGATAAAATTGATTTTATTCATATTTAATATACATAAGACGATTGGAGTGTGTTAAATGACTAAAAAGATAATCATGGATTGTGATCCAGGTCATGATGATGCGATAGCATTAATTCTAGCAGGTGCGAAATATAGTACACTTGATATATTGGCCGTGACCACTGTAGCAGGAAACCAAGCAGTTGAAAAAAACACCAAAAATGCACTTAATGTATTAGAAGTTATGGGAAGACGAGATATTGAAGTATCTGTAGGTGCTTCGCGTCCACTCATAAAACCTGCTTCCTTCGCTTCGGAAATTCACGGCGATTCGGGATTAGATGGACCTAAATTACCTGAAGTGCCATCGTTGAAACCAACTCAATATCACGCTGCAGATGTAATTATTAAGACATTAAAACATAGCGCTGATCCTGTAACAATTGTTGCAACAGGTCCACTTACAAATGTTGCGACTGCATTAATCAAAGACCCTAGTATTGCTCAATCAATTGATTCTATTACAATTATGGGAGGTGGCACTTTCGGAAATTGGACGCCTACCGCTGAATTTAATATTTGGGTGGATGCAGAAGCTGCTAAACGAGTATTTGAAAGTGGTATTAACATAAATGTTTTTGGGTTAGATGTGACTCATCAGGTCTTAGCAACAGATGAAGTAATTCAAAGATTTAGTAGCATTGATAATAAAATATCTAAATTTGTTGTTGAACTACTAGAATTTTTCAAATCTACTTATAAAACACATTTTAATATGGATGGGGGTCCTATTCATGATGCGTGTACAATTTTATACTTATTGCAACCTGACTTATTTACTATGCAGCAGACACACATCGACATAGAACATCAAAGTTCGCTCACATACGGTACAATGTCAGTCGACTTAAATAATGTCACAAACAAAGAAAAAAATGCATATTTTGCTACGGCTGTAGATGTTGAACGTGTTTGGACTTTGATGGAACATATGTTAAAAAGTTATAACGTGTAAGCTGAATTATGGATAGCCATTATTCTCTAAATTTTGAAAATATTGATTTGTAACATTTGTAAGAGCTTAGAGATAAGTTTTTTTGAATTCTGTTAATACGATAAAGAAAAGTATGGAATATAAGTATTTGTCACTAAAAATAAACGTCAATTTCTAGCGCAGCAATATAGAAATTGACGTTTTCTTTATGTTAATGATATAAAATTTTCGTGTTTGACTTGAGTAAATCTATATTGCAAAAGTTGTTTTAATATTTTCATTACAGTTATTTAATACGAAAGTATGAGATGATTTTAAGTTGAATAATTAGCAAAATACAGATAAAAGCATTTATTATGATATTAATATCATAATTTAAAAGGTGAATCGGATAGTGAAAAATACATTTAAAACGATATTATTATTAGTTATTGTATTAGTGCCGTTAATACTATTATTAACAAATATAGATACTGTACAACGATATGTAAGAGAAAATTTAGTACAACAAAATGATGGAAATAAAGATAGTGGAAAGAAAGATAGAAGCATTTTTAATATAAGTAGAGAGACTGAATCTTTTGGTGATTATAAATATAATGACTTCGACGGTAAACACTATGGCATTGATTATGGCATAGCTAAAAACACGCCAGTAACTGCAGCGACAGATGGTAAAGTAACCAGAACTTTTGAAAATGATTTAGGTGGCAAAGTAGTGCAGATTATGGAAGAAGATGGTGTACATCATCAATGGTATATGCATTTAAATGAATTTAAAGTGGAACCTGGTGAAAAAGTTAAAGCTGGAAAAATCATTGCACTTTCTGGTAATACTGGTTCTCAAACTTCAGGGCCGCATCTACATTTTCAAAGAATGGAAGGTGGCGTTGGAAATGAGTATGCGGAAAACCCTAGAAAATTTATAGAATCGTTACCTAATGGTGAAGAGAGTCTGTATAAGAAATAATTGTTGAGAAAATGTATTATTCCATCCACGCTTTATCCTAATAATGCGATGTTACCGTAGTGATAGCGTAACGTAATATAGAATGATTTTAGTTATAATTAAAATATTAAGCTCAACGTATTACGAAGATGATTCGTCTAAAAGTGAGTCAATAGAGTCGTAATTTAATAAATTTTGATGAATTGCTTCCCATAAATAAAACGCCCCATATGAAGCATATGGATGCCATCGTTTTGCACATAGAGAGAGTTGTTTTTTTCTTTCAGCGTTTGAAGTTTGATAAAGCCATTGAGCAGCTCTCTGTAACCCCACATCAAAAATAGGCAGTATATTGTCACGCTTTAATGTAAATATTAAAAATATTTCTGATGTCCAACGACCAATACCTTTGACCTGTGTTAAAACTTGTTTTACAGTTTCATCATCTAATTCATGTAAATTAGTAAAATCGAGTTTATTTTGTTCTATATGCACTAGCAAATTTTGAATGTAGTTTATTTTAGTTTTAGAAAGACCTATGTGTTTCATTTGTGCTTCAGATAAATTTAACACCGATGCAACACCCCATTGATTGTGGATTGCTTCCGAAAATCTTTGGAAAATTGCTGAAGCGGCAGTATTGGTAATTTGCTGTCCAATGATAGAACGAATTAACGATTTTAGCGGATTAGGGCGCAGTGTTATTTCTACATTGCCAATTTGTCTTATAAGTTTTGCAAGGGTCTCGTCTTGGCGCATGAGTGTCTGGACAGGTGAATCATTTATGTCGATATGCCATTGAGCCATCATATTCACACCTTATTGTAATAATTGTTGTAGCACAACCGCTTGATTATGTTTTTCATCTTTTGCACCATAAAGTAAAATGACATCTTGTTTACTGTTAGCAACTATATCTTGTAATTCATTAAAAGCTTCTTTTTGATCGTTATTTTCCCGCAATTCTTTCTCGTATTTTTCTTTAAATGCAGCGTAAAGTTGAGGATCGTGATTAAACCATTTTCTTAATTCAGATGTTGGTGCAATGTTTTTTAGCCAATGATCTAAATTAGCTTGGTCTTTTGAGATTCCTCGTGGCCAAACGCGGTCTACAAGTATGCGTACGCCTTCTTTAAGTGGTTTTTCATAAATACGTTGTATTTGAATAGTCATAAAAAGCTCCTTTACTCTTAATAATTCAATTATTTTTCTATAGCCTAAAATGTAATATTAAAAACATTAGAACTCATATATTGTAACTTAAAGGGTATAGATAAATATAATGTTGAAAAGGAGATTTTAATATGACAAATTTTGATCAAGTTCAACCACCTGAACAATTTAAATATCGCAGTAATGCAGTACTTATTAAAAATTATTATGAATTTACTTGTGATAATCGAATATATTTTAGTCAAACAGCGCACAAAGATTTAGCCAATCAACACTATAAGTTCAATATTGAAATTTTATCTAAAATAAACGATACTGGATTGGCATTAGATTTTAATGAAGTCGATAAAATATATAATAAACAAATCGCAACTTATTTGGATGGTCAACTCGTTAATGAAACATTACCATCTATGAATACAACAGCCGAAAATATTGCCTTTTGGATATGGGAGCAATTTGAGCAACACTTGCCAGAAGAAAACACACTTCAAAAACTAGAATTTTTTGAGAATGCAACGCAAGGTCTCGTATTGACGCGTGAATTGATGGAAGCAAAATAAAATGTTTTTAACAATATGATTTAACAAACACGACGTGCGTATTGGAACATAACAATTACTTTCGACATTAGCGCTAAATATTATTTTAAAAAGCAATGAAAGTCTACGGATAGACAAGTTCATTAAAAAGCAATGGACGTCTATCCGTTTTTTTTTTTGCAATTTTTGTGTTTAGTGGACATAAGGAATGAATTGGAAATTGTAATGATATGATTAACTGTATTTTTTATATAAAGTATACAAAATAAATATTCTGAAAATTGCGATAATATGGTATATTTTATTTATCACAACATAGGAGGCACACAATGATCAAAGTAAGTCCGAAACAATTTATTAATAATGTATTATCTGGCGTAGCAATTGCAATTGTTGCTGGGCTCATACCTAATGCTATTTTAGGTGAGGTATTTAAACTTTTAGCGCCGAAATATGCTGTTTTTGAATCTTTACTACAGGTTGTTTTAGGTATTCAATTTACAGTTCCACTATTGGTAGGAGCTTTGATTGCAATGCGCTTTAGTTTAACGCCTTTAGCGACAGCTGTAGTTGCTAGTTCGGCTTTTGTCGGAAGTGGTGTGGCACAATTTAAAGATGGTGTGTGGGTACTTGCCGGCGTGGGAGATTTGATTAATACAATGATAACAGCAGCAGTTGCGGTATTTTTAATATTGGTAATCGGTGAACGTTTTGGTAGTCTAACATTGATTATTTTACCGACAATCGTTGGTGTTATTTCAGGTTTGGTTGGTTTGACGTTATTGCCATACATACAATTAATTACGACTGGTATTGGTAACTTAGTTAATACATTTACAGAATTACAACCCATAATTATGTCAATGCTTATTGCACTTGTCTTTAGTTTTATAATCATTTCACCAATTTCTACAGTGGCTACAGCACTAGCCATTGGTATTAGTGGTTTAGCAGCAGGTTCAGCCTCATTAGGCATTGTAGCATGTGAAGGTGTTCTCGTCGCAGGTACGATGAAAATAAACAGATCAGGCGTACCTATTACAATATTTTTAGGTGGTGTTAAAATGATGATTCCCAATATGGTTCGACACCCTATTATTTTATTACCCATCTTCACCAATGCGATTATCACTGGATTTTTTGGCGCGTTGTTAGGTATTGCTGGTACCAAAGAATCTGCTGGTTTTGGTATTATTGGGTTGGTAGGTCCCATCAGCGCATTTAAACATATGGAAGCCCCATTACTACTTAATCTATTATATGTATTTATCGCATTTTTTGTCGTTCCGTTTATGATAGGTTTCTTAATTCATATATTCTATATGAAAGTTTTGAAATTATATGATAAAGAAGTATTTAAGTTCCTAGCATAAAATAAGTGAAGATATAGATTTGCTTATTGTAATATATTAAAAATGCGCATTATCAATATATAAGTAAAAAGATTAAAAAGGCCTCAAATCAAAGGCCTTTTTAATTTTGCACAAAATAATTTGCAAGTATGACCCCAATATATAAAAAATGTATCGAAATATATTGTTACAGTTATGTAACAATAAGGTTGTTTGTAATTTTTCAGACTATATAAAAAATGAAGCAAATCAAGAGATAACATTCTTTTATATCAATAATTATAAATAATAAAAGCAAAATTGATTATTTGAGAATGTTGTATAAAGCAATTACAAAAGATTGCAATGTTACAAATCAGAATAATTTTTGTAAAGTTTTGTTATGTAAGTGTAATATGATTGATAAAAATATATGGTATATTAACTATGGTCAAAAAACAAAACATAAAATTTAAAGAATTTTAGCAAATACGACAAAAAAATTATCGAAAATATATTTTATTAAAAATTAAATTTGGAGGATTTATTTTATTATGAAAAAATCAATTTTAGCTTCATCATTAGCAGTAGCATTAGGCGTAACAGGATATGCAGCAGCATCTGACAACAATCAAGCTCACGCTTCAGAACAAAACATCGACAAAGCACATTTAGCAGAATTAGCATTAAATGGTTCAGCTGAATTAGATCAAAAACCATTACACGCTGGTGCATATAACTACAATTTTGTACTAGGTGGTAACGAGTTTACTTTTACATCTGACGGTAACACATGGTCATGGGAATACCATGCAGTTGGTGCGCAAGCTTCAACACCTAATACTACACAAGATGTAAGTTCAGAAGTAAGTGTCAACACAAATGAAAAATCAGCAAGTGAAGTACGTTCACAACAATCATATACTGCTCCAGCAGCAGTAGAAGCACCAAAAGCTTCAGCAACTACAAATGTTAAAACAGCACAAACAAGTGCAGCTACGCAAACATATAAAACAGCTCAAGCATCTGCGGCTTCAACTGGTGGATCAGTTAAAGCACAATTCTTAGCTGCTGGTGGATCAGAAGCTATGTGGAATTCAATTGTAATGCCTGAATCAAGTGGTAATCCAAATGCGGTTAACCCAGCAGGATATAGAGGCTTAGGTCAAACTAAGGAATCATGGGGTACTGGTTCAGTAGCTGATCAAACTAAAGGTATGTTAAACTACGCTAAACAACGTTACGGTTCTGAAGCAGCAGCGTTAGAATTCCGTAAAAACCACGGTTGGTGGTAAAATCTATAGCACTGAACGTGTTGTGTTTGGTGATATAGATAAGAGTGACTCGCTTGAGTCACTCTTTTTTTATATTGACATGTTAGAATATTCTGATAAAATTAATATTAATTTAATTATAAAGTGACTTATCCAGAGAAGTGGAGGGACTTGACCCGTTGAAACTTCAGCAACAGACTTATCTATAATCATAAGTACTGTGCTACATTCAACAAGTGGAATACTTGATAGATAAGTGTCATGTGAGAGCTATATGTCACTTATGAGGCATATAGTTTTTTATTTTAAGGAGGACTTTTAATGGTAATATCAGATCGGTTATCACAAATTCCGGATAGTTACTTTGGTAAAACGATGGGACGTAAAATAGAGCCCGGGCCATTACCGTTGATTAATATGGCCGTAGGTATACCTGATGGCGCAACGCCTAAAGGTATCCTTGATTGCTACGCAGAAGCCATCTATAAACCTGAAAATCAAAAATACGTCGCTTTTCATGGGAAAGAAACATTCAAACAAGCAATCGTCGATTTTTATAAAAGACAATATGATGTTGAATTAGATAAGGATGAAGAAGTCTGTATTCTATATGGTACGAAAAACGGCTTAGTCGCTTTGCCTACATGTATCGTTAATCCGGGTGAAAATGTGCTGCTTCCCGATCCAGGTTATACAGATTATTTAGCAGGTGTATTGTTGGCAGATGCTAAGCCACAACCACTTGTGTTAAAGCCACCTTATTATTTACCACAATGGCATATGATAGATAAAGACGTCTTATTGAATACACGCTTAGTTTATCTAACTTATCCAAATAACCCTACAGGTTCAGTTGCTACAAAAGATGTATTTGATAAAGCAATTGCACAATTTCAAGGCACAAAAACTAAAATTGTTCATGATTTTGCCTACAGTGCATTTGGCTTTGATTATAAAAATCCAAGTATTTTACAATCAAAGGGTGCTAAAGACTTAGCAATAGAAGTGTTTTCTTTATCAAAAGGATATAATATGTCAGGTTTTAGAGTTGGTTTTGCTGTAGGGAATAAAGATATGATACAAGCATTGAAAAAATATCAAACACATACGCATGCTGGTATGTTTGGTGCACTGCAAGATGCGGCTACATTTGCTTTAAATCATTATGATGATTTCCTTGTGAGTCAAAATGAAATATTTAAAGTCCGAAGAGGTAAGTTTACAGCTAAATTGAATGAAGCAGGTATCCCTTTTGAACCGATGAATGGTGGCATATTTTTATGGTTAAAAACACCTAAACATTATGATGGTGAAACTTTTGAAACATATTTATTAAAAGAAAAGTCCATTTTAGTTGCTCCAGGTATTCCATTTGGTGAACATGGGCAGAACTATGTACGTATTTCATTAGCAGTGGATGATGATAGCTTAATGGAAGCGGCAGAACGCATTCAATTATTAAAACATTTATATGAAGCAGAATAGGAGTGAAATGATCAATGAAAAGCATTAAACTTTTTGGTGTCAGAGAAGAAGATATCCCTTTTATTAATGAATGGTCAGAAAAACATCAGGTGAAAGTAGATTTAGATAGTGACATATTATCTTTGGAAACAGTAGATCGTGTTAAAGGTTTTGATGGGGTATCGTTGTCACAACAAATTGAATTAGATGAAGTAGTGTATCAGAAATTACATGATTATGGTATTAAGCAAATTGCTCAGAGAAGTGCTGGCTTTGATAGTTATAATCTTGAGTTAGCTAAGCAATATGAACTAGTTATAACCAATGTACCTTCTTATTCTCCGCATTCTATCGCTGAATATACTGTGTCTCAAGCATTAAATTTAATTAGAAATTTTAATGATATACAAAATAAAACTGCAGCATATGATTTTAGATGGCAACCGAGTATTTTGTCACGTTCTATAAAAGATTTAAAAGTTGCAGTTATTGGTACAGGTCGTATTGGTTCTATTGTAGGTAAGATTTTTGCAGAAGGTTTTGGTTCAGAAGTAGTAGCATATGATATTGAACCTCAAGTCTCATGTGAAGCGTATTTAACATATAAAGAAAGTATGAGTGAGGCGATTAAAGATGCAGATATTGTAACTGTACATATTCCAGCGACAAAGGAAAATACATATTTGTTTAATGAGGCAGTATTTACAGAAATGAAAACAGGTGCCGTGTTTATTAATTGTGCGCGCGGTACGATTGTTGATACAAAAGCCCTTATAGATGCATTAAATAGTGGGAAAATAATAGGTGCAGCATTAGATACTTATGAAGGTGAGAAAGGGCTATTCCCAAGTGATCAACGCAATACACAATTAGATGATGCAATATTAATTGAATTGATAGAACGACAAGATGTCATTCTATCTCCACATATTGCTTTTTATACAGATGCAGCTGTAAAAAATCTTATTGTAGATGCGCTAGATGCAACATTAGAGGTAATATATACTGGTGATAGTAAGCTTCGTGTTAATTAAATATGTAATATAAAAATAGGGCTAAGACGTTTGATTTCGTCTCAGCCCTCATTTTTTGAATGTGCAGGTTATTTAGCATCATAGCCTTGATCTTCGATAGCATCTTTCATGCTTGTCATTGTAACTTTATTATCGTCAAAATCAACTTCAACATTACCAGCATCAAGGTTCACATCAGCCGTTGATACGCCATCTAGATTTGTAAGTGCAGATTCTACTGCCTGTTTACAATGATCACAGCTCATGCCATCAACTTTAATTGTTTCTGTTGTCATAGGAATCACCTCCTTAAATCAAGGATGTTTATTATTATTATTATTACAAAGTTGCGTTATAATTTCATTCGTTTTAATCTGAGTGAATTTGTTACCACACTTACTGAGCTTAATGCCATTGCTGCGCCAGCTACCCAAGGTGCAAGTAAACCTAAAGCTGCGATAGGAATACCAGCAACGTTATAGCCGAATGCCCAAAATAAGTTTTGTCTGATATTACTTATCGTTGAATTACTGGTTTTGATTGCTTTAGGAATTAATAATAATTCTCCGCCTAAAATTGTAACATCAGCTGCCTCTATTGCTACTTCTGTACCTGTTCCAATAGCAATACCGATATCTGCTTGAACTAGTGCTGGTGCGTCATTAACGCCATCTCCAACCATAGCAACAATTTTATCATTATCTTGAAGTTCTTTGATTTTTGAAGCTTTTTCTTCTGGTAATACTTCTGCAATTACAGCGTCTATACCTACTTGTTTAGCAATTGCTTGTGCTGTTCGCGCGTTATCTCCTGTAAGCATTGTTACGGAAATACCTAATTCGTGCAATTGTTGAATCGCTTCATTGGCAGAATCTTTGACTGTATCGGCGACGGCAATCACACCTTGTAGTGTTTGATTAATAGCAATGAGCATTGCTGTTTTACCTTCGTATTCATATTTGACTAAATTATCTTCATACTTTGAAACATCAATATGAGCATCTTTCATGAATTTACGTGTGCCGACTAATACGTCTTGGTTATGAATCATTGCTTGAATACCGTGTCCTGGCACTGCTTCGAAAGATGTTGTTTCTAATAAATCGATGCCTTTATCATTTGCATAACTGACGATTGCTTCAGCTAGTGGATGTTCAGAATCTTTTTCTGCACTAGCTAAAAGTTGTAGTGTTTCATCATTACCATCAAAGTCCGTCACAATTGGTTTACCGTTTGTGATAGTTCCTGTTTTATCAAGAACGACTGTATCAATTTGGTGTGTACGTTCTATGTGCTCGCCACCTTTAAATAAAATACCATTTTCAGCAGCCTTGCCAGTGCCCACCATAATTGAAGTAGGTGTTGCGAGACCTAATGCACATGGACAAGCTATCACTAATACAGCGATTGCTGCTACAAGTGCAGGTTCGAATTGACCAGTTTGGGCAAAAGCAATCCAAATGATAAATGTGAGTATAGCAATACCTACGACAATAGGGACAAAGTAGCCAGAAATCGTATCAGCTAAACGCTGTATAGGTGCTTTTGAACCTTGAGCATCTTCGACTACTTTAATAATAGAAGATAAAGCAGTGTCTTTTCCTACTTTCGTTGCTTCTATTGTAATGGTACCATTTTTATTCATTGTTGATCCTATCACATTATCGTTTAATGTTTTTTCAACAGGGATAGATTCACCAGTTAACATAGATTCGTCTATCGCAGTCATACCTTTGATTACTTGTCCGTCTACTGGTATTTTTTCTCCTGGTTTTACTTGGATATAATCTCCGACAACAACTTCACTTAGTGGCACCATTTGTTCTTTGCCATTTCTGATTATACGTGCTTCTTTTGCTTGTAAACTTAACAATTCGCTTAAAGCATTTGTAGTTTGTGTTTTGGCACGGCTTTCTAAATATTTACCGAATAAGATAAGTGTTATTAATACAGCACTCGTTTCAAAATACAGATGAGGTGTATCATTTGTATGGTTCAACCATTTTATCATTTCATAAATACTATAAAAGAATGCGGCACTCGTACCTAACGCGACTAATACATCCATATTGGCTGAACCATTTCGCAGATTTTTATAAGCACCTACATAGAACTGCCAACCAATAATAAATTGAACAGGTGTAGCTAATATGAATTGAAACCAGGGATTCATTAAGAAACTAGGTAATGGTAGTCCGAATAAATGGATAAACATCGTCAATAGTAAAGGTAAAGAAAGTATGGCTGAAACAATTAATTTGTTTCGCTTTCCTTTTAACTCTTGTGCTTTTCGTGAATTTTTTTCTGAAGGAGCTGCTTTGGTTTTTGCATCATAGCCGATGTTTTGTATTTTTTTTATCAACTCATCTATAGATGTCACTTCTGGATTATAATTAATCGTTGCATTTTCGGTTGTGAGGTTGACGTTTGCTTGTTCAACACCGTCAGTGCGGTTAAGTACTTTTTCAATACGATTTGAACATGCGGCGCAAGTCATACCCATGACATCTAAATCAGCTTTTTCAGTGACAACATCATAACCTGTATCTTTAATTTTTTGAGTTAAAGCATCTAGTGAAGTATTATCTGAATTATATTCAATCGTTGCTTTCTCAGTTGTAACATTGACATTTGCTTTGACATCTTCCATTTTATTTAAATTCTTTTCGATGCGGTTCGCACATGCAGCACAAGTCATACCTGTAATACCTAATGTCGTTTTTTTGTTGTTATCCATCTCAGTGAATGCCTCCTTTTGCTTCATAGATTTATAATGAATCGTTATTTGTATGTCATCTGTTAAATTTAATATACCCCCTGTAGGTATAAAAGTCAATGTGTTTGTTTGGAATAAAATAAGCTAACATCAGTATGTATGTAACAAGTGATGTTAGCTTATGATTTAAATCAAAGTTATATTAGATGCTGCTGATTAACTTTGCTGAGTTCAGAAACAATTTTACGGCTGTCTTTATTAAGATGTTGTACATAAATCATATTGTTTTTCTTTTTATAATTTTCTATCAAGGTATCTACTGCATTAACAGCTGAATCATCCCATAAATGTGCTTGGCTAAAATCGAGATAAATTGTTTTATCGCTTATTTCTAAATCTAATTGGTTCATTAAGGAATCGATAGATACAAAGAAAATTTGACCTTCAATTTTATAATAGATGTGATGATCGCGTTCCTCATTTTGAACAGAGACATTGGATATCTTTGTAGCAAAACATAATGCACTGACAATAACGCCAACGATGACGCCGAGCGCTAGGTTACTTGTGAACAATACGATAACTACCGTTAGCATCATCACAAATGCATCAGAACGTGGGGCTTTTTGTATAAATTTAAACGATTGCCAATTAAATGTACCTACAGAAACCATCACCATAATGCCGGCCAAAATTGGCATTGGAATTTCAACAACCCAGTCACCAAAGACCATAATCAAGATGATTAAAAACACACCCGCTGTAAATGTGGAAAGACGTGTGGTTGCACCTGAACGCACATTAATAACCGATTGCCCAATCATAGCACAACCACCCATTGCACCGAAAAAGCCTGTGATAAAGTTTGCGATACCTTGTCCACGAGCTTCTTGGTTTTTATTACTATAACTATCAGTCGCTTGATCGACGATGCGTGACGTTAATAAACTTTCTATAAGACCTACAATTGCCATTGATATGGAATATGGGAATATAATTTTAAAAGTTTCCATGTTAAATGGTACATCGGGGATTAATAAATGCGGTAAACTTTTTTTGATTTCGCCTAAATCTCCAACTGTTTTAACATCTACACCAGTAACTAAATAGACGATCGTTAATACGACGATAGCAATTAATGGTGCAGGTATACGATTGAACACACGAGGTAATAAATAAATAATTAATAATGTGATGATTACAAATAAATATGTAGGTAATGAAATACCAAAGATATGTTTAAGTTGTGTCATAAATATCATTATAGCTAGTGCATTCACAAACCCAATCATCACAGAGTTTGGAATGAATTTCATCAGTCTACCTATTTTTAATAGACCAAAGATGATTTGAATGATGCCCATTAAAATGGTTGCAGCAAGTAAATATTGTATACCATGATCGCGTACTAATGGCACAATGACTAAAGCGACAGCACCTGTAGCGGCGGATATCATTGCGGGTCTACCTCCAACAAATGAAATGACGACAGCGATGATAAATGATGCATATAAACCGACCATTGGATCTACCCCTGCAATAATAGAGAATGAAATTGCTTCAGGAATTAATGCAAGTGCCACAACAATGCCTGCTAATATATTTGTTCCTGGTGCAGTGAGCCATTCTCTCTTTAATTTATTTAGCATAATTTGTGCTCCTTTATTAAAAGTCAATTTTAATAGTATAGCACATAGCATAAAAAAAGTTTATAGTACTTTATAACAAAAAAATTCAAAAATTATAATTTATTACGAAATAAAAATGTGACAGTTTTGTTATTTGAAATTATGTATTTGTTAGTAAAATCAAACGAGGAAATTAAATAAATTCGCTATGATAAAAATATAAATAAAAGTAAAGTGATTGAAGGAGTGTAATACATGTCTATTCTAAAAGTTGAAGGATTAACGAAAAATTATGGCAATAAACATAGAAAGCAAGAAGTACTAAAAGGTATAGATTTTACAATTGAAAAAGGTGAATTTGTAACAATCATGGGACCATCAGGTTCTGGTAAAACGACATTACTTAATGTGATCAGTTCCATTGATTATATAACGAGTGGTACAGTGGAAATTAATGGTCATCAAATTAATAAAATGAGTAATAAAGCATTAGCAGACTTCCGTAAAAAAGAAATAGGTTTTATTTTCCAAAATTATAGTGTACTTAATACATTAACTGTTAAAGAAAATATTATGTTACCACTATCTATTCAAAAATTATCTAAACAAGAAAAAGAACAAAATTATGACGAAGTTACTCAAGCATTAGGTATTAGTGAATTGGGTCATAAATATCCAAATGAAATATCTGGAGGACAACAACAACGTACTGCTGCAGCAAGAGCTTCAGTACATAAACCAGCTATTATTTTTGCGGATGAACCAACAGGTGCGTTAGATTCAAAAAGTGCACAAGATCTATTGAACCGTTTGGAAGAGTTAAACCAAAAAACAAATGCTACTATCGTTATGGTCACACACGATCCCGTTGCAGCAAGTTATTCAAATCGTGTCATCATGCTGAAAGATGGGGATATACATTCTGAAATATACCAAGGTGAGGATAGCAATCAAGCATTTTATAAAAATATCATTCACATGCAAACTGCCTTAGGTGGTGTGACAAATGAATTTTAATCAAATCGTCATCAAGAATTTAAGGAAAAATATTAGACATTATGCCATGTATTTATTTTCCTTAATTGTCAGTATCGTTTTATACTTTAGTTTTGTAACTTTAAAATACACTGACAGTATTAATAATGAACAATCATTAAAGACAATTCAAAAAGGTTCAGAAATTGGGGCAGTATTTTTATTCTTTATTATTGTTATATTTTTAATGTATGCGAATCAACTTTTTATTAAACGTAGAACAAGTGAATTTGCACTGTATCAATTGATTGGTTTAACAAGAAATAACATCATGAGAATGTTAGTCATTGAGCAAGCGATGATGCTGTTATTAACGAGTGTGATTGGCATGCTTATAGGTATATTTGGTTCGAAATTACTGTTGATGATTGTGCTCAAAGTATTAGACATTAATATGAGCGTATCATTAGCGTTTCAATTGCCAGCTGTAATGCAAACATTGATGCTTATTGTTGTGTCATTTATACTCATACTAATACAAAGTTTTATATTTTTACGTAAACGCAGTATTTTAATGATGATGAATGACAATGCACGCACGGAAGCAACCAAGTCTCAAATTACTGTGATGGAAATTATTTTTGGTGTATTAGGTATTGTGATGATTGGTGTTGGCTATTATATCTCTACAGAAATGTTTGGGAAGTTCATCAATATGATCGTCTATTCGCCATTTATCATTTTATTGTTAACGGTATTAGGTGCATATTTATTTTTCCGCAGTTCTGTTTCACTTATATTTAAAACGTTAAAACGTTCAAAAAGAGGTAACGTGTCAATCACTGATGTAGTGTTTACATCATCTATCATGCATAGAATGAAGAAAAATGCCTTATCATTAACTATTATTGCAACTATTTCAGCAGTAACCGTAACAGTATTATGCTTTGGTGCGATTAGTAAATCAACGATGGATGAAAATACAGAGTTAATGGCACCCCATGATTTAAATTTTACAGATAGTAAACAAGCAAAACAATTTGAAAGTAAATTAAAACAAGCAGATATAGATGTGACAAAAGATTATAAAGAAGTAGTGCGTGGTGACATATTAAAAGATCAAGTATTTCAAAAATCCAATATGGGGCGCATGGATAGCTTATTTGTAACGAGTAACCAATACTTTAACGATAAAGCAGTGACTGGAAATAAAGCGAAATTGATTAATTTAGCAGCCGGTAATGGAATAGTAAAATATGACTTAAATAAAGAGATTCAGTTGAAGAATAGCGATAAAGAAACATTTAAGGTAATTGGTGATAGTAGCAAAGCGACATTTATGAGTGAAATAAGTTATGGCGGTCCCGTATTACTCGTGAGCTCTGACAAATATGAGGAAATTAAACAGGGCAGTAATGAGACAAATAAGCAATATGGTTATGATTTGAAACATCATACGGATTTGACTAAAGCAACGAAAATTGCACAATCGATTGAACCAAGCATCCAATCACAAGGTATGATAAAACAAGAAATGAACGAGAGTGTCGGTATTTTATTATTTGTAACTTCATTTTTAGTGGCAGCAGGATGTATCATCTATATTAAACAAATGGACGAAACTGAAGATGAAATACCGAGTTTTCGTATTTTAAGAAAAATTGGTTATACGCATCAAGATATGTTGAAAGGACTAGGCTTAAAAGTTATTTTCAACTTTGGCTTACCTTTAGTTGTATCACTGATGCATGCATATTTTGCAGCAAAAGCTTTTATGGGACTCTATAATGCAACGAGTATGACACCTGTTTATATTGTCATGATTGTATATTCAATTGTGTATTGTATATTTGCAATTATGTCTTTTATACATTCAAGTCGAATAGTAAAACACTCAATTTAAACAATATAAAATTTAATAAATCATTTTAAATAAAATGCTGTGGATTAAGTTATGAACATATGACGTTATTCACAGCATTTTTTAAATATGTTTGTTGTTGTCTATTTGTGGTATGTAGTACACGATAGAATTATTACACATGGGGGTATAATGATGAATTTATTAGAATTTCATAAGCAAATTAAAGGATATACACAAAATAAACAACCAGGTATCCAAAAAGATATGGATCCACAACCTATAACGGAAATGGAAGGATATAAAAGTGGTGGCAAATTAACAGGTAAAGTTGCTCTAATTACTGGTGGTGATTCTGGTATTGGACGTTCTGTAGCGATGTTATTTGCAAAAGAAGGGGCGAACGTTGCCATTGGTTACTATGATGAACATGAGGATGCTCAAAAAGTAGTGGATGATTTGAGAAAGATAGGCGTGAAAGCTAAAGCTTATGCACATGATTTAAAGGTAGTATCAGAATCTCAAAAATTAATTGATCAAGTGGTTAAAGATTTTGATGGCTTAAATATTTTAGTGAATAATGGTGGTGTTCAATTTCCGCAAGATAGTTTTCAAGAAATTACGCCAGAGCAAGTGAAAGAAACGTTTGAAACTAATATTTTTGGCATGATGTTTTTATCTCAAGCAGCAGCGCCTCATTTAAAAAACGGTGATGCCATTATCAATACTACTAGTGTTACCGCTTATAGAGGATCAGCGCATCTCATAGATTATTCAGCAACTAAAGGGGCAATCGTTGCGTTTACGAGATCATTAGCGACGAGTCTGATAGAACAAGGCGTACGCGTAAATGCTGTTGCACCTGGCCCTATATATACACCTTTAATACCTGCTACATTTTCAGATGAAAAAGTAGCACATCAAGGTGGAGAAACACCTATGGGTCGTCGTGGACAACCTGCAGAACTTGCACCATCATACGTATTTTTAGCGTCTTATGCAGATAGTTCTTACATTACAGGACAAGTCATTCATGTAAATGGTGGTGATTATATTACTTCTTAAGCATAGTTGGCATCTTAGCTATGATGGTTTAACGTAATAATATATTTTTCTATAACATTGATTGCAAAGCTTACACCATTAAATTAGTGATGCATGTATGACGTTCTCTCTTTTAACAAAATTGAAAATATGTAATTAGGCATTATCATTTGATATTCCATAAAGATATACACTTTGATAGTGCTTTCTAGTTATTTTAATAAAAAACACTTTCATATAAATTCATTTAATAACATGAATTTAATGAAAGTGTTTCGTTATATTTTATAGTGATTGTAAAACCATATGAAAAATGAAAGTAGTTTTGCAATATGTGTAAAGTCTTTTAAAGTTGAGCGTGAATTGTTCATATGATATTTAACATAGAATGTTTTGATCTAGCCATGTTTTGAAAGTTGATAGACTACATGAGCAGATAAATCTAAAAGGCATTCCTTTTATTTATAACTAAGGTATCAAGTTTGATGCATACGTTCTAAACTGCTAAAAGAAATCTGAAGGAATGAAGTCATCGACATTTATATTTTTCAAAGAGTCAAAGTTAACATTTTCAATATTTTGTAGTATTTCTCCTTCTTTAAATTGTTGATAATAATTTGTAGTTTCTGCTACGATATCGTGATCTTGAAATGTTTTTACAACACCTAATATCAAGAGGACAGCTATTGCACCTTTGATGATTGTTTTCATAAGTAATGACTCCTTTTAATGATGATACATATATTATATATGAAAATTCAGAATGTGACATGCGTCCATAGTATTTATATATCATCGTACCTTAGTTGTATACGACGTACTTATGAAAATATATAATCATCGACTGTAATTAGAGACCAAAAGCAATCGGTAACCAGAAATAAACAAATAATGATATGACAATAATAGTGAATAAATTTAATATAAATCCAGCTTTTACCATATCTTTCATTTCTAATTCATCAGAACTGAATACAGCTGCATTTGGTGGTGTTGAAATGGGCAACATGAAAGCGCAAGTCGAAGATACTGCAACGATACCCATAATTATGAAAGGGTCTTGGCTGATAGCTGCAGCAAAACCAATACTGATTGGCATTAACATATTTGATACAGCCGTATTAGACATCACTTCAGTAAGGAATAAGATCCCAGTTGTAAGCACGATAACAATTAAAATGAGGGGTAAAGGTTTTACAACACCCAGCATACCTCCAAACCATTTTGTTAGACCAGAGTCTTCAAAAGCAGCAGCTAATGAAAGCCCTCCACCAAACAATAGTAAAATTCCCCAAGGGAGCTTGCTCATATCATCCCAAATAAGTAATCCACCTTTGTGAGACTTAGCAGGAATTAAAAATAAGAGCACTGCGCCTGTCATTGAAATAATGGTATCAGATAAGTGGAGACTAGCTGGAAGAAGACTACCACTGATCCATAAGACACTGACAAATAGAAATACAACACCGGTTAATTTTTCTTCTAAACTCATGGGTCCTAAATCACGTAATGCTTTTTTGGCAAAGTCAGAAGAAATTTTATCTGCATCTTCAATTTTAAAGAGCCATTTTGTCATTAACAAGTATAATATGATAAGCAATATAATTGTTAAAGGTAAAGCAAAAATCATCCATTGTGCAAAAGAAACTGTTCTATTTAAGCTTGAAGCAGCGATTGCTGCAAACACTGCATTTGGTACTGAACCAATTAAAGTTGCGAGACCACCAATAGAAGCGGAATAAGCGACTGTAAGTAATAATGCTTTACTGAATTTATGTGCTGACTCTGGTTTTAAAAATTGTGCGCTTTGAATTTCATGTATTAAAGCTAATGCAATAGGTAGCATCATTAAAGCTGTTGCAGCATTAGAAATCCACATCGATATAAATGCTGTTGCAATCATGGTACCTAAAATAATACGATTGCTATTAGATCCCATCATAGCGATAATCGTCATTGCAATACGTTTATGTAAGTCCCATTTTTCAATTGCCAAAGCAATGATGAAACCACCCATATACATAAAGACTATCGGATCAGCATAAGCGCTTGCAGCCACTTGCTCATCTGTTCCACCACTTAAAGGTAATAGAATGAGTGGAATGAGCGACGTTGCTGGAATAGGAATCGCTTCTGTAATCCACCATGTGGCAACAAATAGTGTTACAGCAAGTACAGCCCTAGGAGCGTCATCTAGACCAGTAAGTCCAGGAATAAAATAAAATATCAAGAAAAGCAACGGTCCTAGGATCAAACCAATTTTTTGTTTCATAAAAAATCCCCCTTGTTTGTACCCTTGCATTAGTTAGAATATCAATTTGGAAAAGTAATGACAATTTATTTTTCAGAAAATTGTAAAAAAAGAGTGGTTTATTGTTAGAATAAGTTTAAACTTGTGCATTTGAGATATAAAGGGAGTGATTTTATGATATTGGGTACACTGGTAGGTAAAGATGATACATGGGTATTGTGGGCAATTATTATAGTGTGGGCAACAGTAAGTATCTTTTTAGAACAACGCTATCAATGGGCAAGTACGATATCAGGGGCGATTATTGCACTGGTAGGCGCGATGATACTTTCTAACTTTAAAGTTATACCGACGAGTGCGCCAGTTTATGATACGGTGTGGGATTATATTGTTCCTTTATCTATACCATTACTACTTTTTAGTGCGAATATATTAAAAATTTGGAAAGAAAGTCGACGATTGTTGTTTATTTTTTTAATTGCATCAGTAGGGACCATGATTGGAACAACTGTAGCTTTTATCATATTAAATCATTCAGTACCTTATTTATCTAAAATAGGTGCAATGATGACTGGAAGCTACATTGGTGGTGGCGTAAATTTTGCTGCTTTGAGTTCCAAATTAAAAACACCTGGAGAAATGGTTTCATCCACAGTTGTCGCAGATAATAGTGTAATGGCATTATATTTTCTGCTATTAATTGCGATTCCATCGATACCGTTTATTAAAAAACACTTTAATACACATTATAAAAGTGATCATTCACCAGCATCGCAAGCATCATTTTGGCAACCTAAAAAAATTCAATTATTAGATATTGCATTTTCAATCGCTGCAGCGATCGCAATTGTTGCAATCAGTTTTAAACTTTCTGAATTCATACAACAAGTCGTACCTCAAAGTAATTTGGTCTTAACTATACTTGTGTCATTTTTTGGAGATTTCTATCTTTTGCTTACAACTTTAACGCTTGTCATTGTTGCCATTTGGGGAGATTTCTTTGAAAAATTAGCAGGTGCTTCTGAAATTGGAACATTTTTAATTTATATTTTCTTTGTTGTCATAGGTACACCGGCTTCATTTGTTACAATTGTTAAAACGGCACCGCTGTTATTTATCTTTGTAATGATTATTTTAATATTTAACTTAGGGATAAGCTTGTTGTTAGGCAAGTTGTTAAAATTCAATATAGAAGAGATATTATTAGCAAGTAATGCAACCGCTGGAGGGCCCACTACTGCAGCAGCATTAGCGATAGGTAAAGGTTGGACTGATTTAGTCGGACCTATATTAATTGTAGGCACATTAGGTTATGTGATTGGTAATTATGCTGGAACGTTAATGTACCAATGGCTTTCTTATATCGCTTAGTGAAAAGGCATTTATTTAGAAATATCACGACGAGATGATATAGTTAATCTGATAAATTAGTGAAGACGAGTGAGGGATGAAATTTGAGTGAAAAAGAAAAAATGTTAGCTGGACAATGGTATGATGCAAATTTGGACAAAGAAAGAAATATAGCAAAAGATTTATGCTTTGAATTAAACCAAACTAAACCCAGTAATAAAGAGAGACGCCAAACAATTTTGAAAGCATTGTTACATGCTGAACCACATCACTTAGAATTATTAAGTCCATTTTATGTTGATTATGGTTATAACCTTTTTTTAGGTGAGCAGGTGTTTATTAATCATGACTGTTATTTCATGGATGGTGGTAAAATCTTCGTGGGCAATCATGTATTTATTGGACCGAAATGTGGTTTTTACACTGCGATACATCCCTTAGACTATCAAGTTAGAAACCAAGGATTGGAACAAGCGCTACCAATACATATAGGAGATAATGTTTGGATTGGCGCAAATGTTATAGTTTTACCTGGAGTTACAATTGGTAATGGCACAGTTATTGGCGCTGGAAGTATTGTATCTAAAGATATTCCAGAGAATGTAGTTGCAATAGGTTCACCGGCAAAACCAATAAAAACGATTGATAACAACTAAGCGACTTTATGAGCTTAAATTATATATTGAACTTTTTTAATAGGAGTTAGTAACATGAATCAACGTTTGCAACGGATGATGTTACTGCTCCTTTTTATTTGCTACAAGATAAATAAAATACTATTGTGTGAAATTTTAAAACAAATTAAATTTGTTTTAAAAAATGTTCCGCGGAGCTTAAATAGAAAATAATAAAATTGTTCGGAATATAATGAAAATTTGTGTTAGAATGTATAAATATGGAAATTGAAAAGTTTATATTTTGTTAATTACAAATAATTTAATATTTATTTGTTGCAAGTAGCTTTAGCATCCATATATAGAAAGGATTGAACTATTTATTTCACAAGTTTAAAGAGTGAGTAGTTCAAAGAAAGAGGAGAATTATTCATGGACATTTTAATAGGAACCTTGTTTTTAATCGTTGTTTTAGTGTTATTTACATTATTTACATATCGTGCTCCTAATGGCATGCGTGCGATGGGAGCATTAGCCAATGCAGCGATAGCAACATTTTTAGTAGAAGCTTTTCATAAATATGTTGGCGGAGATCTATTTGGCATTAAATTTTTAGGAGATCTTGGTGATGCTGCTGGTGGACTAGGCGGCGTGGCAGCTGCAGGTTTAGTTGCTTTAGCAATAGGTGTTTCACCTGTTTATGCTTTGGTTATTGCAGCGGCTTGTGGTGGTTTAGATTTAATACCAGGGTTTGTTGCTGGTTATGCAATTGGTTATTTAATGAAGTTTGCAGAACATAAAGTGCCAGACGGCATAGATTTAATAGTAGGCATTTTGATTATAGCGCCACTAGCAAGGTTAGTAGCTACTGTAATCACGCCATTAGTAAATAATTCATTATTGAAAATTGGAGACATTATCCAAAGTTCCACAGAAATTAACCCGATTATTATGGGGCTTATACTTGGTGGCGTCATTACAGTAGTTGGGACAGCACCATTAAGTTCCATGGCGTTGACTGCATTATTAGGTTTAACCGGAATGCCAATGGCAATTGCGGCAATGGTTTCATTTGCGTCATCTTTCATTAATGGTACGATGTTTAATAAACTAAAACTTGGAGATCGCAAATCTAGAATTGCGGTTTGTATTGAACCATTATCACAAGCAGATGTTGTATCTGCAAATCCAGTGCCCGTTTATACTGCCAACTTTATTGGGGGAGCTTTAGCAGGTGCGGTTATAGCAACATCTGGTATGATTAATGATGCTACAGGTACAGCTACACCGCTCGCAGGTTTCCTTGTTATGTTCGGTTTCAATAACCCGATAAAAATCATTATATATGGTGCTATTGTAGGTATTATAGGTTTAATCGTAGGTTATGTTTGTTCTGTTTGGTTTAAAAATTATCCAGTCGTTTCGAAAGAAGAGATAGAAGCACGATAATACTGAGTAATAGATAAACGATATGAAAGATCAATTTAAAACCATCGTATGTATTTTACACTTAACATAAAGTCAATTATATAAATGAAAAAGTAGCAAAATGGCATCCATCAATATTAAATGGATGCCATTTTGCTGTGTTTTTATTTTTATAACATTAAAAATATGTGTTTAAACAAGTTCAAGTTTATATTAATTACTTAGCTGACTATCTGGGACATCAGTGATAAACATATGTCCAGGTGCATGTGTAATCATCAATTCTGGCTTAGCATCTAACGCAACAGATTGTGGAGTAACTCCACAGCCCCAAAATACAGGGACTTCATTTTCTTTAATCGTGACAGGCTCGCCAAAATCAGGGTTTGTTATGTTTTCGATGCCAATTTCTGATGGATTACCTATATGAATTGGCGTACCGTGAACATTTTTAAAATGGGTTGTAATTTCTGTTGCTTTTATAGCTTGTTGCATGGTCATCGGCCTCATACTTACAGTGATATTTCCTGAGAAATGACCACTTGATGCGGCTGGAATATTTGTTATATACATTGGAACATTGTGCTCTTCTTCAATGTGACGAATTGGTAAACCAGCATCCAACAAAGCATGCTCAAAAGTAAAACTGCAGCCAATCAAAAAACTCACCATGTCATCATTAAATAAATGAGCTATGTCAGTAGGAGACTCCACTAATTCTCCATAACGGTATACTTTATATTGTGCTACTTCATTTGTGATGTTAGCATCTTTACCATAAGTAGGAAAAGAAGTTGATCCTATTTCTGATACATCTAAAAGCGGACATGTCTTAGGATTTCTAAAACAGAATTTTAAAAAATCATATGCATAGGCAGAGGGTAATATGACTACATTGGCTTGGACATAACCTTTAGCCATTCCACTTGTATGACCAGTGAGTTCACCTTTACTTATCATTTTTCTTAAAGTACTCGGGTGTTGGTTTTGTAAATTCATTATGTGTTCATCCCCTTAAATTAGCTTCTTAGATATATTTTAGCAAAAATCAACATATAAGTAGTACAAATTGTTCGGAATATTTAGAAAAAATAAAAACAGACGTAGTATTGAAATCGAAATATCGTTAATTTCAATACTACGCCGCTATCCAGTTGAGATTTTTTAAACACGTATAAACATTAATGATTGAGCTAGTTTGATAATTTCGAACAACATGGTCAATTAATCATCTTTGTCTTTGGTATCTGCATCATGATTTTTATTTTTCGCAGCATTGTGATTTGATTCATTTTCTTCTACTGAAGCATCAGCATCAGTTTCTAAATCATTTGTTTCACGTTCTTCTAGCGGTATAGAATAATCTTTATCATCATTGATGTAAGTCATTTTAAAGTGTTCAGTTGGTTCTCTTCTTAATGCGCGCATTAAAGAAAAAATCATGAGTAATAAAATAATTGAGAATGGTAGACCTGTAACAACAGATGCAGTTTGTAAACTTGTCAAACCGCCTGCAATTGTCATAGAAACAGATATAGCACCAATTAATATCCCCCAAATAATTTTATGTTTGATTTTAGGGTTGGCGATCCCACCAGTTGCCATACCTGCAACAATATGTGTGGTAGAATCAGCGCTCGTGATGATAAATATAAAGATGAGTGCAATTGCTAATGCACTTGTGATGTCAGCGATAGGAAACTTGGATAATAATTCAAAAAGTGCAACAGTATAATCCTTGTCGACAATGTTTGCAATGTTGTCGTTACCATTTAATGCTATTTTCACTGCTGTACCACCAAATCCAGCTATCCAAGTAAACGAAATTAAAGGTGGTATAATTAATACACCAACGACGAATTCTCTAATCGTTCTTCCACGAGATACCCGAGCTACGAAACCTCCTATAAATGGCGACCATGAAATAACCCATGCCCAATAGAAAACAGTCCATTGTTGTATCCAGCTATTATCGCCAGTATAAGGGCTGATACGTAAACTATATTCAATAAAATGACGTAAATAATCACCTATTGCTAATGTATAAGATTCTAAAATAAATTTAAAATCACCAAAAATAAACATGAAGATAAGTAATATTGCACCTAAGCCAATATTGATATTACTTAACCATTTTACCCCTCTATTTAAGCCAGTAATTGCTGACGTTAAAAAGATACCTACCATTAAAATAGTGATTGATATTTTAGTGACATTATTGTTAGGGACATTAAAGACATGTTGAAGACCTCCACTAATTTGCATAATACCTAAGCCAATAGATGTGGCTATCCCCATTACTGTAGCTATGATTGCTAATACATCTATTATATTTCTATATGGTCGTTTATAAGATTCACCAAATACAGGTTCCATTGCGGTTGAAATAAGACCATCACGTTTTTTTCTAAATTGGAAGTACGCCACTGTTAAACCGGCAATTGCGAAAATAGACCATTGAGAAATACCCCAATGGAAAAAAGTATAGCCCATAGCAACACGAGCGGATTCTGCAGAGGCGTCAGGCGTTTTACCAGGAAATGGCGAATGTAAATAATGGGTTAATGGTTCTGCTACACCCCAAAATACAATGCCGACACCCAAACCTGCAGAAAAGAGCATTCCAATCCAAGACATCATAGAAAATTCAGGCTCTTCATTATCGTCACCCAATTTAAAACGACCGTAACGTGAAATGGCTAAAGCAATTAAAAATATATCTAAAATAAAAATAATTACTAAAAATAGCCACCCAAAACTATTTGCTATATAATCGTAGACTTGTTGTGCATGACTCCCAAAATTTTTAGGGAAAATACCTGCTATTAATGTGATAAGTACAATAATTGCAACAGATATCATATAAACAAGATTTCTATGTTTTTTCTTTCTGGCGTGTGCATTCTTGTCATTCATAATAGTATTAAATCATCCCTTTGTTTTAATTTATATTAAGAAATTACCCTAATGCAATGACACTATTCATTGAAAATTCTGATAAAAATTATTATATTGATTAAGTTGCATGATTCATATTTTTATGGGTATAGAAAATATGAAAATTTATAAATTGCTAAGGAGGTTGCGTATGAAACGTACTTTAGAAAAAGTACTAGTTTGGCTAGGAATTTTCATACAATTTGTACTAATTTTTTTAATGGCTATTGCTGCACCATTTTTAAATGATCGAAGTTTTAAGCGTTCATTAATGGACTCTTTTGAAAATCAAGAAGCTATTAGCAATAATTTAACTCAAACAGAAACTTCACAATTGTTAGATCATATAAGCCAATTATTTATTGTTGCTTTAGGTTTAGTTATTGTTACGACAATCTTAGCATTAATTTTTGTATTATTAATTAATAAAATACCAAAAACAGTAGGTGTGATATTTATATTACTTGCTATTGTCAGTGTGTTTACATTAAATATTATTACGGCTTTGTTATGGTTAATTGCAGGTATTATACTGTTAGTTAAAAAACCACATAAACATAATAAAAGAAAAAAAGTACATAAAAATTAAATATTGTTCGTTGTCATGATAAAAATGGTCATTTAACAATGAATTAGATGAACTTAGAAACAATTTTAAATCGTCATCATATGAATCATACACTTTCTTTAAGTTCATAATTATATGTATAAAGAAGTTAAAGAAAGTGTTCTTTTAAAGTAATTTGAGCAATATTGAAAAAAGAGAAGTAAAATCGTTAAAAAGATAGATATAAAATGCGATTTATTTTTACAAAAGTTTTTGTAAGCGATTGCATTTGTTGTGTGATACCTATACAATAAAAATAAGAATGGAAGTTTTCCATTTTAGTTTTCTATTTACAAACTTACATGGGGGTAGAAAAAATGGTTGTCAACTATACAAATGAACCAGGCATTGACTTTACTGATAATAGCAATGTCGAATCATTCAAAGAAGCATTAAAGAAAGTTAAAGGTGAATTAAATCAAAAACTTCCGTTAGTGATTAATGGGGAGAAAATTTTTACTAAGGATACATTTCAATCTATCAATCCTGCAAACACTTCTGAAGTTATTGCTGAAGTATCAAAAGCTACAACAAAAGAAGTAGATAAAGCTTTTGATGCGGCTAATGAAGCTTATAAATCTTGGAAACGATGGACACACAGAGATCGTGCTGAATTTTTAATTAGAGTTGCAGCAATTATTAGACGACGCAAAGAAGAAATATCGGCAGTGATGGTGTATGAAGCTGGTAAACCATGGGACGAAGCAGTTGGTGACGCAGCTGAAGGTATTGATTTCATCGAATATTATGCTAGATCAATGATGGAACTCGCAGATGGTAAACCAGTATTAGATAGAGAAGGAGAACACAATCAATATTTTTATAAACCAATTGGTACTGGGGTAACAATCCCACCATGGAACTTCCCATTTGCAATTATGGCGGGTACTACTTTAGCACCAGTTGTTGCTGGTAATACAGTTCTTTTAAAACCTGCAGAAGATACGCCGTTAACAGCGTATAAATTAATGGAAGTATTAGAAGAAGCAGGTTTACCAAAAGGTGTTGTGAACTTTGTTCCTGGTGATCCAAAAGAAATTGGCGACTATCTTGTTGATAGTGTGCACACGCACTTTGTGACGTTTACAGGTTCACGTGCGACAGGTACACGCATCTTTGAAAGAGCTGCAAAAGTTCAAGAAGGACAACAATTTTTAAAACGTGTTATCGCTGAGATGGGCGGTAAAGATGCGATTGTAGTTGATAAAGATATAGATACAGACTTGGCAGCTGAATCGATTGTTTCATCAGCGTTTGGCTTCTCAGGTCAAAAATGTTCTGCTTGTTCACGCGCAATCGTCCATAAAGATGTATATGATGAAGTTTTAGAAAAAGCTGTTAAACTTACACAAGATTTAACTTTAGGAAATACAGAAAACAACACATACATGGGACCAGTTATAAATCAAAAACAATTTGATAAAATTAAAAATTATATCGAAATTGGTAAAAAAGAAGGTAAGTTAGAACAAGGTGGTGGTACTGATGGTGCTACAGGTTACTTTGTTGAACCTACAATTTTCTCTGGTCTTAAATCAAGCGATCAAATCATGCAAGAAGAAATATTTGGACCTGTTGTTGGTTTTGTAAAAGGAAAAGATTTTAATGAGTTATTAGAAATTGCTAATGACACAGATTATGGATTAACAGGCGCAGTTATTACGAATAACCGTGAAAACTGGATTGAAGCTGTTAAAGAATATGACGTTGGTAACTTATATCTAAATCGTGGTTGCACTGCAGCAGTCGTTGGTTACCATCCTTTCGGTGGCTTTAAAATGTCTGGTACAGATGCAAAAACAGGTAGCCCAGACTATCTATTGCACTTCTTAGAACAAAAAGTTGTTTCAGAAATGTTTTAATTATAAAAAATGACTAGGAAATCATCCTAGTATCAAAAAGCCCGTAAATGAATTTTCTGAAATTCATTTACGGGCTTTTTATATATCATATTGCCTACTTACCATATTTAAGGAACTGCACGGTAAGCAAGTTTAGTTTGCTTAGAATTACTTTGTAATACTCACTTTTCATACTATTGTATTAAATACTTACTAAAAATTAAATTAACGTTGATGCAATTCGTCAAAATTATTGATGTGCTAATTTTTTATTCATCATTAACTTGAATATTAATCATTTTATGAAAAAGTGCATCAATGGCTTGAGGTGACATATTGTTACTATGTTCACGCATCCATTCCATAAAACCATATAAAGTAGCACCGTAAACATAAAATACTAAATCTATTGGAACGCTTTGGTCAACCGTTATCCGATGTTCGTTTGCTTTAATATCATTTTGTAGTATACGAATAAAATGATTCTGAACCGTACGTTCAAATTCTTTATCATCTTCTTGTTTATGCTTTATTTTACTAAAATCGTCAATGTGTGTGACGGATTGATCCAAGCTAGTAAAAGGGTTGTTGATACGTTCTTTAATATCTGTTGAAAAGTAATCTTTGGTTAAGTAGGTCATTAAATAAATAAGTAAATCATATTTATCATAAAAATGCTTATAAAAAGTTGTGCGATGAACCAACGCTTCATTGCAAATTTGATTTACTGAAATAGTTGAAAATGCATATTTTTCTAATAATGCATATAAGCTTTGAGATAGTGCCCGCTTTGTTTTGATTACACGCAAATCTTTTTCATTCATTCTACAATTCTCCTAATCTGTAGTTTAAGTATACGGAATTGCATATTTAGTTCTTTTTTAAATAGGGTAAATCATTATAAGATGTCAATAGAAATAATCTACAGTATATGTATAAACTATAACGTTGTTTAATTAAGGAGGCAATAGTTTGGCAAAATTTTTATACAAATTAGGTTCATTTGTTGCAAAGCACAAATGGTGGAGTGTAGTTGCTTGGGTGATTATTCTTGCAGCAATTATTATACCGCTTACAATAAGTTCGCCTAAATTTGATAATGATATAACAATGAATGGCTTACAGTCATTAGATACGAATGACAAAATAGAAGACGAATTTGGACAAGATAGTGAGAAAGCTCAAATTAGAGTAGTCTTTAAAAGTGATTCAGATAATGGCATAGTGAAGCAAGATATGACTAAAGATATCAAAGATACATTGAAAGATATTAAGGATGATGATGAAGATATTAAAAATATCTCAGATCCTTATGATAATAAACAAATCAGTGAGGACAAATCTACAGCAATCGCTGATATTAATTATGATGTGTCTGCAACGTCATTAAAAGAAAATTCAAAAGATAAAGTGAAAGATCAAGTTGAAAAATTAGAAGATGATCATAACGTACAAGTGGAACTAATGGGTACAGGTATGGAATCTACTGAAGTTGGTGGTTCTTCTGAATTAATCGGAATTATTGTAGCATTTGTTGTACTTCTAATTACGTTTGGTTCGTTTATCGCAGCAGGTATGCCGATTATTAGTGCTTTACTTGGTTTAGGTACTGGCGTAGGCATCATATCATTATTAACCTATGCATTTGATATTCCAAATGTGACTTTAACATTAGCAGTCATGATTGGTTTAGCGGTAGGTATTGATTATGCACTATTTATTTTATTTAGATATCGGCAAATTGTTAAAAGTGAGCCCAATCACATTAAGGCAATAGGTTTAGCAGTAGGTACTGCAGGCAGTGCAGTTATCTTTGCTGGTGTTACAGTTATTATTGCCGTTTGTGGCTTGTCACTTGTTGGTATAGATTTCTTAGCCGTGATGGGCTTTGCTTCTGCAATTAGTGTATTTGTCGCAGTGATTAGTGCATTAACTTTATTACCAGCATTGATCAGTATTTTCCATAAACAAATTCATCCTAAACAAACAAAAACAGAGTTTGCAGGAGATGTAGATACGAAATGGTCTAAATTCGTAGTTGGTAAACCGCTTGCAGCAGTACTGATTGGACTTATTATTTTAGTCGTAGCTGCTATACCGATTAATGATATGCGTCTAGGTATACCAGATGATGGTATGAAACCAGCGGATACGACTCAGAAAAAGGCCTATGATATTGTATCTGATAAATTTGGAGAAGGATATAATGGTCAAATTGCAATGCTTGTAAATGTGAAAGATCAAAATGATAATCCTGAAGCGTTGCAAAAAGATTTACAAAGTTTGAGTAAAGATATTAATGATATGGATAATGTGAAGATGGTTGCACCGCCACAATTGAGCAAAAGTAAAGATTATGCATTAGTAGCGGTAATTCCTGATAAAGGTCCAAATGCTAAATCTACTAATGATTTAGTTCATGATTTAAGAGATTATAATGATGATGCTAGAGACAAATATAATTTCAAAACCGAAGTATCTGGACAAAGTGTAATTAATATAGATATGTCGCAAAAACTAAATGAAGCTATTCCATTATTTGCTGGTGTTATCGTAGCATTAGCGTTCGTACTATTAATGGTTGTCTTCCGTTCTATCATTATTCCACTAAAAGCAGTTCTAGGTTTCGTACTTTCTTTAGTGGCAACATTAGGCTTTACTACTTTAGTAATGCAAGAAGGATTTATGTCTGAACTATTTGGCGTAGATACAACGGGACCATTACTAGCATTCTTACCGGTTATTACAATTGGCTTGCTCTTTGGTCTGGCGATGGATTACGAAGTATTCCTTATGTCCCGTATTCATGAAGAGTATAGTAAAACAGGTAATAATGAACACGCGATAAAAGTAGGTATTAAAGAAAGTGGTCCAGTCGTTGTTGCTGCAGCACTTATTATGTTTAGTGTGTTTATTGCATTCGTCTTCCAAGATGATGTGATGATCAAATCTATGGGATTATCACTTGCCTTTGGTATATTGTTTGATGCATTTATCGTACGTTTATTATTGATTCCTGCATTAACACAATTATTTGGCAAAGCATCTTGGTATATGCCAGCATGGTTAAATCGAATATTACCACATGTAGATATTGAAGGGCATGCTCTACAGGGCGAGATGCCGGCATCTAATTATGCACATATCAATCAGTCTGCAGGTAATGATAGCTATGATCGTACATTTAGCATCCGCAAACAACAAAACACATATAATGAAGAAAATAATACAATATCTGTGGATCAAAAAACGAAAATGCTATATAACGAAATTGCACAACAAACAACGCAACGCGCATTTTTATATGAAGCTTTAAAATCATATAAAAAAGATTTAACACAGTCGCAAAATGAAAGTGATAAATCACCGGCCATTTCAACTCGTGTTGATAACAAAAACGAAAATTCGTTTGGTAGTGAAGATGATGAAATTGTTAAGCTACTAGCGCAACAAAGTGAAAATATTCGTCATTTGAATGAATTAATTGAAAAAACAATTAATAAAAAATAAAAGTTTTAGTATGTAACACACATATTTAAAGCAAAAGACTAATCCGTACAACTACGGATTAGTCTCAGACTGTCGACAAAGTCTCCGACTTTGTTGGCAGTTTTTTTATGCACGCTTTCCGCGGGCACTACCTTAGCCTGTAGTCTTCGGCTAGTGCTATTCCCGCAGGAGTCGGCATAAATCACTGCCAATATTATAGTATATTTGGAGACGCACTCCTTTATGTTTAATTAACGACAAATTAAAAAACAAAATAGCAAATACACATTTATTTTATTAAAATATATTTTAATAAAGAGGTGTGCTATGGAAAAAATTTATAATATCGAATTTAATCACAACAATAATTCAGTGTTTAATTTTAATGATGGTGTACGTATCGTTCTCGTGTTAAAAAATAAGTTGAAATTCGTCAGTGGGACTAGTATTCATAAATTTCAAGCAGGCGATGTTTTTATTATCAATCATAGAGAGCGCTATCGACTTATAGAAGAGGAAGATACCTTATATACCGCCATTCATTTGAAAGAATCGTATTTAAAGCAATATATTAGTGATTACAATGACAAAATATATATTTTAAATCCACAGACATTGCAAAAAGTTATATACCAACAAATTCTGAATGTTGTGGCTAAGATAGGTATCGTCTATATTCGAAAAGGGAAGTTTTATAGATTATATATGGAACAACTGTTAATTGACTTAATGTTTATGATTGTAAGATATTTGCCAGCTTATGAAAATATAAATCATGAACATGATGTTAATGATCACCGCTTAGATTTTGTATGTAAATATATTGAAAGAAATTTCACCAAACCAATCACGTTAAGTGAGGTAGCTGAGAAGGTGCATTTAAGTCACACATATTTGTCAAAGTTATTTACAAAACATATGGGAATTGGTTTCAATCATTATGTTAATCATATTAGAATTGAACATTGTAAAAACGACTTAGTACAAACAAAAGATGCTATTACTCACATCGCCTTGAAAAATGGTTTTAGTAACTCTAATATGCTGCTGAAATATTTTAAATTAGACACCAAATTAACGCCTTCGCAATATAGAAAAAGGTATCAGGTTGGAGATATTGTGGACACTGCCAAAACAACAATTGAATCGGAAAACTATCAAATGTATCTATACTATTTAAATACTTATATCCAACAAACGCTTGGTACTATGATTCAATCTCCTTATAATCAAAAAGTCATTGATATTACGCTGAATTACAATCAAACACACGATTTGTCAGATTATGATCATGTGATTCAAATAGGTAGCCTTGATACATTACTTTTTCAAAGATACAGAAAACAACTGATAGAAGTACAACAATTTTTAGGTTTGGGCCATGTGCTTATCAAAGATCCTATTTTAAAAGGCTATATTGAAAATAAAGTTATTGAAAGTGATGAACTTATTCCTACTATACATCCATATATGAAAGTAGATGAATGCTTAAGTTTTTTATTTGAACATCACATTGGTTTAGGAATTGAAATCGATCCTCCAACATTAACATCACAATTTGTACAATTGATTGAATTTAAAAAATACTTTTAATTGTAGTTGTAGAGTGACATAAAAATTGATATATCGCTGTGTCGTATGTTTGGCGATAAAATAATCAGCTTATTCATTTGCAGTTTGGTACAAAATGACAAAAATAATATAGTTCATTTTTGTCATTTAAAACTACAATTGTTATTTAGAAAATAATCGATACTAAAAACCACAATTATTATATATTTTAACAAAATATATCCTACTACTATATTTTATAGAGAGGATAGCAAGTATCATTTATTGAAAATGTCGATAATAAGTACATTTTCCAACTAAGCTAATCTTCCCTATTTGTCATTTTAAAAATATTTTAGGAGGATGAACAAATGACTCAACAGGGAAATACGAAGAGTTATCAAGGTGACAACAAATTAATATTAGGTATTGTATTAGGAGTTGTCACTTTTTGGTTATTTGCGCAATCTTTATTAAACGTAGTTCCTACGTTACAACAATCATTTAATAGTAATATTGGCACAATAAGTATTGCTGTTAGTATTACAGCTCTATTCTCAGGAATGTTTGTTGTTGGTGCTGGAAGCTTAGCAGATAAAGTAGGGCGTGTGAGAATAACATATATTGGTTTATGGTTAAGTATCATTGGTTCTTTATTGATTATAATTAGTAACCTGCCGATATTGCTCATTATAGGAAGAGTAATTCAAGGTTTATCAGCAGCAGCGATTATGCCCTCAACTTTAGCAATTATGAAGACTTATTTTGAAGGTAAAGATAGACAGCGTGCACTGAGTTATTGGTCGATTGGTTCTTGGGGTGGATCAGGATTAGCATCTCTATTCGGTGGTATGGTTTCAACTTTTATTGGTTGGAGATGGATTTTTATTTTATCTATTATTATTGCCTTAGTTGCAATGTTATTAATAAAAGGGACACCGGAAACCAAATCTGATAATACAACAAACTTGAAATTTGATTTTACTGGGTTGATGCTTTTTGTAATTATGATGTTAAGTATTAACGTCGTAATTACTCAAAGTGGTACATTTGGCATGCTTTCACCTATTATAATAGGACTAGTTATTGTATTTATTATCACAACCATAGCTTTTGTAATAGTTGAAAATAAAAAACATAATCCATTAATTGATTTTAAATTATTTAAAAACAAAGCTTATACAGGGGCGACATTATCCAATTTCTTACTAAATGGTGTTGCAGGTGCTTTGCTTGTAGCCAATACATTCGTTCAAAAAGGTATAGGTTTCAACGCATTCCAAACAGGACTTTTATCGATTACATATTTGGTTACTGTATTGTTGATGATTAGAGTCGGTGAAAAAGTTTTACAAAAAGTAGGGGCTAAAAAACCTATGTTGTTAGGTACAACGTTTAATATGGTTGGTATTATTTTAATATCATTTACATTTTTACCTAGTGCGCTATATGTCGTTGTATGTATTATTGGTTATTTACTCTATGGATTAGGTTTAGGTTTTTATGCAACACCTTCTACAGATATGGCGATATCTAATTCTCCTGAAGATAAAGTTGGTGTAGCTTCAGGTATTTATAAAATGGCTTCCTCATTGGGTGGCGCATTTGGTATAGCTTTATCAGGAGCTTTATATGGCGTTGTTACAGAAGCTACAAATGTGAAGTTTGGTGCGATGGCTGGTTTATGGTTAAACGTATTAATGGCATTGCTTTCATTCGTCATTATTCTTCTAGCTGTGCCATCGTTTAAGAAGCAAAATAGAGCATAATTCATTAATACAACGTTGTCATTTGAAAAGAATATAATGGCTTTAAGGTATCGTATATTTCATTGGAGGAATGATTATAATGAAACAATTGATTGAAACATTGAAAGAAAAAGAAACACGTATGATAGAAATACGTCGTTACTTACATCAACACCCAGAACTATCTTTTTGTGAGAAAGAAACACCTAAATATATAGAAGCATTTTATGAAGGTAAAGATTGTAAAGTTGAAACGAATGTGGGTCCAAATGGTTTGAAAGTTACTATTGATAGTGGTAAACCAGGCAAGACAATCGCAATTCGTGCTGATTTTGATGCTTTACCAATTCAAGAAGATACAGGCCTAGCATTTGCTTCGAAAAATGATGGTGTCATGCATGCATGTGGGCATGATGCACATACGGCATATATGTTAATTCTTGCAGAAACACTTATTGAAATGAAAGATCAATTTAATGGTAAAGTTGTTGTCATACATCAACCAGCTGAAGAAGTACCTCCTGGTGGTGCACAAGCAATGATTAAAGACGGTGTTTTAGATGGTGTTGATCATGTATTGGGTGTTCATGTCATGAGTCATATGCCTGCAGGTAATATCTATTACAGAGAAGGTAACGTGCAAACTGGACGTGATTTCTTTAAGCTTAAAGTCAATGGTCAAGGTGGTCATGGGTCGTCTCCACATACAGCAAATGATAGTATTGTAGCAGGTGCATACTTTGTGAATACATTACAGACGATTGTTTCAAGACGATTAAATCCCTTTGAAACGGGTGTTGTTACAATAGGTTCATTTGATGGTAAAGGACAATTCAATGTGATTAAAGATAGTATTGAAATAGAAGGTGACGTACGCGCGTTAACCGATGATACTAAAAATACAATTAAAAAAGAAGTGACACGTTTGTCCGAAGGATTGGAAGCAATGTTTGGTGTCACATGTGAATTAGACTACCATGATGATTATCCAGCCTTGTACAATGATCCTGAATTCACAAAATTTGTTGTAGATACTATACAAGAAGCGGATACTGATGCAATTTCAAGTGTTGAAAGATGTGAGCCACAACCGCCTTCAGAAGATTTTGCTTACTACGCTAAGGCAATTCCTGGCACATTTATTTATGCTGGAGCTGCACCAGAAAACGGTGATATTCATCCGCACCATCATCCTAAATTTAACATCAGTGAAAGTTCAATGCGAGTTTCTGCAGAAGCTGTAGGATTAACAGTATTAAATTATCTTAAATAACATATTTGTGTTCATTTGTGAATGTTACCATGTGTTTATTGTGGCATACACGAGTTTACAATATTATCTAAAGCCAATTAAAATTTGAGATTAAAAGCGTGCGCATACGGAGTTTATTACATGATAAACCATCTGTATACGCACGTTTTTCGTTGTATAAAAAACATGCATATATAGAAAAAATTAAAATTACGATGAAGACTTTTGAGCTATTTCATTAATACGAAAAAGTACGAATGATAACTAAAGGTTTAATATGAGGTCATTTGGTGTATATGTTAAATGAAAAAAGAAAGGAATGATTACATTGAATGGCGAGAAAAAAATAAATACCTTGTTAGAAGACTATAATAAGCAATTAAAAAAATTATTTAAGTATGATAAAGCAAATGCGCTTGCTTTTGATAATGAAAGTAGAAGTAAAGTTGCAGAACAAAAAGGTGTTTTTGTGATTTTTGAAAATAAAACACCAATATTTGTAGGACAAGCTGGTGGATTTATGACTGGTTTTAAATTTACGCAAAAAGATTTATATGATAAATTAGGACAATTTAATTCAGCTTCAGACACTGGAACTACAAAATTTAGAAAGGCTTATATAGAACATCATGGTTTAGATGAAGCGGAAATGAAAAACATTAAAGCAAATGAAAAAAAGTTAAAGTTTCAATATATTAAAGTTAAAGATAATTTAGCTTTTATCAATATTTTAGAAATTTTAGCATTAGAGTATGCTAAAAAAAATAAAATAAAATTATTTAATTTCTCTAGTTAAAGCGTGGTGTTTTTGAACTGCTAAGAAGGTGGTGATTAAAATGAATGTTAAAACATTTAAGATTCATTTTCAACAACATGTGATTTTTGTGAAATTGCCCAAAGCATATGATGAAAAGAAAGAAAATGGCTATCCGCTGATATTAGTGCAAGATGGAGACGCGTTATTTAAAGATGTTGAGCGAGATATTATATTTGTCGGAGTGCTTCCCAACAATAGAAATCAGGAATATAGCCCATGGGGAGCAGTCGTAGATGGGATTAATTATAGAGGGGAAGCAGATGCTTATATTTTATGGATGACTAAGCATTTGCTTCCTTATTTAAGAAAATGTTTTAATATATCTCAAAGAACTGAAGATATCGGTATAGCTGGTGCTTCATTAGGCGGATTACTTTCTTTGTATACATTATTTAAAAGTCCAGAAAGTTTTGGCCGTTATATATTAATATCACCTTCAGTATGGTATCCAGGATTTGTGGCATTTATGAAACAACAAACGATTATTAAAGAGGACAAACAAATTTATTGGTATGTAGGGGAGCTTGAAGGACAGCAACAGCTTAGCATTAAACAAGAAATGTCTGTTCAAACAGAATTAGCTGTAGATATATTAAGTGAATTAATGATTTCTGAGAAGGCATCACTCTATTATACTACCAATAAAAGAGGCCAACACAATGTAACGTACTTCAAAAGATATTTTGCTAAAGCGATCAAAAAATTATTTTGATATTGTCAATTTTAAGAAAAAATTAAGTTTTTTAAATTTAATTATCAGAAAATTCATAATAATTAGAGGGTAACATCCCAATTTTCTATAAAATAGTGATAATATTTTAGGTATATGAATTTTTATAAATTGTATTATAACTCATTATAGTATTCAAATTTATAAAATGATGAACGAATGGATTCATCATTATCATTATTTGAAATAGGGGATGTTTTTATGACAATGAAGACAGAAAAAGTCTCAGGTAGCATGTTGTTAACTGGTATTGTTTTATCTATATTAACTTATTGGTTATTTGCTCAATCTTTTTTGAATATTGGGCCTAAAATACAAACCACTTTTGATGCGAGTCCAGATATCGTAAATATTTCAGTGAGTTTAACATCATTTGTGACAGGTGTATTTATGGTAGTGGCTGGGAATATATCAGATAAATTTGGTAAAGTGAAATTAACTAGAATTGCTTTAGTGTTGAGTATTATCGGTTCGCTGATGTTGATTGTTTCTGGAAATATTGTGATGCTACTACTTGGTAGAATTGTACAGGGCTTTTCTGCAGCGATTATCATGCCAGCCACAATATCTATAGTGAATGACTTTTTTAATGGAGATGATAGACAAAAAGCACTCAGTTTTTGGTCAATCGGTGCATTTGGTGGTACTGGCTTATCTTCCTTTTTTGCAGGTGCAATGGCTACATTTATTTTTTGGCAATCCATTTTCATATTATCGATTATATTATCAATCTTGGCTTTAGTTTTATTGCGTGAATTACCAGAAAGTCGCATTAATAAAGCGGAAGCGAGCCCATTTGATTATATAGGTTTAATTATTTTTATTATTATGATTGGTAGTATTAGCTTTGTAATTACACAGGGTTATAAAATAGGATGGCTAAATGGTGTAACAGTAATGTTATTTGTCATATTTTTAATTTGTATATACATATTTTTTAAAGTAGAACGAGTCAAAAAGGTGCCATTTATTGATTTAGATTTATTTAAAAATAGACCTTATATTGGTGCTGTTTTAGCTAATTTCTTATTAAATACTGGCGTTGGAGTAATTGCCTTATTAAATATGTACGTACAAAGTGGTTTGAAATTAACAGCTTTCCAAGCAGGATTGTTAACATTGCCTTATTTAATTTCGTTATTGCTTGTCATTCGCTTAGGTGAGAAAAGTATAAAAAGATTTGGTGCCAAACGTGCGATGATTATTGGACCAATATTTACTGGTTTAGGTGTATTAATGTTTAGTTTGACATTTTTTGATACTGCTATTTATGTTGTTGTAGCGCTAATTGGCGCTGTGTTTTTTGGTGGTGGTACAGGATTATTTGCTACACCAGCTTTAAGTACAGCGGTTTCCACGACACCACCAGAAAAAGTTGGTGTCGCTTCAGGTATTTTTAAAATGGGCTCTACATTAGGTGGTGCATTTGGTATTGCAATTATGACTTCTATTTTTACTGGTATTATTCAGAGTGGTCAAAACATGCATATTGCTGCAGGTGTAGGCTTCATAGTAGGGACTTGTTTAGTATTATGTGGTGTTTTAGCAAGTGCAATCGTTATACCAACACGGAAAGTTAAATAGTGAAGACATTTCTTTTATTCATAGTTACGTTGAGTCTGGGACATCATTGATTTGTTCCAGGCTCATTTATATTGTCAGTAGATGGTTTAAGTGAAAATTAACGCCACTACTCAATTTATTGAATTAATAGGGCTTATGAATGAACTTCAGCTCGGGTCATCATTTTAAATTTTTTAAATACTAGTCATCTTTGTTGGTATAGGACGACGAAATTTATTTGCATAAAATTAGATTTTTCTCTTGTCATTTATCATAAAGCAAGTGAATTGAGTGGTCAGGTGGAAATAAATATATCATGGTAAATTGAGTCCAATGTAGTAATTGCGCTTTTTGGTACGCAGTAACTAAGAAGCTATGTATTTACTTACGAGGGCTTTCTATTATGAAGAAGTATCAAGATCTATTTTACATTAAAATTTAAAAGGATTATGATAATTACAAAATATACTAGAAAGAAGTGATACGATGCACTATAAGACATATTATGAATCACCAATTGGTCGGGTTGCACTAACGTCGGATGGCGAAGCAATTACAGGATTGTGGTTACCTAAACATGATGATTTTGAATCAAATTATGATGAATCGTTAACAGAAGCAGACTTACCAATTTTTGAAAAAGCGATTATTTGGCTTGATAAATATTTTTCTGGAAATAATCCTAAAATAGATTTTGCACTAAAAACTATAGGAACCGAATTCAGGGAGCAAGTTTGGGATGTTTTATTGAAAATACCATATGGAGAGACTGTCACTTATGGTGATATTGCTAAAGAAATAGGTATTAAAAGAAATAAACCAAATATGTCTTCACAAGCAGTGGGTGGTGCTGTTGGCACAAACCCGATTTCTATTATAATTCCATGTCATAGAGTAGTTGGCAAAAACGGTAGTCTTACTGGTTACGGTGGTGGCATTGATACTAAAATTGAGTTATTGAAACTGGAAAAAGTAGATATGCAAACACTTTATAGACCGAAACATAGTACAAAACCGTAAATATAACATAGTTTCCTGACTGAAAATTATTGTAAGTAAATATTATTATTTTATACATTTTGTATTTTTTATCAATAAAATTTCCTAAAAATATAAAGTTGTTTCTCTTACTCAGTGTGTTATCCTATAAAACGTCTTTTTATTATTATTAGAGGGGTGGAAAATTTGGATAATACAAAAAAGTCGTTTTCTAGTGTGTTTATCTATTCAGCACTAGTCGTAGGCTTATTAGTAGTTATTGGAGCTATCTTTCCAGCTAAATTTGGAGAAATTACTGGCGTTATTTCTTCTTGGGTAACAAAAACGTTTGGCTGGTATTATATGTTACTGTATACAGTAATTTTAGGTTTTTGTGTATTTTTAGTCTTCAGCCCTATTGGGAAATTGAAATTAGGTAAACCAACAGATAAACCGGAATTTCACACGGTATCTTGGTTAGCGATGTTATTCAGTGCAGGTATGGGCATAGGTCTCGTATTTTATGGTTCTTCAGAACCGATATCACATTATTTAGCGCCGCCAACAGCAGATCCTGAAACAAAGGAAGCAATGGCACAAGCCTTTAGGTCCTCATTTATTGATTATGGATTTCATCCTTGGGCAGTATACGGTGTAGTGGCATTAGGCTTGGCATATTCTCAATTTCGTAAAGGAGAAAATGGCTTAATTTCTAGAACGCTAAGACCAGTGTTGGGCGATAGAGTGGATGGCCCAATTGGTGTCGTAGTAGATGTTTTAGCGGTGTTTGCTACTATTATTGGTGTAGCAGTTTCTTTAGGTGTAGGCGCAATACAAATAAACGGTGGTTTAAATTATTTATTTGGTGTGCCGAATAATGCTGTTGTTCAAGGAATTATTATTGCTGTAGTTACAGTGTTATTTTTATATAGTGCGTGGAGTGGCTTGAGTAAAGGTATCCAATATTTAAGTAATTTAAATATGTTTTTAGCAGCATTATTACTTATTGTTATTTTTATTGTAGGACCAACCGTACTGATATTAAATATGATGACAAGTGGTACTGGTGATTACCTTAATTCACTTATTTTTAATAGTTTAGACGTGGCACCATTAAATGAACAAAAAGCTGAGTGGTTGAAAAGCTGGACAATTTATTATTGGGGCTGGTGGATGAGCTGGAGTCCATTTGTTGGTATATTTATTGCGAGAATCTCTAAAGGTCGTAGTATTCGCGAATTTGTAATTGCCGTATTAGGTGTACCAGTTGTGATTAGTATTATTTGGTTTAGTGCATTTGGTGTAACTGGTATAGACGTAGGGCAATCTCATAGCGAGATATTTAAAATGCCACCAGAAACGCAATTATTCGGTATATTTAACGAGTTGCCATTTGGATTTATACTATCAATTATTGCGTTAGCATTAATCGCTTCATTCTTTATCACTTCTGCAGACTCTGCAACCTTTGTTTTAGGTATGCAAACTGCATATGGTACATTGAATCCGTCAGGATTTATAAAAATTGTCTGGGGACTTGCATTAGCAGCTATCGCGTACGTACTATTATTGGCTGGTGGTGACACTGGATTAGATGCACTGCAATCTGCGGCAATTATTTCAGCATTACCGTTTAGTTTTGTAGTTATCTTAATGATGATTTCCTTATATAAAGATGGAAATGAAGAACGTAAATATTTAGGGTTATCGTTACAACCCAAAAGAGATATTGAAACGCAAGATTTAGACGAAACGAACCGTGGTTAAATCTCATAGGTAATCTAATCATAATGTGTTTAACATAATAAAAGAGGATGGCTTTTATGTAAGTGAAGTAAAAGTCATCCTCTTTATTTTATATAAAAAAACCCGTAATTGAATATCAAAAAATTCATTTACGGGCTTGAATATTTGGAATTGTATTTAACCTTCGATTTTAGATAAAGTTTTTTAGATACATATACTATTTTCTATGTCACCAATCATACTAAATGAAGTGAGGTAAGATTAAGTGAATTGAAACTTAATTTAATGTATTATAATTACGAATATGATCACTGATGCTTTCGAGATAGAAAATACCTTTTGTTTCATTTGCTAACTCTATATCATGATCAAATTCAAGGTTGTCGAAACGTTTGAAAAATGTTTCATATGTGTCAACAGAGATTTCTGTACGATGATTTAATAGATCTTTATGTTTTTCTATATCAAGTGCATCTTGATAGCCTTCGACTAATTTACCACTAAAGAATTCACCAACAGAACCTGAACCATAGCTGAACAAACCAATTGTATCACCAGCGTTTAATTCAGTATGTGTTTCTAACAATGAAATTAGACTTAAGTACAATGACCCAGTATAAATATTACCTACATAACGATTGTAATAAGTTGCTGCGTCATACCCTGTAGTTAATCGTTCTTTAGTTTCTGTGTTGATATCTTCTGTTAAGATAGAATCGAGTGCTTTTTTACCCATTTTAGTAAATGGTACGTGGAAACATAATGATTTAAATGTATCTAATGTAGTATTATATCTACGTGCATATTCATTCCAACTTTCTTGGAATGAGTGGATATAGGCATCTTTTGATAATGCACCATCCACTAACGGGTACGGTTGTCCACTTGGACGCCAAAAATCGTATACATCTTCTGTAAATGCGACTGCGTCATCATTTAGTTCAAGAATACGTGGGTTTTGTGTTATCATCATAGCAACTGCACCTGCGCCTTGCGTTGGCTCACCGCCAGATTCTAGACCATAGCGAGCAGTATCACTAGCAATAACTAAAACTTTTTCGTTAGGGCGGCTGGCAATATAATCTTTCGCTAATTGAATAGCAGGCGTAGCAGCGTAACAAGCTTCTTTCATTTCAATACAACGCGCGAATGGTTGAATACCTAATAG
Source organism: Staphylococcus sp. GDH8C109P (assembly GCF_017893405.1). Taxonomy (NCBI): domain Bacteria; kingdom Bacillati; phylum Bacillota; class Bacilli; order Caryophanales; family Staphylococcaceae; genus Staphylococcus; species Staphylococcus sp. GDH8C109P. The sequence goes on along the minus strand of NZ_JAESMX010000009.1, from coordinate 364,422 downwards.
ATTATGTATTTGAACCGCAGATGCTTTAGCAGAATCTATAGCAGATTCAGTAGCAACAATAACCATACTAATTTGTTTTTTATCATCTTCAGTGATGATTTCTTTGGCAGCATTGGCACCCATAGTTACAATATCTTGGCTCATTGGGCTAACTGCCATTTCATTTTGCCCAATGCCAATAAGAAATTTATTTGGGTCAACTTGACGAGATTCGGCAAGTTTAGCCATGTCTACATAAAAATTTGGAACATAAAAATTGATTTGATCAATACCAACTGTCATAAAGTGTATCGACACCTTTCTTTTAATAAATAAGCAATTGTATCATATCAAATCATATGTATAAAAGACAATTATTTACAATATGCTCAAAAGGAGAATAATAATGAAAAAGATAGCAATCGTAAGTGCCAAGCGGACACCTATAGGAAAATTCAGAGGTAAATTAAGTAATTATACTGCAGTAGAATTAGGTACAAAAACGTTAGAGGCTGCTATGTCAGCCATTAATCTCAAACCTGAAATGATAGAGCAAGTCATTTATGGCAATGTACTTCAGGCTGGAAGTGGCCAAAATCCTGCACGACAAGTTAGTATCAATGCTGGTGTGCCTAATACAACACCTGCGATGACGATTAACGAAGTTTGTGGTTCTGGGTTAAAATCTATCATACTTGGCAAGCAACAAATCCAATTAGGAGAAGCAAAAGTAGTAGCTGTTGGAGGTATTGAAAGTATGACAAATGCGCCCAAAATACTATTTGATGAAGAAGCAACATCAGTTGAAAGTTTTATGCATGACGGCTTAACTGATGCATTTCTAAATGTACCAATGCGTGTTACAGCAGAGAAAATAGCGGAAAAATATAATGTCACACGAGAACAACAAGATGCGTTTGCGAACGATTCACAACATAAAGCAGCGCAAGCTTCAGAAGCAGGTAAATTTGATAATGAAATTGTTACATTAACAGATAATGAAGGCGAATTAATGACGGTAGATGAAGGCATTCGTGGCAATAGTAGTATTGAAAAATTAAGTACTTTAAAAACAATATTTAAAGAAGATGGCACTGTCACAGGTGGGAATGCTTCAAGTATCAATGATGGCGCATCAACAATTATTTTGATGGATGCGGATTATGCAAGGCAAGAAGGCTTTGAAATTATTGCAACATTAGGTGAACACGCGGAAATTGGCTGTGATCCTACCTATATGGGGTACGCGCCGTATCATGCAGTGACGGAATTATTAACAAAATCCAAGAAAGACATGGATGATATTGACGTTGTGGAAATGACAGAAGCATTTGCTGCTCAAAGTATACCGGTTAAAAACAATTTAGAGATACATCCTGATAAGCTTAACTTATATGGTGGTGCCATTGCTTTAGGTCATCCAATAGGTGCAAGTGGTACACGATTGGTGACTACTTTAGTAAATATCTTATCACAAGAAAATAAACGAAACGGGATTGCAACTGCATGTATTGGTGGCGGTTTAGGTATCGCATTATATGTAGAAAAGGGGGATGCCTAATGTTACCTTTAGGTAAAGATTTTCGCCATTTATCACGTGAGGAGAAGTTAGATTGTCTACTTGATTATGGTTGGTTGAATAAAGATAATCACGATATGTTATTAACACATCCTTTAATTCCAGAAGAAATTGCCAACAGTTTAATTGAAAATGTGATTGGTCAAGGTGCGTTGCCTGTCGGGTTACTACCTGAAATTATTGTAGACGACAAATCATATGTTGTTCCAATGATGGTTGAAGAACCCTCTGTTGTTGCAGCTGCAAGCTATGGTGCAAAGTTAGTCAACGAAACAGGTGGGTTTCATGTCGTAGCTAGTGAGCGATTAATGATTGGACAAATTGTTTTTGATAACGTAAAGGATACACAACGTTTATCTCAAAATATTAAAGATCTTGAGCCGAAGATTAAGCAAATTGCAGATGAGTCTTATCCTAGTATTATTGAAAGAGGTGGCGGTTACCGTCGAATTGAAATAGATACTTTTCCAGAAGCGGAATTATTATCGCTCAAAGTATTTGTAGATACAAAAGATGCAATGGGTGCTAACATGTTAAATACAATATTAGAGGGGATTTCTGCATATTTAAAAACGGAACTTGAAGATGTAGATATATTAATGAGTATTCTATCTAATCACGCCACTGCTTCTGTTGTTAAAGTACAAGGTGAGATAGATATTCAATCACTATCCAAAGGTGGACGTGACGGTGCCGAAGTAGCACGTAGAATGGAAAGAGCATCTGTGTTAGCGCAAGTAGATATTCATCGTGCAGCGACGCATAACAAGGGTGTGATGAATGGCATTCACGCAGTTGTCTTAGCTACAGGTAATGATACGCGTGGTGCTGAAGCTAGTGCTCACGCATATGCGAGTAAAGATGGACAGTATCGAGGTATAGCTACTTGGCAATATGATGTAACACGCCAAAAATTAATTGGTACGATTGAGGTGCCAATGACACTGGCAACAGTTGGTGGAGGTACACGTGTCTTACCTATTGCTCGAGCTGCTTTAGATTTAATGAAAGTTGATTCAGCACAAGAACTTGGTCATGTTGTAGCTGCAGTTGGTTTAGCTCAAAACTTTGCAGCATGTCGTGCACTGGTTTCGGAAGGTATTCAAAAAGGTCATATGAGTTTACAATATAAATCATTAGCAATTGTTGTGGGTGCGCAAGGTGATGAAATCGCTAGAGTCGCTGAACTGTTAAAAGAAAAACCGAGCGCAAATGCAGCTATGGCAGAACAGATTCTCAATCAAATTAGAGAAGCATATTAGCGATTGAATTATATTTTTGATAGGTATCATTGAGACTTTAAAATATTTAATATGATTGACGGAGTAATGACTCATTGTTTTCATTACTCCGTCTTTTTGCGCAATAAATGACTTTGAATTAAAATATAAATATTTTATTTTGTGATTTGAGTTCCATATAATATAAATTACAAGCTCGAAAGAAAAGATTAAAAGAAAAGAGGGAGTATGATGGGGAATAATCTACCGGCATTATCATATGATCACAAGAATCATTCTGTGGTGCCAATTTTAGCATCGGAACAAAGTCTACAAACAATAACTGCAGAACCTTGGTTGGAAATTTCAGATGAAGGATTACAATTAGAAGGTTTATGCTTTGATAGAAATGGTGATTTAACACTTTGCGAAGTGTTTGGGGGAACTGTTTTTCATGTGACTTTGCCAGACAAAAAAGTAACTCAGCTTTTTACATCACATAAAGAAAATCCTGCAGCTGTTAAAATCCACAAGGATGGAAGATTATTTGTTTGTTATTTGGGTGACTTTGAGCGTTCAGGCGGCGTGTTTGCAGTTAATGCTGAGGGAGAAGCAGAAGAGACGATTGTGTCAGACATTGACACAGAATATTGTGTAGATGATTTAGTGTTTGATAGTAAAGGTGGATTTTATTTTACTGATTTTAGAGGATACTCTACGAATCTTAAAGGTGGCGTATATTATGTTGCGCCAGATTATAAATCCATAACACCTGTGCTTCAAAATTTAGCTGTTGCCAATGGCGTAGCTTTAAGTACTGACGAAAAAACACTTTGGGTAACTGAAACAAATGCGAACCGATTACATCGTATTGATTTACTAGAAGACGGTGTAACCATTGCACCATTTGGCGCTTCTATACCTTACCATTTTACTGGACACGAAGGGCCAGATTCATGTTGTATAGACAGTGATGATAATTTATACGTAGCAATGTATGGACAGGGCAGAGTATTAGTGTTTAATAAAAAAGGTTATCCTATTGGACAAATTTTAATCCCGGGTCGTGATCAAGGGCATATGCTTCGTTCAACCCATCCAGCATTTATCCCAGGGACGGATCAGTTAGTGATTTGTGCTAATGATATTGAACAAGGCGGAGGTTCTTGGATTTATACGGCGAAAGGCTTTGCAAAAGGTCATCATAGCTATCAATTTCAGTAAATATGCCTCATAAAAATGCTTTAGAGCGCGGATAGAAATCTAATTTTATTAAAATAATTTCGTCATCTCAGCTTGGCAAAGATGACGAATATTGAAGAAAGTATAAAATGATTACCTGAACTTCACTTCATGCATAAGCACTACTAACTCAATTACAGACAATATGAAAAAGTCTAGGACGAAGCAATGTCGTCTAGACTTTTTTAGTATATACCACCTTTGTTAATCGCATTTATATTTTATTGTTGTAAAAATCAAAGCATTTAAATCATTATTTGAAGTTTACAGACAGGAGAGTAAGTCGAGTAATGACGCTGATTTTAAGTATAACAATAAATTAATTGAGATAAAATTCATTAAAAATTTATAAATACACTATTGAAAGCGCATACATTTTTAAGTATGATATAAATTAACAAAGGTAGGTGTTTGTTATTTTAAAGCCAAAAGATAAGCATAACGAAGAAAAACATGATTTAAAGAAGCCACTAGGTGTTACGTCGGCAGTCGTTACATTGTCAATTATGATTATTACGATGTTAATAACTGTGGCTGTATTAGAAAAAGAACCTCATATTCCTCTAATGATTGGTACTGCGGTCGCTATCATTGTGACTATGTTGCATGGATATGAATTTAGTGAAGTAGAAGAAATGATGTACAAGGGCATACGGCATGCTTTGCCAGCGATTGTTATTATTATACTTGTAGGTTTAGTTATTGGCTCATGGATTGGTAGCGGTGTCGTAGCAACAATGATATTTTATGGGCTTCAGTTAATAGACCCTCGTTATTTTTTAGCAGTTGTAGTTATATTATGTGGTGTCGTAGCGTTAGCTATCGGTAGTAGTTGGTCGACAATGGCTACTGTTGGTGTTGCATCAATGGGTATTGGTGTTAGCATGGGTATTTCTCCAGGCATGGTCGCTGGTGCAGTCATTTGTGGTGCTTATTTTGGTGATAAGATGAGCCCATTATCAGATACGACAAATCTTGCTTCAGGATTATCTGGTGTTGAATTATTTGAGCATATTAAACATATGTTCTATACCACAATCCCAGCTGTGATTATTGCGTTAATTGCATTTTTCTTTATTGGTATGCAGTATGGTAATAAAAATTTTGATACGAAGCGTATCGATGCAATTCTTAACACTATGCAAGATAATTTTGTGATTACACCATGGTTGTTGTTAGTACCTTTAGTAGTTATTGTATTAGTAACGTTCAAAGTTCCAGCTATTCCAGCAATTTGTGTCGGCATTATATTTGGATTTTTTGCTCAAATTTTTGTGCAAGGTGGAAGCATAACGGAAGCGCTGACTGCTTTGCAAACAGGATATACGATTGAATCAGGTAATAAACTTGTAGATGAACTGTTTAATCGTGGCGGTTTAGAATCAATGTTTTATACGATTTCATTGACTTTAGTAGCGATGACTTTTGGTGGCGTATTGGAATATTCGGGTATGCTATCTGCATTAATTTCGGTGATTTTAAAAGTAGCGAGAACAACTGGTTCATTGATTGCATCAGTGATTATTTCTTGTATCGGCACTAACTTTACATGTTCAGAACAATACATATCTATTATTGTACCTTCTAGAATGTATGCGAGTGCTTTTAAAGACAAAGGCTTACATCCTAAGAATCTATCTAGGGCATTAGAAGATGGTGGAACATTAACTTCAGTATTCGTACCTTGGAATACATGTGGTGTATTTATCGCATCTACGTTAGGCGTATCGGTAATGGAATATGCACCATTTGCTATTGTGAATTATACAGTTCCTATAATTTCAGTTATTTTTGGATTTATTGGGTTTAAAATAATTAAATTAAAAGATTCAGATGAAGGAAATACAGACAATGCTAACTTAGCTTAATTTAGCGGAGTTTATGAAATTCTATCATTTACTATAAAAAGAGGAGAAATCAAGTGTGATATTTGGTTTCTCTTTTTTATAGTGAAAATGAGCATAGAAATTGATTATACATATCAGGATGATTTTTCAATAGTCCTAATCATTTCAATACATTAAATAATGCATAAACTAAAAAGATTGAAAAAATAGTATATAACCGTATACTAGGATATACACATTGAAGTTAAGTATAGAGGAGCACGCATATGGATATTAAACATATGAAGTATTTTGTAGAAGTAGTAAACCAACAAGGTATGACAAATGCATCTAAATCATTGTATATCGCTCAGCCAACGATAAGTAAAGCAATTAAAGACATTGAAAAAGAATTGAATATGCCATTGTTTGATCGAAGCAAACGTCAACTTGTCCTAACGGATGCTGGCTCAGTTTTTTATCATAAAAGTAAAGAAATCTTATCATTATACAAAGATCTGCCTAAAGAAATTAATAGTTTATTAGGTTTAGAAACAGGTCATATTAGCATTGGTTTGTCTGCAGTCATGAATATGAATAAGTTTATTCATATTTTAGGTGAATTCCATCAGCAGTATCCTAATGTAACGTATAACTTAGTGGAAAACGGTGGCAAAATGATTGAACATCAATTAATTAATGATGAAATAGATATAGGAATTACAACATTACCAGTAGACCAATCTATTTTCCATTCCTTGCCATTATATCAAGAAGAGTTGAAATTAGTTTTGAATAAAGAACATCGTCTTGCTCAATATCAACAAGTGAAAATGAGCATGCTAAAAGACGAAGATTTTATACTTTTTAATGAAGATTTTTACTTGAATGATAAGATTATCGAAGCGGCAAAAAATGCAGGTTATATACCTAATACAATATCCAAGATTTCACAATGGAACTTTATTGAAAATCTTTTAAATGCTCATTTAGGTGTAAGTATTTTACCAGAGAATATAGTGGGATTATTAAACAGTGACTTTAAAAATATAACACTTGAGGATCCAGGCATGAGTTGGGAATTAGGTGTGATATGGAAACGAGATAAATATTTAAGTTATGCAACCAGACAATGGATAGATTTTATGAAACAACGTTTATAAAGACGTAGGTTAGTATTCATATTATGTGATAATGAAACAACATTTGAATAAAACGATTGAATCAATTGTGTGTTAATAATAGAAATTTCAACCATAGCGTAGAGTAATTTTAGGGATTGGTGGGAGTAGATTGCGCAATCAAACGGATGTTTTGATTCCAATACTGTTCCCACTATTTTTAGTTGTAAAAGCTATGCTATGAAATCATTTGAAAAGGACACATAGTAAAATAGTTGATTTGTTTTATTAACTATAGCTAATTGGAATATGTAAAATCGCTTTCATAGAAAAAAGTAATTGGTATTATGAAAAAACAATATTTTTATTATATTTAATGGCGCGTTATACTTAGTCATGTAATCAACAAAGTAGTTAAAAATAGTCAGCAGTTCAAAAGTAATAAAAAGGGTGATGAGTATTGCAGGTAGCGCTAAAGATAATCAAAATTATGTTTCAAGCATTAATTATTATGGGTATTACTTTTATTGGTAATAAAATTCAAATGATTTTTGATATTCCGATTGCAGGTAGTATCGTTGGATTAATATTATTTTTCTTATTACTACAATTTAAAATTATTCCAACAAAATGGGTAGAAGAAGGCTCTAAATTTTTCTTAGCTACCATGGTATTTTTCTTTGTTCCATCTGTCGTAGGTATTATGGATGTCGCTAATATGATCAATTTTAATTTTATTTTATTCTTTATCATGATTGTTCTAGGCACATGTTGTGTTGCTTTAATTTCAGGGTTTATTGCTGAAAAAATGGTTAAAGCTGAACAATACGGGAATGGTCAAGATTAGATGGTACTTCTAAAAGCATTGTTAATGATTCTACTGACAGTTTTTATGTACGTTGGAGCAAAAAAATTACAGTTTCAATACCGGAGCCCATTTTTAAACCCTGCACTTATATCATCAATTGGAATTATCGTTGTATTATTGTTATTTAACTTAGATTATAAACAATATATGGTCGGTGGAAAGTGGATACACCAACTGTTGAATTGTACAGTGGTAACATTAGCGTATCCACTATATCAAAATCGTCATAAAATATTAGCTAATGGTAAAATTATATTTAGTAGTGTGATTACAGCAGTAATTTTGAACTTTGCATTTGTTTATGTCATATTAAAAATGTTTGGTTATTCAAAAGAAGTTATTGTTACGATGTTACCAAGATCAATTACAGCTGCTGTAGGTATTCAAGTATCTCACCAAATGGGTGGTGTGGATGCAATAGCAGTGTTATTTATCGTAGCAACTGGTTTAATCGGGAGCATTTTAGGTGCGTATTTGATTAAATTTGGAAGATTTAAAACTTCTATTGCAAAAGGTTTAACATTTGGTAACGCATCACATGCTTTTGGTACAGCTCAAGCACTTGATATTGATTTAGAAGCAGGTGCGTTTAGTTCAATTGGTATGATCTTGACTGCATTATTAAGTTCAATCGTTCTCCCGATACTCATAATCTTTTTATATTAAGCGTAGTGTTAAAACACAGTATTAACTATTTTAGGGTAAAAATAAATCGTTAAAATTTGGAAGGAGCAATTTTTACAATGGCAAAAATTAAAGCAAATGAAGCATTAGTAAAAGCATTACAAGCATGGGAGATAGACCACTTATATGGTATCCCAGGAGATTCTATAGATGCGGTAGTAGATAGTTTAAGAACTGAAAGAGATAATATTGAATTTGTTCATGTACGTCATGAAGAAGTAGCAAGTTTAGCAGCTGCAAGTCATACAAAATTGACTGGTAAAATTGGAGTTGCATTAAGTATCGGTGGTCCAGGGGTCGTTCACTTACTTAATGGTATGTATGATGCGAAAATGGATAATGTTCCTCAACTTATTTTAGCAGGACAAACAGATAGTACAGCTTTAGGAACAAAAGCATTCCAAGAAACAGATATTAGCAAAATGGTAGACGATGTAGCTGTTTATAACCGTCAAATCTCTGAGAATGATAAAGATATATTCGGCATTGTTAATGAAGCAATCCGTACGGCTTATGAGAAAAAAGGTGTTGCAGTCTTAATTCTGCCAAATAACCTATTGACAAACAAAGTGAAAGATACAACAAATACACCAGTGGACACTGCACCACCAACACGTGTTGCACCAAAACCACGTAGCATTAAAAAAGCCACTAAGCTTATTAATAAAAGTAAACGTCCGGTTATGATTATCGGTACTGGTGCTAAACATGCTAAAGACGAAGTGCAAGAATTTATTGAAGCGGTTAAAATTCCGTCAATCATTACTTTACCTGCTAAAGGTATCTTAGCAGATGCTCACCCATATAATTTGGGTAACTTAGGTAAAATTGGTACTAAAGTGTCTTATCAAACGATTCAAGACGCTGATTTACTAATAATGGTAGGTACAAACTATCCTTATGTTGACTATTTACCTAAGAAAAATATCAAAGCAATTCAAATCGATACAAATCCAGAAAATATTGGACATCGTTTCGACGTGAATGCAGGTATAATTGGTGATAGTAAATTAGCATTGCAACAATTAACAGATAGTGCCAAACACGTGAAAAATCGTGATTTCTTAAATAAAACATTAGAAAGAAAAGCAACTTGGGATTCTTGGATGGATAAAGATAAAGCAGATGAAAGTTCACCAATCCGTCCAGAACGTCTAATAGATGCAATCAACCAAGTGAGAACAGATGACGCGATTTTCTCAATCGATGTAGGTACATCTACTGTATGGTCAACACGTTATTTAGATCTAACAGTGAATAATAAATTCATCGTTTCTAGTTGGTTAGGTACGATGGGCTGTGCATTACCAGGTGCATTAGCAGCAAAACGTGCTTACCCTAACCGTCAAGTAGTGGGTATAGCAGGCGATGGTGCGTTTGAAATGGTAATGCAAGACTTTGCAACAGCAGTACAATATGATTTACCAATGACTATATTTGTTTTAAATAACCAAGAACTATCATTCATTAAATATGAACAACAAGCTGCTGGTGAATTAGAATATGCAATCAACTTCACTGATATAGACTTAGCACAATTTGCGGAAAGTTGCGGTGGCGTTGGTTATACACTTAAAGATCCTAATAGAATTGATGAAGTTGTAGAAGAAGCAATGGCTCAAGATAGACCAACAATTGTCAACGTTTATGTTGATCCAAATGCTGCGCCATTACCTGGTAAAATTGTTAAAGACGAAGCAATTAATTACGGTAAATGGGCATACAGATCTATTACTGAAGATAAAAAATTAGATTTAGATGAAATTCCTCCAATGTCAACAGCTGTTAAACGTTTCTTCTAAGTTGATATAAGTAAAAAATTAGAGACTTTAATTTCTCTGACTAAAAATAAACGCCAATTTCTATTGAAATATTATAGAAATTGGCGTTTTCTTTGCTTTGTGAAGTTTTGCATCACGTTCGTCTTGAATCGAAACCTAATAAATTAAAATGATGTCATAGTGTGCTGAAATCTAGAGGAATGATATGAGCGAGAGACTACAGACTCGAATCATATCTCAGGCAAGCATGCACGTTTAAAATCATAATATTTTAAAAGATATAAAATAGCTGCAACATGAAATGATTAGCTTGAATGGATTTAAGTCAAAATATTTTTCATTTGTACTAAATATCTCCCATCGTGATTTTGTAACGTGCTGACGCCTAGGGAAAAGATATGAACGAGAGACTACAGGCTCGAATCATATCCCCAGGCAAGCATGCATGTTCAAAATCATAATATTTTATGATTTAGTTAAAGATATTTAAAAATAGATTGAAAATTCAGCATAATATCTATAAAGTGTATTATTATAACAGTAATTTATTAAATTGATTGATCAGGTTATTTTTTAGATTATGATTTTTTTCAATTAAAAACCATTTAATGGGGGATATTTAAAATGTTCAAATCAATTTTTAAAAAGATAACATTTAAAACACCACATACATATGCATTGTTATTATTTATCATTGTTGTGGCAAGTTTACTTACATATTTAATACCAGCTGGGGAATATGCACGTGAAAAAAAAGATGGACAAACATTAGTTATATCTGGTTCATATCAAGAAGTGTCACAACATGGCGTTTCGTTTTTTGATATATTTCGAGCAATTCCAGAAGGATTACAGAGTGGCGCTGAAATTATATTTTACATTTTCTTAGTGGGTGGCGCATTTGGTATTGTCCATAAAACAGGCGCATTTGAAAATGGTGTGAATAAAGCAATGAACACATTAGGATCTTATAAAGTACTAATGATTCCATTGACTATGACGATATTTTCTATATTAGGTTTTTCAATTGGATTAGCAGAAGAAACGATTATCTTTGTTCCTATTGGAATTATTATAGCAAGAACATTAGGATATGATGCGTTGACTGGAGCAGCAATGGTTATACTTGGAGCAGCAAGTGGCTTTATTGGTGGTATGTTAAACCCATTTACTGTAGGTGTTGCACAATCTGTAGCGGAGTTACCATTATTTTCAGGTTGGGGGTTGCGTTCGATTATTTATATCTTTATCTTGTTGGCAGCTATTACAACAGTGATGATATATGCACGTAAAGTGAAACAAGATATGTCGAAAAGTATTGTATACGAACTGGAAAAAGTTGAAGGACAATCTACGGAAGCGATGGATACGCCACGTTTTACGAAGCGACAGAAAGTTGGTTTACTACTCATTGTTGCAGCGATCGTATTAAATGTGTTTGGTATTTTTAATTATGGTTGGTCCTTTAACGAGATGAGTGCTAACTTCTTATTGGCAGGTTTACTTGCAGGTGTCATAGGAGGATTGGGCGTCAACGGTACATTTGAAGCCATGATAGAAGGTATGAAAGATATTTTGTTTGGCGCAATGATTGTTGGCTTTGCTAAAGGTATTATTGTCATTTTAGAAAATGGCCAAGTAATAGATACCATCGTACATGGTATGACAACCTTGCTTACAGATGTACCTTCCTCGGCAGTTATCATCGCGATGTTTATCTTACAATTCTTTTTGAATTTCTTTATACCATCAGGTTCTGGACAAGCATTAACTACTATGCCATTAATGGTACCAATCTCTGACTTATTACATATCAATAGACAAATTACTGTACTTGCGTTTCAATATGGAGATTCAATCAGTAATGTCTTATTTCCAACTTCTGCAATTTTAATGGGTGCTTTAGCTGTTGGAAAGATATCTTATACTCAGTGGCTTAAATTTGCTTGGAAATTAATTTTAGTATGGGTAATCATATGTTGTATTGGTATGTCTATTGCCTTAATAATAGGTTATTAAGTAATAATTTGCTAAGTCATTTAGCTAACTTGAACTTCATGTTATTAGGAGTAGTCTCAGATATTAAAGTATTAATTAGATATCTGAGGCACTCCTATTTTTTATGTCTAATCATTAAAATGTTGAAATATTCAGAAATTACAAATAAGATATGATATAAGACATAATTAAAGAAGGTGAGACAATGCAATATAGACCGTTTATAGAAATACTGCCGAACGTTTCATTAAGACCACCAGATCTTAAAATGGCTGAATCATTATTTGAAACCATTCAAGAAAATTTTACGCATTTATCACGATTTTTAGATTTCATTACTGAAGATCTCACTGTAGATGCGGAAAAATCATATTTAAAAATGATGATACAACATCAAGCTGAAAGTAAAGGTCAATTATTTCTAATCTATTATGAAGATGAATTGATTGGCACAATAGATTTACATAAAATCGATTTAAAAAATAAAAAAGCAGAAATAGGTTATTGGATGGCGAAAGGATATACAGGTAAGCGAATTGCGACGGAAAGTGTTGTGTTTATATGTCATTATGCATTTGAAATTTTAGAATTGAATAAACTCACGATTATTGCAGACGTAAGAAATATTGCTAGTAATAAAGTTGCTAAAAATGCAGGTTTTCATTTTGTAGCAACTGATATTCAGGACATGTATGATGGTGAAAATTATCAAGATATGAATCGATATATTTTATTGAAAAATCATTTTGACTTGGCTGAAAGTCATTAAATGCTAGATTGATTGCCTGTATAGCACATGCTTAACAGTATCCGGTGTGTCCAAGTCACAAGCAATTGTTAGTAAACTTATTGTATTGACTGATATTAGCTATGATATGAAACAGACGAAAAGGATATATAAGGAGGATTACGACTTGATGGCTAGAGGTATTAATCATATTGGTTTAACTGTACCTGATATTGAAATAGCAACGGCTTTCTTTAAAGAGGCTTTAGATGGTCGTATTGCTTATGATAGCCAAACTAAAATGGATGAACCTAGAGGTGGCCAATTTGTTGAACATGTATTGGGACTGGAGAATGGTGCTGAAATTGTTAAAAAGAGAATGATGGTGTTCAATGATGGCCCCAATATAGAGATGTTTGAATTTGTATATGCAAATCAAAAAAACGCTGTAAATTTACAAGACATAGGTTATACACATATTTCATTTTACGTGGATGATTTTGAAGCATCCCTTAATAAAATCAAACAAGCTGGAGGAGAACCTATCTCTGAACCTCACAGTAATACAAAATATGAAGATACAGCTGGTAATCGTACGGTATATGTTAAAACTCCATGGGGAAGTTTAATTGAGTTGCAAACGATACCAAATGGTTATTATTATCCTAGAGATAGCGAGGCAAGTGTATTTATTCCGGACGTGTAAGAAATATTGACGCAGGAGGTTAAAAATAATGTTAAATAGAAAGTTAGATGTCGCCAACTTACCCACGCCTATTCATAAGTTAGTACACTTAAGTAAACGTTTAGGCAAAGAAATTTATATTAAAAGAGATGATTATACTGGCACTGAAATATCAGGGAATAAAGTAAGAAAGTTAGAGTATACGATACAATATATATTTGATCATGGCTATGATACGATTATTACAACAGGTGCAATCACATCTAATCATGCCAGAGCAACAGCAGCACTATGCGCAAAATATCAAATTGAATGTCATCTCGTGTTAGAAGGTACAATGAAATCTTTTGAAGGTAATTTATTCTTAGATGCTATGCTTGGTGCACATGTACATGTGATTGACGACGATCAGTCTCGAGAAATAGCGATGGCACAATTGAGCCATACACTAGAAAGTAAAAACAAAACACCTTTTATGATACCAACTGGCGCATCAGATTGGATAGGTACGCATGGTTATATCAATGCTTTTGAAGAGGTTATAGAACAAGAGGCTGAATTAGGTTGTCATTTTGACTCTATTAATGTAGCTGTAGGCTCAGGTGGCACATATGCAGGTTTATGGTTTGGTAAACACAGTCACAACCTACCGACAAAGATAATTGGTTATGCAGTCAATGAAAGTGCAGCAGCCTTTAAAAATAAAGTGCAAACAATCATTAATCATTTAGATGAAAACATAGATACATTCGATACAATTACCATTAATGATAGTTATATTGGATTAGGTTATGCACAAGCAACAGATGAAGAATTAGCATTTTATATTGATATTGCACAACAAGAAGGTATTGTTTTAGATCCAACCTACACAGGAAAAGCTTTTAGAGGTATGGTTAAAGAAATTCAAGAAGGAAAATATGATGATCAACAAACAATTTTGTTTATTCATACAGGTGGACTACAAGGTTATACAGAGGAAACTAGAACACGTATTCAACGATTACTGCCAAATTTCAATAATGATTTGTAAATATATTTAGATATGATGATTACGTACACATTTTGTAGTCAAAAGCATATAAATTGCGAAGTATACTATATATGGTGCATAATATTAAACACTTTATAATTAAGGAGGGTGTTCTATATGACTCAAACATTAAGTTCCATGGATGAATATCATTCATTTATTAACAAACATCCGCTCGTAGTCATTCATGTAATGAGAGATAATTGCAGTGTTTGTCATGCGGTATTGCCGCAAATTGAGGACATGTTGCGTGAATTCCCAGACATACCATTAGGTGTGGTTAATCAAAGTAATGTAGAAGAAATAGCTGGTGAATTATCTATCTTTACAGTACCGGTTGATTTGATCTTTCTCAACGGTAAAGAAATGCATCGTCAAGGTAGATTTATTGATATGCAGCAAATAGAACACCAATTATCCATAATGTATGAAAGTTTAAAATCATAAATGAATATGAAATAGTTGTGCATTATAAGTAATTAGACATCCTGTTGTTAGTTTATTAACATAAAAGTAATACTAATAATAGGATGTTTCAATTTAAAAAACTTATAATTAAAAGTAAATTGTCTAAAACAAAAATGAGGTAAATTAAATCACAAGTATCATATATAATAAAAATAATGTATGATAAGATTAATCTATTGAATTGAGGAGGAGTATTTATGCGCATAGAAAGAATATGTCCGAATGAAGCTGAAGCGCTGTATACTTGCATGAAAAAGATTGATCAAGAGACACAATACATGCTCTATTTACCTGATGAAAGAAGTTTTAATAAAGATAGACTTGTTGATGATATTAAACACAATTTCTATATTGGTGTTAAAACTGATGAAAATGACATTCTAGGATATTTATCTGTACATATTAGTAGATTAGCGAAAATTAAGCATATCGGTTATATTGTGACCGGTGTGATAAATGAAAAACACCATCAAGGGTTAGCAACAAAGATGTTTCAAGAAACAATAAAATGGGCTGAGCGTAAAGGATTAAGAAGACTAGAATTAACTGTCATTACAACTAATACTCCGGCAGTTAAATTTTATGAGAAATTAGGATTCAAAATTGAAGGTATCAAACATGAATCTATTTATATGGACCATCATTTTTATGATGAATTATATATGTCAATGATGATAAATCAATCATTTTCAATAGATTCAGCTATACTCGAGAGCTAACTTAATACAAATTAACATTACATCATTTCGTAATGAAATGTACAATACATATTAATAAAATGAGTTAACGATAATTCAACTTCGCTCTAGTTTTGGAGAATTGTATCCAAAAGGCGTTTTATAGCATTTTCTTAAAAGGATTATTTGCTATATTTTGATGTGTGAAGCGCACTAGTCACACAACATATTTGAGCATGGTAGGCTTGTGTGAGGTGTTAATGTTTAAGTGTTTATTAAACTTATGGATGGAGCACAATATATAGTTTAGTTTATTGTTGATACTAACCAAGTCACGAAGTAATTGTTCATTGGAGGTAATATGAAATGCTAAAAAGAATATTAACCATTGCAAGTGGTAGTGTGATAGCTTCATATTTATACGCCAAGCTTTTAGAAAAACGTAGTTATAAAAGCTTTTTGTATGAAATAATGATTAGAGCAACAAAGATGAAACAACCATTTGAAAAGAAAGCAAACGCACAAAAAGCGCTTGAATTTGTTAAAGAACAAACACAAGGCGAGTACGAAGGTACGAATTATAACTTTGACAATGCTGTTTATACTAAAAAAATTCACAATGTAACCAATTATATTGTGAATGATAAAGAAGATCGTCAACAAAAAGTAGTGATATACATTCACGGTGGAGCGTGGTTCCAAGATCCACTGCCATATCATTTTGAATATATAGATATGTTGGCAACAGCCTTTGATGCAAAAGTAATAATGCCAATATATCCTAAAATTCCACATGCAACATATAAAGAAACTTTTGAATTACTAGAAGAGATTTATAGACGTGAATTAGAACAAAAGGTGAGTTCAGAGCGTGTTGTTATCATGGGCGATTCGGCTGGAGGCCAAATTACATTATCTTTTGCACAGTATTTAAAAACAGTGAATATGTCACAGCCAAGTGATATTGTGATGATTTCACCAGTACTGGATGGTACATTTAGTCATCCTGAAGTTTACAATTATGAAAAAATTGATCCCATGTTAGGTGTTGAGGGTAGTAAATATTTAATTAGTTTATGGGCTGGTGAACTGTCATTAACGGATTGGAGAGTTTCGCCAATTTACGGATCATTCAATGGATTAGGAAAAATAACCATTTCAATTGGTACAAAAGAAACGCTTTATCCTGACGCGGTTAAATTATCGCAAGTGTTAAATGCTCAAGGTATTCATCATAACTTTATCCCAGGATACCAGCTATTTCATATTCATCCTATCTTCCCAATTCCTGAAAGAGCACAATTTATCAATAAGTTGAAAAAAATTATAGACTGATATAATCATGTTTTAACGCGATAGAGAGTCTGGAACATAAATTTCAGAAAAATAGCACTCAGATGATTTAATTCAATTCATCTGAGTGCTTCTTTTTTATGCAATATTTCGTATTGTTGGCTCGCTTTCTTTGGGGATAGTTTCAGACTGTCCTGTTCCCTCAAGAGTCTCCCCAAAATACGTCACATTATTGAACACGAAAAATGTAGTATAGGTTAGGAAAACAAACGCGTCAAAAGCGAACTTGGCGTTGTATTAATGGCACTTGATATAAGAAAGTAGTAGATCAACGAGCTAACTATAATCAAAATAATAATGAAAAAGACAATTTCTATATTATTTCAATAGAAATTGTCTTTTTTCACTTGTCCAAGAACTTTATGTCCCATGCTCATTTGATTTTATACTATTTTATCAAAATGGTATTTATAATCGATTTACAATCATACTTCGTTTGAATTATTTAAGTAAGTAGAGAAGAAATCTGTAAATAAATCAACAAATGTCAGATATATATCTTTTTCCACGTGTTCATCTACTTGGTGTGCTTGGCTTACAGCCCCAGGGCCATACATGATAAATGAAAAGTTTTCATCTTTGTCTACTAGTAAATCAGACGCGTCGGTAACACCAGGTGAAGCTTCAGTTGGTAATGTAGTATTTAAATATTTTTCTCCCATTTCAACAGCAAGTTCAGCTAATTGGTTTTGTCCTGTAGTATAAACAGGTGGTCTAGACATGTATGTGTCAATATCGATATCCGTTTGTTCAGTTTCGACTTGTTTTAAGATTTCGTTGAAATATGAGATGAACTGTTCGTTATCATGCTCAGGAATCGTACGAATATTAAATTCAGACTCAGCATGTTCAGGAATGGAATTCACCTGATTACCACCGTTGAAAATTGTGGCATTCATAATTGCATTGCCTAATAAATCATTACTTTTAGTGAATTTTTCAAAGCCTTCATCAGCTTTATAAACAAATTTTACTAATGGTGAAATTGCGTTGAAACCAAGTTGAGGCATAGAACTGTGTGAAGCCTTGCCACGAGAAGTGACGCGAATATCCATTGATCCTTTATGTGCATAAATAATTCGATCTTGAGAAGGTTCAGCAATCACTAGTGCATCAACATCATTCATATATCCTTTATCTTGAAAAGCTTTTGCGCCTTCACCTACAATTTCTTCACCAGCAGTTGCTAGTAAACGAATTTTTCCGTGTTGTAATAAGTTTTGATCATGAATATCTATCATACTGATTACTAATGCTGCTAAACCTGATTTCATATCAGCTGAGCCACGTCCGTAAAGTTTACCATCAACTTCAGTAAGTTTGAATGGATCATACGTCCATTTACTTTCATCGCCCGCAGAGACAACATCCATATGACCGGAGATACCTAATACTGGACCATCTTTACCGATTTCAGCAACTAAATTTGCGCGACTGTCGTTAATTTTAATGATGTCGGATTTTATGTCATGTTCTGCTAATAACTTTTGCAGATATTCACAAACTTCGATTTCATTGTCATTAACTGATTTAATGCTAATCAAGTCTTCTAATATTTGAATTTTTTCTTGATCAGTAAATTTACTCATAATAAAAACCTCATTTCAGATATAATAAGAAAACTAATATCTTTATTATATCTGAAAATTCAGACGCTTTGAAATTATACCCCTTTGTAAAAAATACATAATAACTAGATTTTGAACAAATTGTCAAAAATAGGTGACAAAAAATTAAACATGGTTTTTAGATGCGTCATTATCTAAAGACCATGTTTTTATAGTGTTATATTGATTGATTGTTGGTTGAGCCATGTGTTTAGATTGCAAATGTTTAGGGATAGAGCGGTTTTCTTGTGTAGATGGTTCAGAAGGTTTTGAAGTATTGTTGGTCTCATCTACATTTTCAATATGTCTTGTATTATCTGTATCAAGTACTGCACCACGCATATCATTACCTTGGAAGCTACCTACTAAAATCATGATTAAATAACCACAAGTTATGAGTGCAACAATAATGAGATAAAGTGAAACAGTTAGCTTTACAGGTTTGCTCATGTCCATCCTCCTAAAGTATCTTTAATTCCTTTCACCCTTAAGATAACATTCGAATTTTAATAATGTGTAAATTTCAAGTAAATATTATATTTCATATTTTCGGCCTTTATTATTAATTGATGAAAAAATTTTTATAATATTTTTTACTTAAATTTTTTTATTGAAGAAAAAGGATTAACGTTGATATGAAAGTATTTCATTTAACCTTTAATATAATTTTACATTGAATGTAAATGTGTATTTACATTCAATTAACAGTTAATTTATAGACTTTATATAAAATCAACAACTACGTGGTAGCATGTCAGTATTGAAAGGTATAAAGATTTGTTTATACACAAAGGCCATTTTTTGTGCTAGATATTTTCACTAAATTAATGATCTTTGCACGCATTTAATAAATACGCAGATGAAAAGAGGGACAGAGTTTGCTACTAATCATAATTTGTATAGGCGTAATTCTATGGCTAGGAATTGTCGAAAAACGAAGACATTCTGACAGATTAGAAAAGATTCCTATACGTATTAATATAAATGGTATTAGAGGTAAATCAACGATTACACGCTTGATTTACAGTATTTTGCGGGAAGATAAATACCGCGTGATTGGTAAAACAACTGGTACAGATGCACGCATGATGTATTGGTTTACACCAAGAGAATATCCTGTATATAGAAAACCTCAAGGTGCAAATATAGGTGAACAACGTGATATCGTCAGAAAAGTTGTGAAGCAAAGAGCTAATGCATTAGTTAATGAGTGTATGGCAGTTAATCCAGACTATCAAATTACATTCCAAAAAGATTTAGTGAAAGCGAATATTGGCGTCATTGTTAATGTAATGGAAGATCATATGGATGTGTTAGGGCCAACGTTAGATGAGGTTGCTCAAGCATTTACAGCAACTATTCCATATAAAGGTCATCTCGTCGTAATGAAAGATGATTATACTAAATTTTTTGCTAAAGTAGCTAAATGGCGTAAAACAAAATTAATTGTTGTTGATAAGGAAGAAGTACCAGAATCATATTTACGAGAATTTGGATATATTGTCTTTCCGGATAATGTAGCAATTGCAATGGGTGTAGCTGAAGCATTAGGTATCGACAGAGATACTGCCTTAAGGGGCATGTTAAATGCACCACCTGATGTAGGTGCTGTAGAAGTTAAATACTTTAATGCAAATAATACAACTAATGTGTATGTGAATGCTTTTGCAGCAAATGAGCCACAGTCTACTAAAGCCATTTTAAATAAAGTAGAGTCATATAATTACCCATATCAAAGAATCGTGATTATCTTAAATTGTCGTTCAGACAGGGTAGATAGAACTCGACAATTTGCAGAGAATTTCATAAAAGATGTACCGTTCGATACATTAATTTGTACCGGAAAAAGTACTCAAATGGTTACGGAAGTAATGAGAGAATTACCTGATAAAAAATATTTGAATTTTGAAGGTAAAAATATAAATGAAGTTGAACGTGCGCTTTATGCAGAATCACACAATGCTTTGATTTTCTGTGTTGGTAATATTCATGGACCAGGAAAAGAAATCGCACAATATATAGAAGGGATACATTAATATGATAGGTTCAGAGTTATATTTTTCATTATTCGTGGGGATTGTTTTAAGCCTCATTTTTGCCGAGAAATTCGGTATTAGTCCTGCTGGATTAGTTGTACCAGGATATCTAGCTCTCATATTTGATCAACCAATCATGCTACTATCTGTACTAATCATTAGTTGCATTACATATTTTATTGTGAACCATGGTATTAGTCGCTTTGTCATTCTCTACGGGCGTAGGAAATTTGCTGCAATGATATTAACTGGAATGGTATTAAAATTTATATTTGACTTAATTTACCCCTTAACCCCGTTTGAGATGGTAGAAATGTCCGGTATTGGCGTCGTAATACCAGGTATCATTGCAAATACTATACAAAAACAAGGTGTTGTAATTACTTTATCTACATGTATGTTACTAACATGTATTACATACATTGTTTTATTCTTTTATAGCTTTATTAATTAGTAAGGAGCAGATATATGAAGCAATCTAAACGATTCTCTATCGATGATCGTGTTTTGAAATGGACAAAACGCCATAAAAGAAGGAATTCCATATATACCGGCTTGATATTAATTATAGCGTTGATTTTGTTAGTATTTGTGTTGAATCATCAGGATTTTGAGCCTGTTAAAGCTATGAATAAAGGAAAAGATGAAATTAAACTAACATATCTAGGTAATGTGGAATTAAATAGTCATACGAGAAAAAACAATATTAATGATACCTTTAGCGCCGTTGAAGACATGTTAAAAAACAGTGATTATTCAACAGCAAGTTTGAAACTAACCAAATTTTCGGATGATAGAAAAACAAATATTACTAAAAATTTAGAAAATGTAATGTTTTTAAAAGGTTTAAATATTAAAAGTTTAAATATCATAAATCAAGTCACTGATAATATTACAGCAAGAGATTTTAGTAGAGCTGTTGAAGCACAAAATGGTTATAATTTTTTAACTGGTAATGGTTCTAATCCTATTAACAGTAAAACAGTACAACAAACGGTGAAAGGTAAGAAAGTAGCAAACGTTTCCTTTACAGACGTTGAGTCTGATTACACAGATCCATTGAAAAATACTACGTCCATCAGCTTGGAACCCAATATCTATGTTTCATTAATAAAAAAATTGAAAGAAAAAAATGATTATGTAGTAGTTAATGTGGACTGGGGGATAACTGATGAAAGGTCAGTAACAACAAGACAAAAAAAATATGCACACTCTTTAGTAGATGCGGGTGCTGATGTCATCGTCGGACATAATACAGTTGTTCAGGAAATTGAAAATTATAAAGACGCTAGCATTTTTTATAGTTTAGGTAATGTCACCTCAGAAGGTTTCTTATCAAAGAATAAACAAGGCTTAGCTGTCCAACAAAATTGGAATGGTAAAAATTCTAGGTTTATGGTCACCCCAATAAAAACAGTGGGTGGTAAATTGACTAAATCTACACCCAACAAAATTGAAGAAACTAAATTATTAAACAATATAAAAGGTGACAACATTAATCTTAAAAAAGAGAATGGAGGTTATATTTATGAACATTAAAGACCATTGGGTAAGTATTACAATCATTGCAGTTGTATTGATAATATTCTTACTAATTGTATTCGCTAGAGCGAATGAAGGTTTAGACCATTATGAACAAAATGAACTTAAATCTTCACACCATCAATATTTGTCTAAAGGAGCTTAGCTATGAGTATTTACAATAAAAAAACGCTCATCGTAATATTACTCCTTACTATTATCATATCCTTCACATTTTATATGATTACAAAAAAGGATAATTATAATAAAGATGATTTATATGAGAATAAAATTGCAGATCATCAACAAGACATATCGGATAAAAATTACGGTGTAGCTTCCAATAATCCGATTGCTACACGTGTTGGAGAGAAAATTTTGCAAGATGGCGGTAATGCAGTTGATGCTTCAATCGGTGTCTCATATGCGCTTGCTGTCACTGAACCACACTCATCAGGTCTAGGTGGTGGAGGTGCAATGCTGGCTTACGATGGTCAAGAAAATGTTGCGCCGAAACAATGGCAATATAAAGATATTTCTTCCTTTAATTACAAACAAAAAGATAAAATCGGTGTGCCAGGTTTCGTTCGAGGTCTTGAAGATGCACATAAAGAAGCGGGGAAAATGGATAGAAAGAAAATCATGAACTATGTTATTCCTTTAGCTGAAGAAGGTTTTGAAGTTGATTCAGAACTAGAAAGAAGTTTGAAACTATATGGTTCGGACGTAGATAGAGATTCACCTTTCTTTGAAGGAGAGCAAACAAAAAGAGAAGGTGATGTCATTAAACAACCAACTTTAGCTAAAACATTGAAAGGTATTAGAGACAATGGTCCTAATTATTTCTATGATAAAGTTGGTAAAAGTGTCACTAAGCAAACGGATGACAAACTAACAGAAAAAGATTTTCAAAGTTATAAAACGGAGAAAAAAGAGCCAGTGAGTACAGATTACTTAAATAATAAAGTTTATGCGGCTTCAAATCCTTTAGGAGGATCATTGATGCTTCAAGGTTTAGAAATTGACGAAGCTACAAATAATCAAGCAGCTCAAGGTAATCGTCTAGATTATATTACTGGTATATTAAAATCTAGAGATTTAATGTATCGAAATAGGGATATTGTAAATGGACAAGATGAAGATTATGATGAATATCTTTCACAAGATTACTTGTTAGGTAGATTAAATGAAATTAATTTTGAAAGTAATTTTAATACCAATAACATCGATAATACAAGTACAACACACTTTGTAGTAGTTGATAAAAATGGACAATTGACAAGTACAACGAATACATTAGCAAGCTTCTTTGGTTCAGGAAAGTATATGAAAGAAGGGTTCTATATGAATAATTCATTGAGCAACTTCTCTTCTAATCCATCTAGTCCAAATTATGGTGCGAAACACAAGCAACCACGTTCATTTACTTCACCGAGCATCGTAGTTGGTCCTGATTATTATATGGGTATAGGAACGCCAGGTGGTAACAAAATTCCGACTACATTAAATGAGGTGATTATTGATTACTTACGTAACGATGGTACGCTACAAGAATCTATCAATAAACCGCGTTTTTATAACGATGGAGATAAAATCTTTTATGAAAATGCTACTGACCAGCAAGATATAGACATTTTCAAAAGTTTAGGTTTTGAAATTGAAGAAAAACGTAATGATCCTAACTTTGGAAGTGTACAAGCTGCGCTTTATAATAAAAATGATAAAACAGTAGAAATCGGTCATGATGTGGGGAATAGATAGTCTGTTTTCAATAAACTCAATAAAAAAGTCCAAGGCATAAATTAATGTCTTGGACTTTTTTTATTGAATTTTAACGGCTTTCATTTATGTACTACGTTTATTGACGAAATTATTATATAACGTACGCACAAAAATGATAACTACAACAATTGCTCCTATATAACCTACAAATGGATATATAATGGATACTAATTCTCCAAAAGGTAATGTACCACAAATTATAAAAATAATACCTAACACAACTGTTACAGGAACGCTAAGTTTTGATGGGAAAATCTTCATAAATTCATTTTTAACTAACCAATACATTGGTGCAGTTGTAGAATAAATCCCTAATAAAATACATACTGAAAATATAAATGCTATAAACGGCGCAATCGTATTACCTAAATAAAGTACAGGAACCTCTAATTCAAATACATGATCAGAATGCACTAATAGCGCAATAATCATTACAATTACTGTTAACATCAACACAGAGCCTCCAACAATTCCAGTAATACCAGCTTCTTTTCTACTATTTGATTGTTGACCAAGTTGTGAAAAGAAGATACTGCCTGCTAAGATGTTGTAACAGAAAAATAATCCGCCAGATTGCCACCAATGTGTTGTTGGTTGTAAATTTTTAGCGCTTTCTGGTAAATAGAGCATATTAGATAAACTACCGATATTTGAGAAGAAAACAATTAAGCAAATACCAATTGTTAAGATGACAATAATCGGTCCAACGGTACCAATAATATCGACTAACTTTTGCAATCCTAAAATAACTGTAATCATTGCGACAATGCCCATACCTAGTACACCGACTAGATTTGGGAGATGGAATTGTTCTGCTACTACAGCTCCTGTACCAGCAATCATGATGACAACAATGCTAAAAATAAAAATAATTGTAAAATATTCAATCAGCGTACCCAAGATGTTGCCACAATAATACTTAAATATTCTGCCTGGCTGTTTTAATTGAAGATCAAATCCTTTCATCATTAAGGTGGAGCCAAGTAGACAGAATAATAATGCGCTAACTAAAGCTCCGAATATACCATATATGCCAAAGGATGCAAAAAATTGCATAACTTCTTGTCCAGTTGCAAAACCAGAACCTATGAGATAAGCGATGTAAGCACCGCTAAGTTTTATAACATTTGTGAGTTTTATTTGTTGTTGCATCATTGATCCCTCCAATTTTACCAACCTTGACCAGCAATGTCGTAATTGTCTAATTTTCCAGATGCTAAATCTTCAATCGCAGATTCTAAGACATTTAATGCTGTATCAAGTTGGTTATACGTTATGACTAACGGAGGTTGGAAACGGAGTACGTTTCCAGCTACTGCAATAATAACAACACCATTATCAAAACAGCGATTGCAAATTTTTAATGCGGCTTCCGCATCACGTGTCTTATTTTCTTTATCAGAAACGATATCTATGCCGATAGATAACCCTTTACCTCTAACATCTCCAACAGCATCAAATCGTTCAATCCAGGAATCCATACGGTTACGTACATACTCACCTTTATCTGTACTCGCTTGAAGTAAATTTTCATCCTCTATCATACCAATTGTAGCTAATGCCGCTTCACAGCTTACTGGATTAGCGCCAGTTGTAAATAAATGTGCTGGTGCTTCTAATGTATCCATTATTTCAGCACGACCTACAATTGCAGACATAGGTAGACCGCCTGCTAACGATTTTCCAAATGTAATCAAATCTGGTTCAATATGATAATGTGAAACTGAACTCCATTCACCAGTACGACCAAGTCCTTGTTGGATATCATCCACTGCTAATAATATGCCGTGAGCTTTACATAAATCTTGTAAAGCTTTAAAGTAACCATCGACTGGTTCCAATAATCCACCATCACCTTGTATCGTTTCAATCACGATACAAGCTACTTCATCAGCAGGTACATATTTTTCAAACATTTCTTTAAGTGGCGCAAGATATTCATCGACAGTGTTAGCGTTTGGACTACCAAACATACCTCTGTATCTATCAGGGAATGGAATATGATAGAATCCTGGTAACATTGGGCCATACTTTTTTCTCATGTTTAAACTTATGGCAGACATCGATAATGACCCATATGTAGAACCGTGATAAGCATTAACGAAACTGATGATATAAGGTCTTCCTGTATACGCTCTTGCAAGTTTAACGATGCCGTCGTTTGCATCTGAACCAGAAAGTCCGAAAAGTACACGTTTTTCATAATCCCCTGGTGCAATTTCACAGAGTTTCTTAGCAAGTTTAACTAAAGGTTCATGATACATATAAGCAGGCGTATAGTGTATGAATTTATCTACTTGTGATTTAATAGCATCTGACACTGGTTGAGGTGCATGTCCTACATTTTGCGAACTAGCACTCGCAAGTAAATCGATATATGTATTGCCATCCATATCAACGAGTGTTGCGCCATAGCCATGAGAAATAGCTAATGGATAGTATTTTATTCTTCCCGGTTTCGCAAAATACTTACTATCTTCATTGATTAATTGTGCAGCTCTCTCCATTTTCTCCATAATTTTCAATCCTCCCATGTATTACTTAATATAAGTCTGTTTAATAGTTATACAAATTAAATACACACCTTTTACTTCATATCCCGTTGTTTAAAGAGAAAGGTGTTATTAAATATTTTTCGTTTACTTCAATAATTTTTAAAAATGAAATGAAGTGGTGATACGTATGAATATACTAAGAAAATTCGGAATTGTAAATATATTCTGAAAATTTAAAGTTGAATAACACTTAAAAAATGTAATATGACACATATAATCTTGAGGAATGGATTGTATGATGACAAAATGTATTATCTTTGCTTTTAGAAATGACGTATTGATTTTTGTGAAAAATAAGAATAAATGAATATCTAAATGTGAAATGGAAAGTTAGTTTTTGAGAAGTTTTTCGTTTATAATATAAATAATAGGAGCTATGCAATACGATGTAATTGATAATTATTTTCAATTATAGTATCTTGAGTCTACAATGATGTTATAGCTTAGTTATGTCTACTTGTAATATTAATATTTATCGTTATGTGTAAAGAGGGAGTTTTAGATGAATAATAGTAAGATAGAAGTTAAAGATTTAATAAATATAGGACTCTTTACGGCAATATATTTTATTTTTATAGCACCTCCTGGCATTTTAGGTATTATACCTATATTCATGTTATTGCTTCCTGCAATGGTTGGTTTAGTAGGTGGCATACCTATTATATTACTAATATCAAAAGTTCAAAAATTTGGTGCATTGACGATATGCGGTACGATTGTAAGTCTTATTTTAGCTATAATGGGGCATCCATGGATTGCGTTGATATTTAGTATACCTGTTATATTAATTGCAGATGGCTTAATGGCCATGAAACACTATAAAAGCTGGAAATACAATTGTTTAGGGTATATTCTCTTTTCCTTTTGGCCTATTGGTACATTTATACCATTTTACTTTATGAGAAATTCATATTTATCTTTTATTCAAGACAAATACGGTATTGAATATCAGAATACTGTCGCCACTTTATTTTCTGTTGAAATGATACCAGTTATTATTATTACTACAATAATTGGTGCATGGATTGGCGTTTATATAGCAAAATTAATTTTAAAAAAACATTTCAAACGTACAGGTATGATTTAAAATGTATAGTCAAACTATCCCACAGACCTATTTATTAAATTTAGACCCAAGAATTAAAATTGCGTTAATCTTGATGATATCACTAGTTGCATTAACAGGTGGCGTTACAGGTGTTGAAGTGTATTTAAGAGCAATAATAATACTTGTTCCAGCATTACTATTATTATGTATTAAGAAATATACAATAGGGTTATTCATTTTGATTTTAACTGTGATAGCGTGGTATGGAGAAGCATTTGTAACGATTGGTGGTAACCAAGTTGCCACATTATTGATTTTTGTACCTTCGGGCATCATAACACGCTTTTTACCTTCACTTGCAATGGGCTATTATATTTTTAAAACTACACAAATTGAAGTGTTAATAACAGGATTAGAACGGATGAAATTATCAAGAAAAATCACGATCCCGATTGCCGTTATGTTTAGGTTTTTGCCAACAATTAGAGAAGAGTCAGCTGCTATAAAGGATGCTATGAAAATGAGAGGTATATCTTTGAAAATCGCCTTTATACATCCAATACAATATGTTGAATATCGTGTTGTCCCATTACTAAACAGTGTTGTGAAAATTGGTAACGAATTAACAATTGCTTCAATTACACGCGGTTTGAATTTAACGCATAGACGTACATCAATTATTTCCCTTAAAATTCGTTGGTTAGATTGGTTGTTATTAATATTATTACTGTTACTTTGTATCATTTATTATGTAATGTGAGGGTAGAATATGATTCAATTAAAAGATGTGTCTTTTAAATACGAAGAAAGCAAAAGCAAGATATTAAATAATATTAACCTTACTATTGAAGATGGTGAGGTTATTTGTTTAACTGGGACTTCAGGCTGTGGAAAAACTACCTTAACGAGGTTGCTTAATGGTATTATTCCTAACTTTTATAAGGGAAACATAGACGGCCAAATTTTAATAAATCATAAAGATGCACAACAGCAAGATGTTTATGAGTTAACACAACAAAGTGGCTCTGTTTTCCAAAACCCAAGGTCACAATTTTTTTGTTTGAATACGACAAGTGAACTTGCATTTGAACTTGAGAATTATGGTATATCACCCAGTCAGATTATGACACGAATCAAAGAAGCTGCTGAACAATTTAATTTTAAACACCTTTTAGATAGGGACATATTTAATTTGTCAGGTGGCGAAAAACAAATGCTGGCTTGTAGTGCTATTCAAGTATATGGTCATGAATTGATTATTTTAGACGAACCTTCGTCAAATTTAGATTTTAATACCATTTTTAAAATACAACAAATGATCAAAATTTGGAAAAATGAAGGTAAAACAATTATCATTGCCGAACACCGTTTACATTATTTAACTGAAGTAGCAGATCGCTTTATTATAATGAAAGATGGGAAAATAAGTGAAATTTATGAAAACGAACAATTTAATGCTTTATCAAATAAACAATTAGCAACTCTAGGATTAAGAAACATTCATTTAGAACAATTGAATGTAAAAGCTAAACGTAATAATAAATTGGGATACTTAAATTTGCAAAATTATTATTTTAAATATAAAAGAAGACAGAAATTAGCTTTAAATATAGATGATGTCAATATTAGTAAGGGCAAAGTGACAGCGATTATTGGTCATAATGGCTCAGGTAAATCAACATTTGCACGTTGTTTAACAGGTGTTGAGAAAAAATTTAAAGGCTTTATTGATACTGGAGAAAAGAGGATAAAGACACAACAAAGCCTAGTAGATACTTATTTGGTATTTCAAGATGTTAATAATCAATTGTTTGCTGAAAGTGTGGAAGAAGAACTGAGGTTGAGTAATCCAACTTTAGATGATGAGACAATAAAGCGATGTTTGCAAAACTACAATATATCTGAACATTTTGATAGACATCCTTTATCGCTATCTGGAGGAGAGAAGCAGCGTTTAGCTATTGCTAGCGCAGTAGAAACGAAACGAGATATTCTGATTTTTGATGAGCCTTCTAGCGGTCTAGATGGTCATCATATGCGTGAAATGAGTACAATCATTAATAAATTAGCAAATGAAGGGCATACTGTGTTAGTTATAACTCATGATTATGAAATGTTACTTTCATGTGCAGATGAAGTGCTTCATTTGGAAAAAGGTAAAGTTAAAAAACAATATGAGATTAATGAAGATACTGTTGGATATTTGCAATCATTTTTTAATATCGTTTAAAAAATAAAAGATTTAAATATTATAAATGAGTAAACGAGTTCGGGATATAAATGTATCTGACTAAACAGAAAACGATAATTTCTATTGAAATATGTAGAAATTTGTTGTTTTCTTTATTTTTCTTAAATTTAATGCCATTAGGCAAATCCTAATTCTCTTTTGCCTTTCTCTATCCCTCGAACTGGCATTCGAGTGAAACCCAAAATAGCCTTCATGAATCCAAAAACTGGTTCTACATCAATTTTTCTTTGACTGTAGATTTTTTTAGTCTCTGGTTCTGAAAGCTGTTGATTAATTTGAGATTTAAAATATTCCCAATTAAAATGCTTCATTATCTTCTTATTCGTTTTTGAATTATTTTTTCATACATAAATTTTTAAGTGGACATTTTAAACAATCATCACATTCGTATAATTTGAGTCATGTTATAATCTTTATACATAAGGCACCTCGTTAATTTGGTTTAGTAGTGTTTATTAAATTATACGAAAGGGCCTTATTTTTTGAATAAAAATGCAAATTGTACTGATTTTGTAACGTGCTGACGCCCGGGGGAATAGTATGAGTGAGAGACTACAGGCTCGAGCCATACCCCAGGCAAGCATGCACGGTCAAAATCGGAAGATTTTAAATATAAAGAGGACAAATCCATTGTTAAGGATTTGCCCACTTATTTTGAGAATGGGGATTTATGTCACAGTCTCTTTTACTTTGCTTTCGAATCATTTTGTTCATCAAGAGTGAATCGGAAACATGATATATTTTATTTCTGATTCTGAAACTTTAATCGTCAATAAATTATGATAACTATGCATCGTTAACTTAGAAAGAGGAATATTTGCATTGTTGATTTGTTCGAGAATTTTGGAATCAATATAACTTAAGTCAAGATTATTTGGGATTAACTGTGATATGAGACCGTGATTTTCATTAAGTACTCGAGTGTAAACTGGAAAATCGGTGATGTAATTATGAACGATATTTGCAACCAGGTCAGATTTTTGTGTTGAATAATTTAAAGTATTAAATAATAGTATGTGAAAGTGGTGCTTAGATTTTCCAATTAAACCGTAAGGCAATTTAGCGATATGCAAATTAAAAAAAGGTTTTAATAAACTGAAAACGTGAACAATTGGCATCGTACTACAATTATGGTTAACCAACATAAATTGGTCATCATCTTCAGAAAAATATGGAAATGCAAAGCCACCAATTAATGTTTGGAATTCAGTTAATAAATGCATAAGTAAAATATGTGGTGATACGGACATTGCTTTATAGTAATGTTTTAAATTAGAGTGCGTGACATTATTAAAAATTATCTTTTTAGCAATAGATGGATGTAATTGGTTTAAAAATAGCATGATGAGCTGACGGGTATCAAAAGTATTATCAGAGTTGAACCAATTTTTTGATAGTATGCTTTTTAGTAAGTAGCAATCAGTATCAATAAAATAATAATCTGCATTCAATGTACCAATATTTTTTTGGAACCTTGCAAAATTCCCACTATTTTCTAAGATGTGTCTAACATTTACCGCACATTTCAAAGTGGGAAATTGTTGTTTAAAGTTTTCAATTAATCTTTGATCATTTTTAAACGTTTTATGATTTGTCTCAACAAGCAAACTAACATTTGAAATATTATCATTAAGTAGTGTTAATAAATTTAATATTTTGATGATTTGATAATCAATTGTTTGCGAAAAAGGCGGGTTGTCAACTTTTAAAGTTATTTCAAAACCTTTGATAAGCAATTGCTTGATCGCTTCAAAGACGTTGTGATAATCTAATTTGTTTAAATCATCGAAATTAGTGTGAAGTAAAATTAAATTTGGCTTTGAAATTAGCGATAGTATTTTAA
Organism: Staphylococcus sp. GDH8C109P; assembly: GCF_017893405.1. Classification (NCBI taxonomy): domain Bacteria; kingdom Bacillati; phylum Bacillota; class Bacilli; order Caryophanales; family Staphylococcaceae; genus Staphylococcus; species Staphylococcus sp. GDH8C109P. Next base: position 332,538 of record NZ_JAESMX010000009.1, on the reverse strand, counting down.
TTGAAAAATTTGATCGATTAAATGAAATTAACTTATGTAAATCTTCAAATGTGATAAAAGTACGTGTCACATTAAATTTGTGAGTATACTTCAGTTTATCCAAAACGATTTGATTAGACGAAATATGTTGATTATGAGAAAAGTTATACATTTTGTTGATAATCTTAGTTAAGTTAGATGTGCTTAAAGAAACTTGGTACGGTGAATTCAAATCATTTTTCCTGAATTGATGAATATAGTATTTTGGTGGCATTTTTACATAAAATTTGAAGTTTTTAGAATATGTACTAACGTTAGTGTAACTATATTTTAATGCGACATCGTAAATACTTTGTTCCTTTTCTAATAAATCAAATAGGGATAATGCAATTTTAAGAGAACTTGTATATTGTTTGAAATTCATATTTAATATTTTGGAAAATAAAATAGATATATACGATTGTGATATATAAAAAGCTTTAGACACTTGCTTTGTAGTTAAAGGTTCATTGATATGTTTATGTATGTATTAAGTCAGACGTTGAACTAAAGGATGCTTGGTATACAAAGTTGGTAGATATTGATCATCTAAATGGACTTTTGCTTCTTTAAGTAAAAATTCAATAATATTTGATATATAAAGATGCATGTATTTTCGATTTTGAATGTGATTATGTAATTTTTGCAAAATTAAGTTACGAAATTGTTCTATATATTTAACTTGTTTGATATCAAAAAAGGCGTTAACGATGGATTTATCCTTTTCTATAAATAAAGGGAGTGGTATTTTAAGTTCTATTAGATTTTCAATATCAATATATTGATATAAATCTGCATTATTAATTATACAAGCATGGTCAATGGTTATCATCGATCCATTTAAATTTATTTTACACGACTTATTTATAGGAATTAAGATAATGATTTCATTTATGCATCTCGCTAATTCAGTCATATAATGATTTTTTATTGATAGAGAACTTATCACAAAGATCACCTTTACTTTATTATGTGACACTCACAATTAAATTATTAACGTTATTGTACAACTGACGCATACAAAATAGTTAGGTTACAAATAAAGTTTATTAAAATGATAGTAAGAATTAATAATTCGTATTTTGAATATAAGGGTAAATTGCAAAATCTTTATTTTGGAAAATAAAACACCCTTTGAAGTAATAAAATGATTAGTGTCCATTCAAATTACGCGATAATGAAAAATTTCCAAAATTTATGATAGCGTTTGCATTTATTATTATAAATATATATAATGAATTTAGCTGACAAGAATATGTCGAAACAAATAACTTAAACGTTTAAGGTGGGGGATATGGTAAAAAACAAACCTACACTTCATGATGTAGCAAAAGTTGCTGATGTATCTATTGCGACCGTTTCTAATGTTTTAAATAACAAAAGTACTGAATTAGGAAAAAAGACGAGGCAAAGAGTATTAGATGCAATTGATAAACTGCACTATGAACCAAACCAATTTGCAAGAAGTTTAAAAACTGGACAATCTAATTTAATTGTTTTCATTGTACCTGATCAAAATCCCTTTTTCACAGAAATACTGACAGAATTAAATAACGAATGTCAAAAACATCAATTACATGTAGCTGTTGTGTCGTCAGAGGAAAATGAACTAAAGCAACAAGCCTTAATAGAAACGTTTATCGCACAAAATGTAAGCGCTATTATATTAGTGCCTGTAAAATCTAAATTGAAGTTAAAGAAAGAGTGGAAGCAAACACCTATCTTGACAATAGATAGAAAAATAGATGGCGCAGATTTACCTTCTATAAGCGTAGATAACAAAAAAGCAGCGTTTAATGCAACTCAAAGAATTATTGATAGTACCTGTAAAAATATAGGGTTATTGTTAGCAAATCCTGATATTAGCACAACCTCAGAGAGAAAATTGGGTTATGAACAAGCGTTGAAGAAAAATAATATAAAGTTAGATGAACAAATTATTTATTATAGTAATCAGCAACTGGGCACGGATGCGCAAATTGATAGCGGCTATCATGCGACGAAATCATTAATTAATAAACATGTTCAAGCCATTGTGGCAACTAATCATTTATTGTTATTAGGTGCGTTACAAGCAATAAAAGAGAGTGGCAAAAAAATCTCTAAAGATGTAATTATAATTGGTTTTGATGATAGTTATTGGAATGAAATTTATACTCCGAAATTATCAGTCATTTCACAACCTACAAAAGAGATAGGTCGTGTCGCTGGAGAAATGATCAATCATCTAATTCAAGGGGAAAATGTTTCTTCGGTAGAACTAGATACGAAATTAATTATCCGTGAATCATGTTCATTTGCTGAGGATAAGACATTATGATTAAAACTTGAAAACATATTCTTAATCTAATAGCTGTTGATGCTTGTTATGGTTATATACAGTTGAAAAGCTATAGTTATATAGATTATTTAAGCAAGACGGGTTTTTAAAATCATTTGATTTTAATCCCGTTAACTTAATCACTAAAACTTAAACGTTTAAGTTTATTTTAATCATTTTTTAAATAAGGGGGAAATATTTTGGATAACGTTACAATTTCTAAAGATAGTCCAAAAACATGGATGGGTATTCCGAAAATTATTTTTATTGCACTTATAGCTATATTTATTTTTATGACAGGAGATGGTATTGAACAGGCATTTTTATCAAAAAATATTGTTGATATAGGCTTTTCTAGTGGTCAGGCTTCTTTAGTTTTTACAGTTTATGGTGTGATGGTAGTTGTGGGGTCATGGCTAGCGGCTGTTTTATCTGATGTTTACGGTCCTAGGAAAATAATGGCTTTAGGAACGGTGATATGGCTGATTTTCCATGTGCTTTTTTTACTGTTTGGAATAGGAATGGAGAATTTACCCATGATGTTAGTGTTATACGGTATTAGAGGATTGGGTTATCCTTTGTTTTTATATGGTTTCTTAGTATGGGTGACCTATATTACTGATAAAGCAAGACTAGCCACAGCAATAGGTTGGTTTTGGGCAATGTTCTCAGTAGGTATGGGAGTAATTGGTACTTATTTGCCTAGTTTCACTATTCCATTTATAGGTTTTAATGGAACATTATGGATGTCTTTAATATGGATTTTTATCGGCGGTTTAATCGCATTTATAGTTGTAGGAAAACGCGATGTAAAACCGAATATAACGCTTTCAGTTAAACAAAGATATACTAAAGTATTAAAAGATATCGGCGTCGTGTATAAAAATCCAGACATTATTAAAGTTTTTATCGTACGTATCATCAATCAATTATCATTATTTGGGTTAGTTATTATCTTCCCAGTATTATTTACGGAAACTATTGGTTTTTCAATGCAACAATGGTTATGGACATGGGGGACAATGCATGTGACATGTATCGTTGGAGATGTAGTTTGGGGTATTATCGCTGATAAAATTGGTTGGAAACGCCAAGTAATGTTATTCGGTTGTATTGGTTGTGGCATCACGACATTATTATTCTATTACTTACCAATTCTAAGTGGTGATGTGTTTGCAATCGCAATTTTATGTGCAGTATTATTTGGTATCACTCAATCAGCATTTGTTCCTATTTTTGCGATTTTTACAGCCTTAGAGCCCGATCATATTGGTGCTACACTTTCTTCACATAATCTTGCGGCAGGATTGAGTAATTTTATTGCACCATTAATTGCTACGCTTATTTTACCATTATTTAATGAAGTGGGCGTTGTATGGGCTTTTGCAATTTGTTATTTCGTAGGTGCAGCAATCACTTATTATATTAAAGTTCACCAACCTGGCTTTGGAGACGATAAAGTTAGAACATTAAACACACAAGTTGAAAATTATTAAGAAAGGGAGAGGTAAAGTGGAAAATGTTGTACTTGGTGTAGATTTAGGTACGAGTTCAGTGAAAATTATCGCTGTGAATAAATGTGGTCATGTTATTGAACAGTCAAGTATTTCTTTGAAATTGAGTCAACCATATGCTGGTTATAATGAACAGGATCCTGAATCGTGGGTTGATGCAGTAAAAGAAGGTATAAAAAAATTGATAAATAAAGATGCAATGGCAAATATACGTATTAGCGGTCTTTCATTTTCTGGACAAATGCACGGTTTAGTACCATTGGATAAATCATACAAACCTATTAGAAATGCAATATTATGGAATGACACTAGAACTACTAAACAATGCGAAGAACTAGAAAATAAATTTGGAAAAACGCTTTTAAATAATCCTATACTCGAAGGTTTTACATTACCTAAACTTTTATGGATGAAACAGAATGAGCCGGATTATTGGCAACAATTATCTGTGTTTTTGCTGCCTAAAGATTATGTACGCTATCGATTAACAGGTCATATTGCTATGGAATATAGTGATGCAGCAGGTACGCTTCTCTTCAATCCTAAAACAAATAACTGGGAAAAAGAAATAGGTGATAAGTTGAGCTTTGGTGATATATATCCACCGTTAGTACAGTCGCATAGCTACGTCGGTAACGTTACAGAAATTGTAAAAAATGAACTTAACATTACCGAAGATATTGCTGTTTTTGCAGGTGGCGCAGATAACGCATGTGGTGCACTAGGTTCTGGTGTTATAAAAGAAGGTCAAACGTTATGTAGTATAGGAACTTCAGGTGTGATTTTATCGTGTACTTCAAACAATGAAGTAGATTATGGCCACAATATTCATTTCTTTAAACATGCCATGCCTAATATGTCATATGCAATGGGCGTTACGTTAAGTGCAGGTCATAGTTTAAATTGGTTAAAAGAAATGCTTTTTAAAGCATATTCTTTTGATGAAATCTTGAATTTTGCTGAGAAATCTACAATTGGAGCAAATGGGTTATTGTTTTCACCATATATTCAAGGAGAGCGGACACCACATGGTGATGCATATATTAGAGGAAGTTTTATTGGCATAAATAGTAATACAGAAGAAGCGGATTTTGCACGAGCTACAGTCGAAGGTATTACTTATTCACTGTATGAATCTATTGTATATATGAGAGAAAACGGTAGGCAAATTGATGAAATTATTTCAATTGGTGGAGGTGCAAAAAACAGATTTTGGTTACAAATGCAAGCCGATATTTTCAATACTCAAGTCACTGCATTGAAATATGAAGAAGGACCAGGTGTAGGTGCAGCGATGCTCGCTGCATATGGTTTAGGCTGGTTCAATACAATGGAAGCTTGTGCTGAAACATTTATAGCATTAGGAGAGACATATAAACCTAATAAAGAAAATCATAAAAAATATAAGCAGTATTTTGAAGTTTATAAGAATATATACGCACAGACAAAAACGATGACAGAGAGCTTATTAAAGATTAATTAACTTTTAGGAGGAATTTAAAATGAGTAATAATATTCCAGAAACAATGAATATTTCAATATTAAATAAACCATTTGAGATGGAACTTAAAGAAGTAGATGTACCTAAGTTAGGACCGACAGATGTTTTAGTAAAAGTGATGGCAGTAGGTGTTTGTGGTTCAGATGTTCATTATTATGAACACGGTCGTGTAGGAGAATTTGTAGTTGAAAAACCACTAATTTTAGGACATGAATGTTCGGGAATTGTTGCTGATATTGGTCCGGAAGTAACACATTTTAAACCTGGAGATAGAGTTGCTATTGAACCTGGTGTTCCATGTGGAGAGTGTGAATACTGTAAATCTGGTAAATATAACTTATGTCCAGACGTTAAGTTTTTAGCCACACCTCCTATTGACGGCGCTTTTAGTCAATATATAAGTCATCCTGAAGGGTTTCTATTTCATATTCCTGATGCGTTATCATATGAAGAAGCAACATTAAATGAACCATTCTCAGTCGGTGTACAAGCATGTAAACGTGCGAACGTTCAACCAGGTTCTACAGTAGTAATTATGGGCATGGGCCCAGTGGGGTTGATGGCTGTCGTAGCAGCAAAAGCTTTTGGAGCTACAAAAATTATCGTGTCAGATCTTGAACGAATAAGATTGGATGAAGCATTAGAACTCGGTGCAACACATGCTATAAATATTAAAGAAGAGGATGTTATAACTCGTATCAATGAAATAACAAATCATAGAGGTGTAGATTATGCTTTTGAAACTGCAGGCAATCCTACTGCACTACAAAATGCATTAGCGGCCTTGAACAATGGAGGAACTTTAGCAATAGTTGGCTTGCCTCAACAAGAAAACATTGAATTAAATATACCGTTTATTGCTAATCATGAAATCAATGTTGTAGGTATTTTTAGATATGCTAATACTTATCCAATGGGCATTGAAATGTTATCTTCAACTGCAGCAAATTTAAATACAATGTTTACTGATTCATATGATTTAGAAAATGCACAAGAGGCTATGGAAAGAGCGAGAACAAACAAAAGTGGTTCATTAAAAGTTATGGTTTATCCTAATGGAAAATTAAAGTAAGCGCATTATAAGAAGATCTAAAATCACTGCCTGAAAGTGATTTTAGATCTCTTTTCAAATGAGCAATTTTTGCACATTTGTTGAGAATGCAGTGCGATACCATTTGTGTTAATGGGTGCATAAAGTTTAATTCTGGGAATGGAATATAACTATGATGATAGATGGCAATAAAAGCCTAGAGGTATAGCACGAAACATTCTCTTAGAATATTATATAACTTAAAATGTATTTTTACAATATAAAATTCATAAAAATTAAAATAGTTAGATGATACGCGTTATAAATAAAAAATAGTTACTTTACTGTAATAATATAAAATTGAGCTTTGAATGATTGAATAACAATGATATTTACTTTTCTTTTTGATAAAGTTCAAATGCTTTGTACAGAAATAATAGGAAAGAGATGATTAAAAACAAAGTGAATAAACCATTGAAAATAGGATTGCTAAAAAATTGAAAAATGGTAATAGCGCTCAATGATTCTAAAAATACTGAACCGGTTGTTTGTATTTGTAAGAAGTCAAATGAAAATAAAATTAAAGTAATCATCAACATATAACCTGTGGCGATAAAAAAGAGGTTTAATAAATCTAATAGAAACATTCTTCTCATAACAACCAGCCTCCCTTCTTACTGTTCTATAACCGTTTTGTAGTATAATAAAGCTATAATTAAAAAATTTACAAAAAATTAATAAATGATAGAATGCATCACCTTTCAATGACCTTTATCATTTTACAAAAATGATAAGAAACTGTTTGACTTTGTTGAAACGTGATAAAGAATAGTAAATGTGTGTTTTGAATAGGAGGTTTAAAATGTATAAAGCAATTATTTTTGATGTTTATGGAACACTTTTTGACATGTCCTCTTTAAAAAAAGTATGACTCAATTTGATGATGAACAAGCAACATCTATTTCTAAACTGTGGAGAAAAACGCAATTAAATCACATGTTTTTAAAACAAATTATGCAACGATATATCCCATTTGATGAATTAACAAAAGAAGCTTTACGTTACACAATGGATGAGCACAAAATAAAATATGATCGAGAAGATATAAATCGTTTGTTTGATGCTTTTTTAAATTTAGAATATTTTCACGAAGTACCTAAAGTACTTGCCCAGCTGAACAGCATGAATATCAATGTAGGCATACTATCCAATGGAAACGATAATATGCTTAGACCATTGATTGATAACTCTGAATTAAGTGAAGATATCAGTACGGTTATGAGTGTTAATGAAATTAAGCAATATAAACCAAGCCCTGCAAGTTATGCATTGATTTTGAAATATAATCATTTGAAAAGAGAAGAAATATTGTTTGTTTCTTCTAATTCTTGGGATGTAACTGGAGCAACAAATTTTGGCTTTGATACGGTTTGGGTGAATAGACAAAAAGAACATTTTGATTATAATGGACAGAATCCTACAATAACAGTTAATAATTTAAATGAATTAATTAATTGGTTAGAGATGAAAAAATAAATATTCATGCTCATCCATAATGATTACAAGAAACCAAAAGTCTTAGTGACTTGGATGAAAAGATGGCGTACACGCTCGGATTATCATACATCATATTTCAAGCAAGCATGCTACGTTCAAATTTGTAAGGCGTTAAATCTAAAAGGACGAATCCACTTCATATGGATTCGTCCTTTATTTGAGTATGAGGTTTATATTTTAGCCTTTACTTATTGAGCTCATGGTAGTTACATTATGTGTTTTGTTATTTTATTTAGAAGTATTTAAATATTGTGGTAATAATTGGCTATATAAATCTATAAAAGCTAGATAAGTATCTTTATAAACATATTCATCAACTTGATGTGCTTGGCCAGTTTCGCCTGGACCATACATTACAAATGAAAAACGTTCATCTTTATCCTTCATTAAATATGATGCGTCTGTAGTTGCAGTAGAAGAAGTTACTTCTAGGTTTCTATCAAAATAAGAATCACCTAAAGATTTAGCCAATTTTAAGAATTCATTATCCCCTTTAGTATATACAGGGTCACGATTTACATAAGGATTAACAGTAATATCAGCGTCACTTTCTTGTTTAACTTGATCTTTTATACTGTTAAATAGTGCTTCAAATTTATTATTATCGTAATCTGGTATAGTACGCATATTAAACAATGATTCAGCATAAGCTGGTATTGAGTTGACTTGATCACCACCGGAGATAATTGTTGAATTCATTGTTGGGGTACCGAGTAATTCACTTTTAACATCTACTTTGTTATAAGCTTTGTTTAAATAATGAATAAAATCAACCAAAGGATTAATTGCATTATAACCTAATTCAGGCATTGAGCTGTGTGAAGATTTACCTTTGGATATAACTTGAATATCCATTGTACCTTTATGTGTATAAACAATGCCATCTTGTGAAGGTTCTGCAATTAATAAAGCTTCGACGTCATCCATATAACCTTTTTCATGTAATAAAGCAGCGCCATCACTCGTTACTTCTTCTCCAGCAGTCGCCATAAATCTGATTGTACCTTGATTTAATGTACCAGCTTCTTTAATTTCTATTAAACTAATTGCTAAAGCAGCTAATCCAGATTTCATATCTGCAGCGCCACGTCCATGTAATCTACCTTGATCATCTTCTGTGAGCTTAAATGGATCATAATTCCATAAATTTTCATCACCCGTAGTGACAACATCCATATGTCCTGAAACACCAACAACAGGTTTGCCATCACCAATTTCTGCCACTAAGTTAGCTCTCGTAGTTTCACCTTCAAGTTTTTCAATGTTGGTATGAATTCCGTATTTATTAAATAAATCCTGTAAATAATGTGCGACATCAAGTTCATTTTCATTCACAGATTGAATTTCAATAATGTCAGATAATATTTTTACACGTTCATCATCTGAAAATACTGACATACAAACACATCCTTTATATATATTGAATACTTTAGTATCTACCACATTATGAAATTTTTAAAACTATAAAAGGTTTTATGGAGAAATTAACGTTGTTAGATAATGAGTTGTGCTATACTTACAATGAATATTTTGATTTAGAAAAAGGAGTATTCGTTACATGAAAAAATGGGGAAGTAGGCTTGTCACACTAATTGGTGTAGCACTCATCATAATAGCGATTTATTTATTTATAAAACCAAAAATTGATAATTACTTTGCACAAAAAGACAATGAAAATAAAATAGAACATTATGACAAACAATCTAAAACCTCTGAAAATGAGAAAGTAGAAATACCTAAAGATAAGACAAAAATGGCAGGATATTTATCAATCCCTGATGCAGATATTAAAACACCTGTTTATCCAGGACCTGCCACGCCCAAACAATTAGATAGAGGCGTAAGTTTTGTGGAATCAAACGAAACATTAGAGGATCAAAATATCGCAATTGCAGGTCATACATTAACGGGTCATTCGGATTATCAGTTTTCTAAGTTACCTGAAACAAAAAAAGGAAGTAAAGTTTATTTTAAAGTTGGAGATGAACGAAGAACGTATAAGATTACTAAAATTTATGATGTGAAACCAGATGAAGTCGAAGTGCTAGATGAACAAGCATCGAATAAGAAGCAGTTAACATTAATTACATGTGATAATTACAATGAGCAAACAGGTGAGTGGGAAGAAAGAAAAATATTTGTTGCCGAGGAACTATAGCATACTAAATAAAAAATTATATAAAAACCCATATTCATTAACCATGTAGGAACCATGTATTTGAATACGGGTTTTTTAAATTATTAATTTTCAATTGCTTGAATAAATCTTTTAGTGATTTCTTTAGGGCGTGTAATCGCACCGCCGACGACTGTACAGTGAACATTTAATTCTGTAACTTGTTTAAACATTTCAGGTGTGATGACATTTCCTTCAGCTATGACTTTCGCATGAACATGTAATAGCACATCTTTTAAAAATTGGAAATTATCTTCATACAAAATATGTCCTTTTGTATAACCAGTATAGCCACGAAGGGTAGTTCCTATGTAATCAAAACCTAATTTATCAGCATATTGTGCTTCTTCAAGTGTAGAAATATCAGCCATGATTTCTATATTTGGTGCATGCTGACGTATATATGAAACAAGTTCTTTAAGTGATTCTTTAGGACGTGCTTGCTTTGTGGCATCAAGAGCAATGACTTCACATTTACTTTCTAGTAATTCATCGACTTCTTTACGTGTTGCAGTGATAAAAACATCAGAATTTGCATAATCTCTTTTTACAATACCGATGACAGGTAAATTCACTTCTTGTTTTATAGCAATAATATCTTCTTTAGAATTTGCTCTAATGCCTACAGCCCCACCTTCGTATGCAGCTAAAGCCATTTTTGACATGATAAAAGATGAATGTAATGGCTCATTTTCCAAGGCTTGACATGAGACAATTAATCCTTGTGGTAACATAATTATACACTCCGTAACTTTAGTAGATTTAATAAAATACTTTATTATCTAATAGATTTATATTTTTAATATAACACCAAGAAAATAATAATCAATATATTTCATTGTTATGAAAAACATTTTCATTTATAATATAGCTAATATTGGGATGGGAGGATGCACAAAATGAAATTCGAAAATCGCGTTCAACGTTATCATCATTTATTTACCAAAACAGATAAACAAATCGTAGCATATATTCAAAACAATGACTTTGACGACACATTTTCAACAATTAATTCATTAGCATATGCGATTGGTACTTCACCTGCAACAATCACAAGGTTTAGTAATAAATTAAATTACGAGAACTTTCAAGATTTGAAGTTTAATTTACAACAAGAAATGTCAGAAAGAGTAATAGAAAATAGTCCATTAATTCAACGTATTCATAAATATCATCAAAATATTATTCAACAAACAGGAGAATTTATTTCTGATGAAAAAATTCAAAGTTTTGTAAACCAAATTATTCGTAGTCGGCAAATTATTTATGCAGGACTTGGTAGTTCTGGATTATCAGCTACTGAATTTTACTATCGTATGATGAGAATGGGGTTGAAAGGGAATGTGTCTACAGATGCATATCAAATGAAAATATTTGCTTCTTTATTATCAACTTCCGATACATTTGTTGCAATTTCAAATAGTGGCGAAACTACAGAGCTTATCGCTGCAGCTAAAGTTGCACATGAACGTGGTGCATATGTCGTAGTGATAACAAATTATGAAGGAAGTCCAATTACAGCGTGTGCGGATTTAGTGCTTATTACTACTGATCAATCTAGAAATAAAGACACCCAATTTATCAATACTCAAATAGCTACATTATTTTTAATAGATATCGTCAGTTACTTATTATTGGACGATACGTATATGCATAATGTATATCAACATACTAAAAAAGTAGTATTAAATGAATAGAATCATTGTGAAAATAAATATTTTTGATTAAAACATAAACGCCAAATTCTATTGGGATAATTTAGAATTTGGCGTTTTTTATAGTTTTGACTTTTAAAACGGAGTAACTTTCATTATTATGACAACAAAATGATGACAAAAACTTTTTAAAATCTAGAGACTGCTCCGTATAGTGCAGCGTGATTCTGTGTACTTGTTGTTTGTATTTGAGCATGACCGTATTGTTCAGGTAAATAACATTCGACTTTTGGTATGATGTATTTTAATAAATTTTGACCTTGTGACGAAACACCGCCACCGATCAGTATTAACCCAGGATCATAAATGATTTGTATTTGAGCGATGCCTTCTGCGATGGAATCACTCCATTGATTGAGTATGGCTAGTGCAAGCGTATCTTGTTGATCTGCTAGTTCAAATAATTTTGGCACATTGTCTTGATGAATAAACCCTTTTTCTAACATGAGTGCTTTTAAGGCAGTTGTTGAGGCACGTTGTTCAAAGGTTTTGTTTGTTTTTCTATCATAAAGCAAATAACCAATTTCATTAGCGCGATTTCTTTCGCCATTGTATAGTTGCGCGTATTTGTTATAAAAAGCGCCACCAATTCCTGTTCCTAGAGTTAAGCAAAAAATATTTTGTGAGCTGTAATCATGGAAAGCCAGTTCTCCTAATAATGCTGCATTGACATCATTAAATACATTCACCTGAGCATTTAACGGTTCAAGCAAAGATTTGAAGTCAGTTCCCTTATAATTGGGAATCGTTGGCCCAGCGTATTCAACTATACCGCGCTGTTCATCTATAACGCCTGCGCTAGAAATACCAACATAAAGTGGGTCGATTTGATAAGATTTCTGCAACATCATTACAAGCTCATAAACTTTATCCCTAATAAACGTATCGATGTTATTTGGGGTAGGTGTTTTGATGTACTCTATAAAATTTAATGATTGATCTACCACAGCAGCCTTAATTTCTGTTCCCCCAATATCAATAGCAATCTTATATTGATGCATATTTGCACCCTCCTTAATTTCTACAAGAAAATCAATATTGAAAAAATTTTTCACTCATATCATTATAAAATGATGCATTTTTTCAAAAAGCTATTGCCACACTCTATGATAGCGTTTACAATTTGAACTGTAAATAGAATAAATAAAAGATATTTTTTAAAGCATTATATGTTTATATAAATGATTAAAAATAATAACTTAAATATATAGATGGAGGGTTATAAAATGGAAGAGAATTTAAAAGGTTTATATGCAGCATTATTAGTACCATTTGATGAGGATGGTCAGGTTAAAGAGGAAGGATTGGCGCAAATTGCACAAAATGCCATTGAAACTGAAGGATTAGATGGACTTTATGTTAATGGCAGCTCAGGCGAAAACTTCTTATTAAATAAAGAGCAAAAGAAACAAGTTTTTAAAGTTGCTAAAGAGGCAGTGAATGAGAATGTAAAATTGATCGCTCAAGTTGGATCATTAGATTTAAATGAAGCAATAGAGCTAGGTAAATATGCAACTGAATTAGGGTATGATGCCATTTCTGCAGTTACACCATTCTATTATCCATTTTCATTTGAAGAAATCAAAGATTACTATTTTGAATTAATTGAAGCGACACAAAATAATTTAATTATTTATGCAATTCCAGATTTAACTGGCGTTAACATTTCTATAGAACAATTTGGTGAATTATTTAATCATGAAAAAGTGGTCGGTGTGAAATATACTGCTCCTAACTTTTTCTTATTAGAACGTATTCGCAAAGCGTATCCAGATAAATTAATACTTTCTGGTTTTGATGAAATGTTAGTACAAGCGGCTATTTCTGGTGTAGATGGCGCAATTGGCTCTACATATAATGTCAATGGTAGACGCGCAAGACAAATTTTTGAAAAAGCTAAAAATGGTCAAATTGATGAAGCTTATCAAATTCAGCATGATACTAACGACATTATTGAAAATGTGCTGTCTATGGGCATTTATTCTACATTGAAAGAAATTTTAGCGACACGTGGTATTGATGGTGGATTACCAAAACGTCCGTTCAAACCGTTCAATGAAAACAACAGAGCTAAATTAGAATCATTAATTAACAAATACGATTTATAGGTTACCGTATAAGGGGATGAATTAAATGGAACAAGTTGGTTTTGGTATATGGAACTGGGTGGCAGTAGTTATTTACCTTTTAGTTATGCTTTTAGTCGGTGCATATTTTACCAAACGCGCAAGCCAAAGTACAGATAGCTTCTTTACGGCTAGTGGTCGTTTGCCTTCATGGGCAGTAGGGTTCTCTATTTATGCCACAACTTTAAGTGCGATAACTTTTATGTCTACGCCAGAAAAGGCTTTTTTGACAGACTGGTCATATATTGCAGGTAATATTGCGATTGTAGCAATTATTCCTTTACTTATATACTTTTATGTACCTTTTTTTTAAAAAATTAAAGGTGACGTCTGCTTATGAATATTTAGAGGCGCGTTTTGGACCTAGTATTCGTGTTATCGGTTCATTGTTATTTGTGTTATTCCATATTGGGAGAGTAGCCATTGTTATCTATTTACCTACATTAGCGATAACTTCTGTATCAGATATGAATCCATATGTAGTGGCAAGTTTGGTTGGTATTTTGTGTATTCTTTATACATTCCTTGGCGGTTTTGAAGGTGTTGTATGGAGTGATTTCATTCAAGGCGTCATTCTATTAGGTGGCGCAGCAGCAATCATTATTTTAGGTGTAGTCCACATTCAAGGGGGAATGGGGACTGTTGTAAGTGATGCATTAGAACATAAAAAAATCATTAGTGCTGATAACTGGAAATTTAATACTGCAGCCGCAGCAATTCCTATCATCTTTTTAGGGAACATTTTTAACAACTTGCATCAATATACAGCAAGTCAAGATGTGGTACAACGTTATCAAGCATCAGATTCTATATCAGAAACAAAAAAATCTTTATGGACGAATGGGGCCTTAGCTTTAATATCGGCGCCGTTATTCTACGGTATGGGAACAATGATGTACTCATTTTATAGTCATGAAAGTGCATTGCCTAAAGGGTTTAATACTTCTTCTGTAGTACCATACTTTATACTTACTGAAATGCCACCATTTGTTGCTGGACTATTAATAGCAGCCATATTTGCAGCGGCACAATCAACCATTTCTTCAAGTTTGAATTCAATTTCGGCTTGTATTTCTGTTGATATTAAGCACAGATTCTTTGGCAAGAAAGATGAAAAAAGTGAAGTTGGATTTGCTAGATGGATAATTATCCTTTCGGGATTATTTGGATTCGGTATGTCTATTTATCTAATTGCAGCAGATTCTAACGACCTTTGGGATTTATTCTTGTTAATTACTGGTTTAGTAGGAGTACCATTGGCTGGTGTATTTGCGGTTGGTATATTCACACGTCGTACCAATACGTTCGGTGTACTGATGGGATTAATATTTGGAATTATTTTTGCTTATATCTTTAACGGAATGGGTGGCGGCAATTCACCATTCTATGTATCTATTATTTCGTTTATAGTAGCATTTATTTTCTCTTATATCATAAGTATTATCGTGCCAGGTAAACCAAAAGATATTACAGGTTTAACAATCTATGATATTAAAGAAAAATCTAATTATGTTTCTATTGTTCGTATGAAAGAAGACAATCAAGAAGGCTAAAGCTTTATAAAGTTAGGTAAAATGAATCGTACATTGAGTTGTCATAGAATAGATTTTTTCCAATGTTAAGCTAAGATAATTTTTAGAAAATGAATACGTTATTCAAGGCAGATAGAATCAAGCATATTGCGTATGTGCTTTCTATTCTGCCTATTTTTTATTTAAAACTTTAAAAATTAGATTATTCACAACTTAAAGGATATAATTCAATTTATTTATTTTAATTTAGCGATGAATATGGATATAATGAATTACAGATATAAGCAGAGCATTTGAGGGGATGATAAGTATGATAAAAGCAATCGCAGTAGATATGGATGGTACATTTTTAGATTCAAAAAAACAATATGATCAAGAAAGATTTAATCGTATATTTCAACAATTGAAAAATGAAAATATTAAATTTATAGCAGCAAGTGGTAATCAATACGCAAAATTAAAATCTATTTTCGGAGATAAAGCTATGTTTTTTGTTGCTGAAAATGGCGCGGTTATTTATGAAGGCAATAAGTTATATGATTACCAAGCATTTGAAAAAGATGTTTTCCGTAATATTGTTAATTATTTAAATATCACCCGTGGTATCAACGAAATAATTGTTTGTGGATTGAAAAGTGCTTACATATTAAAAGACAATGAGCAATCATTTAAAAAAGATGCACATTTTTATTATCGACAATTAAAAGAAATAGAATCCTTACAAAATTTACCAGAAGACGAATATGTAAAAATCGCTTTAAATATAGATAGAGCAACACATCCTACACTTGATAAGGATTTGTCAAACCGCTTTTCACAAGATTTGTCACTTGTATCAAGTGGTCGAGATAGTATCGATATTATCATTCCAGGTATGACCAAAGGAAATGCATTAGCTAGATTATTAAAAAAATGGGGATTAGTGGAAGACGAGCTCATGGCATTTGGAGACGCAAATAATGATTTAGATATGTTGCAATTAGCAACATATAGTTATGTGATGGAAAATTGTGAAGATGAAACATTATTCGAAATTGCAAATTATGTAGCACCATCAAATGATAAGCAAGGTGTTTTATCTATTATTGAAGATCAAGTGCTTAAAATGAATAAGTAATATCTTATATCTTAATTCGGTATTAAGCTTAAACATTTTATTTTAATCCATGTAACAACCTATCCTATACTAAAAGGTATAAGATACAAATGGAAAGGATGGCAAACAAGAAATGAATGATATGCAACAAACAATTATAAATGCGTTTAATTTTAGACATGCAACAAAAAGGTTTGATTCAAATAAAAAGATAAATGAAAGTGAATTTGACACTATCTTAGAAGCGGGTAGACTGTCCCCGAGCTCTCTGGGATTAGAACCTTGGAAATTTATCGTAATACAAAATTCAGAAATTAGAAATAAGTTAAAAGAAATAAGTTGGGGTGCAAAAGGGCAGTTAGATACAGCAAGCCATTTCGTAATTATATTGGCACGTAAAAATGTAACTTCTAAATCACCATTTGTACAACATATGATTCGAGATATTAAGCAATACAGCGAAGATAGTATACCTGCTACGGAAGAAAAATTCGATAATTTCCAAACAAGTTTCCATATTAATGATAATGCACAAACATTGTTGGAATGGGCTAAAAAACAAACATACATTGCATTAGGTAATATGATGACGAGTGCGGCATTATTAAATATTGATTCTTGTCCGATGGAAGGATTTGATTTAGATGCTGTAACGCAATTTTTAATTGATGAAGGCTTGATGGATGAAACGCATTTTGCACCATCCGTAATGGTTGCATTTGGTTATAGAGAAACTGAAGCAAAAGAAAAAGTGCGTCAACCTCAATCTCATGTTGTAGAATGGGTTGAATAATAAGAACGACCATGACTAAAATATTTAAAGTTCGTACAAAAGAAAACCATGACATTAATGTCTTGACTTAAATAAAAAAACGTCAATTTCTATAATTATAATAGAAATTGACGTTTTTATTATTATAAACTTTAATAGCATGTTGAGTTATTATACTGTGCGTGATGTCTTAGCTTTATACTTTATCAGCTATTAATGACATTTGATTGTGTAAAGTAATATTTAAACCGTCTATTAAAAAAGTTTCTTCAACTTCATTGTTTGGTTTATAAATATCGATGTGGACTAATCCATAGCTGTTATCATTTTCAATTCTCGGTAAGCTGGATTGCCAAGTATTTACTGCAATATGATGGTGATAATATTTAGATGACATAAACAGAGCTTGAGGAAAATCGGAAATATGTTGAAGCCCTAACTTATCAATGTAAAAATGTCTAGCTACTGCTAAGTCAGATGTTTTCAAATGCAAATGCCCAATCTTTGCATTATTTGGTATTTTATCCCAACCTATCTCTGTTCTTTGATTAAGTAAATCAGCTGTATCTACTTGTAACGTATCCATTTTCACTTTGTCATTTTCCCACAACCATTCAGATTCAGGTCTGTCGTAATAAACTTCAATGCCATTTCCTTCTGGATCATTAAGGTATAAAGCTTCACTCACAAGATGGTCACCGCCACCAATCGGAATGTTTGATTGTGAAATATGAAATAAGAAATTAGCTAAATCTACGCGTTCAGGTAGTAGAATTGCTATGTGAAATAAGCCTGCTTCTCTTAAGGAAGGCTGACGTCCCTCTTGAATTTCATTTAATGTAATAGTATGGTCGCTCAAACCAACTTGTAAAATAGCAGAAGTATCATCTTTTGATACAACTTTAAGTCCTAAAATGTGTGAATAGAATTCCAACATTGTTTTTAAATTTTTAACATTTAAGGTGATATTTGTTACTTGAATTGCTGCTTTATCGTGAAAAGTCATCATTTTGCTCCTTTATAGTCAGTTATGATTTATAACTATAAGTTAATATAAAAAGTATACCAAGTCAATTTACTTGTCTCGCTATTTAGAATTACACAACGTTTAAAATCACTACTATATTTACATTTAACAACATGTGGTAATATGTGAACATAAACAATTTGGATGATGAAGTGGGTGAGTGTATGCAAGTCTTTTGGAAATTAGGGTGGTTTTTCAGACAGCATAAAGGTAGTTATATTATAGGTTTGAGCACATTATTTTTGATTGCTGTGATTGAAATTTTACCACCACAGATTATCGGTAAGACGATTGACTATATGGGGGCTAATAAATTAACACCGAAATTATTAATAATTTATCTTTCTATATTAGTGTTGGTCGCGATTTTGACTTATGTATTAAGATATATTTGGAGATTATCGATATTTGGGACAAGTCAAAAACTAGGCCAAACATTAAGAACGTATTTATATAAAAAATATACAGTTATGAGTGCTATCTTTTATCAAAATAGAAGAACTGGTGATTTGATGGCACATGCAACCAATGATATCAGAGCAGTGCAAAATGCTGCAGGCGCAGGGATATTAATGATTGCAGATTCTTTGATAACTGGTGGAACCGTAGTTATCACAATGGCTGTAACAGTAAGCTGGAAATTAACACTGATTGCAATGATACCACTGCCTTTTATGGTGTTGTTAACAAGTTTTTATGGTTCATTACTTAGTAAAGGATTTAAAAAAGCTCAAGCAGCGTTTAGTAGATTGAATGATAAGACACAAGAAAGAGTGGCTGGTATTAAAGTCACTAAGACATTTGGTTATGAGGCTAGTGATCAACAAGATTTTAAAGATTTAAGTGATGATGTAGTAAATAAAAATTTAAAAGTTTCAAAAATTGATGCATTGTTTGACCCAACAATTACATTAGTTATAGGAATGAGTTACTTTTTATCAATTTTATTTGGTGCAAAATTAGTTTTCAATAATACAATCACACTTGGTCAACTGATTACATTTACGACTTATTTAGGCATGCTTGTTTGGCCATTACTAGCACTAGGATTATTTTTTAATATCGTTCAAAGGGCAAAGGCATCTTATGAACGAATTGAAGAAATAGGAAACACCCCTAATGATATAGATACAGATTATAAACTTAATACAAGACCATATGGGGATATTGAATTTAATATTAAACAATTTAATTTCCCGGGAAATTCGGAAGAAGGCATTTATGATGTGCATTTTGAAGTGAGTAAAGGTTCTACTGTTGGCATAGTTGGTAGAACTGGATCAGGGAAAAGCACATTAATTAGATTGTTACTTAGAGAGTTTGATACAAAGGAACCGAATGAAATCAAATATGGTGACCATCCTATTCGAGATTATAATGTACAATATTTAAGAGATCAGTTTGGGTATGTACCACAGGAACACTTTCTATTTTCTACTACCATTCGAAATAATATTGCATTTAGTAATGAAAAAATAGATGACAATCAGATATTTGCAGCAAGTAAAGCAAGTTATATTCATGAGGATATTTTATCTTTCCCTTATCAATATCAAACTGTTGTAGGTGAAAGAGGCGTATCATTGTCAGGCGGACAAAAACAGAGAATATCAATTGCGAGAGCGTTATTAATAAATCCAGAAGTATTAATACTTGATGACTCTCTTTCTGCAGTGGATGCTCAAACCGAAGAAGTGATACTAAACAATTTAGAAAAATTAAGAAAAGGAAAAACGAATATCATTACTGCACATCGGATGAGCGCTGTGAAACAAGCGGATAAAATAATTGTGATGGATCAAGGAACAATTGTTGAAAAAGGTACACATACTACTTTGATGAACCAAAAAGGATGGTATTACGAAACATATCGAGCTCAAGCTTTACAACAAAAGCTCACGCGTAATTTAGATGACTTAACGAAAGGGGACGATACTAATGGCTGAAAAAGTTAATTTAACTGCGAAAGACCAAGCCCAGTCTTTGATTAGGTTATTTAAGTATACGACCCCTTATAAAGGGATTATTGCTTTAGCGTTTTTAACATTAACAATATCTACCATAGCAAGTATGTTAACACCCTATTTGGTAAAGGTATTTATCGATGATTACCTTACGCCACGTATCTTTCCTCAGCAAGCAATGATTTGGCTTATTATAATCTTTATCAGCATTCAAATAATAGGTGCAGTAACAATGTATTTAAGTCAATATCTTTTTCAATATCTTGCTTTTAAAGTGATACAACAATTAAGGATTGACGCTTTTAATAAATTAGGGAAATTGGGAATGAAGTATTTTGATAAAGTGTCAGGCGGCAGTATTGTATCTAGGTTAACAAATGATACAGAGACAATTGTTGATATGATTATAGGCGTTTTTTCAACATTTCTTATAGCTATTTTCATGATGATCTCTAGTTATATTATGATGTTTATTTTAGAAATGAAATTAGCTTTAATTTCATTGGTGTTTTTACCAGTTATCATACTCATACTTGCGAGTTATCGGAAATACTCAGCTGTTTTATTTACAAAGTCGAGACAAAAATTGTCCGATTTAAATACAAAGTTAGCAGAATCTATAGAAGGTATGAAGATAATACAGGCATTTAATCAAGAAAAAAGGTTAAACAAAGAATTCAATCATATCAATGATGAACATTATCAATATATGTTAAAAACAGTGAAACTTGATAGCTTATTATTGAGACCTGCAATAAGTTCACTAGCTATTTTTGCTCTAGTTATGATTTTAGGTTATTTTGGTATCATCAGTTTTACAACAGGTATTACAGCTGGTGTTGTATTTGCATTTGTGCAATATATGGAACGATTTTTTGAACCAATCAACCAAGTAAGTCAAAATTTAAATATTTTACAACAAGCTTTGGTTTCAGCGAGTAGGGTATTTACTTTAATTGACGATGAAACGTATGAGCCTGAACAACAACCTGTGCCATCAAATACAATTGACAAAGGAAAGATTGAATTTAAAGAAGTGAGTTTTAGCTATGATGGTGAGACAGACGTACTTAAAAACATTAATTTTACCGTTAATCCGGGGGAAATGGTAGCGCTTGTTGGTCATACAGGTTCAGGAAAGAGTTCCATCATCAATTTGTTTATGCGTTTTTATGAATTTGAGCGAGGTAGTATTGAAGTGGATGGGCATTCAATTAAAACAATACCGAAACTAGAATTAAAGCAGAAAATAGGACTCGTACTTCAAGATGCATTTATATTTTATGGCACTGTAGCATCTAATATTAAATTGTACCACCCAACGATGACATTTGAACAAGTAAAGAAAGCTGCAGAATTTGTTCATGCACACCATTTTATTGAAAAGTTGTCAGATCAATATCAACATAGAGTAATTGAAAAAGGAAGTTCATTTTCAAGTGGTGAGCGACAATTGATAGCATTTGCAAGAACAATTGCGACCAATCCCAAAATACTTATTTTAGATGAAGCGACAGCAAATATTGATTCTGAAACGGAAGAACAAATACAACAATCTTTGAATACAATGAGAAAAGGAAGAACAACTTTAGCCATTGCGCACAGACTATCTACGATTCAAGATGCTGATAAAATACTTGTATTAAATCATGGAGAAATTGTAGAGCAAGGGACACATGAAACACTAATTCAAAAAAATGGTATTTATTATAATATGTATGTATTGCAAAATGGATAAATCATGTATTTTAGTACAAAAATAATAAAGTGCGCGAATTGCTGTTATTTTAAGGTTTAAATGCAGCTAAACAATCAAAACTAAGGTCTTCAGTCAAAGAACAATTGATGTAGATTCAATTGCTATATTTATAAAAGCGGGTTTGAATTTCATTAGAATAGAATATGGATCCGAAAAATAAAAAGAAAAAAAGAGTCTGGGACATCATTGATTCGTCCCAGGCTCATTCATATTTGTGATTTAGCTTGAGCTGTTTATATCCAAATTTATTTTGGAACTTAAAGAAGTTTGTAGGCAAGCAATTAACCTGCATAAACATCTTGGAATTCTGGTTTTTTCTCAATAACTGATTTAGCAAAAGGACATGTCGCAGAGACTTTTAAATTGTTGTCTCGTGCATAGTCAACAACTGATTTTACAAGTTGAGAACCTAAACCTTGGCCACCAAGCTCATCTGGTACGCCTGTATGATCAATAGTTATTTGATTATCACC
Organism: Staphylococcus sp. GDH8C109P; assembly: GCF_017893405.1. Taxonomy (NCBI): domain Bacteria; kingdom Bacillati; phylum Bacillota; class Bacilli; order Caryophanales; family Staphylococcaceae; genus Staphylococcus; species Staphylococcus sp. GDH8C109P. Next base: position 309,958 of record NZ_JAESMX010000009.1, on the reverse strand, counting down.
TTGAGGTTGAAATGTAATCTCTGCTTGTGGATTGTCTTCGTTATCGCCTATATAAAACTTATTCGTACCTTGTTTAATTTCCGCCATTCTAACACCTCCATGTTATTAACGTCATATATATTAAATATCACATTTCACCTTAAGTTAAACTAATATTAAAAATAAGCACGTATTTTAATCATCAATGATGTCATTAAATATTGTCGAATAACAAAAAACCATTGAAAAAATGTGAAAATAAGTTTATAGTTTTAACGGAATAATTTCGATTTGGAGGGGCGTTTTTTGAAAAAAATTATGTTACTTATTCTGACCTGTATATTTATCGTATTGTTAAGTGCATGCGGAAATATAAATTCTGAAAAAAAAGACGTCAGTTCGAATAATAAATTAAAAATATATACGACAGCATTTGCATTCCAAAGTTTTACTGATCAAATCGGGGGCAAATATGTAGATGTTGATTCGATTTATCCCCCCGGTGCTGACATGCATTCTTTTGAACCTACACAAAAAGAAATGATTAATATCGCTAAAAGTGATTTGTTTATCTATTCAAATGAAGAAATGGATCCCGTGGCTAAGAAAATTGCACGTTCAATTAATAATGATAACTTGAAATTACCTGTTGCTGCACATCTTAGTCACCATGATTTAATTGCAAATCACGAAGAACATGATGAACATGACAATCACGATCATCATGAAGGTCATGATCATGGGGAACAAGACCCACATGTATGGCTAGATCCTGTGTTGAATAAAAAATTTGCTAAGGTGATTAAAAATGATTTAATCGAGAAGGATCCTAAACACAAAACGTATTACACGCGTAACTACAATCATTTGATCAAAGATATCGACGAAATTGATAATGAGATGAAGCAGATTACACAACATCCTAAACGTGATACAGTCGTAATTTCTCATGACTCTATAGGTTATCTAGCAAATCGCTATCAGTTTAATCAGCGAGGTGTTAGTGGCATGAATAATGAAGAACCTAGTCAACGTGAACTAATGAATATCGTTCAGAATATAGATAAAACTAAACAACCTTATGTATTATATGAACAAAATATCACTTCTAAAGTTACAGATGTTATTCAAAAGGAATCTAATACAACCCCGCTAAAATTTCATAATATGGCAACCTTATCAAAAGAAGAAGTAAAGGATAAACAGATTACTTATCAATCTTTAATGAAAGAAAATATGAAATCATTAAATAGAGCACTTAATCAGTAATTACAATCATATTGATGTCAGGATAACAATATTTTGTACTAAATCCTAAACGTCAGATAACATATTTGATGAAAAATTTCGAACTATCCATATAATGATTAAAGAGATTGGGACATAAATACCAGAAAAATAGCAATCAGATGATTTAATTTAATCCATCTGATTGCTTCTTTTTTATTTAATACTTCATATTGTTGGCTCGCTTTCTTAGAGAACAGCTCAACCTGTAGACTTCAGGTTGTCCTGTTCCCTCAAGCGTCTCGCCAAAATACGTCGCATTTATATGTATTTGTCACGACATGTTAATGAAATCGTTGAAGCAATCTCTGAAAATGTATTCGATGAATTCAAACATCATCGTGGTGTTACATCATATCATCCTAAAATGATATTAAAAATTATGCTATATGCCTACACACTATCCGTATGCTCTGGTCGTAAAATAGAAAAGCTGCTTAATCATCGTATCCGAATGATGTGGCTGTCACAAAAACAAACACAAAATGAAAAAGGCAATTTCTATATTATTTCGATAGAAATGCCTTTTTTAACTTGTCCAAGAACTTAATGTCCCAGACTATTTTATTTTTGTAAAAGAAATTGCTGTTACAGTTTGCTTAACATGCATTTAGTCATTTAAACATGTTGTGTATTTTTAAACATTTAACACTTTTAATCATATCTAATGTAAGACACTGTTGTATTGTAATATTCTTCAAGTCCACGAATACCGTCAGCGCCTCCGAGACCTGATTCTCTCCAACCAGCATGATATCCATTCACAACTTCTTCTGCTTCACAATTTGCATAAACTTCACCAAATTTAAGACGTTCAGTGGCTATCATTACTTCTTTTAAATCTTCTGAAAATATATAAGAAGATAAACCAGCGTTTGTATGATTGGCTTGTTCAATAGTTTCTTCAAAGTCAGAATATTGTACGATAGGTAGTACAGGTCCGAAAATTTCTTCTTTGAAAGCTTCGTCGTCTGGACTTACTTGATCTAAAATCGTTGGTTCATAAAAATAACCGGAACGATCAATTATGTTACCACCTGTAATTAATTTAGCACCGCTATGAATTGCATTTTGAACTTTTTCATCGATGCTATCTAATTGTTTTTGATTGATAATTGCACCGAAATCAGTTTGATCATCAAATGGATCTCCTACATTTAAAGTTTCCATTTTGTCTTTTAGCTTATTAATGAACGTTTCATGGATATCATGGTGTACAAAGATTCGTTCAGGGCAAGTACATACTTGTCCTGCGTTATTAATTCTAGCAGTAACAATGTAATCAACGGCCTTATCTAAATTCGCATTTGGTGTCACTATTACAGGCGCATTGCCGCCGAGTTCAAGATTAACTTTTTTAACCGTTTGAGCACTCTTGGCATAAACAGATTTACCAGCACGCATACTACCTGTAATTGATATTAATTGTATATCTGGATGCTCTGCTAATTGTGTACCGACAGTTTCTCCTTTACCAGGGATAATTTGAATGAGACCTGCAGGGATTGTTGATTGGCGAAACAACTCTGCAATTTTTAGAGTGACTAATGATGTTTCCTCACTTGGTTTAATTACTACAGAACAACCTGTGATTACAGCAGGAATGACTTTTCTCATTAAGACCATGATAGGTGCATTCCATGGAACGATACCTGCAGTTACGCCAATAGGTTTTTTTGTTAATTGTATCGTTTCATTTTCGCGACTATTTTGAATGACTTCACCTTTGCTATTCATACTTTGACTTGTCATATAGTCTATAAAGTGTATTGCCTTGTCTATTTCACCGATTGCAGAAATGAGAGTTTTCCCTTGTTCTTGAACATATAATTTTGCAATTTCATCTTTATGTTCTTCTAATAAAGGGATTAACATTTTCACATGGTCTGCCCGTGTTGGCTGAGGGACTTTTTCCCATTCTAATTGTGCTTGTTTAGATTTTTCCACAGCCGAATTAACTTCATTTTCCGTCGCAAATGTAATTGTGTCTATGATTTCTTCTGTCGCAGGATTAATGACATTCATTGTGTCATTAGACTCACTTTCTACAAATTGATTGTTAATAAATAATTTATTCATTATGACACCTCCACATTATGATATATACCACTTATAAGAGAGAAAGAAACTGGTTGAGAAATAATGTTAAGTACTTTTAATGTTATTGCCATTTTAATAATAAGTATATTTTTTATACCTTATTTGTTGACTTATGTCTGAAGAGATATTATAATTTATCTCGAATTCGAAATAAATTGGAAGTTGGTGATGCAATGAATCGTACTAAAGAGTCGTTGAATACTTTTATTGGTTTAAATCGAACCGTAGATCATTTAGAACAAATCGTAAGAAATGATATCCAACGTTACGGCTTGAATATAACGGAGTTTGCAGTTTTAGAGTTATTATATAATAAAGGCGACCAGCCGATACAGCGTATTGGTGACAGAGTTTTAATTGCGAGTAGCAGTATCACATATGTCGTTGATAAGTTAGAAGCCAAAGGATATGTAGTAAGAATTCGAAATGTACAAGATAAACGCGTAACCAATGCTTCAATAACTGACGAAGGTCAAGCATTAATGAATGATATATTTCCAGAACATGCGGCTAGGTTACAATCAACTTTCTCAATACTTTCAAACGAAGAATTAACAATATTACAACTAGCTTTAAAAAAATTAAGTGCTCAACCTATTAATAAGTCGTAGCACTTAAAAATTTTACTCAAAATTACTTCGAAATCGAGATAAATATAATGAAAAAGGAGTTTTATTATGACAAACAATCAATTATTAGGAATACACCATGTAACAGCAATCACAGATGATGCTGAACGAAATTATAAATTTTTTACTGAAGTATTAGGAATGAGACTTGTTAAAAAGACTGTAAATCAAGATGATATATATACTTATCATACATTCTTTGCAGATGATGTAGGTTCTCCTGGTACTGATATGACATTTTTTGATTTTCCTAATGTTCCCAAAGGGCATTCTGGTACCAATTCAATTACACGTCCGTCATTTCGTGTGCCTGATGATGCAGCTTTAGCATATTATGAACAAAGATTTAATGAATATAATATTAAACATGAAGGCATTCAAACACTATTTGGTAAAAAAGTATTACCATTTGAAGAATCAGATGGACAAAGTTACCAATTAATTTCGGATGAAAATAATAAAGGCGTGGCACCTGGACAACCTTGGAAAGAAGGTCCAGTACCAACAGATAAAGCAATTTATGGTTTAGGTCCGATTGAAATAACAGTTAGTTATTTTGAAGATTTTAAAAAGATTTTAGAAAATATATTTGATATGACAACGATTATAGAGGAAGAAAACGTTGCAGTATTAGAAGTAGGCGAAGGTGGCAATGGAGGTCAAGTATTTTTAAGAAAAGATACAACTGGTCCAGAAGCGAGACAAGGTTATGGAGAGGTGCATCATGTTTCTTTCAGATTAAAAGATCATGAGGCAATATCTAAGTGGTTAGAAAAATATGAACAGTATGGTATAGGGAATTCTGGGTTAGTAGACAGATTTTATTTTGAAGCATTATATGCACGTATTGGCCATATTTTGATTGAAGTTTCTACTGACGGCCCTGGATTTATGGGAGATGAGCCATATGAAACATTGGGCGAAAGTCTTGCATTACCACCATTCTTAGAAGAACAACGTGATTATATTGAATCAGAAATACGTCCGTTTGACACAAAACGTTCGCATTAAAAATGAAAGATTGTTTAAACCTTGAAATTACAAAATGAGAAGGTGGTTATTTTATGGAAGATATCAGTCATATTCATCACATTTCGGCGATTGTAGGTAATCCAGAAGAGAATATTCAATTTTATAGAGATATACTCAATTTAAAATTAATTAAGAAAACAGTGAATTTTGATGATCCTTCCACGTATCATCTATATTTTGCAAATGGCAATGTAGATAATGGAACGATACTGAAATTTTTTAATTGGCCTAACAATTATAAAGGACGGATAGGTTCTGGTCAGGTTCAACGTATAGCATTTCGGGTGCCTAATGGATCATTGGAACATTGGGAAACACATTTACAATCACATGGGATAGAGACAGTGAGAACACAATTATTTGATAAATCTACGGTCGAATTTTCAGATATACATGAGTTGCCATTAGCACTTGTGGAAGCCGATGGAGGGCATTCATATGATAATGGAGGAAATATTTTAGGTTTTCATGGTGTTAGCATGTTATCAACTGAGCCACATCAAACAGTACGAACATTGAATGAGGATATGGGTATAGAGCTAGTAAGTGAAAACGATCATCATGTTCACCTAAAAACTAAGGGTGAATGGCAACATCACGTGATAGTTAGAAAAGAGGTAGCCAATGTTCGTGTACGATGGGGCGTCGGTGTAGTACATCATATTGCGTGGTCAGTACCTAATGATGATGCTCACAAAGCTTGGCAAATGAAAATGAAAGACAAAGGCTATCATGTAACTGACATTAAAGATCGTAATTATTTCAATGCTATTTACATGAAAGAACGTGGCGGCATTATTTTTGAGTTTGCTACTGAAGGACCTGGATTCACGATAGATGAACGATTTGAAGATTTGGGTACACATCTTATGTTACCACCACAATATGAAGAACGCAGAGAAGCATTATTGAATTTATTACCACCCATTCGAATATAACTATTTTAAAAGGAGATGATGAATAATGGAACACATCTTTAAAAAAGGTGATTTAAACGGACCAACTTTTATCCTATTGCATGGTACTGGTGGCGATGAAAATGATCTTTTACCTTTAGCGCAAGCGTTAAACCCTAGCTATAATGTATTAAGTGTAAGAGGTGAAGTATCGGAAAATGGTATGAATCGTTTCTTCAAGAGATATGGTGAAGGTCAATATGATGTTGAAGATTTGAAATATAGAACAAACAATTTAATTCAATTTTTAAAAGAAGCGGCTGCAACTTATCATTTTGATTTAGCTAAGGCTGTCCCAGTAGGTTTCTCTAATGGTTCTAATATAGCTATAAGCATGATGTTACACCCTGATATTTCATTTAACAAAGCGTTACTGTATGCACCTTTATATCCTTTAGATTCAATAAATGATAAAGATTTATCTTATACCAAGGTATTATTATCAATGGGTGAAAATGACCCAATTGTTTCTGTTCAGGATAGTCAAAATGTTATTGATATATTTAAACAAAGAGGTGCAACAGTTAAGGAACTATGGGTAAACAGTCATGAACTCACACGAGAAGGTATCATTGCGGGCCAATCATTATTAGAAGATTAACCAATATCAGTTTGCTTAGCGTTTTATATAAAAGGCGTTGCTAACAAAATAGAATACCCCTAGACTCATTCAATATTTTGATCACATCTGATTAAATGAACATAATATTGAAACACTTGTCTAGGGATTTTTATTATGATGAATGAGATTTATAAAAGATGCCTTTAATTAATATAGGTATTAACAAAATAAAACCGAAGAGACCCATTAATGGAAATACTTTTCCAATTAACTCAATAAAGCCAATAAATGTAGTAGCAAATGTAATGATTGCGATAATTATAATTAATATATAATAGTTTTGTTGGTATGGTTCTGTGAAACGAGAAGCAAATGCATACATTAAGCCCACAACCGTATTATAAATAACTAATATCATGATAATTGCCATAAAATGACCAATCACAGGTGAAATATGGTTTGCCAATAATAACGACGGTAATGATACGTTTATTATGTTTGTGAATTCTGTTACCATTCCAAGGTTCAACATTAATAATAAAAACGTTATAATGATGCCACCTAAAATACCGCCCAAATATGTTGCCTTCTCAGATTTCATGCGTCCTCCCATTACAGAAAGAAAACTAAACGCAGCTGCAATTTGTAAACTGCCATAGTTAATTGCATCAAACCACCACCATCTATCTGTCCGATTGCCACTATTGGCGTATTGTGATGCTGAGTTAAAATCAAAGCTTCCAGTAGTGAAATAATAAATAGCAATCAATGAGACAATAATGACTAAAAATGGTGTGACCATGCCTAAAACAGTTATTAAACGGTCGAATTTTAAGAACAAAGTAGCCAATATAATAATTACTAAAATTAAAGCGCTAATGGCATATGGTATACCAAAACTTTCATGAATCGTTGAAACTCCACCAGCTGTCATAATCATTGCTAATGCAAGTAAAAACAGAGTTAATATAATATCAAAAATTGTTGCAATTGTTCGAGGAAGATAATACTTTATGGGCTCGGTATGGCTGTGAGAACGCAATCGATATCCTGTATTTAATACAAGTACACCGGCGATAGTAATGATAAGTCCGGTTATAATAACGCCTAAAACACTGTATCTACCATTACTCGTAAAAAATTGAAAAATTTCTTGTCCAGTTGCAAAGCCAGCGCCCACAACAACACCTACAAACGCAAAAGCGACCGCGATACTTTCTTTTAAATTAGACATATAGTTGGAATCCTTTCTTGCCATTCATATGGTGAACATACTTATTTAATAAACATCACAATGATTTATTTTATCTTAAAAGAAAATAGAAATAAATGGAAAAGTTTATATCGAATATACATATGTATTTTTTGAAAGAACGAAAACGATAATATGGTTGAACAAGTGAAGTGAAAATAATTAAACGGTTAGCATTTAATAAAAATTAGGCTGCTAATTCCCTGTGGAATTTAGGGAGTTAGCAGCCTAGAAAATAGCATTTTTATTAGCTTTACAATTTTAGGGGACGGTGCCCATAAAAATTGACGTTTCTTTTATTTTTATGAAACATAGTAGTGTTTGCTGAGCTATTGTTTTTTGAATTTTAAGTCACACGATAATAGCATCACGTGAATAGCACCTTATGAAAAAGTGATTGATAAAATTAATTGACGAAGCGATCATGCATTAATACTTTTAAAACATCAATTTTTTCTTGTATGTCTTTGCCAGTATTGGTATCACGTATTTTTTTACGTTTTAATTCTTTGTCTACTACACGGCGTATAGAAAGCTCGTCTGCCCCATTCAGTAAGACGTGTTTTTTCGAATTAAAGTGTTGGTGTGCCACAAGCTGCATTCCAAAAGAATTATAGAGTAAAGTATAGCCAGCAATTCCAGTTGTAGATTGGTAGGCTTTTGAAAATCCACCGTCGATAACAATCATTTTTCCTTCCGCTTTGATTGGATTTTCACCATCAATTTCTTTGACTGGTGTATGACCATTGATGATATGTCCTTCTTCTGGGTCTAAACCGAAATCTTTCAACATTTTTTTGCACATATTTACGTCTTCGCGTAAATAATAATAAGGGTTTTTAGTTTCTTTGTGTGCTGATTTATCATTAATATAATAACGTTCAAATGTTGTCATTGCTCTTTTTCCAAATAATGATGAATATTTACCTGTCCATAAATACCAGACGAGATCAGTTGCTAAATCATCATGTATATCTTTATGGTCAAATGCTTCTCTTACAAAGTGTTCAAAATGATCAAGTAAATCTCTGCCATAGCATTTTTCACCATCAATAATCATAGATTCCATTTCGCCATTTTCATCCACAGGTATACAACCATGTATAAGTAGATTGCCATTATAAGGGAGATAAAGTTTGCCTTTTTGCATTAAAAATGTCATATGTCGTTTTAATTTTTCTGATTGTTGTACTGACAATAATAATTTTTCTATTACCTCGTGTTCATCTTCAGTTAATGCGTTAGGGTTGTTTGGATCGATAGTTTGGAAGCAAGTATTTTCTAATGTGTAAGTTTTACCATAAAGTGTTGCTGTATTATTTTCATAATCGATACTCTCTAATACTAAGCGTTCTTCCATTTCAAAATTAGGTCTGCGCTTAATGATAGGCGCTTCCAATTTAAATTGAATGATGGCGATTGCCTGATGGATTTTAGTGATTTGCTCTATTTCAGATTGAGACAGTCCTTCAGCATTTTTAGGTTTGAAAGCGGGATTGTCACCTGAATAATACTTTTCAGCAAGTGTCAATAAAGGACGTAAATTAATACCATAAGCATCTTCAATAATATCTAAATTATCATAACGTGCACAAATTCTGAGTAAATTTGCTAAACAAACTTTAGAACCAGCATAGGCACCAATCCACAAGACATCGTGATTTCCCCATTGCACATCAACGGAAGGATAGTCAATTAAAGTGTCCATGATTTTATCAGGTTCTGGACCACGATCATAAATATCGCCTACAACATGTAAGTGGTTCACTACAAGATGTTGAATTGTAAAGGACAGGCCGATAATCAGGTCATCTGATTGTTCGAGTTCAATAATTTGATTCATTAAAGTTTGATAATACGAATGTTTATTATTATATTTATTACTTTTATATAACAGTTCTTCTATTATAAAAATATAATTTTTAGGTAAAGTTTTGCGTAATTTCGTGCGTGTATATTTAGAAGAAGCATAAGTTACTAATTTGATAAGACGATTAATCGTTGTGATATACCATTCATCTAAACGCTCTTTTGAGGTGAAACTATTTTTAATTAATTTTAATTTTTCCTCTGGATAATATACAAGTGCTGAAAACTCATTTATTTCTTGGCGTGTTAATGTATCTTGAAATATATCACTGATTTTAGATCGAACATTTCCTGAACCATTCCTTAATACATGCTGAAATGCATGGAATTCACCATGTAGGTCACTGACGAAATGTTCCGTGCCTTTAGGAAGTTCTAAAATAGATTCAAGATTTATAATTTCAGTTGCTAATTCCTCTCTGTTATTAAATTGTTGAGATAATAAATCTAAATATTTTTCTTTTACGCTTTTTTCTGTTGCATCATGCATTATTTATGTCACTCCAATTAGGTAGTTTTGTTACTCATTATATTTAGTAAAACGTTTCCATTGTATGTGTAATATTGTAGCATTAATTTTGGGGTGGGTGTCTAGTATTGATTATATTATTTAGACTATATTTTAATTAATATAAATGACTTCATTTTTTTGTCAAAAAAGCGATAAAATACTTAAAAATAATGATGTTACTCAAATACATTAAATCGCATATAAATGTAAATATTGCAGGAAACATACATTTTTTTGAATTTAAAAAATGATTATTTAACCCTGCAATTGTAAAAATACACATATTATTTCAAACGGTAAAAATAGCTTAATAACAATTGTTCAAAGCGTGTTATAGGCGCTTTGAAATATATTTATAAAAATTATTTTTAAAATAGCGGTTTAAAAAATTTTTAACTTTTGTATAATAAGTGCATGTAACAAAATTATATAAAGGGAGTTTATTTTATGTTTACATTGGGAGCATCGTTATCGAGTCAAGTAAATCCAAACTGGCAGACATATATTATGCTTGGTGCTTATTTTGTTGTGTTATTAGTCATTGGATATTACGGCTATAAACAAGCGACAGGTAATATCAGTGAATATATGTTAGGCGGTAGAAGCATAGGACCATATGTTACAGCATTATCAGCTGGGGCCTCGGATATGAGTGGTTGGATGATTATGGGGCTGCCTGGTGAAGTTTATACGACAGGATTATCAGCTGCTTGGTTGGCAATTGGTCTGACAATTGGTGCATACATAAATTATCTCGTTGTGGCTCCACGGTTACGTGTGTATACAGAAAAAGCTGGAGATGCTATAACATTACCTGATTTCTTTAGAAATCGTTTAGATGATCAATCGAATGTGATCAAAATTATATCAGGTGGTATTATTGTCGTGTTCTTTACACTTTATACACATTCTGGAATGGTCGCAGGCGGTAAATTATTTGATAGTGCATTTGGCTTAAACTATCATTTTGGATTATTATTAGTTGCTATTATTGTAATTGCATATACTTTCTTTGGCGGCTATTTAGCCGTGTCCTTAACAGACTTTTTCCAAGGGGTAATCATGTTAATTGCTATGGTAATGGTACCAGTAGTAGCAATGATGCAATTAAGTGGGTTGGATACTTTATCGCAAGCGGCAGATTTGAAACCGACAAACCTTGATTTATTTAAAGGTACAACAGTCATTGGTATCATATCATTCTTTGCTTGGGGCTTAGGTTATTTTGGACAGCCACATATTATTGTACGTTTTATGTCTATTAAATCAGTGAAGCAATTACCGACAGCAAGACGTTTTGGTATAGGTTGGATGGCAATTAGCTTGCTAGGTGCAGTTGGAGTTGGCCTTGTAGGTATTACATTTGTCAATCGCGGTGGAGTAACACTTGAGGATCCAGAAACATTGTTTATATTAATGGGTCAAATATTGTTCCATCCACTTGTTGGTGGTTTCTTACTTGCAGCTATTTTAGCGGCTATTATGAGTACGATTTCGTCACAACTATTGGTGACATCAAGTTCACTAACCGAAGATTTTTATAAATTGTTCCGTGGTGAGGAAGCAGCAAAAAAACATGAAAAAGAATTCGTTTTTGTTGGACGTATGTCAGTTATTTTAGTTGCAATTGTATCAATTATAATTGCATGGTCACCTAATGATACAATTTTGAATCTTGTAGGTAACGCTTGGGCAGGTTTTGGTGCTGCATTTGGACCACTTGTATTAATGAGTTTATATTGGAAAGGTTTAAGTCGTACTGGTGCAGTCAGCGGAATGGTATCAGGTGCAATTGTTGTAATTGTTTGGATTGCGTTTGTTAAACCATTAGGTGAAATTAATGATTTCTTTAATTTATATGAGATTGTTCCAGGATTTTTAACAAGTTTAATTGTTACAATTTTAGTTAGTAAAATGACGAAGAAACCTCAAATTGATGTAGAAGGCGATTTAGAAGAAGTTCGTCAAATAGTAAAAGGTAATAATTAATCGTTAACATTGTAGTTTGATAAAGGGGTAGTATTTTGATTATATAAATATTCAATGAGCACATAAATAATAGAAGATTTTCTGCTCAAAAGTTTAGGGAGAAATTAAAGTTCGTGAAAGGCTAACTTCGAAGGGGGAAGTTAGTCTTTTTTTATAAAAAAATCAGACAAAAACCCGTTTGGATTTTGTCTGATTGCTAAGATAGATATAAGTCATATGAGCATGTGTTGTAAAAGTTTTCTAACTACTTCAAAGCATACATTTATTGATGTGTGCGGTTTTTTTTGTAGATTCGAATAAAGAGATATATCACAGCTATAGCGATGATGACATACATAATATATGAATAAGTGTGTAAGCCATTCATTAACATATCAAAACTGTTGCTCAACATGCTACCTAAGAAAATGAGTGCAATGTTCCAAATTGTAGTACCTATCAACGAAAGGATGGTAAATACAAAAATATTCATTCTATTAATGCCTGCTGGTATAGTGATTAATACACGTAAAACAGGAATAAAACGACAAACAAAGACTGCAACTGCACCATATTTTTTAAACCATTCATTGGCGCGAGCGATATCTTTTCCTTTGAGTTTGATCCATTTTCCATATTTATCTACAAAACGATATAAACGTGCTTCGGAGACAATGCTACTGATGTAATAAAGTATGATTAAACCGATTAATGATGAAATGGTAGATATGATAAAAAGTAAAGGTATAGATAAATCAGATTTAACTGTCATAAGCCCAGCAAATGTCAAAATAATTTCAGATGGAATAAAAGGTAATATATTTTCTAATAGGATTAATATTGCGATTGCAGTATAACCCCAAGCATTTATAAAGTTTGTCAGTATTTGTTCCATAGTGATAAATGTTGCTCCTTTTCATAATAAAACGTGATGATATTTTATAATTACTTCTGTATTATAATCTAAATTAATGCTTAATGCATATTTTAAGGTGGCACAAAAGTAATTAAATGATTTATTGCGGTAAAGTCACACTAAACTAGATGCCTATGAGGAACATAGTTTAACTAATGTGATAGCTAATATCGAAGATTTTTAAAAGTAGAAATGGAAGTGCTCCCAATATTTGTCACATAAACGCTATATGTTGATCACACGAATTTACAGCGTGTTATAAAAAAATGAAAAAAGTTATTGTAAGCGATTTCATATTGTGGTAATATCTAGAAACACAATAGGTCATATGATGACTAGTGATATAGGGAGAGAGTGTGGGTAAAAAAATGGAACAAAAAAGAACAAATATAAGATGGTATTTTGCTATTGCGTTTTTTATTATAGGTGTAATTGCTTATATGGATAGATCGAATATTTCAATTATTGCAGGACCTATGATGGAAGATTTACATTTGACAAAAACACAGTTTGGTTTATTAGCATCATTTTTCTCGTTAGGTTATGCGTTGATGCAAGTACCTTCAGGCTTTTTGGCAGAAAAGTTTGGCTCTAAAAAAATGTTGACAGTCGCGCTCGTATGGTGGAGTGCTTTCACGATTTTAACTGGTGTTGTTAAAAATCATGGTTTATTGTATGCTGTACGTTTTTTATTTGGTATAGGTGAAGCACCTATGTATCCTTCGAATGCAGTGTTTAACTCATTTTGGTTTGCGAAAGGTGAAAAGGGGCGTGCTTCGAGTGCATTGTTGGCAGGTTCATATTTTGGGCCAGTGATTGCACCTGTAGTTACGATTGCTATCGTTAATATGTTTGGATGGCAAGCTGTATTTTATATTTTTGGTGCTATTGGTATCGTCATTGCATTATTATGGATTATTATTTCAAAAGATTTACCGGAACAACATAAAATGGTTAATGAAGCAGAAAAAAGATATATTATGGAAAATCGTGATATCATTAAAACAGAAAAAAGTAACGCTCCGTGGAATATTTTCCTAAGAAGATTTAGCTTTTATGCATTGGCAGCACAATATTTTGTTGTTCAATTTGTTGTGTCACTATTCTTAATATGGTTACCTACATATCTAACCGAACAATATAATGTTAAATTAACTGATCCTGATATGGCTTGGGCAGCGGGCGCACCTTGGATTGCTATGTTCTTATTAATATTATGTGGCGGTGCTATCTCTGATAAATTATTACAAAATGGAAAATCAAGATTTGTTGCGAGAGCGTCTATTGCGATCATTGGGTTTGTGGTATTTTGTATCTCATTATTCATGTCAATTCAAACAAACAATTTAGTAACAAATGTGCTATGGCTGTCATTATGTTTAGGCGGAATAGGAATTGCTACAGGAATGAGTTGGGCAGCAGCTACAGATTTAGGACGTAATTTCTCTGGTTCAGTATCTGGATGGATGAATTTATGGGGAAATATCGGTGCATTACTGAGTCCTTTATTAGCAGGTATGATGGTTGATATTGTTGGCTGGACAGTGACGTTAGAATTAGTTATTATCCCAGTAGTATTTGCAATAATTATGTGGTTTTTTGTTAAACCAGATCAACCGCTAATCATTGAAAAAGAAGAACTTTAATATCTCTAAAAATTAGTTTTGCAAAAACGATTATCACAGGAGGTTATACATGATTCTAGTAACTGCAGTAATGAAGATTAAAGTGGAACATAGAGAAAATTATTTAGCAGAGGTTGAACGTTTAGTCATTGCAGCAAATAAAGAAGAAGGCGCATTATATTATGATCACTTTGAAAATACGAATGAACCTCAAACTTTTGCTTTTATAGAAAAATATAAAGATGAAGCTGCTTTGGAAGCACATAATCAATCTGAACATTTTCAAACATTTTTTAAAGAAATAGAAAATTATTTACTTGAAGCGCCTAAAATAGAAGTTGCTTCAATTAAATAATTATGAAAATAAGCCAATAGAAGATAATCATCTGTGAATAACGCATAAGCGTCCATTTCTAATTCAATTGAATAGAAAAGGACGCTTTCATTTTTTTGAAATATTGTAGCGTAAGGATTGAACTTGTGGGCATCATCTTGGCGAATCGAAGTTTGTGTTTACTTATTTAGTACTTGAATGTATATAATTAGTGAAATCAAAGTTTATTTTTATCATAATTTTAAAATAAGCATATAAGAATGATATCGATAAATATTCAGGGTTCACATAACACTATGTGAGCACAAAGGTATTGAAAAATGCAATTATATTGTATAATAATATGTTGTGAATAATTGTAAAGAGCGAAATATTTAAAATTAATATTGATATAAGGAGAGAAAATATCATGCTATATCAACATGGCACGCTTGGTACTTTGATGGCTGGATTATTAGAAGGCACTATGGAAATGAATGAAATTTTAAAACATGGTGATTTAGGTATCGGCACGTTAACAGGATCAGACGGTGAAGTTATTATATTAGATGGTGTCGCTTATCATGCTGATGCTCATGGTAATTTCAAACAGTTGGATGGTAGTGAAATGACACCTTTTTCTACTGTGACACCATTCAAACCAGATGTAAGCTTTGATGTGAGACACATTACCGATTCTGAAAATTTATTAAATAAAACAAAAAGCCACGCTGCCAGTGAAAATTTATTTTTTGCAGTTAAAATATCTGGGAAATTTGAAAATGTACATGTCAGAATGATGCCAAAGCAAGAAAAGCCATATACTAAATTAATTGAATCTGCTAAACAACAACCTGAATATCATTATGACCAAATTGACGGTACAATAGTAGGTTTTTATGCACCAACACTTTTTCATGGCATAGCTGCTGGAGGTTTCCATTTGCATTTTGTAGATAGAGATAAAACAGTAGGTGGGCATGTTTTAGATTTTGAAATGAATCATGGCGATGTAGAAATAAGCAATATTGAAACACTTGAACAACATTTCCCAGTAAATAACGCAACATTTTTAGAATCTGATATTGATTATTCTACAGTGCATGAAGATATCAAACAATCAGAATAAAAATACGAGTTATAGCAGAATATAGTCATGATTTAACATTTTCATTTAAACGATT
Organism: Staphylococcus sp. GDH8C109P; assembly: GCF_017893405.1. Lineage (NCBI taxonomy): Bacteria > Bacillati > Bacillota > Bacilli > Caryophanales > Staphylococcaceae > Staphylococcus > Staphylococcus sp. GDH8C109P. Next base: position 293,775 of record NZ_JAESMX010000009.1, on the reverse strand, counting down.
TGTAGGAAATGCTCTAGCAGAATTCAATAAAAGTGTTAAAATAGTTTAGTAATCGTTAAATAAAATGTATATGATTTCTCAACCAAAATTTGTGAAATGAACAATTTTACAATTAACTTCCCCATTTGTAGATACATGTATTCGTTAAAGTGAGCTGAAGGATAAATTAAATATCTATAATATTGTATAGCAACAGTGTATTCATATTTAAATCTATGTATAATAAGCTTTTCACAAAATAAAATGACCTTAACGGGGACGGGACTATGAAATCGAAATATAAATTTTAGATTTCTAACACCCGTCTTTTTTATGTTTTGCTATTATTTCATACGCTATATCATTGCTAAAATAAAATGAAAAGGAGATGTGAACCGCCATTGATTAAATATTTAAAGTCACTCACAAAATTTAATGCAATGAAAATCGATGTTGCTAAAGGTATTAGACAGGCTATATTAATGTTTTTGCCTTTAATGATTGGCTATTTAGTCGGTTATTTTTCAATCGGTCTATTAATTTCAACAGGTACGTTAGCACATATTTATGTGTTTGGCGGTACGGCAAAATCTAAACTTCGTACGGTATTCTTTACATCAATCGTATTTGCAATATCGATGATGTTAGGTACGTTGACTGTCAATCAACCAATCATATTTGGAATTTTGTTATTGATTGTAGCAGTAGTACCATATTATGTATTTAGTTCATTAAATATTCCTGGACCTTCGTCAACTTTTTTCATTGTGGCATTCAGTTTGCCAATCAATTTACCAGTTGCTCCAGATGAAGCAATAACAAGAGGTATTGCAGTATTTATTGGAGGTTTATTAGCAACATTTGTAGTAATTGTTGTGATTTTACTTTCAAAAGAATCAGCTGAAGTTAAATCAATTAAAAATGACTATAATATTATAAAACAGTTAGTTTATAATTTTGATGATCCAAAAGCATTTTCAAAAGCATCTCGGTTTGCGGTGACAGCTTTTAGAAATACAGATAACCAGCTCATCACTGCAAGTTCTGCCAAATCTCAAAAGTCACCGCAATTCCAGCGGTTAATCTTGTTACATAATATTGCGCAAGGTATACATTCAGAATTACTGGAATTAAATGAAAAAAATGTGCGGCCTTTACCTCAAGATATTAAATTGATGGTGGACTATGTTATCAATTTAGTATATACGCAAGGTAAGACAAATAAAACATGGACACAACAAGTTGATATAGATGAAGCTTATCAAAAACTTGTAGATAATATATTTAAAGTTGATGCTATTATGAATGCAAATGATGCACAGCTGGAACACGAAGTAGATATACGTGTACCTATTTACGGCCATCGCTTAGTTACAAATTTGACAATAGATTCATTTGTCTTTAGAAATACAATCCGCTATATCGTTATCATGGCAATTGCAATTTTTATCGCATTGATGTTTGATTTTGACAAAGCATATTGGATTCCGCTTAGTACACATACAGTATTATTGGGCTCAACAACATTACACAGCTTTGAACGTGCAGGATCAAGAGGCATTGGTACGATTATTGGTGTGCTTGTACTGTCATTAATATTATTATCTACGCCACCTGTACCTATCGCTATCATACTCCTTGCGGTTGCAGCAGGGGTAACAGAAATGTTTGTAGGTGCAAATTATTCATTTGCAGTTATATTTATCACAATCCAAGTTATATTATTAAATGGCTTAGCATCAAACCATCTTTCAATTTTAATAGCACTTCCAAGAATTATCGATGTGATTGTTGGTATTATTATTGCTGTTATTTTGTTACTTGTAATAGGTAGAAAGACTGCATCTTCAATGTTACCGGGCACGCTTGCCACAGTGGCACGTAATGAAGCGGTGTTATTTCATTACTTGTTTTCAAGCAACAAATACTCATCCAGAGAACGTGATAAAACAAAAATGTTGCATTTAAGTGTCCAACTAAATAATATGAAACAAATATATAACAGTGCGAATGGTGAAGTATTTAGTAATAAAATGGTTATACAATATTATTATCCTAGTATATATGCATTAGAAGAAATTAGCTTTATGCTGACGAGAGCGTTAAGTAATGAGAAACGTTACCATATTGATGATGAAACCATGGGAGAATATTTATTAGTATTTGAAAATATAGCAAAACATTTTGAAATTGGTTCTAATATCAATGTTCAAGAAATTACAACTTTACCACAATACACGCACATTAGAACTTCTTTAATGAGTATTCAACATAATTGTCAAAATGCTAGACAAGCAATTAAATTATCTTATGAATAATACAATATAAGCCAATGTCACGATAGTTAAAATCGATGACATTGGCTTGTTTTATATTTAAATCTTATAATTTAATGTAGTTTTTGTGAAGTCGCTATAAATTTGAAAAATTAATAGTAGCATAATAAATATTTCTACTTTTTATATCTAGTTGGAATCTTGTTGTTTTCTAACTTTTTGTTCTTCTTCTTGTCTTTTTTCCTGTATATCTGCTTGCGCTTTTCTTTGTTGTTGTTCTTGTTGCTGTTGTTCTTTGTGTAATTGCTTGTATCGTTGTTTTTGTCTATATCCATAAGTACTTTCAAGTATGAGTGTTTCATTATTTAGACCAACACCTATTGCACCTGCTACTGTCGAAATTGATGCAGCAAACCAAGCTAAATTTATGTAAGTTATTAAGCTTGCAGATGTCTTAAATTGTAATGCTTGGCCTAAATAGTCCGATGGGAGTACGATTAAACTTGCGACCAAAAAGAGCGAGAATAAGATGACATAATAAATCATAACAGAAACAGTTAAAGTCATCGTTGTAGTTAAGTTATATAAGGTGGTAATCTGCTTATTCGTGCTCTCTTTTTTGGACTCCCATAAATTATGTGCAATAATCATCCAAATCATCATACCAAATATGGCTACAAGCATCATTAATAACAAGCGCCACTCAGAATATACAAAGCTTAAATTCCACATAGTCGTAAAGATAATTCCGAAAGCACCAGTAGTGAATGCAATTGCCACAACATTACTTAAGCTTTTTAACATATTAAATGGGTTATTCGCAAATGTCATGCCACTAACCAGACGAAATATACCTTTTGATCTTGAAGACACATAGTATTGTGTATGTTGAGAGGTAGTATTTTCAAAATAAACAGTTCGAGATTGTAAATTGGTTAAAGGAAACTGTGCATTCATCAGTGACATTGCATGATTGTTATTGTTACTTTTTTCTGAACGCTTAAATTCATCTATTGCTGTTAAAATAGCCAATATAGAGTTTTGAATTCTTTTTTTAATTGGGCGCCATCCATAAGCAGGGATAGAAATTAAACTAGCACCATTTTGTCTATTGATATCAAAGGCAACTACTTTTTGTTGTTCAATCATCGGTAGGTCAGTGAGTCCGATTGTAAAATGCCAATGATTATGTTCTTGATAATCAGCTATTTTACTAAAAATTTGTTGGACGCTTTCAGCTGAACCAGTTAAAGGGTCAATAATTGTATCAATTTCCCATTTAACTGAATGATCATATCGCTCACTAAGAATATTAGGTAACTCAATTTCAAGGTTACGAGCAATTTTTTCAGTTACTCCCGGTGCAGCAATGATACCTATTTTAGCTGTTGTTGTGTTCATTTAATCCCTCCTCGTGATGTGATTGTTTTTCGCCTTCGTAGTAATCAGCTTTAGCATAGGCACTAGAGCTGTCTTCATCTTCTTGTTCCAATGATTTAGATCTATAGTATTGTCTGAAAGAATAAGTCACGCGTTTAATTTTTTCAGCGTTTTCAACAGTGGATCCCATAGCTCCAGCAAGAATACCTAATGATGTAATAAACCAAATTAAATTAATATAGTTTAAAATAGTTGGATGCTTACTGTTTAACGATGTCCAATTTGAAAATAACTCCGGCGGTACAAATAGTATTGTACTTAAAGATAGTAAAATATATAGTACTATAAAATTTAAAAAGGTAATGGTCAATAAGGTTGTAAAAGTCGTAATGTTATAAATAAAGCGATAAAGTTTTTGTGTATTAGCACTAGGTCTTTCCCATAATTTATAAGAATAAATTAACCAACCAACCATGCCTAATACAGAGAGTAGCATCAGTAAAATAAACCGCCAATAACTATAATCTAGACTGATATCCCAAGGTGTAGAAAATATTGCAATATAAGTTCCTGTGGCAAATGAAACAGAAATGATTTTTTTGAAATCAAAAATTGCAGACCAAGGTTCATTGGCAAAAGTCATGCCGCAAATTAAATGGAGCCAACCTAAAAATGTAGATTTGGCGATAATGCGAGATCTATGATTTTCATTATGGTCCTTAGGAATAACTTCTTTAAATTGAGTTAATTTAAAATGTTTAAAGTTTAAAGTGCTTTTGTTTCTACCAGAAGAATGCAAGTATTCAACAATAAATATTAAGCATTGTCTTAATTTCTCTTTTAACTTAACTGTTCCTAACGCTGGTAATGATAAAAGTGCTGTTTTAGTATCAAAATCAATATCACATAATGCACTTTTATTTTTAGAAAAGTTAGGTAAATCCGTAATACAAATTGTATAATCCCAATTTTTTTGCTGTTTCATATTGGATGCAATATCCAAAACTTTATCCATATGTTCTGCAGTCCCAATCATAGATGCAACATGTATGTCGAATTGCCATTCCACGCCATTATCTACATGTTTTGTGAAATCTTTTGGAAGTTCTGAATAAATTTTATTAATTAATTTATGAGGCATATCAGGAGAAGGGATTAATCCAATAGATAGATTCATGTTAATTAAACCTCCTTTTACTTAACACTGATTCTTACTCATCATTCCCTTTCAATTAAAGAACAAATCATGGTTAACTTAAATAATTATATTATTTTTTGTGAATTTATTTAGTTTGTTAAAGGGAAAAGGTGGTAAAAGAGAATTAATATAAGTTATGAAGATGGAGGTTTTATCACATGCCTTGGACAATGGAAGATTATCCGCAAAGTTGGAAAAATATGGAAAAATTGGAAAGAAAAAAAGCAATCGACATTGGAAATGCGATGCTTAAAGATGGATATCAAGAGGAAAATGCGATTCCAATCGCTACCAAACAAGCTGAAAATTGGTATGAAAATGCGACTGAAGATGAATTGAAAGCGCTAAAAAATAAAAAAATCACGGTACATGAGCGTGACCAATCTGCGAACCCACAATTAAATCACAAAGATGTTCATGTCTATTATGAGAATGATGAATGGAAAATAAAATCTGATGGTGCCAAACAAGCTACAGATAGCTTTGATAAAAAAGCAGATGCTATGAAGCGGGCGCGTAATATTGCTGATAATAGAAGGACTCAAATTATTGAACATAAAATGGATGAATAGCGTAGAAAATCATTGTGAAGACGAAGTTAAAAGTTTTTTATATAAATAAAAAAGTGTCACGCAATTGAAATAGTTGCCTATTCCCCAATGATAGGCAACTATGGATTTTTGTGAGCTGAAATAACCAAAATCAAAAATGTCATTGCCATCACACAAATAACTTCTGAATCGTGTAATGCATTGTAAATATCTACTGTATTATTTCAAGTATCCTTTTAATTTAGCTATAATGTTTGAAGAGAGAAGAATTATTGGAGGTACGATTTATGTACATTGAACGTAAACCAACGCTGAATATGGATGATTTGAAAGAAGAATTTAAAGAGAGTTTATCTTATATAAATAATTACGAAGAAGCATTCGAAATGGTCATTGATTTTGTTGCTTTAGAGCAACTCTATTCTTCTGCACTAAAAGAAATTAGCACTAAGCTCGATATTTTAGACGATCATTTTCAACAATTATATAAACACAATCCAATTCATCACATGGAACGTCGTGTTAAGGAAATGAGAAGTCTGATTAAAAAATTAGATAGAAAAGGTTACCAAATCAACACAGCATCAGCGAAAACATATATATACGATATTGCAGGTATAAGAGTTATTTGTAATTATATAGATGATATTTATGTCATTGAAGAATTATTGTTAAAACAAGCAGATGTGCAGTTATTAAAAAGAAAAGATTATATTATGAATCCGAAAGATAACGGTTATAGAAGTTTGCATATTGTAGTCTCAATACCAGTATTTTTAGCGAATTCTGTAGAAAAAGTACCAGTAGAAATTCAAATTAGAACAATAGGTATGGATATGTGGGCGAGTTTAGAACACAAAATACGTTACAAAAATAATAAAAATACAGAGGACTATAGAGAAGTTTTAAAACAATGTGCCAATGAAATTACAACTGTTGAAAGTAAAATGCAAAATATTCATTCCGAAATTTTTGATAATTAGAGGCACGAACAAATATCCCGCACTAAAAACGATTGTTACACTTGCTCGTTACGTTAGGTCACCATGTATGATTAACGTCAAGGAGGTTATTTTATGACACTATATCAAACAGGAGAACTAGCTAAACATTGCAATGTAACAGTAAGAACAATTCAGTATTATGATAAGAAAGGATTGTTACAATCGGCACCATCATCAAGTAATGGTAGACGTCTATTTGATGAACAAAGCAAAGTAAATTTAGAAATTATCTTAATATTGAAATCGATGGGATTTTCGTTAAAAGATATAAAAAAGCTATTAACTGAAGACAAAAAATTACAAGCAGTAAAATTCATGTTACATCAAAAGAGATCTGAGATTACTGAAGAAATTGATAAAATGAAGCTTACTGCTTATGAAATCAAACAACTGGAAAACAGTATCAGTGACAATACGCAAGCGCCGATTGAAAAGTTGGTTAACACACATAAATATACCATTCAAAATCAGCGTGGCACGGCGTTATACATGTCGCTACTATATAAATTAAGTCCAGCCATCATAATACAGTATACATCAATCATGGCTAGTATATTACTAAAAAAATGGGTTCCATTTTTAGTAACATTACCTATTTTAGTGGCTTATGCTGGGGTTATGACAAAAGCGATATATCAACGCGTGAATTATTTATGCCCGAATTGTCAACAAATATTCAAACCTAAATTGGCGACGTGGATGTTTGCTACACATACACCTAAAACCAGAAAATTACAATGTCCGTATTGTCATCAAACACATCATTGTGTATCGACGGTAAAAATATAAAACCATTAAAATAAAAAATTTCGGTATGTCTAGTGAAAACTTGGCATGCCGCTTTTTTATGGAATTAAAAGGATATCTATATAATTGCAAGCGCTTGCAATCAAGCGGAATGTATATTACTATACTTGTATACAAGTATATCGATTAAGTGGAGAGGTGAAGTCGGTTGGAATATATTTATCCAGAACAATGGCTTGAAGGTGTTTCTAAAGGTGAAATGATTGCTTCAGAAATACGCTTAAGGATTGTTGATGGGATGATTACACCAGACACATTGTTAACTGAAAACCAAATTGCTCAAGAATTTAATGTGAGTCGTTCTCCAGTAAGAGATGCATTTAAATTATTAAAACAAGATCAGTTAATTCATTTAGAACGTATGGGTGCCTATGTCTTACCTTTTAAAGATAATGAAAAAAAAGAACTGTATGATTTAAGAATTATGTTAGAATCATTCGCTTTTAATAAGATAAAAAAAGATAATCATAAGCAAATAGTTAAAGAAATGCGAAAACAACTAGAAATGATGAAAGTTGCTGTTAAATTTGAAGACGCTGAGGCATTTACAGAACACGACATGAAATTTCATGAAGTGACGATATTAGCTTCAAAACATCAATATTTAAAAACATTTTGGAATAATTTAAGGCCAGTAATGGAAGCGCTTATTTTATTATCTATGCGCAAGCGCATGAATGAAAACCCAGTGGATTTTGAACGAATCCATCATAATCATGAAGTGTTTATCGATGCAGTTGCAGCGCAAAATGCAACAAAACTAAGAGAAGCATTTCATTTGAACTTTGACGATGTTGGCGAAGATATAGATAGTTTTTGGATGAAATAATAACTGTCAAGCAAGAGGTATAAATAGGAGGCAAAACCATGAAATACATGATAGGCGTTGATATAGGTACGACAAGTACGAAAGCTGTGCTTTATGATGAAAAAGGGCAGTTTATTATGAAACATAATATTGGTTATCCTTTGCATACACCAAATGTAGAAGTGTCAGAAGAAAACCCTGATGAGTTATTTGATGCAGTACTGATGACAATTAAATATGTTATGAGAGAAGCGAATATTCATAAAAACGATTTGAAATTAATTTCATTTAGCGCTCAGATGCATAGTTTGATTTCAATGAATGCTAGTCATCAACGATTAACTGAGAATTTGACATGGGCAGATAATCGCGCGACTAAATATGCAGAAATGATTAAAGACAAGTATGACGGTGATGCGATATACAGTAGAACAGGTACACCGATTCATCCAATGTCACCTTTATCTAAAATATTTTGGATGAAACATGAACAACAAGAAATATACAATCAAACAGCGATGTTTGCAGACATTAAAACGTATATTTTTTATCAGTTATTTGAGACATATGTAATTGATCAATCGATGGCTTCATCTACCGGTATGTTCAATCTAGAAAATCTAGACTGGGATCAAGAAGCATTAGCATTGTTAGGTATTCAATCATCTCAATTGCCTGAAATTGTACCGACAACACATATATTAAAAGGGATGAAACGTCGCTATGCAACTTTAATGGGCATAGACGAAAATACACCAATTGTGGTAGGCGCTAGTGATGGCGTATTGTCAAACCTAGGTGTAAATGCGTTTAAAAAAGGTGAAGTTGCTGTAACAATTGGAACTTCTGGTGCAATAAGAACCGTAATAGATAAGCCACGAACAGATTATAAGGGAAGAATTTTCTGTTATGTTTTGACCGAAGATCATTATGTCATTGGAGGACCAGTGAATAATGGTGGTGTGGTATTACGATGGTTGCGTGATGAATTGTTGGCAAGTGAAGTGGAAACAGCAAAACGTTTGGGCGTTGATCCTTATGATGTACTGACTAAAATTGCTAATCGTGTCAAACCAGGTGCAGATGGGTTGATATTCCATCCGTATTTAGCAGGTGAACGTGCACCATTGTGGAATGCAGACGCAAGAGGCTCATTCTTTGGATTAACCTTAGCTCACCAGAAAGAACATATGATTCGAGCAGCATTAGAAGGCGTGCTATACAACCTTTATACAGTCTATCTCGCATTAATTGAAGTAATGAATGAAACACCGTCAACAATTAAAGCAACGGGTGGTTTTGCTAAGAGTGAAATGTGGCGCCAAATGATGGCGGATATCTTTGATACGGATTTAATCGTCCCAGAGAGTTATGAAAGTTCATGTTTAGGTGCTTGTGTACTTGGTATGAAAGCACTTGGTGAAATTGAAGATTTTTCCATTATTGAAGAGATGGTAGGTACAACAAATCAACACCATCCAAATCCAGATAATGTGAATGTTTATCAAAAACTAATATCAATTTTCATCAATTTAAGTCGTTCTTTAGAAGAGCGCTATGCTGAAATCGCTACGTTTCAGCGTGAACATATGGTTAAAGATAAAGCATAGATACTGTTGATACAAATTGAGTGAATGACAAGCTATAAATAAAAATATGCAATTTTCATTTATAGCTGTATATTCATTCAAGTTAAAAAAATTAAATTTTTAGACATTTAAGTAAGCGTTATCATGATGAAGGTAATACCTTTTGAAATTATGAACGGTTATGCTAAATGTTGAAGGGGAGAACAATTATGTTTGAAACAATTTGGCCGTTAATTACAGTGGTTATAGGTATCGTCGTATTACTATCACTGATTATTTTCTTGAAGTTAAATACATTTATATCATTGATTATTACATCTATTGTCACTGCTATTTTACTAGGTATGCCTTTAGATAAAATTATAGAAACCATTGAAAACGGTATGGGAAGTACTTTAGGTCATATCGCTTTAATTTTTGGCTTAGGTGCGATTTTAGGTAAACTATTGGCAGATGGTGGAGGCGCTACACGTATTGCTGATACACTTATTAAAAAGTTTGGACATAAACATGTCCAATGGGCAATGCTAATTGCAGCCTTTATTGTAGGTATAGCGTTATTCTTTGAAGTAGGATTAGTACTATTAATCCCATTAGTATTTACGATTGCAAAACGTGCTAATGTCTCACAATTAAAACTAGGACTTCCTATGGTTGTAGCACTATCTGTGACTCATGGATTCTTACCGCCACATCCAGGACCAGTTGTCATTGCTAAAGAACTACAAGCTAATTTAGGTCATGTGTTACTTTACGGTATTATCATAGCCATACCTGTTACTATTATTGCAGGTCCATTATTTAATAAAGTGGCACAAAAGCTTACGCCAACTGCTTATCAACGCGAAGGGGATATATCAGCTTTAGGCGCACAAAAAGAATTTTCAGAGTCTGAAATGCCTGGATTTGGCATCAGTTTACTCACAGCAATTTCACCAGTTATTCTTATGTTACTTTCTACAATTGTTCAGTTAGTGACAGGTAATGAAGAAGCGACGAATGGCTTTGAATCATTCATTTACTTTATTGGTACTGCTGGTACAGCGATGTTAATTGCTGTGCTATTTGCGATTATAACAATGGGTGTAAGACAAGGTAGAAAAAATGCTGAAATCATGGATTCTGTATCAAACGCGATTTATCCTATTGGAATGATGATTTTGATTATAGGTGGTGGCGGTACGTTCAAACAAGTACTTATAGATGGTGGTGTTGGTGACACTATAGCTAAATTGTTTGAAGGCACTGAAATGTCTCCTATATTACTCGCATGGGTAGTTGCAGCTGTTTTAAGAATTGCATTAGGCTCATCTACAGTAGCAGCTATTTCATCAACAGGTATTGTATTACCATTACTACAATCATCAGATGTAAATGTTGCATTAGTAGTATTAGCTATTGGAGCAGGAAGTGTTATCTTGTCTCACGTGAATGATGCAGGTTTCTGGATGTTTAAAGAATACTTTGGATTAACTGTTAAAGAAACATTTCTAACATGGTCATTACTTGAAACGGTTATTTCAGTTTCAGGATTAGTATTCATCCTTATACTAAGTATCTTTGTATAATAAAATAACATAGAAGCATATATATCATTGAGTGTGACTCAATGGCATATGATTATAAAGAGGTTGAGACATAATGGATTCGCCCAACCTCATTTCATATTGTCAGTAGATGGCTTTTAATTATTAATTTTAAAAATATATGACATTTATATCTATATAATTGTTAGTAAAAGGCTAGCTTAAAGGTAATAATAATAATTCGTTATCAATCATATGTGCAACAAACTGTATGCTTAATAGACAGGTAGATGAAATCAAACGGAATATATTTGATTTCATCTACCTGTCTTTTTTATTTACTACTTAATACAATCAATCAAAATATGAGCTAGCGCTATAATACTTCTTTAAGGTATTTCAACATAACTTATGGATAAAATGATAAAATTAAGTAACTATAATGGTTTTAAGTATTTCATATAACAAATGTAAAGTAATCATAGATATTATGATTGAAATTTTACTGGAGTTGTATATAGTAGATTCAATAAGGGGGTAAAATGATGAAAAGAATATTACTGATTGCTAGTGCTTTTATCGGTGTCATCGTTGGGGCTGGCTTTGCTTCTGGACAAGAAGTGCTGCAATATTTTACTAGTTTTGGTATTTTGGGTACTTTGGGTGCTATCATTACCACGGCATTGTTTGCTTATGTTGGGATGATGTTAGTTTGGTTAGGGAGCAAGTTTGATACAGACTCACATAAAGTAGTTATACATAATATTACTGGTGAATCACTATTTGGAAAATTATTGGGATGGATTATTGATTTAGTCATTATCTTTACTTTGTTTGGTGTTGGTGTAGTGATGATTGCAGGCGCTGGGTCAAATTTAAATCAACAATTCGGCGTACCATCGATCGTTGGTACATTACTAATGACCATACTAATCATACTTGCAGGTATGTTGAAGGTAGAAGGTGTAGTGAAAGTTATTGGTAATATCACGCCATTTTTAATTGTGTTTATATTAATTATTTCGGTTTATAGTTTCATGACTACGAATGTACCTTTTTCAGAATTAAATACAATTTCAGATGCAAAACCTTCAACATTGCCTAATTGGTTTGTTGCAGGCATCAATTATGCTTCGTTTAATACTGCAGTAGGTGCATCAATGGCTATTGTTATGGGGGGAGCAGAAAAAAATTCGAAAGTGGCAGCAATTGGTGGTTTATTAGGTGGTCTGATTTTAGGCGCTATGATTGTGTTAAGTCATTTAGCAATTTTTACACAAATCAATATTGTCGGTAATATGGAAATGCCAATGTTAGGTATTGTAAATCATATATCACCAATCCTAGGTATCATCATGGCACTTGTGATCTTTGGCATGATTTTCAATACAGGGTTGGGCATGTTTTATGCCTTTGCCACACGTTTCACCGTAGTTGATTCTATACGTTTTAAAATATTTTATACGCTTGCAATCCTAGTAGGGCTTTGCTTAAGTTTTGTTGGATTTACGGATCTAGTAGCAATCTTTTATCCTTTAATCGGTTATTTAGGTTTGGTACTTATCTTTGTCCTATTTTATGCACCGTTTAAATTAAAATTCGGTAAGAAACATAAACAATAGATATATGGCCATGAAGCGCCTTGTAGGTCTAAATATATAAAATCTAAAAAACAAATTAAATATTTTTTATTCATTTGATACTCTATTCCTTAATATTTAGATATAATAAAAATATAAGGAATGGGGTGTTTTTTTATGAAAAATGAAACGCTAGAAATATTGCAAATGCATGCTATACAATTGTTAGGTATTCAGTTGGAAGGTTATGATATGGACGACATAAAAGCAATTAGTAACCATATTAAGACACCGTTTATGAATACTACTAGAAAACAATATAAAAATGAGTTAAAACATTTTATTGTGCATATGCAGAGTAACAAAATTTACCATTATAAAAATAGTTTTAATGTTAGCTTTTTGATTTTTAAATTTAAAAAATATAGAAAGATTTATATTATTGGGCCTTATATGGATAAACGACCCAATGAGCGACAATGTAATGAGATGTTACTTAATTTAAATATTAAAATTTCTAAGTTGCCCGCATTGAAACAATATTTACTTAAAATTCCGATATGTCATCAAATTAAAGCGCAAAAAATGTGTCGTTTAGCAATTCGTTTTTTGAAGAATAGAAACATCGTCTATGAAACGGTGGATATTGACTTCAGTTTTCATGCAAATGAAGCATTTTTAGCTGATTCTAAGCTTCAAAGTGATTACACACTACAAGAAATAGAGTATAGATATAATTTAGAAAATCAATTGTTGACTGCGGTAGAAAACGGAAATGTTGAAGAAGCATTATCTATTTTAAAAAAGATGAGTTTGTCTGTGACTGGTTTACGTCGAGTGAAGGATGATCTATCAAATGAGCAATATAAAGCATATTTAATCAATACTTTATGCCGCGAAGCTGGAGAAAAAGCTGGTGTGAGTCTCATACATATTGATGAAATATCCGCTAAATATGCTGCGATGATTGATCGGACACTGGATGTAGAAGTACTAGAAGAATTAACGTATGCAATCGTTAAGGAATACGCAGAAAGAGCTATGAAAATAAAAGCGAATGCCTTTAGCCCTAAAGTAAGTAAAGTGATTCAATATATTGAAAGAAACTTAGATAGTAATTTAACGTTAGAAGGGTTAGCGAATTATGTTGATTTGGCACCTAGCTACCTATCAAGAATTTTTAATCAAGAATGTCATCAATCTTTATCTCAATTTATTACATCGTTAAGAATAAAAAAAGGACGTGACTTAATAGCACGGACAAAAATGACTGTAGCGGAAGTTGCAAAATATGTCGGTTTCAGGGAACAGAGTTATTTCGCACAATGCTTTAAAAAGCAATATGGTAAGACACCATTGAAATATCGGACTGAACATAAAGAATTTTATTAGTTGATATAGTATAAAAAATCAGAAAATTAAATATTCAATATAAAAATTGTAAATAAAATTAGGAAAATATCAAAAAAATCATAATATCCTCTAAAATTAATTGAAATATTACCAATTCACATTAAATTTAGACTGAATTTGTGATTTTTAGCTAAATCGTATGTAGTAAAGTATTGTATCAATTTGAACTGGCGTTATTACAGACTTTAGCAATAGTTGAAAAAGAATAACATAAAAGAGAAAAGTGCTTTGTTTTTTAACAACGTTGTTATTTTTTGTTGACTGTTGCTATTATAAAAATATAATTAAAGTAAGAGCTCTATCAAAAGTGTTAAGGGTGTATGCACGTGAAAATAATAAGCGAATCTATTTTATAGGGTAAAAATTTTTATGCATGGAAGAAAACGCTTTCAATTCTATGGATAATGTAATGATTGATGGCCACATTCAATAAAACATACTATGAAACTACAAAGATGAGGTGCACAAATGTTGTTTCGATAGTGGAAAGAGGTAATCCTTATGGTTACAGCCAGATTAAAACCGGCAAATACGAAATTGAAAAAGTTTAATGAAATTGAATCACCGAAATTGAAATTTAAAGAAAAATTAGCTTATGGTTTTGGGGATTTAGGGAACGGATTAATGTTTGATATGGGGCAAATTTATTTATTGCTTTTTTATACAGATATTTTGGGAATTCCCTCTGCTATAGGTGGGCTAGTATTTTTAGTTGCTAAATTTTTCGATGCATTTGTAGACACGGGTGTAGGTACCCTTGTTGATAATCAGAAAAATTTTTCAAAACGAGGCAAATTTAGACCATTTATATTATATGGAAGTATTCCTTTGGCAATATTGACTGTCTTAACCTTTATTTCACCTGATATCAGTGAGACTGGTAAAATTATATGGGCATTTGGAACATATTTACTCTTTAATGCTGCTTATTCTGTCGTTAATATACCTTATGGTTCATTGTCCGCTTCAATGACAATTAATGCAGATGATCGTACGCAACTATCAGTATTCCGTAATTTAGGTTCACAAGGTGCTATGTTTATTTCGGGTATAGTTATTATTCCTTTAGTAAGTTTATTTCCGAATCATGCGATTGGCTATCCGATTGCAGTAGGTATACTTGCAATTGCAGGTGTGACACTACATATGTTGTGCTATAAAGGAGTTAAAGAGCGTCATACAATAGAACGTCCACAAGTAAAAGGTTTGGGACGTAAAGCGTTTTTTAATTTACTGAAAAATAGACCATTTATTATTTTAGCAATTTATACATTGTTAACGATTACTGCTTTATTTTTACAACAAGGTGCACAACTTTACTATTACAAAAATGTACTTGGTTTCGATAATTTAATAGGTATTGTAAGTACATTGAATTTTATTGTTTTAATACCAGCATTATTCCTTACTACTTTCTTAAGTAAAAAAGTAGGTAAGAAAATGACGGCAGTCATAGGCGTAAGTGGTTTTATTATTTTCCAAATCGTAAACTTTTCATTATTTTCAGAGCAAATTATTCCGTTCTTAATCATTAACACGATTGCACAATTATTCTTGGTTATTCCTAATACAGTAACATGGGCATTTATAGCTGATGTTGTAGAATACGGACAATGGCAATCAGGACTTAGATCTGAAGGTATTATTTATGCAAGTTATAGCTTTACTAGAAAAATATCACAAGGCTTAGCAGGTTTTATACCAGGTATGGCATTAACGATTATTGGTTATGTACCTAATGCGGCACAAACGCCTGATACAATATTCGGTTTAAAAATATTATTCTTTGTGGTACCCGCAGTCATTTGTTTAATTGCGGTGATACTTTTCTTCTTTGCATACCCATTAACAGATCAGAAACATAAACAAATTGTTAAAGAGTTGGCACTTAGAGAGGAATTATAATTATTTTGTATTTCATTTTATGAGAGGAGCATTTATATGCTATATCCAGTAACAAACGAACAGAGAAGTATTATAGACTTAAACGGTGTTTGGCAATTCAAATTAGAAGAGAACCATGATCAAATCGATGTAACGAAACCTTTAGACACTGATTTAGTTATGGCAGTGCCAGGTTCATATAATGATCAAGGCGTAACTGCTAACATACGAAATCATGTAGGGAACGTATGGTATGAAAGAATGTTTACGATACCTAAAGTACTATCAGATGAACGAATTGTATTGAGATTTGGTTCTGCTACACATAAAGCAACAGTATATATTGATGGTCAAGAAGTCACATCACATCAAGGGGGATTTTTACCGTTTGAAGTGGAATTAGGGCAAAAGTTCAGTTCAGGGCAACATCGCTTAACTGTATGTGTAAATAATATATTAGACGAAACGACGTTACCTGTTGGTAATTATAGCGAAACAACGGACAAAGACGGCAATTTGATTAAAAGAAATAAACTTAATTTTGACTTTTTTAATTATGCTGGTTTGCATAGACCTGTAAAAATTTACACAACACCACAAATATTTATTGAAGATATTGAAATTGTTCCGGAGGTTAAAAATGATGTAGCAGACATCAATTATAATATTTCCATCAATGAGTCGGTGGATGATATTTTAGTTAAATTGATAGATGAAGCGGGAGAGGTTGTAGCAGAAACTTCTGGTGCTAATGGTTCTATTAAGATAGAACAGCCTCATTTATGGCAACCACTGAATGCTTATTTGTATCATTTAGAAGTAACGTTAATAGATAATAACCAAGTTGTAGACAGCTATGCTGAACGTTTTGGTGTACGTTCTGTAGAAGTGAAGCAAGGACAATTTTTAATCAATGAACAACCATTTTATTTTAAAGGTTTTGGTAAGCATGAAGATACCTACTATAATGGCCGAGGATTAAACGAAGTAACGAATGTTATGGATTTCAATCTTATTAAATGGATTGGCGGTAACTCATTCAGAACTTCACATTACCCTTATTCTGAAGAAATGATGCGATTGGCAGATGAACAAGGTATTGTTGTCATAGATGAAACAACTGCTGTTGGTGTGCACTTAAACTTTAGTACAATATTATCTGGAGTTGAGGCAAGAAATACATTTAAAGAAATTGGCACGAAAAAAGCACATGAATCTGTGATCAAAGATTTGATTGCTCGAGATAAAAACCATGCATGTGTAGTTATGTGGTCAATAGCTAATGAACCAGCTTCTACTGAAGAAGGCGCAAAGGAATACTTTGAGCCATTAATCAACTTAGCACGTTCTTGCGATCCACAAAACAGACCTGTAACCATCGTAACTATTTTAATGTCACAACCAGATAATTGCCAAGTTCAAGATTTAGTAGATGTATTATGTCTGAACAGATATTATGGTTGGTATACACAAACAGGTGACTTGGAAGCCGCTAAAGAAGCTTTACGAACTGAGTTAGATGGTTGGAGTGAAAAACAGCCGCACAAGCCAATTATGTTTACAGAATATGGTGCAGACACTGTAGCTGGCATGCATTCATTAAATGACGAATTATTTACAGAAGAGTACCAAATTCGTTATTATGAAGCAAATCATGAAGTCATTGATCAATATCCACAATTTATTGGTGAACAGACATGGAATTTTGCAGATTTTGAAACTTCTACCGAGATTATACGTGTTCAAGGAAACAAAAAAGGAATATTCACGCGTGAACGTCGTCCTAAAGCGGTAGCACATTACTTTAAGAAACGTTGGGAAAACATTCCTAATTTTGGTTATAAATCATAATTATATAAGAACAATGACAAGTGTATTTACCCTGAAGCCCATACCAAGCTTTAGGGTTATTTTTAATTTATAGAAAGTGATATTAACCTATACCAACATTAATATAAAAATTTTCTTGTAATGGTAAGCGAGTTATATTATAAATTAGTTCCTTTATTTGGCTTAAGGGCAGATATTAAATAAGACGAAAGTGTTTAATGATGCTATTCTAAACATTTCTATTCATTACGATTTTGTATCATGTTAACACCATAACAATGAAGTATGTGAGAGACAACAAGCTCAACCATGCATCTCCAAGTAAATACATACGATTTAAAACAAAAGCACTGCAAAATAAAAAGGACTAATCCTTATTTGATAAGGATTAGTCCTTTGTTTGAGCATGGGTTTTATAACGATAGATTATATTGTAAAACGTGGTTCATTTATAATTTTGCTTGCCATTTATCTGTCCAAACTAAATCATTATATTGCCCTTTAAATTCACTTTCTCCCATGATTTTATCAATGGTCTGTTTAATTGTTTCTTTATTAGAATGATAAGCGTTTATATAAGCTTTAACCATTGTTGCATCATGCAAATGAGTGGTGAAATTGGTAGAAATAAATACGGTTGGTACTTCATGTACATACCATGGTATTTCATTACTCATGGCAGTACCCCATTTAATACGATAGTTATTTTCTGCAGCATAACCGATAATGTTTGCAAATACTAACGCGGCATCTACTTTTTCACGATATTCTAATGTTTTACCTTTAATACGTGTTGAACCATCATTCAATGTGACATTGAATCCACGTGATTCAAGTTCATTTATAATATCATCTGTGACGTTATTAGCAGATTTATAGATACCATCTTTTTCACCTTCTATCACATAAAGCATAATATTTTTATGTGTTTCAGGTCGGATAGGTAACTGATTTAAAGTGTTTTTCACAAGTGTGATCCCCACATCGGCTGCTTCTGCACGCATTTCTAAATGTTCTGTACAACCGATGATATCTAATGCTTCTTGTGGTTGAATAATTGAACCATCTTCTTGTTTAATGTGTAGATTGAGTTGTGCTTTTAAACCTAAGATACGTCTTACGGCATCATTTAATCTCTCTTCTGTTATGACGCCGTTTTTATAACCATCGAGCATAAATTGGTAATCTTCTTCTAAATCATTAAAGAACAAGAACATATCACAGCCAGATGCAATGGCTAATGGAACATAATCTTCACGACGCATAGAAGCAGTCATACCTAACATATGACTAGCGTCGGTAACGACTAAACCGTTAAAATGCATATCATCTTTTAGTAAATCAGTTATAAGTTCAGAAGAAAGTGTTGCAGGCAAAATGTCTTTATCTTCCAGACTAGGATTTAATTTTTTAGAATAAGCAGGTTGTGCAATATGTCCTGCCATTATCATTTGTACACCACGGTCGATATGATGTTGATAAACTTTACGGAAGCTATCGTCCCATTCTTCGGTAGATAGTTCATTTACGCCGAGCACTAAATGTTGGTCACGTTCTTCCGTACCATCACCGGGGAAATGTTTGATACATGTAATCATATCGCGTTCTGCATTAAAGCCGTCAATAAATGCACTTGAATATTTAATAACTGTTTCAGCATCTGTGCCATATGCACGTGTATTAACGATTGTGTTGCGCCAATTTTTAAGTATATCTACACAAGGATCGAAATTAATATGAACACCTAGTGCGGATGATTCACGTGCTGATACAAGACCAGCATTATATGAAACTTTTGTATCTTGAGCAGCTTCACATTGTGCAGCACTTGCGATATAAGTACCATCTTTACATGCACCATTTCCACCAGAATCACAGTTTGCTGCTACAAGTACGGGAACTTTAGTATGTCTTTGTAAATCATTGAGTAAGTTTTGAACATCTTCTTTGTTCCCACCTTCATATCGTGCGCCTCCAATGTGATAACGTTCAAGTATATCTTTATTAGTTAAGTCTGCATCAAAGAATTTTTTACCACCCTCTAAGGAAAATAAGTTGAAAAATAATTGACCAATTTTTTCTTCGTCTGTTAATTTGCCAAGAGTTTCTTCTACCCATGTTATTTGATTGTCATTTAAATGATATGGTGATGCTGTCAAATCTACTTTAACCATAGTTTATGCCTCTCCTTCAAAATTATTAAAAAATATTTGTTTTAAAGTGTCGTGTGTGTATTGGTTGAATTTACCATCTTTAAACAATTTTAAATATTTATTGTTAAAGTCTAGCCATGATTGATTTTCATGGCCTGCTAATATTGGATAAAAGTACATATTATGCGATTCTGCTGCTTCTAAGTCTCCTTTGGAATCTCCTAACATGATGATGTCTTCTAAATTGTAATATTGTTTTAAGTGCTCTAAACAGTGCTCTTTTGTACCTGCTTCTTGCGCAAACATGCCACTTAAATAGTCTGTTAATTTGTATGTGTTCCATTCATATTCAACTGCTGCCAAATTTGCCGATGACACTATTGCGATATCAGCAAAAGTTGAAGCGTTTTTTAGAGATGCTTGTACATATTTAAATGGTCCAATACTTGGTAAGGTTTTGATAATATCATTCACACGGTGTGACCAAGATAATGCTTTTTGTAATCCAATTTGTTGTGGATAGTTTGATATGGCTTTTTCCAGTGCTGGGTTAGAGAAAGCATCTGTTGTTTGTACCCAATGCTTAATATGTTCATAGCCCTCAATTTGAATGCCTTGTTCAACAAGTTCACTTAACATACGTTCTAACCCTTTAAAGCGATTAATGCCTCTAGTGATTTCATATAAGTTTATATCATTCCAGCGCTTTAATAGCTTGGACTCTATATTTTGTAATTGCCATTCTTCAACAATAGCTGGACCAAACGCACGCTCATGCTTTATAGTCATCGAATCGATGGCACACCCGTCAGAATCAACACAAATTAATTTTTTAAATCTAGGTTTATAAAGTGATAAAGAATCAATCATTTAATCTGTTCCTCTCAAGTTAAATTACAATCTTAATGATTATTTAATTAAAAATATGTGTGCTTTATCATAACCATCGCTTTACTTAGGATTGTATTTTAAGCAAAGTTTACGAATATAATAAAGCGCTTTCTTTATACTATTAAAGTTAGCATTCATAATAGAAAAAAACTAGCACATTTCCTGTAACTTTGTGATTTTAATCACAAAGTTAATTTTTTATGTTATTTTATTACTAAAATAGTTATTTTATTAATAAAACTATTATCTATTTGATTGAAGTACGTAATCAGAGGTGCGTACGTTCCTTCTTTGGTGTATAACATCTCTGGCATTCGTTTTGTGAATAAAACACCAATATGCTACATAGAATCTAGTGTTTGAGCAAATCCGTCAACGGAATAAAATGTAGCATCGTATTAAAGGTTCGTTTAGTATTCATTGACGAAAATGAGATAAAAATTACAATGAAATAAAATGACGTAGAAAGGACAGGCGCTAATGGATAAATTGCTTACTTTGGAACAATTACATCGTAATTACTTGATAGGAGTAGTGAAAGGATGTACTTGTGAAGATGCTATATTGAAAAGTGAAAAAATGATTGAGAGTGGTATCAAAAATATTGAAATAACATTTAACACGCCTTATGGAGAATTAGCCATAAAAACGTTAACGCAAAAATTTGATAAATCAATTATTGTTGGTGCAGGTGCGATTCAAAATGCTGTAACAGCACGTGTAGCGATTATAAATGGTGCCCGCTATATAGCAACTCCACATTTAGATGTCCAAATAGCGCATATTTGTAATGTATACCAAATACCTTACTTGCCAAGATGCGGTTCGAAAGATGAAATCATACAAGCGATGCAATATGAAGTAGAAGTGATTAAACTGTATCCTGCAAATATATTAGGAGTGAATTTTATGGAAAACATCTATGGAACCATTCCAAATATAAATATAATACCTTATGGTGGCGTGTCATTAGAAAATATAGATCAATGGTATAAAAACGGTGCATTTGCTATTGGGATTGGTAATGCATTAACTAAAGGGGCTCAAAAAAACCAGTTAGATACGATTATTAATCAAACACATGCGTTTGTAGAAAAGCTAAATTCAATGCGTTTGCACTAAAGTGATTAGCTGAAATATTACAGAACTACTTACTATAAACGATTAAGCAAAATATTGAAGAGACAAGCAGCTTAAACGTAAAGTTCTCACTGGCCTATGCGGAATATTTAGAAAAGCATTTATTTTTAAAATTAAACAATTTGTCAATCTAAAAATATGTGAAATATATTAAAAAAGGCTAAAAGTGAGTATTTTGTGAAATTAATCACAAAATACTTTAAAATTCTATTACTTTCGATTATGATAAGAGTGTAGAAGATAACAATGCCTAGCGAAAGAAAAAATACGGAGTGATTATTAAATGAGAAAAGTAATTGAAGAAGTCATTTTTTCAAATGAAAGTAGTTATGACATATACACACATACTGGTGTGAATCAAGGCATTATTAATGACATTAAAGATGGATACAGAAGTATTGATTATATAGCTTATATTGACGCAGAAAAACTATACAACTATGGATTAGAAAAAAAGCTACTAGTAAGTAATTAATACACTGTATTCATCTAGTAGTATCGAAGTTTGTGCACACATATTTCATCGTGTGTTGTGCATAAAACTTCATGTATATTATTCTCCCTAGTATCACCTTTCATGATTTATTTAGAGCCCTTACAAAGTGGAAAAGCCTATGTTACTGTTCGTCCAGTAATGTAGGCTTTTCTCATCATTATTAAACATATGATTTAAAGTTTTGTTTGATTTCATTATAGTTATAAACAGAGTTATACATGCGCATGCGAATGTGATCTTGTGAAGCATATGAGATACGTAATTGCTTACTTTGGCTCACAAATCTACGAAATTCACGCTCATATCGTTGGCGCTGGTTAAGTGATAGTCCGAGCCATTCTGCTTCATTAAACAATTGTTCAAAACGAAAATCGAAACTTGTGCTATCTATATTATTTCTTAAATTTTTAATTCTTTCATGAAAGTCCATAAGTCATCCTCCTAAATTATAAAAGGTAAGTTAGTTATGTATTATATACCCACTCTATAATTATTTATTGTTTATGACAAGTATGCAAATTCATGAGCTGACTCATTGTTTCAATATGGAGGGCACATGGTATAATCTGTGTGGATAGGGTATAAAAATATGAAATACGTTTGATGAAAGGAAGATTTGATGGTTAAATTAGAGCACAAAGTTGCAATCGTTACTGGTGCTAGTAGTGGCATTGGTGCTAGCATAGCAGAGGAGCTATCTAGTCATGGTGTACAATTATTATTAGCTGGTCGTGATGAAACACGACTTAAAGATGTTGTAAATCGTATTCGTTCAAATGAATATCAAGCGAAGATTGAATTTTTAACAGCGGATGTGACACAACAACAAGAAGTTGAACGTTTAGTAGCATATGCAAAAGAGCATTTCGGTCGCTTGGATATACTCGTAAATAGTGCCGGCCAAATGATTTCTTCTGCTGTTACTGATGGAGATGTAAAGGCTTGGGAATCAATGATTGATACAAACGTAAAAGGGACACTGTATGGCATTAATGCTGTCATACCAACATTTTTAGATCAATCTAGTGGCCATATTATTAACATTGCTTCTATCTCAGGTTTTGAAGTGACGAAAATGAGTACTATATACAGTGCAACGAAAGCTGCGGTGCACACGATTACGCAAGGATTAGAAAAAGAGTTGGCTAAAACTGGCGTTCGAGTGACAAGCGTTTCACCGGGTATGGTAGATACGCCTTTAAGTGGTCAGACAGATTGGGGAGAGCGCAAAAAGCTAGAACCCAAAGATATTGCTGAAGCGGTAGTTTATGCATTACAACAACCTTCACATGTAAATGTAAATGAAATTACGGTCAGACCAGTCTGATACGTCCTTCTTATATTTAGTTTAAAATAAAGTTAATGGTAAAGTGAAAATATACTTTGAAAGTAGGCAAAACATGGAGTTTAGATATCTTAAGAAAGGTGATGTAGAAGCGTATCGTTTATTGCGCTTACAGTCTCTACAAACTGATCCTACAGGTTTTGCTTCAACTTATCAACGCGAGATTCATTTGCCTATTGAACGTTTTGAAGATAGGATAGGGATGAATGAAAGACATTTTACAATGGGTGTATTTGATGGTGAAAAATTGATTGGCTATGCAACTTTTTATCGAGAAACTTTAGAGAAAATTAAACACAGAGGTAATTTAGTCGGTGTATATTGCGACCCACAATATAGAAGACGAGGCTTTACACAACAATTAATTCAAAAAATGATAGATATTGTCAGTGAACAAGGTGTAGTTAAAACTATAGGTTTATCGGTACTTGCGGAAAATCTAAGTGCTATTAAATTATATGAAAAATTAGGATTTCAAAGATATGGCACAGAACCTAAGGCACTTTATGATGGCAAACGGTATTATGATGAAGATCTGATGGTGTTATTTTTATAAAAATAAAATGAATCAAACAATTTAGGCTGAAACAGCGATTAGCTGTTTCAGCCTAAATTTTGTTATGTGGCTATAGATTGGTGGAAATATCTTAATATAGAAAATTATTGAATAATCAGTGAGTGCAATTTACCAATCTTTTATATCTGATCTTTCGCCTTTAAAGTTATTAGAAACTTGATGACGTTTTGCCAAAATTGCCTCTATATCTTCAAATTTGATATTCAACGCATGCAAGAGCACAAAGAGATGATACATTAAATCAGCAGTTTCATTTGTTACCTCGTCGCGGTTCGATTTCATAGCACCGATTACAACTTCAAATGCTTCTTCACCAAATTTTTTCGATATTTTTTCTAAACCTTCATTCAATAAATATTGTGTGTATGAATTTTCTTTATTTGACTTAGCACTTGAAGTTACTGTGTCTTCGAGCTGTTGAACATAGAAGGGAACAGTGGTGTTGAAACAGCTCTGGCTTCCAGTATGACAAGTTGGACCATTAGGGATTACATCTATCAATAAGGTGTCTTGATCACAGTCTAGGTGTATGTTTTGAACGGCTTGGGTATGACCAGATGTTTCACCTTTTGTCCATAAGCGGTCTTTAGAACGTGAATAAAAACAAACCATGCCATCAGCTATTGTTTTGTTGTAAGCATCTTCATTCATATAGCCAAGCATAAGCACTTGCTTTGTCTGAACATCTTGCAATATTGCGGGGATAAGCCCTTTACTAAAATCAGGTTGTTGTGTCATCTTATTGGAATACCTCCTTGAGCCATCGTTTGTTTGATTTCATTTACTGTGGTTTCTTTGTCATGAAGTATGCTAGCAGCAAGTCCTGCCGAAACATTCGTTTGTTTGAATAAATCTACAAAATGATCAGGATTGCCGCCGCCACCAGAAGCAATAATAGGGATGTGCACAAGTTGTTCAATCTCATGTAAATGGTTGACGTCAAAGCCTTCTTTCATGCCATCGTGTATCATGCTCGTTATTAATAGTTCGCCTGCACCTAAAGATTCTACTTCTTGAACCCAATCATAGACACGCTTATTTGTACGTTTTTTTCCCCCATGAGTATAGCAAAAATAATCGTTTAATTCTGTATCATAGTTACTATCTATAGCAATACAAATACATTGGCTTCCAAATTTTTCACTGGCTTCTTGGATAAATGAAGGGTTCTTTAGAGCACTAGAGTTTAGAGACACTTTATCAGCACCATGATTTAGCAACTGCGATATGTCATCGATTGTGGAGATACCGCCACCTACAGTAAGTGGAATAAACAGTTTTTCAGCAGTTTCCTCAATGACATCTAACATAAGCCCATGGCCAGCTTCAGTGCGGGATATATCTAAAAAGACTAATTCATCTGCACCTTGTTCATTGTAATAAAGTGCATAATCCACAGGGTTTCCAAGGTCACGTAGTCCTTTAAATTGTACTCCTTTGACAACGCGCCCATCTTTCACATCTAAACAGGGGATAATTCTTTTTTTTATCATGATAATCCCTCCCAAAATGCAGGGTTGTGTGCAGCTTTACCAACAATTGCTGCATAAACACCAGATTTTTCTAATAGTTCTAAGTCTTGTTGATGACGAATGCCACCAGAAGCAATAACAGGTTTTTGTGTTGCTTCGACAAGTTGCGTTGTTATTTCAAAGTTTGGACCAGACAAGCGTCCATCTTTCGAAATATCCGTATAGATAATGCCACCCAAAGGTAGTGATTCAATTTGCTGAACGAAATCAAATAAATCTAAATGTGCATCTTGTTCCCAGCCATTTATTTTTATCTCACGCTGATAAGCATCAACCGATAGATATAGTTTGTACGGAAATTGATGAGACATTTTGGCCAACCATTCAATATCTTGAATTCCTTTAGTCCCAATAATACAATAATCTATACCATCAGCAAAATATGCATTAATTGTTTCAAGACTACGTATGCCACCACCGACTTCCATCGGTTTGTTGGTCAGGCTTCTCAGTTGCTTGATATAGTCTTTTTCAATAGATGTTTGCTGCTTTGCACCGATTAAATCGACAATATGAATACGTTCTACACATTTAAACTTGTTATAATAAACGACACTATCTTCAGCGCTGCGAGTCATTTTTTCTTCTGAGTCATATTTTCCTTCCGTCAGTCTCACACTCGTTGCATTAATTAAATCAATAGCTGGCCAAATATTAATCATTTAAGAAACCACCTTTCAGAGCTTGATTAAGTATTGCTAAACCATCTTCACCACTTTTTTCTGGATGGAATTGAATGCCTATAAGATTTTTATATTGGACAATTGCAGGAATCAATGTGCCATAATCTGCATACGCAACAACATGTTCTGACATTTCAGCTTGATATGAATGTACAAAATATACATCCTGTGTTAATTCTGTAAGGTTGCTGATTAAATTGTTCCAACCTAAATGGGGCACCGGATAAGATGTTTGGATAGGTATGATATTTCCAGGGAAAAGTTGTAAGCCATCTACATCACCTTCTGCGCTGTGTTCGTATAGCAACTGCATACCTAGGCAAATGCCTATGATTGGTTTATTTGTTATCGTTTTTAAAATGGATTTTAATCCCCGTTTTTCAATCGCTTGCATAGCATCTTTAAAATGACCTACACCAGGTAATATGATGACATCTGCTGCTTTAATATCGTTGGGACTATCCGTTAAAATCGCATTAAAACCTAAACGATTAATCGCACGTTGTATGTTTTTAATGTTCCCTAAACCATAGTCAATCACTGCAATCATTCAATCACGCCCTTAGATGAAGGGGTGATATTCGTGTCATTCGATGCTAGTGCATCTTTAAGCGCTCGAGCAAAAGATTTAAATATACTTTCGATCTCATGATGTGTGTTTCCACCGCGAATTAAGTCAATATGTGTTGTTAGGCGAGAATTGATAACAAGTGCTCTGAAAAATTCCTCTACGAGTTCTGTATCAAACGTACCTACTTTTTCTTTACTGAATTGTGCATTAAATGATAAATAAGGTCGACCACTAATATCAATGACTGTACGTGCAAGTGTTTCATCCATAGGTATGTAACTAAACCCATAACGCTGAAAGTATTTGCGTTCCTTCACTAAGGATAATAGTAGCTGACCGAGAACAATACCAATATCTTCGGTTACATGATGATCATCTACTTGAACATCTCCATTTGCTTCTATAGATAAGGATAATTGGCTGTGAAAAGTAAAGAGCGTCAACATATGATCCAAAAATCCAACGCCTGTATTGATATTACTTTCACGATGATCATCAGCTAGAGAAATAGTTAATTGTGTTTCAGCTGTATTGCGTGTTTTATTTACTATCATATTGTGACCTCCAATTTTTAATAAGTACAAATAATTGATCTAATTGTTCATCTGTAGCAATAGAGTATCGGACATAGTCAGACATTTCTGGTTCGTCATATAATCTTGGAAGGAAACCATTGGACTTAATATAAGCGCCTAAACTTTGTGCAGCTTCTCCCTTTGTTAACACGAAATTTGTAGCAGAAGGGAAGACTACCATGACATCTGAGACAAGTTCATGAAACATATTTTTAAGTTTGTGAGCAAGCTGTCGTTGTTGCTTTACAAACGCGCGAGTCATTGCTTGATTTTCAAACATATAAATCGCAATATGAAGCGTAATTGTATTCAGAGGATACGGGTGCTCGATGCTTTGGATGAGTTTGATGGTATCTTTAGTGCCAATTAATACACCTAATCTTAGGCCAGCAATGCCAAATGCTTTTGAGAGCGTGCGCATTTGAATAATATGCGGTTGCATCTTAATATCATAAGCTTCACCAAAATCTAAATAAGCTTCATCTATGATAAAGTAGCCACCAAGCGTCTGCATCTTATCCGCGATAGCCATTAAAAATGTCGTACTATATTGTATGCCTGATGGATTATGTGGATTGCTCATAATAAAGAATGCAGGTTGTACTTCATCAATGCGTTTTAAAATCGTCTCTAAATCAAATGTTAAATCTGAATTTGCTGGTACAAATTTAATAGGGCGAGCGACTTGATTGGCATATGCTTGATACATAAAAAAGTCAGGGTCTAGCGTTAAAGCTGGGCCTTCTGGCATGATTAACATTAACTTTTGAATAAGTTCATCAGAACCATTACCTGCAATGACTTGGTCAGGTGAAATATTATGAAAAGCTGCATAAGCTTGTTTGAAGCGTTCATATTCATCATCAGGATAAAGATTGAATGCTGCTTTTTGAATAATTGTAGCGAGTTGTTCATTAGATAATGGTTTAAGTGGACTTTCATTTTTATTAATTCTAATCATTGTGTGGCTCCTTTGTTGTTCGAATTTCTATTGATTTTTCATGATTATACAAACGCTCGATATGTGCTAACTTACGTGCGGATTGTTCAACATTATTAAATGTTTGTTGAGATAAATCGATAACAGAATGTCTCGTTAAGAAATCATTCACTGATAGACCATTGGTGAAACGTGCAGTCTGATTTGTAGGTAAAACATGGCTTGGTCCAGCAACATAATCTCCGATAACTTCTGGAGAATAATGACCCAAGAAGAGCGCGCCTACATATTTCACATGGTTGACATAGTCTTGGGGACATTGTGTTTGTATAGATGCATGTTCCGGTGCAATTTGATTCATCAAATCACAAGCTTCTGTAAAGTTTTCTACTGAAATTAAGAAATGGTTATGTTTCAAACTGGCATCAACAATAGGTTGTCGTTTGATTTGTGTCATTGTGTGTTGGATGTTATTTTCTAATTGTTGTAACAAGTCTTTATCCTCACTGATGACAAATGTTCTAGCGAGTTCATCGTGTTCTGCTTGTGCAAATACATCATACGTAATTGCCTCTATGTCAGCTGTTTGGTCAATAATTAGCGCAATTTCACTCGGACCAGCAATTTGATCAATGCCAACTTGACCAAATAAATATTTTTTAGCATATGCAACATATTGGTTGCCAGGACCAACAATTTTATCCACTTTAGGAATTGTCTCAGTACCATACGCAAGTGCAGCGATACTTTGTGCACCACCAACTTGGTAAACCTGATCAACACCAGCAATATAACAAGCAGCAAGTACAATATCAGGTAGACCTTCAGGTTGAGGTGGCGTAACGGCCACTATATTTTTAACGCCTGCAACTTTGGCAAGTGTTACAGTCATTAACACAGTAGAGGGATAACTAGCTTTTCCACCAGGGACGTAGACACCTACACGCTCTAACGGATGATATAATTCGTAACATTCTGAATGAACTTGTATATGATCTTGTTTAATAGAAGTTTGATATGCTTTAATCCTGTCATGACTTTGTTCGAGGGCTTCCCGTGTAGATGAGTCAATGCGTTGATAAGCAGTAAATAAGTCTTCTTTAGGTACTTCTAATTGTGATGTTTCTACTTTATCTAATTGTAAATTATATTCTTTTAAAGCAGCATCACCTCGAAATTTCACCTGATCACAAATTTCTTTTACGATTGGATATAAATCTTCATTTAGTGCAGATTGATTCAGGTAGTTATTTAAAAATGTTTCTTTATTTGTAATCAATGAGAGACACCTCCAAAGTTTTAATTAAATCTTCAATTTCAGTTGATTTTTTAAAATATGAGGCTTTATTTGTAATGAGCTTTGCATTGATGTTTTTAATTTGCTCTTTTTCAATTAAGCCATTTGACTTTAAGGTAGTCCCTGTTTGAACGATATCAACAATGCCATCTACCATATCAACCAAACAAGCCAATTCTACTGAACCAGATAGTTTTACAAGCTCAACATCCAAACCTTGTGCTTCAAAATATTGACGTGCTGTTTGTGTATATGAGGTAGCTACTTTTTTAAATTGATAGGCCTCTGGTTTAGCAGCAAGTGAAAAGTGACATTCGCCAAATGGTAAATCTAGTAAGTTGTTAATAAAATAATTGCCTTCTTCTAAAATATCACTACCGACGATTCCAATATCTGCAACGCCTTGTTCAACATATATTGGTACGTCACTACCTTTGACTAAAATAAATTGTATTTCATTAACTGTTATAAGTAATTGACGTTCTCTATGTTCAAGCGCATATGCTATTTCAATTTCTTTTATTTCATTTAGATAATTAATAAAACTTTTAAGTAATCTACCTTTTGCTAATGCGACAGTAAGCATGGTTTTCACTCCTTTTTTATAGTATAAATCCGAGTCCAAAGCCTTCTAATTTCCCTTTGTAAAATCCACCAGTTAGACGCTGAGTTTTATTGTTTTTTAAATGGCATTTCATGAATGATCCTTTGTAATAAGAACGTGGTGGTCTAGGGGTTATATCAAGGTGAATTTCAGTAATATTTTGTGATTTAAACCATTGCTCCCACCGATGTAATGACTGGATAGTACGATGATCATGCGGAAATAAATGGGTTAATAAATCAAGTTGTTCCGTAGTTTTAGTTGTGAGTAACTGTACCACAGGATGTGCAAGTCCTAACTGTGCAGTTAACTCTGAAATATTACGTTCTTG
This sequence comes from Staphylococcus sp. GDH8C109P, assembly GCF_017893405.1. Classification (NCBI taxonomy): domain Bacteria; kingdom Bacillati; phylum Bacillota; class Bacilli; order Caryophanales; family Staphylococcaceae; genus Staphylococcus; species Staphylococcus sp. GDH8C109P. Next base: position 262,815 of record NZ_JAESMX010000009.1, on the reverse strand, counting down.
TATAAGGTTTAATATAGTTTGATTTTGTTCGTTAGCAGCTAATAATAAATCTATTAATTGATAATGCCCTAAAATGACAAAGTCGATATCATCATTCAATGTATACTTAATAAAGTTATAAAACGTTTTAAAATCGTTTTGCATATCTGTAATTGTTGGGTTGTAATGTTCGATACCTAACTGAGTGTAGACTTCGTTATTTCTGACGATGGGACCAGTATATGCTAAACGTTGCTGTTCAGGTTGATAGTTACTGTAGTAACGTAATAATTGATCTGTGAAATCATTACGCAAAGCAAAAATATGATGGTCATGTTGCCAAAAACTACGTTCCGTCATTTGTTGTAAATCATCAGGTGTAAGTGATTGCCAAGATAATGATTCTATAAAACTAAAATCAACAAGTTTAAAATCTGCTTGTTGAAAATGTTTTAAAAAAGCTAGTTCTTGTTCTTTATTATTAATAAGTGCTTTCGTATCCATAATATAATGACCATCCTTTATTAAATACTTTGTTTCTCTACCGAACTAAAGTAAATTGATAAAACATACTTTAACACAGTTGATTTTAGAATTCAATAAATATTCAGAAAATAATCTTTGCAAAGTGATTAAAATGGCTTTTATATCATATTTATGTGTATAAAAATAAAACCTAAAATTTTGCTTTAGGTTTTAGATTGAAAATAGTATTAGATGATACCACTTTAAGTCCATTGTAATGATAAAAAATAGCATTACATTCATGTTTAACGTCATCAATTTATATAGCAGATTATATATGATTTGATTTAGAGAAGACGTCGAACAACGCATAAAGTAGGGTGAAACTTTAAATATGAATGATTTAAATATTATCATTCGAGTGCCTGGTCAGATGTGATTCTAAATCGCTAAAGTTTATGATTGTTTGCCTTGAGCCACATACTTTAACATTTCTTCCTTAGGTACCATATTGCCACCAGTTGCCCATACGATATGATTTGCATCGGATAAATTAAAATGGTTTTTATCAGCATGTTCCAACACTGCTTTTAAACCTGCGAAACCAGATGCTGCAGAAGGTTCGACAAAGATACGTTCTTTTTGGCTTAGCTGATATAAATATTGGTACATTTGTTGATCTTCTACAGTAAAAGCACCATATAATAATGAATTCATTATATGACCAACGAGTTTTGAAGGTCTAGCAACAGCAAGACCATCTGCATCAGTACGGCCGTCTAATCCAATATCTGTTACAGCTATTTGGTCATGAAGTTGTGTCATCATACCTAATGTCATGCATGGCGCATGTGTAGGTTCAGCGAATAGACAATACACATGGTCACCAAATACTTGATTTAATCCAAAGGCAACACCACCTGGGCCTCCTCCAACACCACAAGGCAGATATACAAAAAGAGGATGTTGAGCATCTACTTGTATGCCTTCATTTTTTAGTTGTGTTTTTAACCGTAATGCAGCAACAGTATAACCTAAGAATAGATCAGCAGAACCCTCGTCATCTACGAAATGACAAGTAGGATCATTTTCTGCAGCTTTTCGTCCTTCAGCAACTGCGTATTGATAATCGGATTGGTGTTCAACAACTTCAACACCACGTGAAAGAAGTAAGTCTTTCTTCCACTGACGCGCGTCACTAGACATATGTACGATGACTTGAAAGCCTAATTGTGCGCTCATAATGCCAATACTTAAACCCAGGTTACCAGTTGAACCGACAGCAACGGTATATTTACGAAAGCACGCTTTATATTTTGGTTCAGATAAAACTTTATAATTATCCGTATATTTTAAACCACATTCTTTTATAGCGATAGATTCAGCTAGTTTTAGAACTTCATATATACCACCTCTTGCTTTGATAGAACCTGAAATAGCAAGATGACTATCACATTTAAGCCATAATTTACCACTTTGTTCAAGTTGTTCAGAGTCAACTAATGATTGTTGCATAAAAGGAATTGCTTTTAGTGGTGATTCAATGAGGCCATGGTCTTTTTCAGTTTCAGGAAAAACATTACGTATATAGCTGCTAAAACGTTCTAGTCTTGTTGCAGCGTCTTCTATATCATCTAATGAAAATGGTAAAGTTTCATCATTACGGAAATTTGGATTTTTCCAAAATATCGGTCTATACTGTTGCATGTCATTGAGTAGGGGAAAGCTACTTTTTAATGTTTCAACATTTATCATAAATGACCACCTCATAAATTAGATTGTATTTAGTCATCATTATAGCAAAATTTGATACTTAAGATGTTATATACCTTATATACAAAAATAATATAGGATTAGAATGGTATGGGTCTATTATATTTAAAAATGGTTACGTCGTTTGAAAACGGCAAAGATGACTAGGATTTAAGGATTACCTGAGCTGTAGCTCATGCATAAAGTCCCACTAACTCAATAAATTGAGAAGTGGGACTTTATTACCGTTTAAACGTATCTTTAAGTTTAGAAAACCATCTATTTTTATGTTGTATTGGTACTTGTTGTGGAATGGTAGAAGCCTCTTTTAATTTTTGGCCAAATGTTATCGCTTCTTTCATTAAATAAGCCTGTGAATTTAATGGTGATAAATTATTATGAATGTAATGGTAATAACCTTGTTGGTCCTGATAACGACCCTTTTGATTATCTGATAATTGTAAATTCATATAATCTAATAAACGTTTAGCAATGTTTTTATCATCGACAGGGAATAAGATCTCGACACGTTTAATCATATTACGTGTCATCGCATCAGCTGAAGAGAGATAGATTTTTTCATCACCATTATTATGGAAATAATAGATACGAGAATGTTCAAGGAAACGGCCAACGATACTTACTACTTCAATATTATCACTGACATCTGGTATACCTGGTTTTAAGCAACAAATACCACGGATAATTAATTTTACTTTTACACCGGCACGAGAAGCTTCAAACAATTTAAGAATAATATCTTTATCTGTTAATGAATTCATCTTCATCATTATTTTTCCATTTCCGTTTTCACGATGTGATATGATTTCTTTATCTATTCGAGCTAAGAATACATCACGTATGTCGTATGGGGCTACAATGAGTTTATTATATTTAGGTTTCAGTGTATATCCACTTAGATAGTTAAAGAAGTTAATAGCGTCTTCTGCTATTTCTTGATTTGTTGTGATAATCCCCATATCTGTGTATAATTTTGCTGTTTTATCGTTATAGTTTCCAGTGCCTAAGTGTACAAACGACGTAAGCTGATGATTGTTTCGTTTGACCACAAGTGAAATTTTACTATGTGTCTTCAGATATGTCATACCATAAATAACATGACAGCCTGCATCTTCTAACATTTTTGCCCAGTGAACATTATTTTCCTCATCAAAACGGGCCTTTAATTCAACAAGAACAGTCACTTGCTTGCCATTTTCTGCAGCAGTTTTCAAACTATTAATTATAGGTGAATCTTTACTTACGCGATATAATGTTTGTTTAATAGCAATTGTGTTCGGATCATTTGCGGCGTCACGAATGAAATCTACAATTGGTTCAAATGATTCATAGGGATGATGGAAGAAAATATCACGTTTTAATGATAGCTTGAAAATGTCTTCATTACCCAAGGATTGAGGTGGCTGTGGTAGATACTTATTATATGTTAAATGTTTTAAACTGTTAGATAAATGGTCTACAAGATCGAATAGCAGTGTTAAATCTAATGGACCATCTACAAAATAAACATCATTATCGTGAACTTCCAACTGATTGATAATCCAAACGACATCTTCATAGGTTGCGTGTCTTCCGTCTATCTCTAAACGTACTGCTGTTCCTCGTTTACGTTCTTTTAAAAAGCGTTCTATTTCAATTAACAAATCTTCGGCACCATCTTCATGGATGGTTAAATCAGCATTACGAGTGATTCTAAAGGTGAAGGTATTTAACACTTCATAGCCAGTGAACAATTCATTAATGTAATATGTGATAATATCTTCCAACATTACAATATATTGAGTTTGACCTTGATTTAATGTATAAAATCTTGGAATTAATGATGGTATTTGTACAATAGCTGAATTAATTGAATCATCTGTATCAATATCTACAAATATATTCAAACTCTTATTGTTTAATTTTGGGAAAGGATGATAAGCATCGATACCTAATGGTGTTAATGTAGGTAGGATGCCCGTTTTAAATTCACGCTCTAACTGTGGTAATAAAGACTCTGGTAAAGATTCAGGTTTTGTCACTTCCACACGATGTTGTTTTAACAGCTCTACTAATTCGTTATAACGTGCATATTGTAAATCTACATACTTTTTATTTTTTATTTTAATTTGCTCAAGTTGTTCTTTCGGTGTGAGTTGCGCTTTGTTTTCAGGTTTATCATAGCCCATTTTAACTTGATCTTGCAGGCCAGCTACACGCACCATAAAGAATTCATCCAAGTTAGAACTAAATATAGAAATAAATTTTAACTGTTCCAATAAAGGATTATTTTTATCTTCGGCTTCTTGTAATACACGATAGTTAAAATCTAACCAACTGAGCTCTCTATTATTATAATATTGTGGTAAATTTAAATCTCTCTCTCCCAATTTCTTTTGCATAATTCTAATTCCACCTTATTGTAGTCTTGTTAACATATTTTGCTACGTACAATTTATCATATGAATTTTAAGATTTTGTAAAGATGATAGAAAGATTCTCTTTTAAAATTTTCTCGATATGCTTTTTCTGTCTATGAGATTGATATTCTTCAGCAATCGGTTCACCAATGTAACGGACATATAAAGTATATGCGCCATCTTCTTCTTGTAATTCAACACTTTCTACTGGGCTGGTATGTGATATATTTAGCGCATTTACAAATTTGATGATACCGCCTAAAAATTGAACATGGTCCAATTCTTTGCCACGTAACCATTCGGTTTCTTGGCTATAAAATTTTAAAAGTGATTTATTTTTAAAACTTGCTAACATTGCGAGTTTGACGCGATCTTCATGTGGAAAACCATCAATCATTGAATTAGCTATAATGTAATACGTATGTGGTGAACTAGAATCAGCGTCAATAAATCTTCCTAAATAATATAAATATGCGCCTTCCGCAAAAAGTTCTTGTTCTTTTTTAGTAACTTGAATCTTATCTAAATCAATCAGTTGTGACAACAACGATTGAGCCAATTTAACACGTTGTTTTGCACTAGATTCTTCGATGCTATATTCATTTGCCAAATGATATAATGCATCTTTTCTTATATTTTCTTTTTTAAATTCTTGGGGATGACGTTCAGATATCAGCTTCATTATATAGCCTTCACGTAACCCTTTACGTGAGAAAGTGAAGTGGGTTGCATTGATTTGTTCAAATAAAGATTTGAATACAGATACTGCTGGAAGTATGATGTCTATACGATCTCTACTTAATCCATCAATATCTTTTAAGTCATCGCGTGAACTTTTTTTAATGATTTTATATACCTCATCCATATCTTCCTCAGACATCGAATAGTTATGAACACCGCCAATAGGATAGGAATGTTCTGACTGGTGAATACGTGCAACGTTACGCGCTGATCCACCAATGCCGACTAAAGCGATTTCTTGGCCTTGCAACCATGGCAGTTGTTCGAATTGTTTAGATAAAAATTTTTCCATTGCCTTAATTGCAGATTTATCATTATGATCTTTATCTTCAAAGAACTTTCGCTTTAAAGTTACAACACCGAATGGAAAACTATGAGCCTCGATGATGGTCTTATCTTTGAATAAAGTAACTTCTGTAGAACCACCACCGATATCGATAGAAACACCATTTTCTACATCGGTAGTGTGGGTGATTGCATAAAAACCATAAAAAGCTTCTTCCTGTTCAGGAATAATTTTGATATTGATATTAAGTTCACTTTTAATATGGCTGATAATTTCTTTTTGATTCGTAGATTGTCTAATAGCAGCTGTCGCAACAGGATGTAATTCGTTGACTTCAAATTTGTTAGCGACACTTTTAAAGCTGTGTAACGTTGTCGTCAACACCTCGATACCATCCTGGTTCATCGTTAAATCATCTGTTAAATATTGACTTAAGCGTGCTGGTGTTTTGATATTTAAAATTTCATTTAATCCTGTTTTAGCATCGAACTCAAAAATAACTAATCTAATTGTATTTGATCCGATGTCTATTAATCCGATTCGTTCCATAATCTCCTCCTGTACATATGAGGTAAATAGTTATTATAAAGTTTATTTACCCACTTTCATCTTTAATATTACAATAAATAGCATGATTTGTGATATTTCAATTAAATATTGTTCAATCAATGACTGTGTTGTTTATATAGGTTAAAACTTAATCGTGTTTATGTCATATTATTTGACGTTTAAAGGTCCTCCTGGGCCTAATGGCCAGCCTAGCAGGTACCATATAATCATGAATATTGGCCATACGATACTCAGAATAATCGTATAAGGCATTAAACTAGATAATAACGAGCCTAACTTCATATTTTTATCATATTTTTGAGCATAAGATAAAAGCAGTGGCAAATAGGGCATCATTGGTGTAATAGGGTTACTAATTGAATCACCGATTCTATACAACATTTGTGTGAATGCAGGATGAAAGCCAACAATCACCAACATTGGAATAAATATAGGAGCAAGTATTCCCCACTTTGCAGATGCACTACCGACTAATAAATTAATAAGCGCGCCTAAAAAAATCACACCTAAAATAAGGACGATTCCGTTTTGACCTTGAAGTACCTCAGCACCTTTTACTGCTACGATCATACCTAAATTACTCCATTCTAAAAATGCCAGTAATTGTGCTGCAAAAAAGACGATAACGATAAAAGATCCCATGGAAGCCATTGAATCAGAGAGCATTTTACCTAAATCTTTCGAACTGTTAAATTCTTTCATTATTATGCCATATACCAAACCAGGCACTAAAAAAATAAGCAAAATAATCAGCCCAACGCCATTGATAATAGGGGAGTCATTCAATAAACTACCAGTTTTAGCATTTCTTAAGAAACTATTTTGTGGTATTGCCATAAGGATAAGTAAAATAAGCGTTGTGATAAAACTTATATTTGCCCAAAACACAGCCTTACTCTCTTTAGACGTTAGACCGTGATTGTCATCATCAATTTTAATATTAGACTGCGTATCATCATATGATCCTAAACGTGGGATGACAAAGCGCATTGTCACCCAATAAACTGCTGGTAATAAAACAGCAACACTAGCTGCAATAAAGTACCAATTCATAGCTACATTAACTGTGATTTTATCAGAAACGATTTTTGTTGCTGGTTCTGTAAAAGCATAAAGCAATGCATCTGACATTCCTATCATGACGTTCGCAGAAAATCCACCGAGTGCTGATGCGTAAGCCATCGCTAACCCAGCAATAGGGTGATATCCTAATTTAATGAAGACCATAGCAGTTAATGGTGGCAAAACAATTGGTGCTGCATCACCAGCAGCATTACCAATAATACCTATGAGTATAATTACTGGTACAATAATTTGTTTCGGTGCTTTATGAACAATTTGTACCATTAATTTATCAAAATAACCTGTTCTTTCAGCTATGCCAACCCCAAGCATCACTGACAATACTAAACCAAGCGCAGGAAACTCAGAGAAGTTTTTGATCGCATCATTTAATATCATAGAAATACCATCTTTGCTTAAAATATTTTTGATAGCAATGGTATTTCCTGTACCAGGATGTTTTACAGTGACGTGAAAAAGTGAAACAATCCACGTAATGATTGCAAGTCCAAGACACATTAGAAAAAACAATATACTTGGATCAGGTAATTTATTTCCAATTTTTTCTACAATGTTCAAGAATTTATTTATCATTGTCGGTTTTTCTCTAATATTCGACGCCATTTTTATTACCTCCCCAATAAGTTATCGAAATTATAACAAACTCATTTTGAAATGAGTATGATAAATTTTGAATTTCTATAGAAAAGCATCTATGAAAGCTTTATATAAAGGTTTTAAAAGTGGTTGAAAAAGGAAATGCATTACAGAGTAATTAAATTAAAAAGAAGAGAAATAAAAGGAGATATGTTATAGATGAAAAGATTAGAAAATAAGATTGCTGTAATAACAGGCGCAAGTACTGGCATTGGATCTGCTTCTGCCCATATATTGGCTGAAGAAGGGGCACATGTTTTAGCTATTGATATTTCCGATTCTGTACATGATACTGTAAAAGCAATCAATCAGACAGGTAATAAAGCATCAGGATATATTGTTGATGTATCAGATGCACATGCAGTCGAAAGGCTGGCACAATCTATTCAAGAAGATTATGAACACATTGATATTTTGTTTAATAATGCTGGTATTGATAATGGTGCTGGACGTATTCATGAATTTCCAATTGATGTGTTTGATAGAATTATGAATGTTGATTTAAGAGGGACATTTCTAATGACTAAATTCTTTTTACCATTAATGATGTCAAACGGTGGCTCCGTCATTAATATGGCGTCATTTTCTGGAAATGCTGCAGATTTAAATCGTTCGGCATATAACGCTGCAAAAGCAGGTATCATCAATTTCACTCGATCAACAGCGATAGAATATGGACGTGAACATATAAGAGCGAATGCAGTCGCACCAGGTACGATAGAAACACCACTTGTAGATAAATTGACGGGTACCAAAGAAGATGAACAAGGGCAAATATTTAGAGAAAATCAGAAGTGGGTTACACCTTTAGGACGCTTGGGAACACCTGATGAAGTAGGTAAACTCATTGCTTTCTTGGCTTCTGATGATAGTTCGTTTATAACAGGTGAAACCATTACAATTGATGGTGGTGTGACGGCATACACTTGGCCGGGAGAAATGTTAAGTGATGCGCGTTGGAAAAACTCTACGGAATAATTCATATTAAGAATGATATAATTTGAAATTAATTGTTATTAAATATCATAAAAAAGCCGTAAACAAAGTGATGTTACTCATGTTTACGGCTTTAATTTTTATATATTTGAGTTGTTTACCAAATGATGTTATCTACTGCATCGTCGTTTAAAGATTTAACGATTTCAGTTACTAAGGCTACGGAATTTTTATAATCATCTGTATGCAATACAGAAACATTTGAATGCATATAACGTAGAGCTACCCCAATAGAAACTGTAGGAACACCTTCATTGGCAACATGAATACTTCCAGCATCTGTACCACCACCAGGTGTAGAATCTAATTGGATATCTATATTATGTTTTTTAGCTACTTTTTTAATATGATTAATAAAACCAACATGACCAACATTTGAAGCATCCATAATAATGACTACAGGTCCTTGTCCAATAGCTGTCTCACTCGTTTGACCAGACATACCTGGTGTGTCATAGGCAACAGCAACATCGACAGCAAGTGCTAAGTCAGGTTTGATCTTATTAGCTGCAACTTTAGCACCACGAAGACCCACTTCTTCTTGTACGTTTGCGCCTGAAACTAAGTTAATATCAATGGATTCTTTTTTTAGGTTGTTTAAAACATCAACAGCAAGTGCACAGCCGTAACGATTATCAAAAGCTTTAGCAGTTAAGTACTTGCTATTTGCCAGTGTTTCAAACTCACTGTATGGTGTGATCATATTGCCGATTTCGATGCCGAATTGTTCAGCCTCTTTCTTACTTTTAACTCCAATATCAATAAACATATCTTTAATTTCTACATTTTTTTTACGTTCTTCCGGTGACAAGGCGTGCGGTGGTTTGGAGCCGATAATACCTCTGATTTTCTTACCTTCATCAGTTGTGACAGTTACTTTTTGAGATAACATCACTTGATTCCACCAACCACCAATCGGTGTGAATTTTAAAAATCCATCTTTATCAATTTGAGTAACCACAAAACCGATTTCATCTAAATGTCCTGCTACCATTAATGTCTTATTACCAGTAGATGTAGTTTTTTTACCGAAAATACCACCCAGATTGTCTTCAACAATTTCATCACTTACCGGTGACAAATAATCACGCATAAGTGTTTTTACTGCTTTTTCATGTCCTGCAATACCGTCAACATTTGTTAATGATTCTAATAATTTGATTGAATTGTTCATGTTATACCCCCTAATAAAAATATTTATATTCATTTTATCATGAACTACTTTATAAACTAATTGATTGAGCTTTGTTTTATTAATTTAATAGATTATATACAGCTGAAGTTTGCATTGAATGATTTAGTAAGACTAAACGTGTGCATTCACTAACTGTCCATGATTCAATATAATTATAAACAAAGTGGAGGGATAGACAATGACAGAAATTAATTATTTAACAATAGGCTCAGAATCAGCACCTATAAAAGTAGAATCATTTATCAATTTCGCTTGTCCGTATTGCAAAAACTACTTTTTCGCTGCAGACACTGTATTAAAGCCATTGATTGATCAAGGGAAAGTTCAACATACAATCAAACATTTTGATAAAACTAAACAAGGATTATTAAAAGGAACTGTAGCAAATATATATTTAAACTACCAACAACCTGAAAAAACTTTAGACATTATTCGTGAATTGTATAATACGCAAGCGCAATGGAAAGTTAACTTTGCGACAATTGAAACAAAAATGGAAGAAGAATATAATCTTGTACCACGTAAAGAAGCTGACGATCGTTCGTTAGCAATCAATGAAGAAGCATTTGAAAGAGGGATTAAAGGCATTCCGACCGTTTTTATTAATGGTAATTCATTTGAATTTAAGCCACTTGAAGATAAACAAGAAACAATAGAAACTAAGCTAACAGAGCAATTGAATAGTTCTATTTAAAAATGGAACTATTGAGAGATAAATATTTGCAAAATGAAGGCGTCGGGGACATCATTGATTCGTTCCAGATGCCTTCATTTTGTCATTATAGGTAATCATTTTATACTTTTTTCAATTCTAGTCCTTATTGTCACGGTGGGGCGACGAAAAAATTTAAAATAAAATTAGATTTCTGTTCAATGTATCTTTCTAGATGTTGTTAAAATTTATTTTTTAACCAAAGATGTTTGTGTGCTTGTCTGCTTTAATATTTGCAGTTAATTATAGTTTAGTAGTTTTAATTTATAATCATGTATGGATTGAATATTACCATCTTTCTTTTTGATAATAATATGTTCTTTCGATATCTGAGTCGGGGAGGTTACACCTACAGCGGCAGCAATATTAAATAAACCTTCATGCAAGCTAGTTACAAAATTAGTGACGCGATATTTTTTTTCATCTATAATCAATCCTTTTTCACGCTTTGGATCTGTCGTTGCGACACCTACAGGACATGTGTTCATGTGACATTGTCTACTCATAATACATCCGACACTAATCATCATACCGCGTGCAACATTGACTAAATCAGCACCTAGACCTAATGCAATAGCAATTTTATCAGGTGTTACAAGTTTACCTGATGCAAACACTTTAATTCGATTGCGTATACCATACTTCTCGAGTACACCAGTTAAAATTGGTAAAGCAGTGAATAAAGGCAAACCTAGGCCATCTTGCAATTCTTGAAATGTTGCGCCAGTGCCACCTTCGCCTCCATCAATAGTAATGAAATTCGGAAATTGATTTGTTTCAATCATTGTTTGTGCGAGCGCTTCAACTTCTGATACTTTACTGATTACAATTTTAAATCCAACAGGCTTTTGACCAACTTTTTGTAATTGTGTAACCCAATTTAATAAATCGGTTGGATCATCAATAGAGTCAAAGCGGTTAGGTGAGTTAATCGTCTTCCAAGGTTCAACATTACGAATGTCAGCTATTTCCTGTGTTACTTTATTACCTTGCATATGACCGCCTCGTGTTTTTGCACCTTGTACTAATTTGATTTCAAAAGCTTTAACAGCATCTTTATTTGCTAACTCTTGGAAAGCATTGATATCAAATTGCCCTGACGCATCTCGTACACCAAATAAACCGGGCCCTATCTGGAAGATGATATCTGCATTACCTGATAAATGATGTTTTGATAATCCACCTTCACCTGTATTCATCCATGTTCCAGCTTGTCCTAATCCTTTTGATAGCGCCGTAATCGCATGACTCCCTAAAGCGCCATAACTCATTCCTGATTGACCAACCAGTCTTTTAAGTTTGAAAGGATGTTCCAATTCAGAACCCAAAATAATAGCATCTTCATCTGTTAAATAGAATGGATCTATCTCTGTTTTTGTACGGTGTTCATCACGATTAAATAGTCTTTCATTTTCAATTGTATAAATGAATGATGAAATCAACGGTGCCTGTTCAATATGTAATTCTTTAGATTGCAACGGAAACATAGTGTTTTGAATGTAAAAACCATCTTCATAATCTTTTTGTGTACCGAAACTAGTCATTCTCGAATTATATTTCCCAGCTAATACAATATTCGTGAAGTCATTACGAGAAAAAGGTTTACCCTTGGTATCTGCTAAAAATAAATATTGACGTAACTCAGGCCCTATTTTTTCTCCAAAATATCGAATGCGTGCGAGTAATGGATAATTGCGTAAAACACTATGTTGCTTTTGTCGTTTATCTTTAAAAAGTAATACTGCCCCTAAAACAAGTACGCTTATTAAACAAACAACAATGATTACGTTGACGATGAACTGTAAAATAGTCAAAATAGTCATGTAACATTCCCCCTTGATATAGTTATATAATACAACAAATTATACAATTTACAATGCGTTCTATAGTTATGGGGACAGAATGATTTATTCTTTTTTCAAAAAGAAAAGGTAAATCAACTTATAAAAATGATAAAGCATTGTGTTATATTATGGTTAAATAGCTACAAGGAAGGTGACATATGACTGATAAGCCATTAACAACACAACTAACTAAAAAGAATATTTGGCAGCATCAGAAGATTGTTAAAAGGGACTTTTGGTTAATCCCTATTTATATCATTGCCAATTATCTTATACCGCTTATATTAGCGCTGCTTTTAATCGCATCATATGGCATTTTTAACATAGGTAGCAAATATCATTTGAGCGATATGAATATACTGATTTTTGGTGGTGTTATTGCTGAAATATGTATCATATTAAGTTTTTATGGAATGCATATTAAAGAAAATGTTACAGCAATTGCGATCGATAGGTTTAAGGCAGTACGCAAATATATTTTGATTATTTTTATGGTATACATATTTACCCTCGTATTTAATAATTTATATGATTGGCTTATGACTTTGTTACCTAAGTCATTACAGTATAATGAAACGCAAAATCAATTGATTTTAGAAGCGCTGTTTCGAGACAATTGGATGCTCCCGTTTTTATTTTTAGATATTGTTATTTTGACGCCGATTATTGAAGAGTTATTATTTAGACATCTAATCATTCATGAATTAGGTAAGAAAATCACATATGCTGCTGCAAGTGTATTATCTGTCATATTATTTGCAGGTATTCATGTATTAGGGGCTACATCACCATTTGAAATAGGAAGCTATATTTTTATTGCGATTGGATTGGTGTTTGTGTATTTGAAAAGTGGGCGAAACCTAGCTGTATCAATTTCATTGCATGCTTTTAACAATTTTATCTCTTTTATTGCGATTGTATTTTTAAAATAATGTTAGCGTATGATATTTAACGTATGTTTTTGAATAAAACGGTTTAACGAAATAATGACAAGATATTAAATCGTCGTAATAGGGTATAACCCATATATTATTTAGGAGGTTCAAAATGTTAGAGCTCAGAAATGTTTCATATCGGATAGATAACCGACAAATTATTAACAGTATTAATTTGAAAATCAAAGCTGGAGAAACTATTGCGATTGTTGGGCCTTCAGGAAGCGGCAAAAGTACATTGTTACGTTTGATAAATAATTTGATAAGTCCTACAGAAGGAGAACTATATTTTAATAATCAAGCATATGAAAATATTAATCCAGAAAAGTTACGAATGGAAATTAGTTATTTATTACAAGAAAGTGATTTGTTTGATAGTACCATTGGTGATAATTTAGCTTTCCCTGCACAAATAAGAAATGACAAGTTCAATCGTAAAAGAGCCAAATCACTTTTGAAGTCGGTTGGGTTAGGTCATTATAGCTTTGATACGAGCGTAAATCATCTTTCTGGTGGAGAACGTCAACGTGTAACGATAGCGAGACAGTTAATGTATAAACCCAAAGTATTATTGTTAGATGAAGCAACAAGTGCATTAGACGTACATAATAGTGAGAAAATTGAATCTTTAATCTTTAAACTTGCAGATGAAGGTATAACAATTTTATGGATTACACATAGTAATGATCAAAGTATGAGACATTTTCAAAAACGCATTAGAATTGTGGATGGACAGATTGAGAAGGAGGAGGAATTATGATGAGTACCACAGCATTAGTGCTTACTGCGACACTCCTTCTTTTTCCAATCATTGTATCATACAAAGAAAAGTTGCATATCATTAAAGATTTACTCATTGCAACGTTAAGAGCAGTTGTTCAATTAGTTATTTTAGGTTATTTACTGCATTTTATATTTGATGTAAACCAAACATGGTTGTTGCTTTTATTTGTATTAATCATCATCATCAATGCATCATGGAATACGATAAGTAGAGCTTCACCCGTTATGCATCATGTGTTTTGGATTTCTTTTATCGCAATCTTTATTGGCGTAGCCTTACCATTAGTGGGTATTGTAGTCACGGGCGCAATTGAATTCAAACCTAATGAAGTGATTCCAATTGCAGGGATGCTTGGAAGCAATGGTTTGATTGCAATCAATCTTGCGTATCAGAATTTAGATCGTGAGTTTGTTAAAGAAATGAGTCAAATCGAAGCCAAATTAGCATTAGGTGCAAATCCAAAACGCGCTTCCAAAGGAACAATACGTGAAAGTATCAAAACGGCAATTGTGCCAACGATAGATTCAGTAAAAACGTATGGTATTGTTTCGATACCAGGTATGATGACAGGGTTGATTATCGGTGGTGTAGATCCATTGGAAGCTGTAAAATTTCAGCTATTAGTAGTATTCATTCATACGACAGCCACTATTATGTCAGCGTTGATTGCAACATATTTAAGTTATCGTCAATTCTTTAATGAACGAGATCAATTAATTGCGCGACATATCCCTAAAGACAATCGCTAAACGTATTTTATACATGTTTGTTATCATGAACATTATTTTAATTTCTATAGTCAAATCTATTTTATGCGAAATTTTAAGCTGAGATTGGCAGGGAACGTGAAGAGGTATCAAAATGGTTTTTGATGCCTCTTCTGTTTCCTGTTTTTTGAAATGAATTTAAGAACATGTATTGCTAAGTATTCATATATATTGACGAATGGTTTATAATGTAGCAGTTATAGAATTTTGAAATCACATAAAAGAGAGGAGGATATTTATGTCAGTCATGCGCATATTTACCTTTATACTAAGTATATTTATTGTTGGAATGGTTGAAATGATGGTTGCTGGTATTATGAATTTGATGAGTAGTGATTTGCATGTTTCTGAAGCAATTATCGGACAATTAGTTACATTATACGCAATTACTTTTGCAATAGCAGGACCTATTTTAGTTAAGTTAACGAATCGTTTTTCACCACGTATGGTTTTATTATGGGCGCTGTTTGCATTTGTTGTAGGCAATATTATTATTGCAATTGCGCCTAATTTTTCTATTTTAGTTATTGGACGTATCTTATCATCTGCAGCTGCAGCTTTAATCGTGGTTAAAATATTAGCTTTAACTGCATTATTAACTGCACCACAACACCGAGGAAAAATGATCGGCATTGTCTATTCTGGCTTTAGCGGTGCAAATGTTTTTGGTGTGCCGATTGGGACAGTGATAGGTGATTTAGTTGGTTGGAGATATACGTTTTTATTTATTGTAATTATTAGTTTGTTCGTAGGCATCTTAATGTATATCTATATTCCAAAACTAAGTGATCATCTGTCATCAAACACTGAGACAGACACAGGATCAAGTCGTTCAAATACTTATTCCAAAGTGTTAAGACCTGTTGAAGTTACAAAATATTTGGGCATCACGTTTTTATTATTAGTAGCCAACTCGGTTACTTTCATTTATATTAATCCTTTAATCCTTTCCGGTGGACATCAATTATCATTTGTTTCAATTGCATTATTAATCAATGGTATTGCAGGAGTAATCGGAACATCAATGGGTGGCTTTTTATCAGATAGACTTACAAGCAAACGTTGGTTGGTCATTGCGACAGCTGTGTTTATTGTTATGATGCTACTGCTTAATATATTTTTACCAGGAACTGGTTTGTTACTCATGATTATCTTTATCTGGAATATTATGCAATGGAGTACTAATCCAGCTGTGCAAAGTGGCATTATAGAGCATGTTGAAGGTGATACGAGTCAAGTGATGAGTTGGAATATGTCTAGTTTAAACGCAGGTATTGGTATCGGTGGTATTGTAGGTGGATTAGTAGTATCGAACTTAAATGTTTACGCAACTACTTATTTTTCAGCTGCAATTGCATTAGTAGCATTTATTTTAGTGATTAGCCTTAAAAATGTCGCTAAGTACAATAAAGCATAGTGATTTGGAGCATTGGTCAATCATTATGTATGACTCCAAAATAAAGCTATATATAAATGAAAAATGGGAGTGGAACAATGAAATGTAATTTCAGTTCCACTCCCATTAATCATTTTTGCGCAAATGTTTTTACTAAATAAACACAGTTCATAAATTAAAATGTTACTACACCGATGAACATAGCGATAATTAACATGACGATGGCAAATCCCCATATCCAAAAGAAAGCATATTTAATATATGTTCCCATATTTGCTTCGGCAAGCCCAATCGCTAACCATAACGCAGGTGAAAATGGGCTGACAAACGTACCGATAATATTTCCAATTAACATTGCATATGCTGTTGATACAGACGATACACCAAACTGGCCGGCTGTTTGTTCTACAATAGGTAAGATAGCGAAATAATAAGCATCCGTACTTGTTAATAGATCTAGTGGAACACCGAAGATACCGACAATAATGTGTAAGTATGGTCCAACGGCGTTTGGTATAATATGGATAAAGCTTACTGCTATTGCTTCAAGCATACCAGTTTCATTCAATACGCCTAAGAACATACCAGCAGCGATAATTACGGCTGCCATCATAAGTGCGTTTGGCGCATGTGCCTTAAGTCTGCTCATTTGCTCGTCTACATTTGGGAAATTAATAATTAAAGCAATCGCAACACCAATCATAAATGCAAATTCGGGCGGTGCGATATTAGTTAGCATTGCTACAATGATAGCAAGCGTGAGTATGACGTTGATCCAATTAATCCAAGGCTTAGTAACAGCAACGCCACGAATCGGAAATTTAATATCTTGATCTTGTTCATATATTTCAACCAATTTATGTATATCTACGTCTTGTGTATTAGATACTTCTCCTGAATTGATTTTACGTTGTATGATTGCTTTTTCTCGAAAACCCAAAAATACAGCGAATAGTAAAACTAAAACAAAACCGATGATTTGAACTGGTATGACACCATACCATAATTCGTTTACATTTTTAATATTAATCACTGAAGCTGTACGAGCCATAGGGCCACCCCATGGCACCATGTTCATAATCGATGCACTCAGTCCGAGCAATAAAAGTAATAGATAACGATTCATATTTAGCGCCTTATACAAAGGCAATAATGCAGGTATTGATAATAAAAATGTTGTTGCGCCAGCACCATCAAGTTGCGCGAATATTCCGATAATTGCAGTTGCAATACAGACAACTACAACATTACCTCTAGTAAGCAAAATCAAACGTTTTACTAACGGCTTAAATAACCCAGCGTCACTCATGATACCGAAGAATATAATTGCAAATATAAACATGATGACGACGTTGATAACTTGATCTAAACCACTATTAAAAAATTTTACTAAATCACCAATATTGTAACCTAATATTAATGCACCCAAACTTGGTATTAAAATCATACCCACAACTGGACTAATACGTTTAGCAATTAATAATCCAACAATGGAAATAATAATAATTAACCCCATAATTGTTAGCCAAACACTCTCTTGTTGCATAAAATATCCCCTCCAAGTATTAAAGCGCTTACAAAAAACTGAACAAAAAATTGTTCACACTTCAAAAAATGATTAATTATAAGTGTAACAGAGAAAATAGGCGTGTATAAGTTATATATATAAATAATTATATAATTTTACTTATATTAAATTATAAGTAAAACAAATGTGCTTTTTGAATTGTATTATTATGCTAGTGAAGCGTTTTTTCAGGTGCGTGTAAAAAATGCCAATAAATAATTGTTCTAATTTTAAAAGGGGCTGAAGCAATATTTTAAATTCTGAAGAGCATCAAATCGTTTTATATTTTAGGAAATTAGGATATAACATAATATAAAAGAATGTATAGATTAAATGTATATGTTTATAGTAAAATTAAAATAAAAGGCGGTATGTTATGAGTGAATCAATTAAAAACGATAAAGTAGATGCGTTTATTGAGCGCTTAGATCAATGGCAAGATGCATTTAAAGTACTAAGAAATATAATCAGTCAAACAGAATTAACAGAGGATTATAAATGGATGCATCCATGTTATACTTTGGACAATAAAAATATAGTTATCATTCAAGATTTTAAATATTATTGTGCATTATTATTTGAAAAAGGCGCTATTATGGAAGATCCATATCATACTTTAATTCAACAAACAAAAAATGTTCAAGCTGCTAGACAATTAAGATTTGAAAGTTTAGAAGAAATAGAACAACGTAAAGAGGAAATCGCTTGGTATGTTGAAGAAGCCATTAGAGTAGAAAAATCAGGTAAAAAAGTACCGATGAAAATGACGGAAGATTTCGATATGCCAGAAGAATTGAAAAATAAATTAGAAGCGTCGTCAGAGTTAAAAGAAGCATTTAATAATTTAACACCAGGAAGACAACGTCAGTATATGTTTTATATTGGTGATGCTAAACGTGCTTCAACAAGGAAAAATAGAGTCGAAAAATATATCAATCATATCTTAGAAGGTAAAGGCATGAATGATAAGTAGCCAATTTTAGCTATAGTGTAACTTAGGGTATCAATGACAACAAAAGTGCCTGTGATTATCAAAATCTTTTAAGCGTATTTTCAAAAAACTTGAAACATATTTTTGTTTAACCAAACCTTCGTATTTCTGTAAAAATGGACAAAACGTAGTTTGTAAAAATTATAATAATGTTGCAACTTTATCATTTATCGTTTATAGTTTGCTCGAATATAGATATAGCAGATGAACAAAGTAATATTTTGTAAGAGAAGGTGTAGATATGGCAAGAGTGTCTAAGCGTATTCAACTATTAGAAGCAGCAGCGGCTATCGTAAATGAACAAGGTAGTGAGTATTTAACACTTGATGCAGTTGCTAAAAAAGCTGGTGTTAGTAAAGGCGGTTTACTGTATCATTTTAAAAATAAATTCGCATTGATACAAGGACTTGTGGATCATGCAGATGAGTTGTATCGAAATAATGTGAATGAACATGTTAAAAACGAGTCACAAGAAGTTGGCAAATTATTGCGCGCATTTATTGAAGCTACTAGAGAACACCGTTCAGAAAATGCATCAATTACTTCTGGCATGCTAGCTGCACAGGGTATAAATAGTAATTTATTGTTGCCGCTACAAGATACCTATAAAGATTGGCAAGATAAAATTGAAAATGATGGTATTGATAAAGTCGATGCAACAATTATACGATTAGCAGTGGATGGCTTGTGGTTATCGGAAATATTTGGATTAGATGCATTAGATGAAACAATGAGAGCAAAAGTTTTAGAACGACTAACATCTTACACAGAAAACAAGCAAATTGAATTAAGAGATGCATGAAAAAATTAAAATTATAAAAAAATAATTAAATTTCTAATTCGTTGAAAGCGTTGATAATATAGGGATAAGTGATGGTACATCATCACTTATCCCTTTTTTTAGGTGTTTCAAGGGTTGAAACTAAACCGTCCGGTTGGTACACTATCAATTGTGATCAAAACTCTGTTGGAGGTTTATATATGAAAAAAGTTATGCTAACAGCAGCTTTAACAGGTGCTGGAGATACTGTAGAAAAAAATAAAAGTGTTCCTGTAACACCTCAAGAAATTGCAGATTCAGCAATTAAATGTGCAAAGGCAGGCGCTACTGTTGCACACATTCATGCGCGAGACCCAGAAACAGGCGGCATCAGCCATGATGTTGAATTCTTTAAAGAAGCAGTAAGATTAATAAGAGAAGCTGATGAAGATATTATTATTAACATTACTTCAGGTGGTGGCGGAGATTTTATTCCTAACCTTGAAGATCCATATACAGCAGGTGAAGGTTCAGATATGCAAACACCTGAAGAAAGACATGAAGCAATTGGCGCATTATTACCAGAAATGTGCACACTTGATTGTGGTAGTGTGAATATGGGTGACGCTGTTTACTTAAGTCCAGCTGATTGGTTAAGAAAACAAGCGCAATTAGTAAAAGATGCAGGTGTAAAGCCTGAATTAGAATGTTTTGATAGTGGACACATTTCATTTGCAAAACAATTAATTAACGAAGGTCTTATTGAAGGAGAACCAATGTTCCAATTCTGTCTCGGTATCCCATGGGGTGCTGAAAACGATGCAGAGACAATTGAATACTTTAAAACACGTATTCCTGAAAATGCACATTGGTCAGCATTTGGAATTGGAAGAATGCAATTACCAACTGTAGAAGAAGCGGCGAAACGTGGCGGAAATGTCCGTGTAGGTTTAGAAGATAACTTGTATTTATCAAAAGGCGTAAAAGCCTCTAATGAACAACTTGTTGAACGTGCAGTAGAAATATTAAAAGAATTAGATATCGAACCGATGACGCCAGCTGAAGCGCGTGAGCAATATCAACTTAGAGATCCAAAAGGAGGCAAATAATGAAATTTGCAGTTGTAGGTACAGGCGTTATAGGTAGTGGCTGGATTACGCGTATTTTAGCGCATGGGCACGAAGTAATCGCAACAGATCCAAGTGAAGGCGCTTATGAAAGAATGTTAAAACAAGTGAAACAAAATTGGCCATATGCTGAGCAATTAGGTTTAGCAGAGGGCGCGTCTTTAGATAATTTGTCGTTTACGGTAAGTTTAGAAGAAGCTGTTAAAGATGCAGATCATATTCAAGAAAACGTTCCAGAAATTGAAGATCTGAAAGCACAGGTATTAACAGAAATCGATACCTATGCCCGTCAGGATGCCATTATTGGTTCTAGTACTTCTGGTATTATGCCTTCAGAATTACAACAAAATTTAAAACATCCTGAACGTTTAGTTGTTGCACATCCGTTCCATCCTGTATACATTTTACCATTAGTTGAGATTGTGCCTGGTAAACAAACAGCTGAAGCTGTCACAGTAAAAGCAGAAAAAGTATACGAAAGTATTGGTATGGATGTACTACATGTCAGACATGAAATTGAAGGACACATAGCGGATAGATTGATGGAAGCGTTATGGAGAGAATCTCTACACATCGTTAATGAAGGAATAGCGACTACTGAAGAAGTAGATAAAGCATTTACACATGCAGCAGGACTACGCTATGCACAATACGGTCCATTTATGACATTCCATCTTGCTGGAGGAGAAGGCGGCATGCGCCATATGTTAAAACAATTTGGTCCAGCATTGAAAAAACCATGGACAAAATTAATTGCGCCTGAATTAACACAGGATTTATACGATAGTGTAGTAAATGGGTGTGAAACAGCTTCCCAAGGACAAACAATGTCAGAACTAGACCAAAAACGTAATGAATTCCTAGTTAAAGTGAAAAAGTTAGCAGAAGCATATTGGCCTGAAGATACTGCATCGATGAAAAAAAGTCCTAAATAAATGGAGGATCATATGTCTCAATTTCAATATCAAACCACGGTTAAAGATATTTGGGTAGATCATAATCAGCACATGAATGATGCTGAGTATAATCGAGTATTTAGTGATGCTACAGATGCGTGGCTGGCATCATTAGGTTTAGATATTAATACAATTAAAAAATTGAATTACACAGTGTTCACTTTAGAAAATCATGTGGTGTATTTAAAAGAAATAAACGTAGATGAACTTATTACTGTCAACGTAAGCTTATATGATTATGATACCAAGCGTTTACATGTTTTTATGACTTTAGTAGATGCTCAAAATAACCGTTGCGCAACATATGAAGTAATGCTTATGGGAATGGACACTACAATAGGAAGACCAGCAGCTTTCCCTGAACAAATAAAAAATGCTATAGATGATTATGCTAAAGTTGGAACGATTCATGAAGCGCCAAAAGAATTAGGTCGATTAATTGGCATAAAACGAAAATAATATTTTTAAAACATTGTTTTGAGCTATTGAATTGATAATTAATTTCAATAGTTTAATTAACAAAACTTGCGGTTATAAATTGTTTATTTTCATTTGTTGAGTTATCTTAATATATAGGATGAAAAAATTAGTCAAAATTGATATTTTTGACCAACACATGAATAAAGTAGGGCTAGTTGTGCTACATGTTTTTACTTATTTTCGGATTTGTATAACATCCACAGTTAGCCCTATATTTATAAATGAAATATTAAATGAAAATACAAATATAGAAAGGAATTAACACATGTTAAGTATAAAAAACTTATCTAAAGTCTATGGTGGAACAAAAAAAGCCGTAGATAATATTTCATTGGAAATCGAATCTGGTGAATTTATTGCATTTATCGGTACAAGTGGGAGTGGGAAGACCACTGCTTTAAGAATGATAAATAGAATGATTGAAGCTACGGAAGGTGAAATTGCAATCAACGGTAAAAATGTTCGCAAAATGAATGCCGTTGAATTACGTAGAAAAATTGGTTATGTGATACAACAAATTGGATTAATGCCTCATATGACAATTAAAGAGAATATAGTCTTAGTACCTAAATTATTAAAATGGTCTGATGAAAAGAAAGAGAAAAAAGCTAAAGAATTGATAAAATTAGTAGATTTACCAGAAGAATACTTAGATAGATATCCTTCACAACTGTCTGGAGGACAGCAACAACGTATTGGTGTTGTGCGTGCTTTAGCAGCTGAACAAGACGTCATTTTAATGGATGAACCATTTGGTGCGCTAGATCCAATTACGAGAGATACATTACAAGATTTAGTTAAAGAACTGCAACAAAAATTAGGTAAAACATTTATTTTTGTCACACATGATATGGATGAAGCGATTAAATTGGCAGATAAAATTTGTATTATGTCTGAAGGAAAAGTCGTTCAATTTGATACACCAGATAATATTTTACGTCATCCTGCAAACGATTTCGTACGTGATTTTATCGGTCAAAACAGATTAATCCAAGATAGACCAAATATGAGAACTGTAAAAGATGCAATGATACGACCAGTAACCGTTCATGCGGATAATTCATTAAATGAAGCGGTTAAAATTATGAGAGATCGACGTGTCGATACATTATTTG
This sequence comes from Staphylococcus sp. GDH8C109P, assembly GCF_017893405.1. Classification (NCBI taxonomy): domain Bacteria; kingdom Bacillati; phylum Bacillota; class Bacilli; order Caryophanales; family Staphylococcaceae; genus Staphylococcus; species Staphylococcus sp. GDH8C109P. The sequence goes on along the minus strand of NZ_JAESMX010000009.1, from coordinate 239,258 downwards.
TCGTTGGTAATAATGATAGATTACTTGGATATTTAGACATAGAAGATATTAACCAAGGTTTGCGTGCTCATAAAGAACTCATTGATACGATGCAGCGTGATATATACAGAGTAAGAGTAGATAGTAAATTACAAGATACAGTGCGTACCATCTTAAAACGAAATGTAAGAAATGTACCAGTTGTAGATAGTGATGAAGAGACATTGATTGGACTAGTTACGAGAGCAAACTTAGTCGATATCGTTTACGATAGTATTTGGGGCGAATTAGATGAAAATGTCAGTGCACAAAAAAATGCTATTGTTGAGCCCGATAATGTAGGAGCTGATAAGTAATGAAAGACTTTGTAGAGCAGTATGGTGGGCAACTGATATCGAAAACAGTTGAACATTTCTATATCTCAATCATCGCTTTGTTAATTGCTATCGTCATCGCTGTACCATTAGGTATTTTATTATCAAAAATGAAAAGAACATCTAATGTTGTGCTTACCATTGCTGGTGTGTTACAAACGATACCAACATTAGCAGTATTGGCAGTAATGATTCCAATTTTTGGTGTGGGTAAATTACCTGCAATTGTAGCATTATTTATTTATGTATTATTACCAATATTAAACAATACTGTATTAGGTGTACAAAACATAGATGACAACATTAAAGAAGCAGGCACAAGTATGGGTATGACACGCTTTCAATTAATGAAAGATGTGGAATTACCGTTAGCCTTACCGCTTATATTAGGAGGTATTCGTTTATCTTCTGTTTACGTAATTAGTTGGGCAACTTTAGCCAGTTATGTAGGCGCAGGCGGTTTAGGTGACTTTGTATTTAATGGATTAAACTTGTATGACCCACTAATGATTGTAAGTGCAGCAGTATTAGTTACTGCTTTGGCGTTAATCGTAGATTTCTTACTATCACTGGTAGAAAGATGGGCTGTACCTAAGGGATTAAAAGTATCCAGATAATTTGAGGAGGACATTATGAAGAAATTGAAACAATATGCTATTGTGCTTGTGTTGTGTCTGACGGTCTTATCTGGATGTAGTTTACCGGGATTAGGTGGCAACAGTTCAGAACAAGATGTCAAAATCACAGCACTTGCAACAAGTGAATCACAAATTATGTCTCATATGCTGAGACTATTAATAGAACACGATACAAATGGCAAAATTAAGCCAACATTAATTAATAATTTAGGATCGAGTACGATTCAGCACAATGCATTAGTAAATGGTGACGCGAATATGTCAGGTGCTAGGTATAATGGCACAGATTTAACTGGTGCGTTAAATGAAGATCCGATTAAAGACCCTAAAAAAGCTATGAAAGCAACTCAAGATGGTTTCCAAAAAAAATTCGATCAAACGTTCTTTAACTCTTATGGTTTTGCTAACACTTATGCGTTTATGGTCACTAAAGAAACAGCAGAAAAATATAATTTAGAAACTGTATCTGATTTGAAAAAACATCCAGAACTTAAACTTGGTGTAGATAGTTCTTGGCTAAACCGTGAAGGTGACGGTTATCCTGGATTTACAAAAGAATATGGTTTTAAGTTTGATACTATCAGACCAATGCAAATTGGTTTAGTATATGATGCATTAAACTCTAATAATTTAGATGTAGCTGTAGGTTATTCAACAGATGGGCGTATTGCAGCATATGACTTAAAAGTATTAAAAGACGATAAACAGTTTTTCCCACCATATGATGCGAGTGCAGTTGCTACGAATGAATTGTTAGATAAACATCCAGAGTTAAAACCAATCATCAATAAACTAGACAAAAAAGTTTCGACATCTGAAATGCAAAAACTTAATTATCAAGCAGATGGTGAAGGACAAGAACCAGCAGTAGTTGCTGAGAACTTCTTAAAAGAACATAATTATTTTGAAAATGATAAGAAAGGTGGTCAAAGCTAATGGAAGGTAATTTATTACAACAATTAGTAGAATATTATTCAGTCAACTATGGCTACCTTTGGGATTTATTTTTAAAACATTTATTAATGTCTGTTTATGGTGTGTTATTTGCATCTATTGTTGGTATTCCAATTGGTATCCTGATTGCACGATATAGTAAATTTTCTGGCGTTATTATTACCATCGCTAATATTATTCAAACCGTTCCAGTTATTGCAATGTTAGCGATACTCATGCTCGTTATGGGATTGGGTACCACTACGGTCGTAGTAACAGTATTTTTATATGCGCTATTACCGATCATAAAAAATACCTATACAGGTATCATGGGTGTTGATGCGAATATTAAAGATGCTGGTAAAGGTATGGGTATGACGCGAAACCAAGTGCTAAGAATGATTGAGTTACCTTTATCACTCTCTGTAATATTGGGTGGATTAAGAATAGCACTTGTTGTTGCAATTGGAGTTGTAGCAGTCGGTTCATTTATTGGTGCACCTACATTAGGTGACATCGTTATCCGAGGTACAAATGCTACAGATGGTACAACATTTATTTTAGCTGGTGCGATTCCAATCGCATTAATTGCTATCATTATTGATGTAGGTTTAAGATTATTGGAAAAACGTTTAGACCCATCGCATAAAGCAGAAAAAAGAAGTAAACAAAAACCACAAAGTATTAATGAATAGAAGGTCGTGAAATCATTGGCATTATTATCGATTAATTATAATTCAAAAACAATAGGTATGCATCATCATTTTATGGTGATTCTTCCAGAAGATGAAAGTTATTTCAAAAAAAGTACGCAACCTAAGCCATTAAAAACGCTTTTATTACTACATGGATTATCCAGTGATGAAACTTCATATATGCGTTATACAAGTATCGAGCGCTATGCGAATGAGCATCAACTTGCAGTTATTATGCCTAATGCAGATCACAGTGGTTATAGTAATATGGTTTTTGGTCATAAGTATTATGACTATGTATTAGAAGTACTTGATTATGCGCATCAAATTTTACCTCTGTCACAAAAGAGAGAAGATAATTTTATCGCAGGTCATTCTATGGGTGGTTATGGAACGATTAAGTTTGCATTAGCTGAAGGACATCGATTTGCTAAAGCTTGTCCCTTATCGGCTGTATTTGATGCTCAGGCGTTTATGGATTATGATTGGTACGATTATTCCGGAGAAGCTATTGCAGGCGTCTCTAAAAACGCAACAGATAATGAACTGGATCCGTATTATTTGGTTGATCAGGCTATTCAACAAGATAAAAAGATACCAGATTTATTAATCATGTGTGGTACAGAAGATGCGCTACATGAAGATAATAAAAAATTCATTAAATATCTAGATGAAAAGCAAATTTCATATTGTTTTGAGGATGGACCTGGTGAGCATGATTATGCTTATTGGGACTTTGCCATTAAACGTGTTATGGACTGGTTAGTTAAAGCATAGTATATGGTAAATAACATCTTTAAATAATGAATAAAATCAGAACGATGAAATCAGTTTAAATATAAAAAGGGCTAATCCACTTGATAGGGATTAGCCCTTTTGTACTGTACTAGGTGATTAATTTGTAATATTGTCGTATTTTTGATGTAGTCATTTGTTTTTGAAAAGCATAGATAACTATAATAAATCTGCTGCTTCGATTTTTTGATTTTTCTATATATACGTTTACTGAGCTGTAGTGCGGTATTCTTCCTCTAATTTTCCTAAATGTCTCAATGTAGGTGTAAGTGCTGCAAAAAAGAATCCTTCTTTTAATTTACGTGCTTGTGGTGCACGTGGAGAGTATGCTCTAGAACCACCGTTGACCATTGAAGCTTGGTTTACTTCTAATAATAGATAACCAGCTTCTTTTTTAATTTTGATCAGTTGGGCAAAATCATCGTCCAGATGATTGTTGTCAATAATATGATAAAATGCGCTTTTAAGTTGTTTATATTGTTGTTCATATGCATTGATATCAAATTCTAAATATTTATTGATGCCATTTTGTGCGTCGGAAAATTTATGAATTAAATCTAACGAATCTCTGATTGAGCCGAGTGCTATAGGAATTTGTAAAGCTACAAATTGTGGTCGAATAGCAGAAGCAAAGCTTTTTGCTTCTTTTGTTATAATTTGTGATTCAGGAATCTCTACGTTATTCATTTCAATAGAAAACGTAGCTGACCCATTGACACCTAAGAAATTTGATTTTTCATCTAAAGTAATACCTTCTTGGTTGGCTTTTACAATAAGCATGACTAATTCATCTGTATCATTTGCCTTAGAAATTGCTCCGAAATAATGATCGGACGCAATATTACTTATTGCAGGCAATTTACCATTAATAATTAATGTATTGTCATCATAATGATGTGATAAATTAAATGATTCCAAATCGTTGAAAGATTTCATAGGGTTAGATAAACCTGTTGCTCCTAAAATTTCTCCATTTAACAACTGTTTTTGTAAAGTTTTATTTAAATGTGGTTGATTTGCGTTTTGTAAATATGTTGAAAAAGCTAATTGGCACCATAAACAAAAGCCTGTAGTTAAACAAGATTTTGAGACTTCCTCAATAACTTCTGAGTTGTTTTTTAAGTCATTTTCAGAAAAATAGCCATCTTTAAATAAACCTTGAATAAATGGTCTTGGGTAATAACTTCCCTCGTCAATTTCAATAACATAGGGATCTAATTCTGTTTCAATACGTTTTTGTAAAGTCATATAAATTACTCCTTTATTCTCCAAATCTAATTAAAATTAATTTTTCTAAATAACTAATAATTCTATCTATAATAAATCCAAAGAGTCCAATAAAGAAAATAGCTGATAATACATCTTCTAAATTTAACATATTGCGTGCATCTACGATTAAAAATCCTAGACCAGATTGGGCTCCAATCATTTCACCTGAAACTAAGAAAATCCAACTTGTTCCCACTGCCATGTGAATACCAGCCATAATATGTTTAAATGAAGCGGGGAATAAGATGTTACGGTACAATATCCACCCAGTTAAATTCATATTTGATGCTATTTTTAAGTATTGAGGCTCAACATTTCTAACGCCTTTAATCGTACTAAATACGATCGGAAAAAAAGCAGCGATAAAGATGATAGCCATTGCTGGTAAACTTCCAATGCCAAACCATAAAACGACAAATGGTGACCAAGCAATAGGTGAAATAGGTCGTATAAGTTGAAATAATGGTTCTATTGCAGTGTGCAATAAACTACTGCGTCCTAAAAGAAAACCTGTCGGAACACCAATTAAAATTGCGATACTAAATCCAACGAAGAATCGAAACAAACTGATGCCCAAGTGTGTGAATATTTCCCCGGTAATAATAAAATGCCAAATACTCTGTGCTACTAAGATCGGCCCTGGAAGTAGTATAGGTTTATAATTCCCAACCCAAATGACGCATTGCCAAATAAATAAGAAAAGTATGAATATTAGTATAGGTAAAGTTTGCTTTTTAATTAAATTGACTGACATGCTGCCTATGCCTCCTTATATAGTGTTGGATCAACGAATGATTTATACGATGGTGTTTTAAATAACTGATGTTGGTTAACCAAATGTGTAATTTCTTGATAACCATCTTTTTTAATAGATAAATCTCCATATGATGTCCATTCTGCGGATTGTGTCAATACTTTTTTGTCTTGTTTAAAGTGTTTAGACATAATATCAACGCTTTTTGATTTATCATCCATTTGATATCCAGCTTTTTTATAATCAGCCATAAAACTTTGAGCAACATGTTTTTGATTTTTTATTAGGTCAGTTCTAAGTACTAAAGCACAACAGTATGCATCGGGAATCACTTCATTACCATGTTTTAAAGTTTTTCCACTGCCCAACTTTTCTCCTAATGCGCCGAAAGGTTCAGCCACAGAATATCCAGAGATTCTATGTTCATTAAGTGCAGCTGGCATTTCTGCTGGAGCCATTTCATGATAACTGAATGTTTGATTATTTAAATTTAATTGTTTTCTCATTTCTTCCAATAATAAGTAATGTGTTGAATAACGATGGGGGATAGCAAAACGATATTGACTCCCATTATTAAAGTCATTCACTGTTTCACCTTTTTGTCCCATAATGACATTACCTTCATGATGTCCTAGCGCAACTGCTTTAATATCAGCACCTTTTTGTTTGGATTTCATAGCTAATTCTATCAAAGTTGATGCGCCATCAATCCTTCCGCTATTTAATGCATCCATAAGATCTGGCCAATTATTAAACTTAATTAATTTTAATTTGTAACCATTATGTTTGGCTTGTGCTTTTACTTTTTGAGTCATCATTAAGTTAGCAGAATGTGTAATTGGCAAGTAACCAATTTTTAATGTCTTTTGATCTTGACCATGGTTATTATTCTTCTGAACAGATTGATTACTACATGCACTTAATATAAGGATTATAATTATTGGAAAGATGATTATTTTTTTCAATAGTTACAACTCCTTATATGTAATATTCGGGTTCTGCTTGATGATGATTTAATGCGAATTTTTCCATAATGTTATTTCTTAATGTTAATAAATAACTATCATTTCTATTTCTCGGATGTGATTGTTCAATTGAATATTGGCTTATAATATTACAACCATCTCCGAGTAAGATAATGTGGTCAGAAAGATAAATGGCTTCATCGATGTCATGCGTAACTAGAATTATCGTAGCTGTAGAACGTTTTTGGAGTTGTACAAGTTGATCTTGTAATTTATAACGTGTAAAAGCATCAAGTGCGCCTAATGGTTCATCCATCAATATGACTTTTGGTTGATGTACCTGGGCACGACAAAGTGCCACACGTTGTTTCATTCCTCCAGATAATTGCTCAGGAAATGTCTTCCCTTTATGATCTAAATCAACATATTTTAAATAATTATTGATTTCATCATCACTAATTTCATGATTTAATCCTAAACGAATATTGTCATTTATATTTTTCCAAGGTAGTAAATTATGATGTTGAAAAATCATTAAACAATCAGGTGATGGATTTTGCTTTAATTGATCTTCAATTGTAACAGTGCCTGATGAAGGTGTTAAAAACCCGCCTATAATGTTCAACATGGTAGACTTACCACAACCACTTTTACCTAGAAAAGTTATTATTTTGCCTTTTTCAATATTTAAATTGAAATCATCGATTACACGATGGTCTCCAAATTGATGTTGGATGTGATTAATGCGAATCATGACAACACCTCTATTATTCCTATCTATTTAGTAAGTTTTTTGATAAAAAAAAGAGCGGTAGAAATCTAAAATGTATCATTTGATTTCATATTGCCGCTCCTTGAATAGTCTTAAGGTGATTTATAAGTTTGATCAAATCGTCAGTTCAAATTGGTATGACTGTTTTCATTGATACTTATAAATAACTTTTGCTAACTAAATCTGCGCAATTATAAATTTTAATTATAAAGAAAAGATTTAGTTATAATTTTTCAATATCGTCAATAGGTGTATCTACAGCTTTTCTTGCACGACGAACGGCATCTTCATCAGGTGCATCATATAAGCAGATACATTTTGACATATCTTCACATACATAAGTACGTTGGAATTGAACTTCAGGTACTTCTTCATAGTGGACAGAATTTTTCTTTTTACGCGCTAAATATTGGTCCATTGTAATACCTTCTGGGATATTCCACGTAACTAGGTAATCAATATGTGCATCGCCTTTTTTAACTTCTTCTAAATCTTTACCTACTAAGCGAACTTCTTTAACTAAATTAATATTGATAGATGCATCTTCAAGAAATTGTTTAGCTTCTGTGTCATTGTTAGCTTCTACAATAAAATAGCCGTGTGTTAAGTCTTCTGTTGCTTGAACTTCAATCAATGTTGGTACTTCACCTGTAGTAAGTTTTGCTGCTTTATCTTCTAAGTCTTTTTTAGACTTTGCGAAATCAAGATTATTTGCTTCGAGTAAATATAATGTCATTTAATAGAACCTCCAATGTTAATAATAAATGTATAATACAATAATTCTTATCAAAATACAAGGATATAAAAGTATATTATTTTAATTTTCTGATAATTGTTTAAAATTTTATTCTATGAATAGGACACTTTACAATGAGTTTGAACGGGTGTGTATATTAAATGTATTAGACACAACTGAAGTGAAATAGTAGGGGGAACGAGTAACTAAGTTTTGTAAAACTAAAAAAACGTCAATTTCTATTATAAATATAGAAATTGACGTTTAACATTTAGCTCGACTTGTTTATGTTTCAAGCGTTTTTAGTTTTGAGCTTAGATATTATAGTAAAACTGTTGCTAAAATTGGTGCGACAACGACTACGATAACACCTACGATTACAAGTGAAATAGAGGCCATTGAAGCTTCTGTCTCACCAAATTCTTGTGCGGATGACACTCCTAATGAATGACCACTTGTACCAAGTGCTAGTCCACGAGCAATAGGGTTTGTAATGTTAAATAACTTAATGAGTTTGGAACCTAAAGCATAGATAATGACACCATTTAAGATAACTGCTAGTGATGTTAATTCTTTGATACCACCAATATCAGCTGATACTGGTAATGCAATGGCAGTTGTAGCACCTTGTGGTAACATAGATGCAATGATTTCATTTGAAAATTGGAAAGCATTTGCAATGAAATAGATAAATACCAACGCAGCTGTTGTTCCAAAAGCAATGCCACCAAGTATCTGTTTCCAATATTTCTTAAGTACATCGCGTCGTTTATATAATGGAATTGCAAAACAGATAGTTGCAGGTTCTAAAAAGAAATTGATAATGTCGCCACCGATTTTATAATTGGCATAGTCTATGCCTGTTAATTTTAGGAAAGCAATACCAAAGACCATGCTGACAAATAATGGGGTGAATAAAAAGAAGCCATTTGTCTTCTTGAATAAAATCGTCGCTATGATAAAAGGTATAATTGATAATAAAATTCCGAAATAAGGTGTGTTAATGCCCAAATGATCTATCATAATTTTTCCTCCGCTAACTGATTAGGTTTTCTTTTCTTAGGTATAAATGATTTCGTAATTAGCATTTGTGAGAAAAATCCTGTGCATAGTAATAACAAGATTGTAGAAATGATAATTAGTAATATAATCAGAATAGGACTCTGACTTAATACGCCTAATGAATTAATAACTGATATACCTGCAGGTACAAATAAGAAACCAATATTATTTGTTAGCGTCGTACCAACTTTTTCAACTTCCCCAAGTTTAACAATCCCTGTACATAATGCAATAAATAATAAGACTAGACCTATCACTGATGCTGGCATAGGAATAGGCATAAAACTTTCGATGATATTTGATAAAAGCATGATGATTGCCAACACTAGTACTTGATGAAAAAAGTTATATGTTTTTGAATGGTTTGGCTGTTTCTCAGCTTGTTTTATGTTTGTTTCCATATTGTATTTCCTCCCGAATTAATCTTGAGTTAATTATAATATGAAAACGGTTACTGATAGTCGTTTTAAAGGTGAATTACGAAACGTATATGCTGAGTTGCATTAATTACGACGTGACACTCAAATTAATCCCATATCTTGCTTGAATGTTTTCATATATGAACGACTAACTTGGAATTTTAATGCATTTGTCATAGTGAGTTGGTAGGTATAGTTAAACCAATGTTCAATTGTTTGTATGTGTACTTTATTAACAAGAGTGGCACGGTGAATTCTCATAAACAAAGGGTTTGCAATTTTTTTCTCGTAATGATTAAGTGGCTCAGTTGTATGATAATTTTCTTGTAAGGTATTGATTGTGGTAATACCGTTATTGACAGAAATAGCAATAATATCTTCTAAATTAATGATATGAATACGCTCATCTACTTCAATAGGTAATACCATTTGTGATGTTGGTGCATTATCTTTTTGTGTGTCATTTGGATGCTGAATCACTTCAGTTGCTTGTTTGTAACTGTCATGATCTAGTGCAATTTCAACTTTGTGAATAGCTTGGGCAATACGTTTTTGTTCGAATGGCTTTAAAATATAATCCGTTGCATCTAGTTCAAATGCTTTAACAGCGAAAGTATCATGCGCTGTAGCAAATATAATATGTGGTGGGTTTTGCATTTTATTAATTTTATTAGCTAAATCTAGTCCACTCTCTTCCATTAAATTAATATCTAAAAAGATTACATCATAATGATCATAAAGTAAGAGTTCTAATGTCTCTGAAACATTTTCTGCTTCATTGATTACCTCAAAGGTACGAATTTCATTTAATAAGTAATGTAGTTCGTTACGCGCTAAAGGTTCATCATCTACAATAATTGCTCTCAATGTTTATCTTCCTCTCTTATATAAAATGGAATTATATAACTCACGTTAGTACCGTCTTTGCTAGAATGAATATGCATTTTAGCCGTAATGCCAAACAAGCCTTCTAATCTGTGGTTTAAATTTTCTAATGCGCTACCTGTGCCTAAATCCGAATAAACACGTGTTTTGCCTATGTTATTAATTTTATCATCCGGGATGCCTGAGCCATTATCTTCAACTGATATATATAATCCATCTTCTGTTTTATAAGCAGTTACGATAATACGATTGTTATATTTACGATTTTTAAAGGCATGTTTGATTGCATTTTCTATAAGTATTTGTATCGCAAATGGTGGAACAAGCGCACCATAACATGAGTCTTCAATATTAAATGAAACATCAAAACGATCTGGATAACGTGCTTGTTCAAGTGATAAATAAGCCTCGACTTGTTGTAATTCCTTCTCAAGTGAAATGGTATTATTCCGTGCACCTTGCAAATTTGAACGGAAAAATTGACTGAGTTGTAACAGTAATTTTCTCGCCTTTTCACTATCAATTCTGACTAAGGCAGAAATTGTGTTGATGGCATTGAAAAAGAAGTGTGGATTTACTTGTGCTTGTAGTGATTTGATTTCAGCATCTCTAACCAAAGCACTTTGTGTTTCAGCTTGTCCTAATTCAAGTTGACTAGAAAAAATCTCTGCAAGACCAGAAGCTAATTGTTTATCGGAATGAGAAACATCATGCTTATTTGTAAAATATAGTTTTAAAGTTCCAACAACATCATTCTTAACGCTTAGTGGAACGACAATGGCTGCTTCGAGTTGGCATTCAGGGTGATTACAACCAATATCTTCCCTTGAATATGCTTCTTTTAAAGTACCTGCTTGAATTGCTTGTTTAGAAAGATTAGTAATGATTTGTTTTTGCGCAACATGATGATCACTCGCCGCACCCACATGCGTTAATATATCTTTTCGATTGGTGATAGCTACTGCCGAAACACGCATAAGATTTAAAATAATGGTAGCTGCTTGTTTGGCAGAATGTTCATTTAATCCTGACCGGAAAAATGGTAATGTTTCATTTGCTAGTTGTAGGACATCATGTGTTTGTATTGCGCGTGTTTCTTCTTCTTGCTTAATTGTTGATAATATAATTGATAAAAAAATTGCAGTTCCGATTGAGTTGATTGAAATCATAGGTAAAGCAATGAGTTTAACTAAAGACCAAGCATGCTCTGTATTATCAGAAAAAATTAAGATACAAATCATTTGAATAACTTCTGTAGTACCGCCAATGATCGTACCTTTAACAATAGTAGGATACTGTCGTGCACGCATTGCTCTATAACCAAAATAACCTGATACTAGTGCGATAAATATAGATGAAATTAGATAGATATAAGCATCTGCACCACCAATATAAACACGGTAAATGCCTGAAATCATTGCTACAAAAATAGCAACGAATGGTCCTCCAATTAAACCTGAAACGCCGATAGTAAGCACGCGCGTATTTGCGAGAGAAGCTTCAGGATCTAAATGATTATAGACACTGCCATTAACGACTTCATTACCGTTAATTTGTATGCCTGTAAAGTTTGAAATCATAGAGAAACATCCGAAGATAATGATGAGTTGCCATTGCGAACTTCGTTTATCTCTTTGGTTCATCATTGTTTTAAAATGATTAATATTCATTAATATATAAGCGATAATAATAATAAGACCTACACGTTCTAGTAATAAAATAAATAAATTTAACATCTCATACACCTTTATAGATAATTTGTCTATCTAGTATAATACATATATTTGATAATGCATTAATTATTCTTTTAGAAAGGATTAGAAATTTTAAAAGGTGTCAATATATTTTGTGGAATAATCAAAAAAAGACACTTAATACACTTTGCGTGCTGTTTTTTAGCAATAAATTGAAGTAAATGTTATTTTTATCTTATTGACTTTTTCAAAAAAATATTTTGAATTTTAAAAAGTCATATTTACTATGTAATCATTATTATAAGGCAAGAGGAAATGTTTTGAAGCTTGAAGCGTTAAATCATTGATAATGATTATAGTTGTTTCACGGGGATTTAGGAGGCAAAATTATATGGAATCAGAACAACCATTTGAAGGAGATAACAGACTTCTTTTAGGTATTTTTTTTAAGCGTAATAACATTTTGGTTGTTTGCTCAATCGCTCGTTAATATCGTTCCCGCATTAGAATCATCTTTCTCAACTAGTTATGGAACAATTAATGTAGCTGTAAGTTTAACCGCACTTTTATGTGGTTTGTTTGTTGTAGGTTCAGGAGGTCTTGCTGATCGGTACGGTAGAGTTAAAATGACTTATATCGGTTTGACTTTAAGCGTTCTCGGATCATTACTTATTATCATCCCGGGATTTGTCCCTTTACTTGTACTTGGGAGAGCAATACAGGGATTATCTGTGGCATGTATCATGCCTTCAACATTAGCAATTATAAATGAATACTATATTGGAAGAAGGCGACAACGCGCGTTAAGTTATTGGTCTATTGGTTCATGGGGTGGTACTGGCATTTGCTCATTCTTTGGTGGTATCATGGCTACATTTGTTGGATGGAGATCTATATTTATTATTTCGATAATGGTAGCTTTAGTGTCTATGTATTTAATAAAACACACACCAGAAACAAAAGCAGTTCAAACTGAGTCATCAAAGCGTGCCAAATTTGATTTTGTAGGGCTAATTATATTAATAGTTGCAATGCTGAGTGTCAATTTAATCATTACACAATCTTCAAATTATGGTTTCTTTTCGCCACTTATTTTGATGTTAATTGTGATATTCATCATTTCAATTATTGTATTTGTATTATTTGAAAACAAAGTTAAAAACCCTTTGATAGATTTTAAACTTTTTAAACACAAAGCATACAGTGGTGCTACAGTTTCAAACTTTTTATTAAATGCTGTAGCAGGGACACTTATTGTTGCGAATACTTATTTTCAATCAGGATTACATTTCACATCGTTTCAATCAGGGATGATGACCATTACTTATTTAATAGCTGTTTTAATCATGATTCGCGTTGGAGAAAAGATTCTTCAGGAGGTAGGTCCTAAAAAACCTATGCTTATTGGTGCAGGACTTAATGCGATAGGTATTCTATTAATCTCTTTCACATTTTTACCAACGCCTGTTTATGTTATCAGTTGTGTGTTAGGTTACTTAATTTATGGTGTAGGCTTAGGTATGTATGCAACACCTTCAACAGATACAGCTGTTACTACTGCGCCGGAAGATAAGGTAGGTGTCGCATCAGGCGTATATAAAATGGCATCTTCACTTGGTAACTCATTTGGAGTAGCAATTTCAGGTACAATATTTTCTATTATGTCTACTAGCGCTAATATTCATGTTGGTGCCATGTATGGACTATGGTTTAATGCTGCACTAGCAATCATTGCATTTATATTTGTATGGATATTAGTTCCGAAAAAACAATTCAACAATTAGTATATAGTAATAAGATTTATGAAATTAATAACAAAATGAAATGCATCCTTAATGCCAGGTTAAATCTCTAGCATTGAAGGGTGCATTTTTAAATTGGTCTATAAGTCATAAACCAGAGGAATAAACGCTAATAGTATGAGTAAGTTAGTACGGAATATATAGTGATATTATTGGTTATCATTAGAAAATCATATTATAATTTAGTAAACGCTTACAAGGAGGTTTGGATTGATGCAAACTTTATGGCAAAATGAACAAAACCGTTTAGCTTTACTAAAACAACTTGTAAATCACCAAACAATTACGAATACACAGGGAGAAAAAACATTTCCGAATCTGGTAAAGCAACTGTTATTACAGCTTGATTATTTTAAGACTAACCCTAAGCAAATACAAAAAATATTGACGGATGATGATAAAGAAGCACTAATAGCCTTTTATCATGGTTCTCAATCAGGTAAAACCATTGTACTCGTAAGTCATTATGATACAGTTGGCATATCAGAATTTGGTTTAGCTCATGATTTAGCTTGTAATCCTGACAAATTAGAACAATACTTTTTAGAAAATCAAAACTATTTGGATGAAGGCGCAGTGCAAGACCTACACAGTGGAGACTATTTATTTGGTCGAGGCATCATGGATATGAAAGCAGGTCTCATGCTACATATGTCTTTAATTGAATTAGCATCGATTGAGCAATGGGATATTAATCTTATTTTAGTTACGGTTCCAGACGAGGAAGTAAATTCTTCTGGTATGAGAAAAGCAGTAGAAAAATTAGCGGAATTAAATGCTACTTACGATTTGGATATACAATTACATTTGAATAGTGAACCTACTTTTCAGCAAGCTGCATCGGATGAAAAACATTATATATACTCTGGCTCAATTGGTAAAATCATGCCAGCAGTACTGTGTTATGGAAAAGAAACACATGTTGGCCAACCTCTTGAAGGGATGAGTGCTAACTTTATGATGAGCTATATTACACAAGCAGTAGAGTATAATACACAGTTAAAAGAGTATTTTGAAAATGAATCCACTCCAGTACCTGTTACATTAATGATGAAAGATATTAAAGATACATATGATGTACAAACGCTATTTAAAACTATAGGATTATTTAATTTCTTTTTATTCAATAAAACGCCTAAAGATGTTTTTAGAGAATTTATAAATACAGTCATCACTGCTGTTGATCGTTGTGAATCAGATTGGTTGTCTGTATTAGAGGCAGAGGATTACCAATTTGATAAAAAAATTAATGTTTTGACATATGAGCAACTTAAGCAATACGCCATCAAAAAATATGGTGAGAAAACAATAGTTAATATTATAGATCAAACATTACAAGAAACGCCAGAGTTGCATTTGCAGAATATTCATATTGCCGATAAGTTGATGCAAATATGTAAAAATATTGCTCCTGCTGTAGTGACATTTTTTGCCTCACCTTATTATCCTGCTGTCAATGCTTCATATGACAAACGCGTAGCATCAACTATATCATTAGTGAAACATACATTAAACGAGCAATTTCAACGTAGCAGTGAACAAGTTCATTATTTTAATGGTATCAGTGATACAAGTTATCTAAAGTTTGATGGGGATATGGAACAGATGGCTATATATGAACAAAATACACCTAATTACAATCGAACTTATGTCATTCCTTTTAAGTCAATAAAAACCATCAGTGCACCTACATTGTTGATAGGGCCAATCGGTAAAGACGCACATAAATTGAGTGAGCGATTGCATAAGCAGAGCGCATTAATAGAATTGCCTGTAGTACTAGAAAAAGTTGTTAAATCATATATTTAAAGTAGATAAATAGTTACTACTTGTTAGAGGGTGAGTTATTACGCTATTATGAATTATAAATGTTAAAATAACCTTAATTGAAAAATGGAGTGTCAAATATGATAGAGGCGTACAAAGAATTTTGGAAAAAATATATAGATTTTCAAAGTCAATCTAATAGATTAGAGTTCTGGACACCAGTACTGATTCATATTGTTAGTATATTTATAGTAGCTATTATTGGTGTTATTGCTTTTATTTCAGGTGCTTTTATTGTTGCTACAATTTTGTCAGTATTGGTTGGGATTTTTGTGTTGGCGATGATTATACCAATGTTTGCTGTAACTTTGCGACGGTTTTATGATGCAGGAAGAAGAAGAACTTCTGCCATTATTCTTATTGCTGTGTCCATTATTGTAAACATTTCATTTGATATGATTCAAATCAATAGTATCGCTATTATACTGAATGTGATTGCATGGATTTGTACGATTATACTAATTATTGAAACATTACTACCTTCTCGTAGTGAAGCGGATGCTAACTTAAAATGGTTATAGCATTTTAAATTCGGATGAACAAATGAGAAATAAATATTTATATGTATAATTTATGGTAGTATCCAAAAGTTTAATGTGATAGTGGAGAAATAAGTTGAGGTTGAATACGCTTGTTTTAATAAAATTAAATCAATATAAAACTTGTTTTTTATTGATTATAAGCCGATATCATTGATAGTCTGAAACATTTTTAGATGTTTCAGACTTTTTTTGTTTATTTTAGAAAATTACAAAAAATATTATCTGAAAATTCATTGTATTAAAAAAAGTAAACCTTTAATATAAAAGAAGAAAGAAGGAGATAACATGGAATGGTTGAAATTGATTGGAATTTTAATTATAGTACTTGGCTTTTTATTCAAGATTGATACGATTGCTGTGATTTTAATCGCTGCTGTAGTGACAGGACTTGTATCAGGTTTGAATTTGTACGTTATTCTTGAAACATTAGGAAAAGCTTTTGTCGATAATCGTTTAGTAACACTTTTTATTTTAACATTACCCATGGTGGGGTTAATTGAGCGATTTGGTTTGAAAAAGCAAGCCTCGAATATGATTGGTAAGGTGAATAAAGTTACGAGCGGGCGATTAATGACCATATATTTATTCATTAGAGAGTTAGCAGGTGTTGCTTCAATACGTATTGGCGGACATCCACAGTTTGTGCGTCCATTGATTAATCCAATGGTACAGGGTGCGTTAAGAACACGTTATAATTTGCAAGAACATGAAGTAGACGAAAAAGATATCGAAAAGATTAAAGCGCAGACTTCTGCGATGGAAAATTATGGTAATTTCTTCGGTCAAAATTTGTTTGTAGGGGCAGCAGGTGTATTGCTAATGGTTGGTACGTTTCAATCTTTAGATATTAAGGTGAATGCCATTGATCTTGTATTAGCGTCATTACCTATAGCTGTTATTGTCTTTTTCATTGTGTGGATAAATAATATCAGATTTGATAAATATTTAGATCGGAAATACGGTAAAAAGCAGGTGGATAGACATGAGTGAGCAAACATTAAATCAAATTTTAGAACTATTTTACATATTAATTGGTTTACAATTACTTTATACCGCATATCGCGTGTTAAAAGCATCAACAAATAGCAAAAAATATGGTACAGCTTTATTTTGGATTTTATTAGCCATTTTATTTATTGCGGGGCCATATATTCCCAATGTTATCAACGGTATATTTATCATAGTTATGGGTATACTGACACTTTGTAAACAAGTGGTTATTAAAAATATTATAGATGTTAACGAAGAGCAAGGTAATGATGGTTCACAAAAATATAGGAATAAATTATTTATACCAGCTATTGTTTTAGCTGTAGCGGCGATTATCGTTTCTAACTGGACGCCACTAGGTGGGGCAATAGGTTTAGGTGTTTCTTCGATATTAGGCTTACTTGCCGCATATATCGTCATTAAGCCAAATGGTAAATATATACTTTACGACAGCGACCGTCTAACACAACAAATTGGAACAGTTGGTATATTGCCACAATTTCTTGCTGCGCTAGGTGTACTTTTTACAGTAAGTGGTGTGGGTGACGTCATTTCGAAAGGCATATCTTCTTTTTTACCAGAGGGCAATCATCTTATAGGTGCAGCTGCATATGTCATTGGCATGGTACTTTTTACAATGTTAATGGGTAATGCATTTGCTGCATTTACAGTTATCACAGCGAGTATCGGTATCCCATTTGTTATCGCTCAAGGTGGGGACCCTGTTATAGCTGGTGCGCTTGCTATGACTGGTGGATTTTGTGGTACGTTATTGACACCTATGGCAGCTAATTTTAATACTTTACCAGTTGCGTTATTAGAAATGAAAAGAGAATTCGGCGTGATCAAAGCCCAAGCGCCAATTGCACTTATATTAATTTTGGTACATATAGGATTAATGTATGTTTGGGCGTTTTAAAGCATAAAAAGTATGTCTTAAATAAAATGAAAAGGGGATGTTAATGATGAAAATTTTAGTAACAGGATTTGATCCTTTTGGTGGAGAGAAGATTAATCCAGCACTGGAAGCCGTTAAATTATTGCCGAATGAAATTGAATCACATCAGATTGTGAAGTTAGAAATACCTACAGTTTTTAATAAAAGCAAAGAAACTATAGTTAATAAATTAAAACAAGAACAGTATGATGTTGTATTAGCAATTGGACAAGCAGGTGGAAGATTTGAATTGACGCCAGAACGTGTTGGCATAAATATTGATGATGCACGTATACCTGATAATGAGGGTAATCAGCCGATAGATGAAGTTATTCAATCATCAGGTGATGCAGCTTATTTTTCAAACTTACCAGTTAAACGCATGACAGAAGCAATTAAGTCTGCAGGTGTACCAGTGAGGTTGTCTAATACAGCAGGTACCTTTGTATGTAATCATATTTTGTATCAACTTGGATTTTTACAAGCAACACAATTTCCAAACATTAAATTTGGTTTTATACATGTGCCTTTTATTCCGCAACAAGTAACAGATAAACCTGAAAAACCATCTATGTCTATTCAAACTATTGCAGAAGGTTTGGAAGCTGCGCTCAAAGCGATTATAGAATCAGATGAGGACATCAAAATTGCTTTAGGTGAAACACATTAAGTTACTTATAGAATAGTGCATTGAAATGAAAAAGCAGTGACATGCTATGATGATAGCTGGTATCACTGCTTTTTTAGCGCATAAAACTGTGCTTATGTTTCATTGGTTTTTTAATAATCATGCTCATTTCTTGAATAATTCATACGAACTTCATAATAAGTTTTTCCGAAATAAGTAGCTTGTTTATCATTGCTCATTTTAAATCCAATTTGTTCATAAAAATGGATTGCATTTTTATTTTCTTCGACTACCCATAGGGTTACATTATCAGGATAAGATAATTCCAAAGCGCGCTGTGTAAGTGCATAACCAATCATATGACGCTGATAATCTTCCAGTAAATAAAGTGCGAATATTTCGCTCCAGTCGTCAGAAGAAGATGAGGACTCTGTTTTACCATAAGATATGAAACCTACTACTTCGTTTTCAACAAGCGCAACTAATGTTGGAACATCGTGTAAATAAGACTTCCTGATAAACTGCACTTTGTCTAGGTTTTCTAAGTAATTATTTTTTGATAAATGATCATAAGTTTCTAACCAACTTTCATAATGGACAAGTGCTTTACCGTATTTATCTGCTTCAGTTAATGTTCTTATCGTAAATTCCATACATCTTCCCCCTTTGTTTATCAAATTGTAAATATTATAGCATCTAATTATGCGTAAAAGAAATTTTTGAATTCAAATCAGGTAAATGAAAGTTTTACAAAATTCAATATAACGACATGACTAATTGTTTAGTTCAGTGTTAGCTTTATCGAGAGAATGCTCTAATTTTAAAGCTTCTTGTTTTGCTTGTTTAGAGTAATATGAATGGGCAAAATGCATTTGTAAAATTAAAAATAACCCACTAAATGTCCAATATAAACCGAGTGCTGCTGCAGAATGTAAGGATATGTAAGTTATAAAAATAGGTGACAATATCATCATTATATAATATGTTTTGCGCTGATTTTTAGGGTAATGCATTGCATTTACAAGAGGTTGTATGAAATAAATAACAGCTGCAATTAATGATATCCATAGATCTGGTTTTGTTAAATTGAACCATAAAAAATGGGGGAATTGATCTATTCCACCACTGCTAGGAAATTTAAGTGTCACGATTAAACCAAATAATATGGGCAATTGTATTAAAATTGGTAAACAACCGATAACACTTTTAATTGGATTAATATCATAACGTTTATAAATAGTCATCAAAGCCTTATTAGCTTCACGATTTTCTTCCTGTGTTTGTGCATCACTTACGCGTTGTTTTATATTATCAATTTGTGGTTGTACTATTTTTTTTTTTTCTCTCATCAAATGCATGTTTTTAACTTGTATTAACATAAACGGCATCAAAATAAGGCGAATCGTCAGTACAATCGTGATGATTGCTAAGCCATAATTATTACCAAATAACTGTCCTAAACCATGCAAAAACATATCAATAGGTTTTACAAATATATAATAAAATAAGCCATTTCTATCCTCTTGTTTTGAATAATCACAAGCAGTTAAAATTAAAGGTAGAAATATTAAAACAATCCATTTTTTATTCATGTATTATTTCTTCCTGCTCGAATTGTGAACAATGTAACTTTAACATATTGCATACAATGTTTAAATATTATTTAATTTGTTTTAAAAAACATTTATATGAAGCGTATACATGCATTAAGACAAATCATTTATTGAGTGATATTTAAATGAATACAAGCTGAACATTTAATGAATAAATTGAAGTTATGTCATAATGAAATTGTTAAAAGAGAAGAGGAAAGTGATAAATATGTTAATAGGCATGATTTCAGATTTACATATCGATAGACATAATAAGCTGACGCCTAAAGATTATGAGCAAGCACTAGTTGCAGTTATTAAGCAACAAAAAATTGAATTATTACTTATTGCCGGTGACGTTTCAAATCATTATAAATTAACGCAATCATTTGTGAAGGAAATCGAGATGCAAACAAAGATAAAAGTACTCTTTATACCAGGAAATCATGACTTTTGGTCAATGGATACTGACGCGACTTCTTCTGAGATTTTAGATACTTATATCGAAATGGATAATTGCTTAATTGATGAACCGTATGTCATAAATGATGAGTGGGCGATTGTAGGTAATACAGGCTGGTATGACTACACTTATGCGCATTCTAAATTCTCTTTAGAACGCATTGCGCGCAGGAAGTATTATGGTGCAACATGGCAAGATAAAGTGAAAATAGATTGGCAGATAGAAGACAAAAAATTGTCAATGATAGCTGCCAAACAGGCGATGAAAGATATTGAAAAAGTAAAAGACAAAAAAATTATATTAATGACACATATCGTGACACATCGTAAATTTGCGGTACCAATGCCACATAGAATATTTGATTATTTTAATGCATTTATAGGTACTTCAGATTTTGATGAAATTTATACGCGATATGATATTAAATATAGTATTATGGGGCATGTTCATTTTCGAAATGCTTTTGAAGAAAATGGAGTGACATATATTTGTCCGTGTCTAGGTTATCAACGAGAGTGGCGTACACCATATATAGAACAGGAAATTAACCATGCGTTACATAAAATAGAAATTAATTAATCACTCTTGAAAATGAATACTCATGCGCCCAGGTGCATTATAACTGTTTTCTAATTTCTGTTTTTTAATTTTTATAATTTGATATTTATTTGGAAAAACAGCAGGTAGAACAATTGATTTTCCTAAATTAGACCATAATGGATCGATATAATAATAATGGTTGTCATCATAACCAATAAGCACTGTAACATGAATATTTGATACTAGTTGATGATGTGTATTATCAATTTTAAATGTTTTGCTAAAAGGTTTTTGTCCTAAAACAGTGTGATAAATGATGACAGGTTGGTCTTTATCAATGATGTCACATAATGCATTTAGTGATTTTCCAGTACTATTAACAATACGTTTATCATACGTTTGTAAATAAGGTACTAAGGCAGTAGGGAAAATTGTTTGATGATGACCCCATTTCACCCATAAGTGATGACCTACATAGCCTTTGTATGGATTATTCGCATGTTTAGGCCAGTGTTTCATGATATGTGTTGCTAGTATATTGTGATTATTGAATTGTAATATCATTGCACTTGCAATGCCTTCGCATCCCATAATCATGGGAATCGGAAATAATTGACTGATTGGTTTAACGGATAATATTTTTTTGTTCATAGGTAGAGACTCCTGTATCAATTAGTAAGAAAGATTAACATTAATTAATACGTTTATTATATATCTATATCAGTTTAAGTACCTACAAAGATGCTTGAATTATAGTTAATATTAGATATAATTTTATGAAATTGGTTATAATGTGCGAAAGGGGTTGAAAACATGGATTATAGAATAGAAACATTATCTGAAAGACCAGTACCAGTTGTAGGGGTAAAAAAGAAATATGCAACTGGACAAAAAGCACAAGAAAATATTTTTAAGTTTTGGATGGAATTTGAAGCAATGGGCTACAAAGATCGCTTGATATCACAAAGCAATCAATATCTAGAGGGGTTATTAGGTGTTTGTTTACCTAAAGAAAATGGTGAAATGCATTATTTAATAGGTGTGACAAGTGATGAACAGCAAAGTGAGTGGGAACAAGTTGATTTAGTAGAGGGTAGATATTTAGTATTTGATGCTAAAGGCCCTGTTCCGGAATCGATTAAACAAGCAATGCAAACTATTCATAGAAATATCTTACATACTTTAGATTATGAATTGCGGAGTGCTCCTTTTTTTGAATTATATAAACCAGGTGAACTACATTCAAACGACTATATCACTGAAATTTGGTTCCCAATAAAATAGTAAAGAATAAATTTTAAAACTAAAATATAAAAAATATCGCTAGTAATGCATAAACGTCCATCTCTATAACAATTCAAATAGGAATGGACGTTTTTTGCGTTTATAGAATTTTATAAATCGATAAGCTGAAGCAACCTAAGATAAAGAAACCTCTAAATGTATGCTTGGACACGCATTTAGAGGCTTCTATATTAGGGGAGAATTCAAGTTCATACACTACTTAATCATTTGTTAGTATTGATAACGGTATGAATTGTATTTTTTAACAGTGATTCATGTTATTCGCTTATTTATAAGAATAGACTTTAACACGATTTCTAACACAATGATTAGTACAGCAGTAATAATCAAAATAATTGTATATGGTAAGATGCTGTATTCACCTTGTAATCCCACTAATGGTGACATGATACCACCAAGTATAAATTGAAATAGACCTAGTAAACTTGAGGCATTGCCACTACCGCCAGTACGAGATTCCATCGCTAATGCAAAACTTAATGGTCCGATACCAGTTACAGGGCATACATTTAAAAAGAATGCGATAACTAATACCCATAATGGTAAATGAAGCATTAATGTCACAATAATTAGCACAACGCCCATTAATTGAATGATTGTTAAAATAATTAGCAAAAAGTATCTATTCATATATGCGACAAGTTTGGCTGTAAGTTGACTCATAATAATAAGACCAATACCGTTAAAGGCAAACAAATAACTAAATTGTTGAGGTGTCATGTCATAAATTTTTTGCGTAATGAACGGTGCCGCAGATGAGAAACTAAATAGCATTACGTAAGTTAAACCTTGTAAAATCATTGGAATAATAAATGCAGGTCTTTTTAATAAATGAGCAAAATCTTTAAAAATAACTTTAAAATTGAGTTTAGCTCGATTTGGTGTATGCGTTTCTTCTAAATAGCGGATTGATAAAAATAAAATAATAACACTTACGATTGTCAAAATTACAAATATTGCTTTCCAATTAGATATCGTTAATGCATAGCCGCCTATGATTGGTGCAATAATGGTAATGATTCCGTTGATTACGAGTAAAGATGCTAGTCCTTTAGCTAACGCTTTACCTTCATGTTGATCTCCCATAGTAGCTTTAGCAATTACTATAGCACCTCCGCCAGTTAAACCTTGAACTAGACGCAAAGTGAGTAATATACTCATGGAAGCAGTGAAAACCGCCAGTAAAGAAGCTAGTGCATAGATTGAAATGATAAATAACGCCACTTTTTTGCGTCCATATGCGTCTGACAAAGGACCGAAAATAAATTGACCAATAGCAAGACCAATCATTGCAAACGATAAAGTAAGCTGTGATTCAGATACAGATGTATTAAAGTCATGTTGCACATTGGGTAATGATGGCACATACATATCTATGGTTAAAGGGCCAAATGTAGTCATGATACCCAACACAATAATGACCATAGTTGGTAGTTGGCGGTTTGAAATCTTGTCCATGTGTGAAACTCCTTTAAAATTCTCTCTAATGTTTAATTATAAACATGTTATCTCGTTTTGTAATTACAAATGAAACTAATATGTTAATTACCATGTATTTTAGAAAAATAGAGCAATTAAATTTAGCTACTTTTAATTATTTATATAATACAAAACATACATATATATGATAAAGTATTATACTAGATATAGCGCATTAATTATATGTTTTTTGATAGTAATCATATAAAATTATATGGGATTTTACTAAGGAGTAAAAAATGAATTTAACTAAAACACACTATGAAGTGATTAAATTTGTGATTGTAGGCGGTATGAATACTTTAAATTATTACATTGTCTATCTTTGTTTATTGAAGTTATTAGAAGTGAATTATTTAGTTAGTCATATCAGTGGATTTATCATTAGTTTTGTCATTTCTTACTATTTAAATTGTTACTTTGTTTATAAAGTGACACCAACTTGGCGTAAATTCTTAAAGTTTCCATTAACTCAAGTTGTCAATATGGGCATGCAAACGTTATTATTGTATATTTTTGTACAATGGTTTGGTATATCATCTGTGATAGCACCTTTTGCAGGGCTTATCATTACAATACCTATAACATTTGTCCTTTCTAAATATATCCTAAGAGATTAGTAAAATTTTTAATAAACCCACATTTTAAATATATTTATTTTATGAGAGCAAGTTTCAGAAT
Organism: Staphylococcus sp. GDH8C109P; assembly: GCF_017893405.1. NCBI lineage: Bacteria > Bacillati > Bacillota > Bacilli > Caryophanales > Staphylococcaceae > Staphylococcus > Staphylococcus sp. GDH8C109P. The sequence continues at coordinate 214,502 of NZ_JAESMX010000009.1, read as the reverse complement.
CAAAAATATGATTTGATTCAAACTTGGTCTCTTATTTTTGCTCAATTTTATAATTAATATTAGGATTGGCTAAAAAAATAATTAGTTTATTTATATTAAATAATTTTTGAATAAAAATCGTTGTAAATATGTTTGTGATGAGTCATAATAAGTATTCAATCATACTGAAGGTGGAAAGTAAGATGAGTCAAAAAGAAAAATTGGAAACAGCGCAAAAAGGTGCTTTTTTAAGTTTAATCGTCTACATCATATTATCGGTGACTAAATTTATCGTAGGGTATTTATATAATTCTGCAGCTGTAAAAGCAGATAGTTTAAATAATATGACGGATATTATTGTTTCTTTGGCAGTAATTATTGGTTTGAAAATTTCTATTAAACCTGCAGATCAAAACCATCCATATGGACATTTGAAATCTGAAAATATTTCATCATTACTCGTGTCATTCATTATAATGTTTGTTGGTATTCAAGTCATTATAGAGAATGTTCCTGAATTATTCACAAATGAACATCATACCCCTAATATTATAAATATTTATGTCAGTGTCATCAGTGGTTTGATTATGCTAGTTGTATTTTATATTAATCAAAGCATTGCTAATCGTACGAAAAGTAGTTCATTGAACTCCGCAGCTAAAGATAATTTGTCAGATGCGTTAGTGAGTTTAGGTACTGCAATTGGTTTAATTTTTACACAATTTGGATTTCCAGTAATTGATACGATATTAGCCATTATATTAGGCTTACTCATTATATATACTGGTTTTGGTATCTTTAAAGAATCAATTTTTACATTAAGTGACGGTTTTAATGAGCAAGAATTAGAAGCTTATAAAAATTATGTGTTAGAAATTGAAGATGTAATCGAAGTACAAAATATTAAAGGTCGTTACCACGGAAGTAGTGTTTTTGTAGATGTAACGATTGTAGTAAAATCAGATTTATCTTTGGAAGAAGCACATCACATCTGCGACAAAGTAGAACAACATATGCACAGCAAAGGCATTTCTTCAGTTTATGTACATCCTGAACCACAGTCAATACAATAAGTGCGATGTTGAGAAAGTATATGATTGTGATTATTATCATGGTTTTTATTTATATTAAACTAATAAACTACCAAATGATAACTTGAATTAAGGTATTTAATGAGTATTGATATACAAATATAATATGTTTCAGTTAAAATTTTATTAGCTTATTTTAGAGTAAAAAAGTCCGAGACATTTTTGTCTCGGACTTTTAAAATATAAAGCAAATCAGAAGATGGTTGAAGGGCATATATGTTTTAACTCCTTCAAACCATCTATGTTTAATTTAATAATTTATAGCGAAATAGGTTAGCATCATTTTTAATAAGTGATTTCTAGACTATTTTTAATCATACATTTTGGGTTAATGTATAAAATTAGTCTTACCACCAACCATTTGCAACACGGAATTCGATTGCTGCATCAATTGAGCCATAACGATCTTCAGCGTATTGAATCATACCTTTTGTTTGTTCAGTTACAGATCCAGTACCCCAAGCTTCTTTCGTTTGTCCTAAACCTCTATATCCTAATTCATTTACTGCATCTGGATTTCCACTTGATTCTGGCATTACAATGTTATCCCAAAGCGCTTTTGTACCACCAGCAGCAATAAATTCACTATACACGTCATTGTTTGCTTGAGTAGTTTCTGCAGCATCAGCTGTAGAAGTATTTGAAGTTAAACCAACACCAGCTGTAGCGATTGTTACTGATGCGAATGAAGCTAATAATAATTTTTTCATTTGAAAAATCCTCCTAATAATTGTTTGTTTTAAACAGTTTCAAATTGTATTTGTTAATTAGCATGGATGTTTTTAAAATATTTTTGTTTGTCTATCGTATTGCTCCGTTCATCAACGTTTACAACTATAACATCATTTTTTTATAGGTAGGTTACAGAAAAATAAAAATAAAAAGTCATTTATGAATAAATGAATACAATCATTTCAAAATCAAGTGTAAATTGTTATAATTTTAATGTATGGCATGAGAAATTATAGATAAAGTATTGTCGTAACAGGATTTATATCTGTGTATCACTGTAATATTTTTGTAAAAGTAGTGATAATATCATTTTATTCAATGGAAAGAAGGAATATTATGCCAAAACTAATTTTATGCAGACATGGTCAAAGTGTTTGGAATGCTGAAAATCTATTTACAGGTTGGGCTGATGTAGATTTATCAGAACAGGGAAGAACTGAGGCAGTGACGTCGGGAAAAAAATTAAAAGAACAGGGTATAGAGATAGATATCGTCTTTACATCTTTATTGCAACGCGCCATTAAAACTACGTTTCACTTATTAGATGAATCTCAACAGTTATTTATTCCAGTTATTAAATCTTGGCGCTTAAATGAGCGTCATTATGGTGGATTACAAGGTTTAAACAAAGATAAAGCTAGAGAAAAATTTGGTGAAGAACAAGTACATATATGGAGACGTTCATATGATATAGCACCACCTGCGCAAAGTGATGAACAAAGAAAAGATTACTTAAATGATAGAAAATATGAACATTTAGATAGAAGAGTTATGCCTGAATCAGAAAGTTTGAAAGATACTTTAATTAGGGTGATTCCTTATTGGAACGACCAAATCTCACAACAGTTATTAGATGGAAAAACTGTGCTTGTTTCTGCGCATGGTAATTCATTGCGTGCATTAATTAAGTATATAGAAGATGTATCAGATGAAGATATTGTAGGATATGAAATCAAAACAGGGGCACCTTTAATATATGATTTAACGGATGATTTAAAAGTGATAGATAAATATTACTTATAATACTTTTATAACTGTACAAAAAATGAAATGACGTAGTAAAGTAATAAATAACTTAAATAAAATGATGGCTGATTCTGAAATATATAAATGTATATTTTCAGGAATCAGGCCACATCTTAGAAGTGATATGACAAAACCAAAGATAAAAAACATTTGGTTTTGAAGTATTACTTCTATTTTTATTTATTGCGCTTATGTTGTTGGATAATTTTGCGTGCACGCTTGCGTGTTTTGATATTAGGACTATTTAAATTACGGCGTGCTGTTTGTAAATCTAATTTCATGGTGATGACCTCCTTTATCTATAGATATTATGTAAGAAAAAACTTGGAATGTAAATAGTAATTATTACGATTTGTAACATTTTTTAAATCTTACAAAATAAAAGTTTAAAATATAACTAATATTTTAAGTATTTTTAATGATAAATTAAACTAAAATATGTATAATGCAGAAATGCGACTAAAAAGAGTTGATAAATTATAGAATACAGGAGTACAAAAATGGATCAAAAGACGAAAATTATAATGATTTTGATGATGTTGTGTGGTGGGTTTTTTGGATTATTAAATGAAACCTTATTAACAACAGCATTACCAAGCATAATGAAAGATTTTAAAATAGATTACACACAAGTACAATGGCTTACTACAGCCTTTTTATTGACTAATGGTGTAATTATTCCATTGTCAGCAATGATAATTCAAAGATATTCAACAAGAAAAGTATTTTTAACTGCAATATTTATCTTTTTTATAGGGACTTTAATCGCAGGATTTAGTCCAAACTTTTCTGTTTTATTAAGTGCACGAATTGTTCAAGCACTTGGTTCTGGTATTATGATGCCACTGATGATGACAACAATATTAGATATATTTGAACCTCATGAAAGAGGTAAATATATGGGGACATTTGGTTTGGTTATTGGTTTAGCACCGGCAATTGGACCGACACTATCAGGTTATTTAGTAGAGTATTTAGATTGGCGTTCATTATTCCATGTGGTTGCGCCAATTGCTGCACTTACTTTTATAGGTGCGCTTAAATTCGTCAAGAATGTCGGTACTAATCGAAAGACACGTATTGATATTTTATCAATTATCTTATCCGTGTTCGGTTTTGGTGGTTTGCTTTATGGTACAAGTTCAATTTCCCGTGATGGCTGGAACGATTCAATCGTATTGACTACTGTTATAGGTGGCATTATTTTAGTTGCGGCTTTTATTTTCCGTCAAACACGTTTAGAAAATCCACTCCTTGATTTTTCAGTGTTCAAAGATAGTCAATTTGCTGTAGGTATTATCATAATGGCTTTTACTATGATTTCAATGATTGGTTCTGAAACAGTGTTACCAATGTTTGTACAGAATATTATGAATGACTCAGCACTCCAATCAGGATTAATTTTATTACCTGGAGCTATCGTAATGGGGATTATGTCAGTGATTTCAGGTTTACTCTATGAGAAATATGGCGCTAAAATATTAGCATTTATTGGAATGTTTATTGTAGTTGTAACAACTTCTTATTTTGTAATCATGGATGAACATACCTCACCAGCGATATTAGCAACAGTATATGCCATTCGTATGATTGGTATCGCACTTGGTTTGATGCCATTAATGACACATACAATGAATCAGCTAGCACCGGAAATGAATGCACACGGTTCTTCGATGACAAACACTATACAACAAATATCTGCATCTATTGGTACAGCAGGTTTGATCACAATTATGAGTCAAGTTGCCAAGAATTACACACCAAATATGTCTGATTTTAAAGATATGAGTCAAAAACAAATGACAGCAGAAATTCAGCATCAAGCATTGCTAAGTGGATATCATGGTGCTTTTTGGTTTGCAGTCATCATATCTATTATCAGTTTAGTAAGTGTATTTATGTTGAAAAGCAAAAAACAACTTAAATTAGAGGAAGAAAATGCTAAATAATTAAAATTGAACATCATGTTAAGTCATGCGAAATTTTCTTGTAAAAGATATTAATATTATGATACTTTGATATCAATATAATAATAATGAATGGAGCGTATGTATTATAGAACACTCGATGCATTTAAATAACGAACCTTTTCAATTAATGAAAAACGAAGTAAAGACTATTGAAGTTAGATTGAATGATGAAAAAAGACAAGAAATTAAAAGTGGCGATTATATTGTATTCAAAAATATAAAGACTGAAGAAACATTAAAAGTGCAAGTTAAGGAAATTGTAGTGTTTTCATCGTTTCAGTCACTGATGAATCAATATACTAATGAAGAAATTGGCGCGAAAACAGACGATCAACTTTCTCAAAAATTAGCAGCTATATATCAAATTTATTCACAAACTGATGAACTTAATTACGGTGCATTAGCAATCAAAGTGGCACTAATATGATGAAAATGAAATTAATTGATTTATAGTTAGGATAAAGTTGTAGCATTGATGAAAATTTAATTTGCATACGGTAAATATGACACTTTCGTTAAATTCATTTATTAATGAATTTTTCGGAAGTGTTTTTATATAAATATAAAAATAATGTTATAGTTCTAGTACATCAAAGATTTTCGTTGTAAGATAAGAGTTATGGTTGAATAATATTAGATATGATAAGTAATATTAGGAGTGTAAATATGAAAAAATTAATGATGATGGTGTTCATTTCTATAATCATTATAGCTGGGTGTAGTAGTGGGAAATATGCTGATGAGATTGACAAAGCAGTGAATCAACAGAAAAAACAACAAAAGCTTTTAGCTGATAAGCAAAAGGGTGATGTGGAATCTAAGTTTGATAAAAAGAATGCGAATATCTATGTTTATGACAAAGGCAAATATGTGACTATTGCTTATAAACCATTAAAAGATGATGATGAAGTTCATTTTTATACATATAAAATAACTGATGATAAGGCACATTACTTAAAAAACTTTAATTCAAAATCATATTCACATGCTCATGATGCGGATTATAAAGAAGAAAATATGAACCTAGAAGAATAAAACAAGATAAGAAGGTGTGTTTTTAACAAATGAAGAAACGTTGGATAAGTTTGTTATTAATGGCAGTATTAATTTTTGTTTCCGCTTGTTCGAATGACAATCAAAATGTACTTCAAGATGACAAATATGGAAAAGATGGCAAGATTAAAATTATTGAATACGGTGATTTTAAGTGCCCATATTGTAAAAAAGTAGAAGAAAATATTATGCCTAAATTAAAAAAAGAATATATTGATACGAAAAAAGTAGATTATCAGTTTGTTAATATGGCATTTTTAGGAAAGGATTCGATTATAGGTTCAAGGGCAGGTCATGCAGTAAAACAATATGCCCCTAAACAATATTTAAATTTCCAAAAATTAATGTTTAAGCAACAGCCGAAATCAGAGGAAAATTGGATCACCGAACAACTCGTTGATCAACAAATAAACCAATTGGAAATTTCAAATGATAAAAAAGAAAAGATAAAAACAAGCTATAAAACTAAAGAAAGTAAATCGTGGAAAGCAGCCGAACAAGATCATAAACAATATAAAGAAAACCATATTGAAACAGCGCCCACAGTTTTTATAGCAGGAAAAAAAGTAGAAGATCCATATAAATATAAGAATTATAAAAAAATACTTGAAGAAAGTTAACTTTCAAGGCATAGAGACAAAGTATAATATCATAAGCTCGTCACTGAATTTCTGAAAAAACAGTGACGGGCTTTTTTAGTTAATAAAAAAAGGATATCTCAACTCCTTAAATCGAAATAATTACGAAAAACCTGAAATAAGTATTGCGTATTTCAAAAAGTACGGTTATAATTTTAAATCGTAATCTTTACTATTTAAGGAGGAGTAAGAATGAAAAAATCAATATACATACTGTCATTTGTCATTGTATTAGCGTTAATCGTTATTGGTTGTAGTGCTACAAAGTCAAACGAATCAAAAGGTAACGACAAGATAAAAATTAATACGACTGTATTTCCATTAAAATCGTTTGCCAATCAAATAGGCGGAAAGTATGTTTCAGTTAAATCTATTTATCCTAGTGGTGCAGATTTACATACATATTAACCAACACAAAAAGATATAATGAATGCGAGTAAAGCAGATATGTTCCTGTATACAGGTGACGATTTAGATCCTATTGCTAAAAAAGTGGCAGCAACAATTAAAAAGGATAATAAAAAGGTATCATTAGGAGATGAAATTGATAAAAGCGAATTATTAACTGATCAGCACGACGAAGAACATGAGGAACATGAACATCATCATGGACATCATCACGGAGGTTATGACCCTCATGTATGGTTAGACCCTAAATTTAACCAAGTATTTGCAAAAGAGATTAAAGATAAATTAATAAAGCAAGATCCTAAACACAAATCTTATTATGAAAAGAATTATAAAAAATTGAAAGAAGATTTGATGTCAATAGATCAAAAAATGAAAAACATTACTGAAGATAAGCAAGGCAATACCGTATATATATCACATGAATCTATTGGTTATCTTTCAGAAAGATATGGATTTGTCCAAAAAGGTATACAAAATATGAATGCTGAAGATCCGTCCCAAAAAGCATTAGCAAAAATTGTGAAAGAAATTAATGATTCAGCGGCCAAATTCATTTTGTATGAAGCAAATGTTTCTAATAAAGTCACTGATACGATTCGTAAAGAAACAAAAGCAAAACCGTTGAAGTTTAATAATATGGAGTCGTTATCAAAAGAACAAGCACAAGATAAAACATTGACATATCAATCCCTAATGGAAAAAAATATAAAACATCTTGATATGGCATTAAATGACAATATTAAAACAGATGATGAAAAAACGCATAACAAGCATGAAAAGGCAATCGCTGATGGCTATTTTAAAGATAATCAAGTGAAAGATAGAAAATTAACTGATTATCAAGGACATTGGCAATCAGTTTATCCATTTTTAAAAGATGGTACTTTAGATGACGTCATGAAACACAAAGCAAACGAAGATAATCAAATGACTGAAAAAGAATATAAAGATTATTATCAAAAAGGATATCAGACAAATATTAGTAATATTAATATTACACAGGATACGATTACTTTTAAAAAGGATGACAAAACATTAAAAGGTCAATACAAATACGATGGTAAAGATATCTTGAAATATGAAAAAGGTAATAGAGGCGTCAGATATTCATTTAAATTAGTAGGTGGAAATAAAGAGTTACCAAAATATGTACAATTTAGCGATCATAATATAGCACCTAAAAAAGCAGAACATTTCCATATATTTATGGGAGATAATAAACAAAAAGTATTGAAAGAATTAGATCATTGGCCAACATATTATCCAAAAGATTTAACTAAAGAACAAATAAAAAAAGAAATGTTGGCACATTAAAAGTTGAATCCATGTATTGTTTTAAATGATATAAATATTTTACATCGAAATGAGTAAAATTTTGTTTTACGGGAATATTTTTCATAGAAACACAAATATGAGCTTTTTCATTGATATATAAAATATACCTGATATAATAAATGTATCAATAGAAAGTTACAAATTTGGAGGTATGAATTTTTATGACAAAGTTTAATTTTGATCCAGCACATTCAGTAGTAGAATTTTCAGTTAAACACCTAGTGATTTCAAATATAAGAGGTAGATTTAATGACTTCGAAGCATCACTTGAAGGTGATTTAAATGATTTAAGCACAATTAAAGGTGGATTAACAATCAAAGCAGATTCAATTGACACTCGAGTTGGTGATCGTGATAACCACTTAAGAAGTGCTGATTTCTTAGATGTTGAAAACTATCCTGAAATTAAATTTGATGTAAAAAAAGTAGATGGAAAATCAGTTACTGGTAATTTAACAATTAAAGATGTAACAGAAGAAGAAACTTTTGAATTATCATATGAAGGTCAAAGTAAGAACCCATTAAATGGTGCTACAACAGCAGGTTTCATTGCTAATGGTACAATTAACCGTGAAAAATATGGTGTTACGTTTAACCAACCACTTGAAACTGGTGGCGTAATGATTGGTAAGGATATAAACTTCCAAGTAAGCCTTGAATTTGCGTTAGAAGATTAATAATAAAAGCTATAAAAAAGGTCCAAGACATATAATTGTCTTGGGCCTTTTTCTAGTTATATAAAATTTAAAATATTTTTATGTGGGTATATAGTATTAAAAAGGGGGATTACAGTGGCAACAATGTTACCCAAAATAGGTCGTCCAGCAACGAATGCATTAGCATCGATTGGCATAAATTCTTTAGAACAATTATCAAAATATGAACGAACTACGATACTAGATACTCATGGCGTAGGACCTAAAGCGATAGGTATATTAGAGAATGCGTTGACAGAAGCAGGTCTATCATTTAAAAATGAAACAGCTTCAGAATTTCCATTTGAAATGGTTGGAGATTTAGGGTGTGATAATGCGCCCAAACGACGAATCATGTTAGATTTTCTAATAGGATCTGCATTAGCTGATAAAAACAAGTTATCACAAACAGTTGTGTCAAATTTTAAATGGCAAGTGCCCGGTGCTTTTGAATTGAACAGTTTAGATGAATTTTATAATGAAATTGAAGCACATAAAGTAGACATTAAAAGAATAGAAGTGACGCATAATTTAACACATGGAAAGTTTGGTGCAATGCATGGCACTCAGTTAAATAGTGATGGCACAGAAGTTTACTTCGCGGATTTTATTGAGTTTGAAAGCAATCGTAAAAATGCCAAAATTAAAACAGTTACATCTTATGTAATTATGAATGATGAATAAAAAGGAGCGTTTTAAGTGAGTATAGAAGTGAATGAAAACAAAATTATATTTAAAAGAGATTTTGAAGCAACTGTAGAAGAAATATTTAAAGCATATACTGAACAATCTTTATTTGAAAAATGGTTCCACCCTCAAGGCGCAACAACTGAAGTGTTCGAATTTAATATTGTGACTGGAGGTCAAGCGTTTTTTGCAATATATACTGACCAAGGTACGAGTTATACATTAACAAAGTATAATGAAGTAAAAGCACCTTATTTGATTGATTATAACGATTACTTTACTGATAAAGAAGGTAATATTGATAAAAATATGGCAAGTATGCGTAATGTGATTCAATTAGAACAAATAGATGAAGCCTCAACGCGTATTATTTCTACTGCGGAACTGCCAGATCCTAAATCAGCACAACAACTACTTGATATGGGTGTAGAAGCGGGTATGAATAGCACATTTGATAATTTAGAAACGCTTTTAAAGAACAAAAAGTCATAGATATGTAAGAATTGAAACACTTGCACACTTTAGCTTTTAGTTATAATAAAAGTGAAGAGAGGTGAGTGTATTGAATAAACGCTATATTAAAGTATTAAGTTTATATACGATAAGTACGCTTGTACCAGCTATGATCTTAAATGAAAAATGTTTGAGTAGCAGTATATTTAAATGGTTATTACGTACTTTAACGGGCTATGGTATTTTTGCATATGGCCTACACATTTTAACAAAATTCAAAAAACAACAGTGAGCAGTGCGCTTAAGCTATCAGAATCGATGTTCAAATAAAAGCGTTAATCCACTATGAACTGCGCCTAAATATTTGGAGTAAAATAAAGACACTTTCGTTGAATTCATTTTAAAAAGAATTTATACGAAAGTGTTTTTTTATGTAAAATAGACGTATAACCTATTAAATTTGAATAAAAAACAATATAATTAATCTATAATTTTGTGATCCAAACATTTTAAAGGGAAGGGTGTCGATGTTGATAGAGAATAATAAAGCCATAAAAGATACATATATGTCAGATGAAACAATTAAAAACATTAATAATCAAGTTCAAATGAAGGATGTCATGTTTAACCAAACACCCGGACGTTATGCATTAAAATCAATCATATCTGGATTTTTATTAGCCATTGTGACTGTTTTTATGCTTGCAATAAAAACACAATTTGTTGGTGCAAATGAAGGACTAATTAACTTATTAGGTGCCATTTCATTCAGTTTGGCCTTGGTATTGATCGTATTGACACATTCAGAATTATTAACGAGAAATTTTATGTATTTGACAGTTGGATGGTACTATAAGCTAATTGGCATGAATAAGGCTTTGATCATCATGTTAGTATGTTTCTTTTTTAATATTATTGGAGGATTTATTTTATTTGGTTTAATGAAATTTACTCCTATAATGACAACGGAAATGGTGACCAGTTTAACAACGCTTGTAAATGGTAAGACCATAGATTCGACATGGTATGCAGTATTAGTAAAAGCCATTTTCTGTAATTTTTTTATAAACATTGGTATTTACGTATCAATTCAATTTAAAGATGGTTTATCTAAAGCTTTTTTCATTGCATGTGGTGTTATTGTCTTTGTATTTATGGGCTATGAACACGTAGTATTTAATGCAGGTTTATATGCTGGTATGGTCTTTTATAATTTTGATGCTGTCGTGTGGGTGCATGTATTAAAAAATATTGTCTTTGCTTTTATAGGTAACTATATTGGTGGAGGTATATTTGTAGGATTAGTTTATGCTTATTTAAACGGCAAACGTGATAGTTTGCGAAACTAATCTTAAGATAAAGTAAAAGACAATTCGGTTTCTACTATGAAATCAAATTGTCTTTTATTTTTATATATAAAACAAAAAAATTGACTCATTTATCAAGAAACCATATTGTATTACTGTAAATTAATCTTTTAAATTTAATCAAATAATGCTATAAAAGATACGCTGAGGAGTGACAAAATGTCTGATTATAATATTAGAATCGCTGAAATAGATGATGCTGAAGCATTGCAAAAATTAATGTATGAAGCCTTTACACCTTTAAGAGAATTAGGTATTGATTGGCCATCCGTCAACGCTAGTGTTGAAATGGTCGAAAAGAATTTACAAACTGGTACGACTTTTGTCTTGGAAAATAACGCAGAAATTATTTCGACAATAACTGTACGTTATCCATGGGAGACGCAACGACGTATTTCTATTTACCCATTTGTATGGTGGTTTGCTACGAAACCATCATATGATGGACAAGGATTGGGTGGCAAGTTATTAAAATATGTTGAAGAAACATATCTTAGAGACACACTTAAGGTACCTGCCGTTACGCTAGGTACATCTGCGCGTAAGCATCCATGGCTATTAGATATATACAAAAGAAGAGGTTATGAAGTATACGCAGAACATGAAAGTAACGATGGTGATTTAGGTGTTATTATGAGAAAAGTATTAATTCCAGAACGTTTTGATGAAGAAGTATTAGGACAACCACCATTTTAATTGATTATATATAAAATAGGGAATTCCTTTAGGTTATATCTAAGGGAATTCCCTATTTTTATAGTTTTATGTGAAATTATTCACAAAAACTAATGGAAATATATTACAATGCAAGGGTAAAGGGAGGGCGTCATTATGGGAGAAAATGTTCTCGTTGTACATGGTATGAGACGAGGTGTTCAGAATAAAGCTTTGAAATATTTTATATCTCAACTTTTTAAAAATAGTAATATCAACTATCAAATCGCATTTTTAGAAAGTGATACGAACGATTTCTATAACGTGATTTCGACTTTAGTAAAGCAAGGTAAATTTGAATTTAATATTGTACCGTTATTATTATTTTCAGCAAAACATTATTTAAAAGATATCCCAGAAATCTTACAGCATATTAAAGAAATGTTTCCACAGATGAGATACCGTATTACACCACCACTAAGTACGCATCCTCATTTAATTAACATTATTGACGAAAAAATTAATGCGGCAATGTTCAATAGACCATCAATAAATAAAGTGATTTTTATTGCACATGGTAGTGAAAACTATGAACAACCTATTGTTCAACTTAAGCAACTAATTCAGCAATGTAATATTGTAAATAAATCAATTGATATGTTGACGCTATATGGTGAATATAATTATCAAAAAATATTGCCTAAGATATTAGTAGAAACACAGAACATATTGATTGTTCCTATCTTTTTATATGATGGTTATTTAGTTAATAAAATGAAAAGTAAAATTTCAAAAATGCGTATGGCGAATCATATTGAATATACTGAATCATTAAATTTTCATCCAATATTAGAAATGATAATCAAGGATCAAATTACACAATTGGAGGTGTATCGCAATGTATCCAGTCCAACTTAATTTAGCGAATAAACATCTTGTAATTATAGGTGGAGGTAAGGTTGCCTATCGAAAATTCCAACAGTTAAAGACTGAATCAATAGCTTCATTAACTATCGTAAGTCAGACATTTTTGCCAGAGTTTTTTCAAGCCAAACAATCAAATTTGAAATTAATAACAAAATGTTATGACCGAAATGATATTGAAAAGGCAGATATTATTATTATTGCTACGAATGACCCACATGTTAATAACCAAATAAAAAAGGATTCACGACCAACACAGCTTGTTAATCACACAGGAGATAAAACACAATCAGATTTTTATAATATGCCTGAAATTCAATATAAAAATATAAATATTTTATTCAGGTCAGATGGCAATGATTATAACAAAGTTAAAAATATATCTCATGCAGTGGAAAATTTTTTGATAGAGGTATATAAGGAGGATTATCATGTCTAAAAAAAGGTTGGTTATGATTGGAAATGGAATGGCAGGTCTACGAACGATAGAAGAAATATTAGAAAGAGATACTGAACGTTATGAATTTACGATTATCGGTAAGGAACCTTATCCTAATTACAATAGAATTATGCTTTCGAATATTTTACAGAAAAAAATGACTGTTGATGAAACGATTATGAATAGTTATGAATGGTATGAGTCATATGGTATTAAGCTTATTGTAAATGATCCTGTCGTATCAGTGAATCGTGAGAACAATGAAATTGTAACAGAAAAAGGAAAGCATCTTAACTATGATATTTGTATTTTTGCAACAGGTTCAAGTGCATTTGTGTTACCAATACCGGGAGCTCAATTTAATAGTGTAATAGGTTGGAGAACAATAGAAGATACTGAACGCATGATTGAGATTGCACAGACTAAAAAACATGCCATCGTTATAGGTGGTGGATTATTAGGTTTAGAATGTGCACGTGGACTGATGGATCAAGGTATGGACGTAACTGTAATTCACCTTGCAAAATGGTTGATGGAAATGCAGTTAGATAAAAAAGCTGGTGAATTGCTTAAAGCAGATTTAGAAAAACAAGGTATGCACTTTAGGATGCAAGCACGTACTGAAGAAATCTTAGGTGAACAAGATGTAACAGGCATCAAATTGTCAGACGGTTCGATTTTAAAAGCAGACTTAGTGGTTATGGCTGTAGGTATTCGTCCATACACGCAAGTGGCACAAGCATCTGGACTTGAAGTCAATAAGGGGATCGTTGTAAATGATTTTATGCAGACAAGTGATAAGCATGTTTATGCAGTAGGAGAATGTGCTGAACATAAAGGGAAAACTTATGGGTTAGTAGCACCATTGTATGAACAAGGCAAAGTACTTGCAGATTATTTAACTGATAATCCTACTGAAGGATACCAAGGTTCTACTACATTTACGTCATTAAAAGTTTCGGGATGCGATTTATATAGTGCTGGTCTGATACATGAGAGTGATGAAGTAAAAGGTGTCGCAATCTTTGATAGCATGCATAAACATTATAAAAAAGTATTTCTTAAAGAAGGTCATATCGTTGGTGCGGTGTTATATGGGGATATAGAAGAAGGTTCTAGATTTTTTAATATGATGAAGAAAAAAGAAACCATACAAGACTACACGATCGCATCATTGCTGCACAAAGGTGGAGAATCAAGTGGTTTTGATGTCGCAGAAATGGCTGATGACGAAACTATCTGTGGCTGTAATGGTGTAAATAAAGGCACTATTGTTGAAGCGATAAAGCAAAATGGTTTAACGCGTATTGACGAAGTGACACAACTAACAAAAGCTGGTAATTCTTGTGGGAAATGTAAGGGACAAATAGGGCAAATCCTTGAACATACACTGGGTGATGATTTTATTGCAACTAAACCTACAGGCATATGTGCATGTACAGATTTAACACGAGATCAAATTGTAACTCAAATTAGAGCGAAATCACTTAAAACTTCTAAAGAAGTTCGTCATGTTCTAAACTTTAAGGATAAAAATGGTTGTCCTAAATGTCGTCCTGCCATTAATTATTATCTTAATATGATTTATCCGTTCGAACATATTGATGAAATTGAATCAAGATTTGCGAATGAACGTTATCATGCTAATATCCAAAATGATGGCACCTTCTCTGTCATTCCTCAAATGAGAGGTGGCGTAACTGATGCAGAGCAACTTATAAAACTAGGTGAAGTAGCTAAAAAATATAACGTACCCCTAGTCAAAGTGACTGGTTCACAACGTATTGGACTTTATGGCATTGAGAAAGAATTATTGCCACAAATCTGGTCAGAATTGGGTATGCGTTCAGCATCAGCATATGGTAAAAAGACTCGATCCGTGAAGAGTTGTGTTGGTAAAGCTTTTTGTAGATTTGGAACACAAAATACGACAAGATTAGGAATCCGTTTAGAAGAAACATTTGAATATATTGATACACCACACAAGTTTAAGATGGGAGTTTCAGGATGTCCTAGAAGCTGTGTCGAATCAGGTGTTAAAGATTTTGGTGTTATTGGAGTAGAAAATGGATATCAAATTTATATTGGTGGTAACGGCGGTACAGAAGTTACAATTGGACAATATTTAACAACTGTAGAAACTGAAGCGGAAGTATTAAAACTTTGTGGCGCATTGATGCAATATTATAGAGAAACAGGTAACTATGCAGAACGTACTGCACCATGGTTAAATCGATTAGGATTTGAACATGTGAGTAGTATTTTGTTAGATAAAGCAAAACAAGATGTACTTTATGCACGAATTTTAGAAGCTAAATGCGCAGTGGAAAAAGAGCCATGGTCTGAGATTGTAAATAGTAAAAAAGAACAAAAAATATTTGAAGTGGAGAAGGTGTAAAATATGAGCGCTAAAAATAGGATTAAAGTAACGTCAATAGACACACTTACACCATTAGTCGGTAAAAAAATTAAATTACACAATAAAGAAATTGGTATTTTTTTAACGGAAGAAGGTAGTATTCATGCCATTCAAAATCGATGTCCTCACAAAGATGGTCCACTTTCAGAAGGGACAATGAGTGGTGATTATGTTTTTTGTCCATTACATGATCAAAAAATAGACTTGAATAGTGGTTTAGTACAAGCGCCAGATGAAGGTTGCGTTGAGGTGTTCAGAACAGAGGTACAGGATGGGGATGTGTATGTATGGGTTTGAATAAGGTTGGAAAAGTATACCTTATCGGTGCGGGTCCCGGCAATCCGGAATTATTAACGAGAAAAGCTGAACGTTTAATTCGAAAAGCAGATGTTATATTATATGATCGCCTTGTGAATCCATTTATCATTCAGATGGTTAGTCCAGGTGTAGAAATAATTGATGTTGGAAAAAAACCTTACCATAAACATATTCAACAAGAGGAAATCAATAAATTGCTTGTTGATGCAGCTTATTCACATCACTGCGTTGTACGGTTGAAGGGCGGAGATCCAGCTATTTTTGGAAGAACACATGAAGAAGTCTCAGCGCTAAATAAACAGAACATTGAGTGCGAAATCGTACCAGGTATTACTTCTGCTAGTGCAGCTGTTGCAAGCATGAAACAAGGGCTTACCGCTCGTCAGATTGCGACACATGTTACTTATACGACAGGACATTTTTGTAAAATGCATACTGATAAAGTAGAATTGGACAAATTATTATCAGGAGGCACATTAGCCATTTATATGGGTATTAGAAATTTAAAAACGATTATGCATGAAATATATCAACAAACCAAGAAAGATTATCCAGTTGTAGTGATATATAATGTATCTACTTATAAAGAGAAATTAATCCAAGGTACAGTAACTACGATTGACCAATTGATTGAAACGCAAAGTTGTTCGTTTATGCCAGGTGTCGTTTTGGTAGGAGATTTAATGGCTGAATTACCTTGTGTAACTAGTTTAAGTCAGGCTCAAACTAAAAGCTATTTGATTACTGGTGAACATCAATCAGCTTTAGAAAAGGCATTATCGCTCTATAGTGAAGGTCATTTTTGTTTGATTGATGTTATAGATACATCTATGTATCATAAAACACAGATTGAATTTATGAACGATATTAAAGGACAATATTTATTTGATGAACATATTAAATTAATGTAATAATTTAATTTGCTGTACTAGAAAGTTTTTTCTTAATATGATTCAGAATCATTGATATCTTGACTATATAATGAGACTCGAACCATGATTTTAAGCAGCACGCCAATACCTTTAAAATTTTAATATTTTTATAAATAAAAGAACTAATCCGTTAAATATTTTTAATGGATTAGTTCTTTTTTGTATTAACAAAGATCTACCATAAACTGTGGGATATTACATATTTAAAATGAATTTTAGAAATAATTAGGGCTTTTTGATATTCAATTAGGTAAATCCCTAATATATAGAAAGTTTTAATAAACGTACAATTTAAGTAAGAAATGAAAAGTAATTACGACAAAGATGTTCATAGAATATATTTCTTATTTGTAATGATGTTGAGAGGATGTATAAAATGAAGAAATTTGGTATGAAATTTTTTAAACCAACTGAAAAATTCAATGGTAATTGGTCAGTGCTTGAAAGTAAAAGTAGAGAATGGGAAAAGATGTATCGCGAACGTTGGAGTCATGACAAAGTAGTGAGAACAACACATGGTGTTAACTGTACAGGGTCTTGTTCATGGAAAGTGTTTGTTAAAAATGGAGTGATTACTTGGGAAAATCAACAAATTGATTATCCAAGTTGTGGCGCAGATATGCCTGAATTTGAGCCGAGAGGTTGTCCGCGTGGTGCGTCATTTTCTTGGTATGAATACAGTCCCTTGAGAATTCGATATCCATATATTCGTGGTAAGTTATGGGAACTATGGATAGATGCATTAGAAAAACATGATGACAATACTGTTGCAGCATGGGCATCTATAGTAGAAGACGAAGAAAAAGCTAAGATATACAAACAGGCTCGAGGAAAGGGTGGGCTTGTAAGAACGAACTGGAAAGATGTTTCCAAACTAATTTCGGCTCAAATTATATATACGATTAAAAAATTTGGTCCCGATAGAATAGCAGGATTCACACCAATTCCTGCTATGTCTATGCTGAGTTATGCTTCTGGTGCCCGTTTCATTAGCTTATTGGGAGGAGAAATGCTCAGTTTCTATGATTGGTACGCAGATTTACCACCAGCATCTCCGCAGATTTGGGGAGAACAAACAGACGTACCAGAATCAAGTGATTGGTATAATGCTTCATACATTATGATGTGGGGATCTAACGTGCCATTAACTAGAACACCAGATGCTCATTTTATGACAGAAGTACGTTATAAAGGTACGAAAGTCATTTCTGTTGCGCCTGATTATGCAGAAAATGTAAAGTTTGCAGATCATTGGTTGGCACCACATCCTGGGACAGATGCAGCAGTTGCGCAAGCAATGACACATGTGATTTTGCAAGAATATTATGTGAATCAGCCTAACGCTTATTTTATCAACTATTCTAAACAATATACAGATATGCCATTCATCATTATGTTAGATGAGGATGCTAATGGTTTGAAAGCAGGTCGCTTTTTAAGAGCAGAAGATTTAGGGGTAGATACACCAAATGGTGACTGGAAACCTGTTATTTTCGATAAAATACAACAACATTTAACCGTCCCTAATGGGACAATGGGTCAACGCTGGGAAGAAGGTAAACAATGGAATCTTAAACTAGAAGATGAACAAGGATTTAAAGTTGATCCAGCGCTAAGCCTTGCAGAAGATGAATATGAAATCAAACAAATTCAATTTCCTTATTTCAATAATGAAGGGAATGGCGTTTTTGAAAGACCTATTGCTGCTAAGAAAATTGAATTAGCTAACGGTGAACAAAAATATGTTGCGACTGTGTATGATTTGATGACGAGTCAATATGGTATACGACGTTTTGAACATAAATTAGAAGCACAAGGATACAACGATGCGTCCTCGTATTATACACCTGCTTGGCAAGAAAAAGTGACAAGTGTGAATGCCAATGTGGTGGTACAAGTTGCCAGAGAATTTGCACAGAATGCTATCGATACACAAGGTAAATCAATGATTATTATGGGTGCAGGCATAAATCATTGGTTTAATTCAGATACGATATATCGCGCTATTTTGAATCTTGTATTACTCTGCGGATGCCAAGGTGTTAATGGTGGCGGTTGGGCGCACTACGTAGGTCAAGAGAAATGTAGACCAATTGAAGGATGGAATACCATAGCTTTTGCTAAAGATTGGCAAGGACCACCACGCTTACAAAATGGTACAAGCTGGTTTTATTTTGCTACGGATCAATGGAAATATGAAGAATCAAACGTAGATAGTATTAAGTCACCTTTAGCAGAAAATATCAAGCATCAACATCCTGCAGATTATAACGTATTAGCAGCCAAATTAGGTTGGCTACCATCTTATCCACAATTTGATAAAAATAGTTTGTTATTTGGAGAAGAAGCTAAAGATGATGGCGCATTTAATAACGATGAAATTTTAAAACGAGCAATAGCATCTGTAAAATCAAGAGAAACTAAATTTGCAATTGAAGACCCAGACGCTAAGGAAAATCATCCAAAAACTTTGTTTTTATGGCGCTCTAATTTAATTTCAAGCTCAGCAAAAGGGCAAGAATATTTTATGAAACATTTACTAGGTGCTAAATCTGGTTTGATGGCCGAAGCAAATGAAGATACAAAACCAGAAGAAATCAAATGGAGAGATGATACAGAAGGCAAACTAGATTTACTCGTATCATTGGATTTCAGAATGACTTCTACTCCGTTATATTCGGATATTATCTTGCCTGCAGCAACTTGGTATGAAAAACACGATTTATCTTCGACAGATATGCATCCTTTTGTACATCCGTTTAATCCAGCCATTGATCCTTTATGGGAGTCTCGTTCAGATTGGGATATCTTTAAAACATTAAGTAAAACCTTATCCGAAACTGCTAAAACACATTTAAACGGCCTCTATAAAGATATTGTAACCACACCGCTAGCACATGATACTTCACAAGAAATCTCTAATGTGAATGGTCAAGTGAAAGATTGGACTAAAAATGAAATAGAGGCAATTCCCGGAAAGACTATGCCAGGATTTGCTGTGGTTGATAGGGATTATACAAAAATCTACGACAAGTTTGTTACGGTAGGACCTTTATTAGAAAAAGCTAAGATAGGTGCACATGGTGTGAGCTATACTGTGGCAGAGCAATATGAAGAACTTAAAAGCATGGTAGGTACGTGGCATGATGAAGATGAACATTCAATTAGAAATGAGCTTCCTAGAATAGATACCGCTAGACGTGCTGCAGATGTCGTATTAAATTTATCTTCAGCTACAAATGGTAAATTATCACAAAAATCTTATGCAGATTTGGAACGACAAACAGGAATGAAACTTAAAGATATTTCTAGTGAACGTGCATCTGAAAAAATAACATTTTTAAATATTACCGCACAACCGAGGGAAGTTATTCCAACAGCAGTTTTTCCTGGTTCTAATAAAAATGGTCAAAGGTATTCTCCGTTTACTACGAATATAGAACGTTTAGTGCCTTTTAGAACACTAACTGGGAGACAAAGTTATTATATTGATCATGAAATTTTTCAGCAATTTGGTGAAAATCTACCAGTTTATAAGCCGACTTTACCGCCGATGGTTTTTGGTTCACGTGATAAGAAAGTGCAGTTAGACGAAAGTACGCTTGTCTTACGGTACTTAACGCCACACGGTAAATGGAATATTCACTCTACTTATCAAGATAATCAACATATGTTGACATTATTCAGAGGTGGTCCGACGGTATGGATTTCATCTGAGGATGCAGCAGCACATGATATTCAAGATAATGAATGGCTAGAAGTTTATAACCGTAATGGTGTAGTTACAGCTAGAGCTGTAGTATCACATCGTATGCCTAGGGGAACGATGTTTATGTATCATGCTCAGGATAAGCACATTGAGACACCTGGATCTCAACTGACAGACACACGTGGTGGTTCTCATAATGCACCTACACGCATTCATTTGAAACCAACACAACTTGTTGGAGGTTATGCTCAGATCAGTTATCACTTTAATTATTATGGACCAATAGGAAATCAAAGAGATGTTTATGTCGCAGTGAGAAAACTGAAGGAGGTTGACTGGCTTGAAGATTAAAGCACAAATTGCAATGGTATTGAATTTAGATAAATGTATAGGATGTCATACGTGTAGTGTGACTTGTAAAAGTACCTGGACAAACCGTCCAGGTGCAGAATATATGTGGTTTAATAATGTTGAAACAAAACCAGGCATTGGTTATCCAAAAAGATGGGAGGACCAAGAACATTACAAAGGTGGCTGGTTTTTAAACAAAAAAGGTAAATTAGAACTAAAGTCTGGTAGTAAATGGTCAAAAATTGCTCTTGGTAAAATTTTCTATAATCCAGATATGCCTGTAATTAAAGATTATTATGAACCATGGACGTATAATTATGAACACTTAACTCAGGCTAAAGCAGGAAATCATTTACCAGTAGCAATAGCACATTCCATTATTTCTGGTGATAAATTAGATTTAAAGTGGGGGCCAAATTGGGAAGATGATTTGGCAGGTGGTCATGTTACAGGGCCTGAAGACCCAAATATTCAACGTATTGAAGAGGACATTAAGTTTAAATTCGATCAAACTTTTATGATGTATTTACCAAGGTTATGTGAGCATTGTTTGAATCCAAGCTGTGTTGCTTCGTGTCCCTCTGGAGCGATGTATAAACGAGACGAAGATGGCATTGTGTTAGTTGACCAAGAAGCGTGCAGAGGTTGGAGATACTGCATGACAGGTTGTCCATACAAAAAAGTATATTTTAATTGGAAGACAAATAAAGCAGAGAAATGTACTTTTTGTTTCCCAAGAATTGAAGCGGGATTACCGACAGTATGTTCAGAAACATGTACTGGACGTATGAGATATTTGGGTGTTCTGTTATATGACGCGGATAGAGTTGAAGAAGCTGCTACAGCTGAAAACGAACAAGATTTATATGAAAAGCAGTTAGATTTATTTTTAAATCCATATGATGAAAGTGTCATTGAACAAGCACAAAAAGATGGTGTTTCTATGGAATGGATAGAAGCAGCTCAAAATTCACCTATATATAAATTAGCCATTGAATATAAACTTGCATTTCCGTTACATCCAGAATATCGTACAATGCCTATGGTATGGTATTGCCCACCTCTGAGTCCAATCATGAGTTATTTCGAAGGTAAAACCGCTATAGATGCTAATAGAAATCCAGATATGATATTCCCTGCAATAGAAGAAATGCGTTTGCCAATACAGTATTTAGCTAGCTTATTTACTGCTGGAAAGACAGAACCGGTCAAAGCAGCATTGCAAAAAATGGCTATGATGCGAAGTTATATGAGGGCTCAGGTGACAAATAAACCTTTTGATGAAGATAAATTAGCGAGATTGGGTCTGACTGAACGTCAAACAAAAGATATGTATCGTTTATTAGCAATTGCAAAACATGAAGACAGATTTGTTATTCCAACTTCGCATAAGGAAGCGTATATGGATACGTATCGTGCACAAGGTAGTCAAGGCTACGGTGGAGAGTATTTTGGTGCAAATTGTGAAGGATGTGGAGTTCCAGTAGGAACGACTTCTGAAAAGTCAGGGCAAGCAATATACAATGATAATTTCTATGGAGGGATATTCCGTGATTAACATAGAACAGTTTAAATCATTTCAAGAAACACTGGGATATTTTGCGCAACAATTGGAATTCCCAAAAAAGATGACTTTGCATCCTAATACTTTTGAAAGCATCATTCATAATCAACACCCAGCTTATAAGGATCTTATGACATATCGTCAGCAGGTACATGAGTATACATTTTTAGAATTTCAACAATTATATTCTAATACATTTGATTTTAATAAAAATGCCCCCTTGTATATGACTTATAACAAATTTGATACACAAAAAGAACGAGGACAATTATTAGCGAAATTGAAAGTTTTATATGAAATGTTTGGACTTAAAATGGCAGACAATGAACTATCTGATTTTTTACCATTGATGCTAGAGTTTTTATATGTTGCACAATGGCAAAATGATCCAAGAGCAAAAGGAAACATTGAATTTGTCATCATGATTATTGAAGACGGTACTTATGCTATGGCAAATCATTTAGCAGAACGAAATAGTCCTTATTATTATTTAATTAAAGCGTTAAGAGAAACATTAAAAGTATGTATTGAGCCAACAAATGAGGTGAAAGCGAATGTTTAACCAATTTTTATGGGTCATATTCCCTTATTTATGTGTTGTTATATTTTTCCTAGGACATATTGCGAGATTTAAATTTGATAAATTTTCATGGACTGCAAAATCAAGTGAATTCATAGAGAAAAAAAGATTACAATGGGGAAGTTTAATGTTTCACCTGGGAATTATTCCAGTAGCAATGGGACATTTTGTTGGTTTAGTCATACCTGCTTTTTGGTTACGAACGTTTGGTGTTAATGACCACTTATATCACATTGGTGCTGTGTATATTGGTAGCATATTTGGTATAATAACATTGATAGGTATGCTGTTGTTAACCACACGACGCATTACACAGAAAAACATTAGAAAACTAAGCTCAGCCTCAGATATTATTGTTAATTTTTTATTGTTAATCATTGTTTGCATGGGGTGTTATGCGACTTTAGTGACCAATGCAGTAACACCAGATTTTGATTATCGGACATCAATATCTATTTGGTTTAGAGATTTATTTGTCTTTTCACCTGATGCAACATTAATGGCTAATGTACCTATAACATTTAAAATTCACGTGTTGTTAGGCTTTACCATTATGGCATTGTGGCCATTTACGCGACTGGTTCACGTGTGGAGCGTACCGTTAACATATGTGAGTAGAAGTTATATCATTTATCGTAAACATAAGGTGTGAAAGGAGGTCATGCATTGGGTTCATTGCCTTTAAATAAAAAAATTGATTATCAAGCAGCTTTAAATTTAATACGTACAAGAGAAGGTTTTGACTTTGCAGGTTTAGCATTTTATGAGCAAGAAAATCAAGTATCACCGATTAAATGGCATTATGTTTCTGGCAATTTAAATAATAGATATAAGTTAATAGTCTTAAGAAAAGGTAAAGGACTCGCGGGCAATGTTATGAAAACAGGTAAACGCATGATCATTGAAGATGTAAATCAAATTTTATTACCCTCAGAAAAACATAAATATCCTATTGTTTTAACTGAATTACTAACTGCCATGGTGGCTATACCTTTGTGGTATAACAGACAAGTTTACGGTGTTTTGTTATTAGGTCAGAGAGATGGAAATCCATTACCTTTAGCACATGGTGACATTTCGATAGCTGATGTTTTAGGAATTTTTAAAGAAGAAGATTAGGTGATGATCGTGCAAGTAAATCAAATGGAAGATATGACTGAATTATTATTGCAGTATTTCAATAATACAAGAGAAAAAATAGTGTTTGTTGATAATAAGGGGAAAGTTATTGCTAAGAATCAAGCTGCAAAAGATATCATTTCCAATGATGAGGACTATCGAGATATGACTAATGTGATTTGTAATCGATGTGATGGATATACTAATGAGTTTGATTTACAATCTTGCAAAAATTGTTTTCTTGAAGCAGAAGAAGTTGGTAATACAAGCTTTCAAGTATTTATGAAAACCAATAGAGGTACGATTGAACCATTTACTGCAACGTATCAAACGATTGATCCGGTAAATGATATCAAAGTATTTACATTGCAAAATGTATCTCCACAAATTGAACGTCATGATAAGATGTATCAACGTAAAATGATGCAAAAAACAATTTCTGCTCAAGAAAATGAAAGGAAACGTATTTCAAGAGAGCTACATGATAGCGTTGTTCAAGAAATGCTGAATATTGATGTTGAGTTAAGGTTGTTAAAGTATCAGCAAGAAATACAAGATTTAGTTGCTGATTCGAAACATATAGAAGGACTTATGTCCAAACTCATTGATGATATACGTAACCTTTCTGTTGAATTGAGGCCTTCATCTTTGGATGATTTAGGATTAGATGCAGCGTTCAAAACATATTTCAAACAAGTTGAATCTAATTACGGCATGGAGATTATTTATCATTCAAGTCTAGATGCACAACGGTTTGACAATGAAATAGAAACGGTTGTTTATCGAGTAGTACAAGAAGCATTATTTAATGCAATTAAGTATGCCAATGTGGACAAAGTTGAAATTGACTTACATTATAATCGTAATAGGTTAATAGCTGAAGTCGTTGATAGAGGTACAGGATTTATTAAAACTGATCAGCCACAAGGTACTGGATTAGGTATTTATGGTATGTATGAACGCGCAGAATTAGTAAATGCTGAAGTAAATGTCGATAGTCAAATTGGAAGAGGTACGATAGTGACTTTAGAAGTTCCAATTTAAGGGAGTAAGGAGAATAAATTTTGAGAATAGTTATTGCGGATGATCATGCTGTTGTCAGAACAGGATTTTCTATGATTCTAAATTACCAAGATGATATGGAAGTTGTCGGTACAGCTGCTGATGGCTTAGAAGCTTATCAAAAAGTAATGGAACATAAACCTGATGTATTAATTATGGATTTGAGTATGCCTCCAGGAGAGTCAGGACTGATTGCTACTAGTAAAATAGCAGAAAGTTTTCCTGAAACAAAAATCTTAATATTAACAATGTACGATGACGAAGAGTACTTATTTCATGTATTAAAAAATGGCGCAAAAGGTTATATCTTGAAAAACGCGCCAGATGAACAACTCATTTTAGCAATAAGAACTGTATATCAGGGTGAAACATATGTAGATATGAAATTAACGACTTCTTTAGTGAATGAATTTATTAGCAATAGTTCCAAAGACGAAACGGCTACATCAGACCCTTTTAAAATTTTATCTAAAAGAGAAATAGAAATATTGCCTTTAATTGCAAAAGGTTATGGTAATAAAGAGATAGCAGAAAAATTATTTGTATCTGTAAAAACAGTAGAAGCACATAAAACACATATTATGCAAAAATTAGACTTAAAATCAAAACCGGAATTAGTAGAATATGCGATGAAGAAAAAACTTGTGGACTTTTAATCGAGTTACTTCTGACAACAAATAATATGGTAATGTCATAATTTATTAATAAGTCTATGCAAATTTTTACGATATAATGTATTGTTAAATAACAGATAACTGAGGATAAGATATAAATTTCATGCTCAAGATAAAGGACTAATCCATATGCAAATGGATTAGTCCTTTTTATATTAAAATGTAGTGAATTTGAGCGTGTATACTTGTTTGGGATATGAGTTACATTGTCTGAGCTTGTAGCCCATCTATCATATTATTCCCAAGGCATCCACACGTTATTAAATCGTTGCAAATCATGTGTTCAGTATAAAAGAAAAATTGATATAGAACAGTATTTTAATGATGAAGTAAAAGTTACTTTGCTCCTCATTTGCATACCATCTTAGGCATGAACCAAAATAATTGAAAATTCATTTCCGCTTTAAGCTCCTCACATAGTCTCTATATTTTACACAAATTAAAATTTAAATTGAATTTATTATTGAAAAAAGAATAGGGGAAATTTTAGAGAACTTAAGGGATAATCCTTATGTTTATTATTTCACAAAGATTTTACAATAACTATATAGCCAGTATTCTACAAATATTAATATTCCGAAAATTCGTATATTACACCGGTTTTACCTTTCATAATTTAGTCCTTAATACTTCATAATAAATAATATTATTGTAGGCGCTTGTAGAATACTAGGCTTAATTATAAAAATTTAAATGTAGGTGAATGTAATGAACATAGCTAGAGGTGGATTTCAATTAACTTTACAATCTTTAAGTTTAGTTGTGGGTTTTATGGCGTGGAGCATTATTGCACCGCTAATCCCTTTTATATCTCAAGATATTAATATAACAGGAAATCAGCTTTCAATTATATTAGCCATACCTGTAATATTAGGTTCTGTTTTAAGAGTGCCTTTTGGCTATTTAACGAACATAATAGGCGCTAAATGGGTGTTTTTCTGTAGTTTTATCATTTTATTATTTCCAATTTATTTTTTGAGTCAGGCTCAAGGGACAGGGATGCTCATGGCATCAGGATTCTTTTTAGGCGTTGGAGGCGCGGTGTTTTCTGTTGGTGTAACATCAATCCCTAAATATTTTCCTAAAGAACGCGTTGGTTTAGCAAATGGTATTTATGGGATGGGTAATATCGGAACTGCAATTTCTTCTTTTTTAGCGCCCCCAATCGCATCAATTATTGGATGGCAAACGACGGTCAGAAGTTATTTAGTAGTGATTGCTTTATTTGCTATTTTTATGTTCTTTTTTGGTGATCCGAAAGAGAAAAAAGTAAAAGTGCCTTTAGTTGAACAATCTAAGCGTTTATTTAAAGATTTGAAATTATATTATTTATCACTTTGGTATTTCATTACTTTTGGTGCATTTGTAGCATTTGGTTTGTTTTTGCCGAATTATTTAGTGCAACAGTTTGGTATTAGTGAAGTAGATGCAGGTATACGTTCAGGTGTATTCATTGCACTTGCAACATTTTTGAGACCTTTAGGTGGTATATTAGGCGATAAATTTAATGCGGTGATGTTATTAATGATAGATTTTACATTGATGATTGTTGGCGCAATTATTTTAGGATCTTCAAATCATATTTTACTATTTACGATAGGTTGTTTATTAATTAGTGTTTGCGCTGGTTTGGGGAATGGACTTATTTTTAAACTTGTGCCTTTCTATTTTAGTAAAGAGGCAGGGACTGCAAATGGTATTGTTTCTATGATGGGCGGATTGGGTGGATTCTTTCCACCGATTGTTATTTCATATGTCACAATGCTATCAGGTAGCAGTCACTTAGCATTTTTATTATTAGCGTTATTTGGAATCATAGCATTAGTAACAATGGGGCAAATGTTAAAAAAAGTAAGTTAAAACTATAAATTTCACAAAAAAGCAACACTTCATTTTTTGAAGTGTTGCTTCAGACTGTCGACAAAATCTCCGACTTTGTTGGCAGTTTTTTTATGCACGCTTTCCGCGGGCACTGCCTTAGCCTGTAGTCTTCGGCTAGTGCTATTCCCGCAGGATTCGGCATAAATCACTGCCAATATTATAATATATGTAAATTAAGCAGTGATGGTGTTTATTATGTTGAATAAATCAATTGATAAAAGAGATCGATATGAAATGATTTCTATCTCTGATTTAGTCCTTAATAGTCATTTATTGCGTAAAGTCGATGCGATATTAGATTTAAATTTTGTATATGAACTTGTCGAAGACAAATATTTGAAAAAACTATATAAATAAAAAAGTAGATAAACCCTTCGCAAATTAATGCGAAAGGTTTATCTACTTTCTGAAGCAACATTTCAAAAATGAAGTGTTGTTTTTCAAATTGATTGTTAATCAATTTGAATGTTAGAAGAGGAAGACTCTTTTTTCTCTTTTTTAGGCAAAGTGACATTTAACATGCCATTTTCATAAGCTGCTTTAATGCCGTTTTCATCGACATTATCAAATTGATATTGACGTTTTACATCACTAAAGCTACGTTCTTGATGGATAATGCGTCCATTTTCATCTTCTTTATTATTTTCAAATGATTGTTTACCTTCTATTGTTAAAATATTATCTTCAAACTGCAGATTAATATTTTCTTTTTCCATACCTGGTAACTCTGCTTCCACAATGTAAGCATCTTCTAATTCTTTAACATCTGTTTTAATACTATTAGCACCTGGAAATTGATCAAAAAATTGACGTCCGAAATCTTTAAATAAATTACTAGGATTTACATCGAAAAATGAATTATCGAATGGTTTCATATTGAATGCCATAAAGCATCTCTCCTTATATTATGATTTGTTTTGTTACGATTTAATCAATATTAATTTGTTTTTTTGTATGATGAATAGGTAAAGTAACATTTAATATACCATGGTTCAGCGTAGCTTTAATATTTGATTCGTCTACGTTTTTGAATATAAATTGTCTATTTTGATTGTTAGAATTGCGCTCTTTAATCAAGTAATTATCTTGGTTTTGAGTTATTGTAGAAGTATTTTTAACACTGATCGTCAATGTCTTTTCATCAAATTGAATGTCTATATCGTCTTTACTGTAACCTGGTAGTTCAGCAATGACTTGATATGCATCACTTGATTCATATACATCTACTTTAAAATCATGATGCTCAGTTAATAAATTTTCTAGTATATCTGTAGAAAGATTTTGTGTATTTTGCATCATTTTTCACCTCTCCTTTAACCTTATATTTATATTATAATATATTAGTCAAAGAAAGTCAAAGTCAAACTATAGTATTTAACACTTTATGTGTATAGTTCTACCAAAAGCTGATGATAAAAGGGTAATTATTACTTTTATCATCATTACTTTAAATAAAATAAAAAAATAGAGGCAAGTTTAAGTTTAAATTAGCATAAATAAATTACACACTTTAAACGTAGCTTTACCTCTTAATATATTAAATTTCTTTAGTGAAATGTTTATTTACAAAATTTTGTAGTGTTTCTTTTAAGTGAATGGCTTCATCGATATCCATATCAAATTCACTAAAAACTTTTTTGGACACATGGGATAATGAATCCTGAACTTTTGCACCTTGTTCTGTAAGCGCAATTTGTAAATTACGTTCATCATCAATTTCACGTGTTCTACTAACATAACCTTTTTTTTCTAATTTTTTAAGTAAAGGTGTTAGTGTCCCGGAATCAAGATAAACACGTTGTCCAAGTGTTTTAATGTTTATCTTTTCATTTTTTTTAATGGCGAGCATAACGATATAACCAGTGTATGTTAGGTCATGCTCTTTTAAATATGAAGTATATTTTTTTATAATTTCTTTTGAAGAAACGTAAAATAGAAAGCACAGTTGTTCTTCTAAGTAACTTACTTTGTCCTCCATTTAATCACCCCTTTTGAAATTTAACCTTATTATGAACAAAGTACATTGTCAAGGAACTGTTGTGTCCATATTCATAATATTTTTATAATATATATCATTGTGAATAAGTGGAAATTTAAGAACATTTTGTTACAAAAGGTATTAATACTTTATAATTTATTTGTTATCGTTCATAATACTAATATTATGAATTTTAATAAGTAGTCTAGAAATTTAAGAGTATGAGGATTAACAATAGAGTATTTATTATGATTGTTTTTACTTAAAAGGAGATAAATAATGAAGACGTTTTTGAAAATACTGGGACTATTAATCATTTCGTTAATTTTGGCCGTAGCTTTTTTCTTTGGTTTAAGAACATATCAAGGTCACAAAAATTTAGAATTAGTTGATAATTACATGGATGAAAACCATTTAACTGAGAAAATTAAAACAGAGAAAACATTATATAGTGCTAAAAAAGGGTTATATTATAAAGAAATTAAGTTTAAAGATGATTCGGAACATACTTATGTTGTGCAACCAATTAGTACATATAAAGGTATATTAGTGCAAGGTTTTGATCCAGAAACTAAGAAAAATGTAAAAGATGCAAAATATAATGCTTTTAAAGAGAAATATAAACCTAAAGATTAAATAACTCATTATTTAGTGATGTTATCATTTTATAAACTAAAGCAAATCAATATCATGTTGGCTGATTCCGTATATACATATGGCATCAGCCATTTTTGTATTAAATATATTTTAATGTATGTGTTTTAACATATGCTTTACTATATTAAAACTCAAAAACAATAGCATAGTGTCTTACTTATTATCACATGTGAATTAATGACAGTATAATATAATAATTCATACACAATTGAAGTAAAATGAATATAAAAATTAATAGCGATTGTTGATGTTACTCAAATATAAAATTAGTTAAAAGAGTAGTGATTTTATATCCTATTACAACATTATATCAGGCTTGTAGTAAGGTTTAATAACGCCATATCATAGTCTTTAACTGCAATTTTGTGTATTTGTCAAAATAATTATGTTACTTATATATATATAAAATGAGTAAAAATAAAAATTAAGTGTAATAACAACTATTTTTGCTGAAAAAATTTATATCTATATAAAAATTATTTTGATATAATTAAGCAATGTCAGAAGAAGGGGAGAAACATCATGGCAATTATAAGAAGAATCAGTTTACCAATGCAAGTTATTATCGCGTTGGTATTAGGTGTTATCGTAGGTCTATTACTTTATGGACACGACGAAATTGCAAATTACATTAAGCCTTTTGGCGATGTCTTCTTGAATTTAATAAAAATGATTGTAATTCCAGTTGTTTTTTGTTCACTAGCATTATCTATATCAAATGTAGGTGAATCTAAAACAGTGGGGCGTTACGGTTTTAAAACAATTTTATATTTTGAAATTATAACAACAATAGCTATAGGACTAGGCATACTTTTTGCAAATATATTTAAACCAGGGAAAGGTTTAGATCCAGATAAATTACCCAAAGGTGATATTTCAACATATGAATCATCAGCAAAAGCTGCTGAATCATCTACATATGGAAATCACTTTATCGATACAATTGTAAACATAGTGCCTCAAAATCTTTTTGAGGCATTGACTTCAGGTGAATTACTACCAATCATATTCTTTGCAGTATTCTTTGGTGTTGCTTTATCAGCAATTGGCAAAAAAGCAGAACCTGTGAAAGCTGTTTTAAGTGGTTCATTAGAAGCTGTATTTTGGATGATTAATAAAATATTGAAATTAGCACCTATTGGTGTATTCGCATTTATTTGTACGACAATTATGACTTTTGGTGCTTCAGCATTAATACCGTTATTAAAATTACTATTAGTAGTTATCGGCGCAATGATATTCTTTATTATCGTGGTATTAGGTATTGTAGCAAGATTATGTGGAATTAGTATTTTTTCTATTATTAAAATATTGAAAAATGAACTCGTATTAGCATTTTCAACGTCAAGTTCAGAATCCGTGCTACCAATAATAATGAAAAAAATGGAAAACTTTGGTTCTCCAAAGGACATTACATCATTTGTAGTACCTATTGGATATACATTTAACCTCGATGGATCTGCATTATATCAATCAATAGCTGCTTTATTCGTTGCACAGATGTATGGCATCGATATGTCAATTGGGCAACAAATTATGTTAATGGTTACTTTAATGGTTGCTTCAAAAGGTATGGCAGGTGTACCAGGGGTATCAATTGTAGTACTTATTACAACATTGACAACAATGGGATTACCGGCTGAAGGTTTAGCACTGATTATCGGTGTGGATAGACTATTAGACATGGTACGAACTTGTGTGAATGTATTAGGTAACGCATTATCTACCATTGTTATCGCAAAATGGGAAAATGCGTATGACAAAGAGAAAGGTCAAGCATACCTGAAATCTATATAAACTAAATTGAAATTCTGACATTTTTGCACTGAATAGAAAATAAATCTATTCAGTGCTTTTTTATAAATAATGTTAGATTAGGGTAATAATATAAGACGAAAAAAAGCCCCACAAGCATTTCCTATAAAAGCTTGTGGGACTGAATTTTTATTCGAAGTTACTTATTTTACATACCTTTCATGTCCATATCATGAATCTTCATCATTAGACCATGAGGAATGTCATCGTGATCAACGACTTCCATTTTACTATAAGTGTCTTCACCTTCAGATTTAATTAGTTTTACAAAATCACCCTTTTTAGGGTTGAAACCTGATTTAGAAGGTATTTTGACATTTTCTTCTACTTTATGGTCTTTTTCACTGACTACTTTTTCAGCAGTTGTACTATTCTTCATGTAGCCGAAGTATGTCTCTTTTTGGCCGCCTGAAACCATCATAATAACTAAGATAATAGCTACGATAACCATTACGGCACTAATAACAATTGCAAACATTTTATTTTTCAAAATTAGATTCTCCTTTATATACCCTTTTATTCAGTTATATCTGAAATTTTAGCATAATGCAATTGAAGTATAAGCGATGACAAAACTTTTAAATTAAATTGTGCTAATATGTACTTATTTTTTAAATAACGTGGATGAGCTACATGATTACTTACATGCGGGTGATAAACGAATGTATTTTACTTCATCACGGTCAATATCAAATTCTATAGGTGTGTGAGGATAGGTAGTATGTCGTAATTCTGACTTTGGCATATTTGATCGTTCAATATTTTTTAAAAGCGTTTGTTCAATAAAAATATTATTAAATATAGGTGGTAATGCATAATCTATAAAACCATGTTCTCTATTTAACGTGCGTATAAATAAAATTAATTTTGAAGTAATTGTTTGTTGTTTTAATGTAAACTTTCGCTTGTTTGACATTGTATGTGTATTGGAATTGAATAAAAGTAAATGTGTGCATTGTTTTTCTTTTGCAATTAAATAATTGGGTTGTATTAGTATTGTTTTTCCATAAAATGGCTTTAAGAATTGGAATATATAAACAATGGGTTCATATATTCCATGTTGGTTCATTAACGCAACATCGGATATACTTTTGTCCATTAGTTCATAGCCAACAGCAGAACCATTTTTAATCAATTGTATTGTATGTTGCATAATTTCTGTTATTCCTAAAGGTGCTTTTTGATTATATTGAGTGAAGTGATTTTTAGTAAGTTTTGAATATACACATTTATTGGGTTGTAGCTTAGAGAGTGTGATGAATTTATTATAATAATCACTATAACTTGATACGTTATTGAATTGATGGCTATGCTTTAACAACATTGCGCGTAATTCATTACGTTCTACATCAATAAAATTAAAGTCGAAATTAAATCTATGTAAAAGCGTAAAAGTGTGTTTAAGACTTTGAGTTTGGGTTAATACCCCCTCAACGTTGATTGCTAATTTGATATTTATATTTAAACTTCTAGCTTTGATGTATAAGCGGTTAATATCATTTAACTTTAAGTATTCTGAATCAAAGAGAATCATAAAGTTATACATATTATCATGAGTATAATATTTAGGTTTGAATATTATAAATTGAGAAATAGCCTGTTCTATTTGTTCATATTCTTGCTTGGATTTAATTCTAATAACCACACCCATACAGTTTGAAAAAATTGCGTCAATAAAATTGACAATACCATTTAAATTAAGTGAAGTTGATGCTAGATTACTCACATTATTTATAAGTAAATAGCAGTTTGTAAGATCACTAAAATTAAGTTTTTGGTTTAAATTTGTTTGAATAATATCCATAAGGTTATCAATATGAATAAAGATGGTAGGTTGTTTTGCCAAGTCATTGTACTCTAAGTGATCTAAATTGATAATTTCATTATCAATCGTTTGAGTATGGTTGTTTAAGTGAGTTTTGAAATAGTGTGAGTATCCACTTATATCAGTAGTTAATAACGTAATTGGCTTGTTCTGCATTATATTAAGTTTCTTTCTATACGCAAGCGGTGTTAAACAGAGATATGACTTAAATTGATGCGTATAATTAGCATAATGATTGAAACCCATATTTTCAGAAATAAGATAAATTGTGTTGTTACTATTAATAAGTTCATCAAGTGAAAGCGCAATTTTTAAACTTGTAATATAATGTTTAAAACTAATACCTAAATATTTTTTAAATAAAATTGATATGTATGAACTAGATATATAAAAAATTGAAGAAATTTCTTTGGACATGATATGTTGTGTAATGTGAGTTTGGATATATTCTGATATTTTATTTAAAAGTTCATTTTCACAATGAATTGTTGGTATATATACATGTTCAGATATTTTTTTAGCTTCATGCTCTAAGGTAGAAATAAGCTCAGTTAATTGAGGTAATTCTGTTGAATTTATGGTGTTTAACTTTTCAATCATGCTTAAAATTATTTGCTTTAAATACGCCTGAGCGTTCAATGCTTTTGCATCATAGTAACAATTAAAAAATAATTGGTTAAGCGGGATGATTTGTTGTATTGGTATTTTTAGTTCAACAAGTTGTTCTGCGTGAGTGATACAAAATAGATCACTGTGATTGATGATAGCGATATTGTTTTCAATCGAAGTTTGTTTACCATTGATATTGATATTCAATTTACTATTTAAAGAAAATAATAGTATGACTTGGTTGATACAACGTTGAGTATCTGTAGTTAAAAAATCGTGGATACATAATGTGGCATGTTCCATTCTATCTAGCAACTCCTGATAACGTATTGTTATATTGACTAAATTACATTATATAATAAATAGTTGTGAATATTAATATATTAAATATAACTATTTTCTTATTTTAAGCCCTAATTCAACTAAGAAAATTAAATTGTGCACATCATTAAATTTAAAGCAGATAAATTAAACGAACTTCTGACACAAAAATTTAAGTATTAAAGAAGGGAATTTATGAAACATATATACTCTAATTATTACAAAATAGACGATAAAATCACTGAACTAAAAAAGGATATTTTAGGTGTCGTTCTACACGATGATGCGGAAAATTATACAGCCCAAAATTATATTGCATGGTTAAATAATCGAATTAAAAAAATGAATTAGAAAAAGGATGGGCGAGCGTCTACATTGATCAAGACACTTGCTACTGGTTTCACCCGACACAATATACTGAATGGCACTGTGGAAATACATTCGCCAATACGCATTATATTGGTATCGAAAGATGTCAGTCTAAAATAAATGGCGTCTTAACGGATAGTGCATTTATGAAGGTGGAAGAAGTTAGTTTCTGGTTAGCTGCTGCAATTTTAAAGAAATATCAATTACCTGTTAATAGAGAAACAGTGAGAATTCATAAAGAATTTTATGATACTGAGTGTCCAGCTAGATCATGGTTAATTCATTTGCAACAAGCCTCAAACACTTTGTCAAACGTAAATAGGTTAAAAGATTATTTTATCTATAAAATAAAATATTATTATGATGATATTACTAAAGAAGATATGAAGTCTATAGGTTAGTGTCATTAGCAAATTAAAGTAAGTTAGTATTCATTTTTAGATGTCGTTAAAACAATTTGAAAAAACAAAGGACGCTACCATATCAAATGGTAGCGTCCTTTGTTTTAAGCATAATGATCATGCATTCTCATTTTTAATATATGGTGACTTGCGTGTATGTGTACGTCTTATTTCAAAACTTTTGCTTTCTCCATAGAAATGCGCCCACAAATGAAATGATAACTAATGAAATACCGATTACAATAACCCAAGAGATATAACTATGTTCATCAATAGGTAGTGGTACATTCATACCAAAAAAACTGAATACTAAAGTTGGCAATGTTAAAAAGACGGTAAATAGCGTCAATGTTTTCATTGTATTATTCATTTCATTTGAAAGTAGTGATGCATAAGAAGTAGTAATACTTTCTAATATGTCAGTATATAATCTTGTGGTTTCTAGTGCTTGATTATTTTCTATGACTAAGTCTTCCAGTAAATCTTCATCCTCTTCAAAACGTTTGATTGCAGGCAATCTAAAGAGTTTTTTTACTATAGTTTCATTACCTTTTAAAGCAGCTAAGAAATAAACTAAGCTCTTTTCAACTTCCATTAAATTATATAGTTGCTTGTTTGTCACATTATTTTTTAAATCACGTTCTATACGTAACCTCGTCTTATTTAATAACCTAAGGTTTCTATTATAATGATTTGCAATCGTTAATAATATATTAAGCGCAAATCGGCTATGAAAATGTAAATTTAGATTTTGATGGCTAAATTTTTCAAGAAACTCATTTTCAACATTACATACAGTAAATATTTTCTTATTACCAATTATTATACCTAAAGGAATTGTTATAAATGAGAGTACGTTAAGATTTGTATCATTAACAACTGGCAGGTCAAGGATTATAAGGGAATAGCCCGTTTCTTCATCGTATTCAACACGAGAACTTTCCTCAGTATCTAGAGGGTCTCTAATAAAATCTTCAGGTAAATGGTATAAATCTATTAAATGTTCTATTTCTTCCCAATTTGGGTCTACAACATTGATCCATGAAGCATCATCATCTAATGTTGATGTTATTATTTCTTGTGTTTGAGTATGTTTATAAGCAGTGATCACAATACAAATCTTCCCTTCATTAAATTCTTAATTATATTAGCGAAGATTAGAGCGGTTGACAAGTATCTTTCTGCATTAATTTTAATATATGCTAAAGGTAGAAATTTGTGTAATTTATAAATAGCATATTTTAAATCAGCGTAGATATAGGATTTGGAAAGGTTTGCATATTTCGGTGAAATATGATTACAGAAATGTTGAGAAAATCCTTTGCAATTTTAATGATAAATTAACATTAACTTAACAAAAATCAGTTATAATTCACATAGTTTACAAATATTTTAAAGAGGTGTAACGATGGATTCTTCTGTAATGGAGATAATTTTTACCTTTATCGGTGGATTAGGTATTTTTCTATATGGTATTAAACAAATGGGTGACGGTTTGCAAGCCGCAGCTGGTGATAGATTAAGAAGCATTTTAAATACTTTTACAAGTAACCCTTTAATGGGTGTCTTGGCTGGTATGATTGTAACGATATTAATTCAAAGTAGCTCAGGCACAACAGTAATTACTATAGGACTTGTTAGTGCAGGGTTTATGACTATGCGCCAAGCAATTGGAGTAGTTATGGGAGCGAATATTGGTACTACAGTTACTGCATTTATTATAGGTATTGATATCGGTGAATATTCGCTACCAATTTTAGCAATTGGTGCATTTTTAATTTTCTTTATTCAAAAACGTAAAGTGAAAAATGTTGGTATGATTTTATTTGGTTTTGGTGCATTATTCTATGGTTTAGAATTAATGAGTGGTGCGGTTAAACCTTTAGCAAACTTAGATTCGTTCAAGCAAATTATGTTAGATATGTCTTCTAACCCAATATATGGTGTGTTAGCAGGAACATTATTAACAGTTATCATACAAAGTTCAAGTGCTACAATTGGTATTTTACAAGGATTCTTCGCTAATGATTTAATTAGTTTACATGGTGCACTTCCTGTACTTTTAGGTGATAATATTGGTACGACAATCACTGCGGTGCTGGCCAGTCTAGCAGGTTCATTGGCTGCCAAACGTGTTGCAGCTGTCCATGTACTATTCAATGTGATAGGTGCTATTATTTTCTTAATAATTATGCCACTCTATCAACTAGTTATTGAATGGATGCAAGGGGTTATGAATTTAAAACCTGAAATGGTTATTGCATTTGCCCATGGTACATTTAATGTGACGAACACAATCATACAATTACCGTTTATTTTCGTCTTAGCATGGATTGTGACGAAGTTAGTACCAGGTGAAGATTTGAATGAAAAATATAAACCAAGAATGTTAGATAAAAATTTAATAAACAGAGCACCTAATATTGCGTTACAAGAAGCACAAGATGAAATTCAAAATATAGGGCGAATGACATTTGATATGTTCAGACATGCTAAGCATTATGACGATAAAACAGAAAAAGATATACTTCAAAAATATGCTGCTGTCGAAAGTATGTATGACAATGTAAGGCAATATTTAACAAAAATCTCAGAGAAGAAGATATCCAAACAAGATGCAGAAAGAATGTCAGTGTTATTCGATGTTAATCGAACTTTTATTAAAGTAGCAAGTTTAACAGAAGCATATTTATTAGATTTAAAGAAAAAAGAAACAGAATCAATTAAGATATCTGCAAAAGCAGAACAAAGTATTGAAAGGCTATATAACCATGTCGATGCGTCACTTGAAAAAACAATTGACATGTTTAACGTATATGACAGAGTTAAAAAAGATGAAATCGTTCGCTTGAGTAATGATTCGTATGCATTAGAACATGATTTAAGAAAAAAACACATCAAGCGCTTAAGTTCGGGAGAATGTTCTTTAGAAGGTGGCTTACTTTATTTAGATATGATTGCTATCTTAGAACGTATTGGTTACCATTCTAGAAATATTTCAGAATCTATGATTGATATAGACAATATTGAAAATGAAGATGATGAAGTGGAACATACTTTAGGTTGGTCGTATTAAAATATGATTTTAACCACAATTTATGCAAAAATTAATATTATTTAATTAGGCATGTCATAATAAGAATCGTTTTTATGATGAGTCTTTCAAATTAGAGCAGGATAATATCACTTTACTAAAGAGTGATATTATCCTGCTCTTTTTTATTAAATAAGAGGTATTTAGATAGCACTTTTCAGTACGATTGATAAATGATTTGTCAAAAGTTTGGAATACAATGGCATATCAAAATGAATACATTTTTAATCCTTAGTAAATCGATAAGGATACTTGACAAAATGATAGAGTGCGCCTAAGATTGTAACTAATATAATTTTCAGAAATCGATTGGGGGATTGTTTATGACATCTATTAGCATACTTGATCAAAGTCCAATAGATCACAATGA
Organism: Staphylococcus sp. GDH8C109P; assembly: GCF_017893405.1. Lineage (NCBI taxonomy): Bacteria > Bacillati > Bacillota > Bacilli > Caryophanales > Staphylococcaceae > Staphylococcus > Staphylococcus sp. GDH8C109P. The sequence goes on along the minus strand of NZ_JAESMX010000009.1, from coordinate 175,000 downwards.
AACAGTTAGTGAAGGGATAAATAGAACTGTTGAACTAGCGCAATTAGCAGAAGGATTGAATTATACAAGATATTTTGTTGCAGAGCATCATAACATACAAGAGGTCGTTGGTACGAGCCCTGAAATATTAGTTACACATTTATTAAACCAAACAAGTCGAATAAACGTTGGTTCTGGTGGGGTTATGTTACAGCATTATAGTCCATTCAAAGTGATTGAACAGTTTCATTTTATGAGCCAAATTGCTCCGGGAAGAGTAGATTTAGGTATTGGTAAAGCACCTGGTGGTTTTCCTTTAGCGACACAAGCTTTGCAAGAAGATATTAAAAATGCACCGACATCTTTCAATGATAAATTTCACCTTCTAAATCAATTTAATAATGAAAACTTTCCTGAAGAAAATCCGTATTCAAATTTAAAAACAACGATTCGTAATAAAGAGATTGAGAAACCGCATGTTTTTCTTTTGGGAGGAAGTGAACGGTCAGCACGCTTTGCTGCAGAAGAAAAAGTCGGTTTTATTTATGCATATTTTTTGAATTCTAATAATGATCTTTTACACAAAGCAATTCGTACATACAAAGCATTTTATCCTGAAGGGAAAATAATTATAGCCTTAGCTGCTGTTGTATCGAATAGTGAAGCAGAAAGTGCGTTAATTGAAGAAGGGCGCACAAATTATGTTTTGCACTTTGATGACGGTCAAAAATTAACGGTGTCAAGCGAACATCAAATAGATGATTTTAAAAAGCAAAGTTCAAGAACCTTTGAAATTGAAGAACAACAAATAGAAGTATTTAATGGTACAGCTGAGTCCATAAAACAACAAATTCATGAATTAGATATAGATGATCAAGTTGATGAATTTATGTTTCATATGCCAGTACAAAACCACTCATTAAGATTAAAAACAGTAGAGCAACTAGCACGTGTATATGAGAAAACGAATTTGAAAGCAGGGGTAAAATGACAAATAAAAAAATAGATTTTGGAATTATGTTGAATGGTCCTGGTAGCCATATGCATGCTTGGAAATCAAATGACGTCCCAAGTGATGCAAGTACAAATTTTGATTTTCAACTTGATATTGCTCGTAAAGCAGAAAAAGCTGGCTTTAGTTTCGTTTTTGTAGCAGACGGATTATATATCAATGAAAAATCAATACCACATTTTTTAGATAGACATGAACCATTAACATTTTTAGCAGCACTTGCGCCAATAACACGTCAAATTGGATTAGTAGGTACGATTTCAACTTCATATAGTGAGCCGTTCACAGTGGCCAGACAACTTTCAACCATTGATAAAATCAGTAAAGGCCGTGCAGGTTGGAATGTAGTAACTTCACCTTTAGCTGGAAGTGCTGACAATTATAGCAAAGGAGACCATCCAGAACATGATATTCGATATGATATTGCTGAAGAACATATCCAGGTAGTACAAGGCTTATGGGATTCATATGAAGATGATGCATTTACATTTGATGTTGAGTCAGGCGAATATGTGGATAAAAGTAAGATGCATACATTAGATTACAAAGGTCAATATTTCCAAGTCAAAGGTCCTTTGAATGCAAGTCGTTCTGAACAAGGTCAACCTGTTATATTTCAAGCTGGAGCTTCTCCTAAGGGACAAGCTTATGCAGCTAAATATGCTGATGCTGTCTTTACACTAGGTGAGTCACTTGAGATTGCGAAAAGTAATTATGACAGTATTAAAAGCCAAGCCCAAGCATTTGAGCGTGACCCTGATCATGTTAAAGTTTACCCAATGTTAGCACCAGTCATTGGCAAAGATAAAGACGAAGTAGAAAGACGACTAAATGAGCTTAAATCACTAGCGACAATTGAGGAAGCTTTAGATTACTTAGGAAGATATTATGATCATCATGACTTTAGTCAATATGAGTTAGATGCACCATTTCCAGAATTAGGTGATGTAGGGAAAAATAGTTTTCGTGCTACGACTGATGCGATTGCTGAGCGAGCAAAATCACAAAATTTAACGTTAAGAGAAGTTGCTCTAGAAGAAACAGTAAGACAGTCACCATTTACAGGTACTTATGAAGAAGTAGCAGCATTGATAATTGAATGGTTTGAACAAGGTGCAGCAGATGGCTTTATCTTTGGTCCACATGTTTATGGTGAAATATATGATGAATTTTTAAATGAAGTGTTACCAATATTAGAGTCAAAAGGTTATTATTCAAAATCTTATGAAGGTAGTACATTACGTGATCATCTTGGTATTCCTTTTAAAGAAAATAGATATAGTCGAACAAAAGTAGAGCATAACTAATTTAATTGAATTTTAAGGAGTGAAATAGAATGTCTGAATATAGTGCAACTTCACATCATTCGCAAGTAGATGTTGAACAAGAGCAAATAAAAGAAAAAAGAAAATTCCAATTACCACACGTGTTATTAATGATGTTGATGATGATGATGTTTGCATGTTTATTGACATATATCATTCCGGCTGGCGAATTTGATACTACAAAAAGTGGTGAGATTGTACAAGGAACTTATCATGCTATTTCACAAAATCCAGTTAATCCGTTTTATGCGATTACCTTAATATTAAATGGCGGTATACAATCTGCTCAAACTGTAACTTTACTGTTGTTTGTTGGTGGGGCAATTGGTGGTATGTTGCAATTGGACTCAGTGAAGAAGTTAACAAATTATATGATATGTAGATTTGAACATGCAGGTGCTTTACCTCTTATTATTGGATTATTTTCTTTAATGGCATTTATAGGATTTTTTGTAGGTGGCGATCAGATGATTGTCTTTGTCACGCTCGGTGTAATTTTAGCGAATAGGTTAAAATTAGATCCAATTATTGCCCTTGGTATGACCTTCCTACCTTTGTATATGGCCTTTTCAGTTTCTCCTTCAGGTATGGCTAAAATTGGTCAAATCGTTTATCCGGAGGTCACTTTATATTCTGGATACGGCGGTAGAGCAATTATGTACATAGTGTTTTTATTGGTCACTTTATTATATGTTATCTGGTATGCGAGAAGGGTTATTAAATCACCCAATAAAAGTTTAATGAACACAACATCTTGGCAACAAAATGATACACAAACAACAACTGCAGAAATTGATTTAAAAGATAGAACAATTAATTGGAGAGATTTGGTTGTAGTAGGATTAGTGATTTTTACACCCATAGTATTAGCGATAGGCAATGGTATGTTAAGTTGGACTGAGAAATATGGCAATGGTGTATTTATAACTGTTTTTGGTATTAGTTTTGTGCTTGCTTATCTAGTCAAAAGTAAACGATCTAGTGAAATGGTGGATGGATTTTTAGCAGGAGCAAAACCAATGTTAGTTGTAGCTTTTGCCATTATCATGGCAAATACTATCAGTGTCATACTTGAAAAGGGTAAAATTTTAAGTACGATTGTCAATGGATTGACGACACAACTTGATGGCTCTTCATCAGGTGTCGTTTCAATATTAATATTTTTAGTAGCAACAGTATTTAACTTTTTAGTACCATCGGGTTCAGGTTTAATGAGTGTGATGATTCCAATATTACAACCTGTTACACATACGCTTGGTGTGAATGATCAAATATTGTTAACTTCACTATCTTTTGGTGGGGGATTAGGCAATTTAATCACACCAACTTTAGGTGCGACAGTTGGTGCGATTGCTATTGCAAAAGCTAATTTTAGTTCTTGGTTTAAGTTTATGGCGCCATTATTTTTAATCTGGATTATCGTAGGTTCAATTGTGTTGTATATCTTCACTACTGTTGGATGGACAGGTGGTATATAAAATGATTGGATAAGTATTTTAAGTAAAAAATAAGCTGTACCAATTAGGTGAGTAATGTTTTTCCTAATTGGTACAGCTTTTTATTTTGTGAAATTTTGTTATTAAACAACAGTTAATTTAAATGGTGTGTGTTGTAACCATTTTTTATTGGGTGCTTCATCTGTTATAACTTCAGAAATGTCAGTGATTTTAGCGAATGATAAAGTAGATGAGATATCAAACTTACTGTGGTCTATCAAAGCAATTACTTTTTCACTTTCTTGAACCATCTGCTTTTTGAGTTGAACTTCAGGTAATGAAAAATCAGTTAAACCATTTTCTAAGGTAAAACCATTTGCAGATAAAAAGAAGTAATCAATATGGTACATTTCTAAAATTTGTGAATCAATGTTTCCGGTAATCGCGTTTGAATCTTGAGAAACAAACCCTCCAACTACGAGCACTGTTAAGTTAGGATTTTCTTTTAAAAGTACTGCATTTTCCAACCCATTTGTAATAATAGTAAGTTCCATGGTAGTTTCAGATATTAATTTTGCAAGTTCATACGTTGTTGAACTTGCGTCTATGAGTATACATTGTTGTGGTTCTATTTTATTTAGTGCAAACTCACTTATCTTATGTTTTTCACGATGTTTTTGTGTTAAGCGGTAAGAAAAGTTTAACTTTGAAGTCATCGTATCATTTACTTTTGCACCGCCATGTGTGCGTGTAACCTTATTTTCACTTTCCAAAAGTCTTAAATCACTTCGAACCGTTGCTTCTGTCACGCTTAAGTAATCTGAAAGCTGTTTTACAGTAGCTCTTTTATGTGACTTTATATAAGTATATATGTGTTCTCGTCGTTCATCTGCATACATTTTCATATGATTCGCAACCTCCTTATGCTCATGATTTAGTTTAACACAATTTTTTATAAAAATAACAAAACAAAAGCAAAACGAAAATAAACGAAAAAATATTTGAAAGAAATGAAAATATATATTAGAATTGTAGTTATAAATGAAAGCGTTTTCTAATAAAAGAAGGGGTTGTTGAAAATGACAAATAAAAATTATCCAGACAAAATGAATGCAGTTGTAGCATATGCGCCAGGGGATTATAAATATGAAACAGTAGATACACCGATAATTGAGAATTCAAAAGAAATTATTGTAAAAGTTGAAGCATGTGGCATTTGTGCAGGAGATATTAAAGCATATGGTGGCGCACCAAGTTTTTGGGGCGATGAAACACAACCTTCTTATATTAAAGCACCGATGATACCTGGACATGAGTTTATTGCACGTATTGTTGAAAAAGGCGAAGATGTGACTGATTTTGAAATAGGTGATCGTGTTATTTCCGAACAGATTGTACCTTGTTGGGAATGTAGATTTTGTAAGCGTGGCGAGTATTGGATGTGTGAAAAACACGACTTATATGGTTTCCAAAATAATGTAAATGGCGGTATGGCTGAATACATGAAATTCACTAAGGAAGCAATAAATTATAAAGTTCCTGAAGACTTACCGATAGAAAAAGCAATTCTTATTGAACCATATGCTTGTAGTTTACATGCAGTACAACGTGCAAACATCAAATTAGGGGATTTCGTTGTATTATCAGGTGCTGGAACATTGGGTCTAGGTATGATAGGAGCAGCTAAAAAATCAGGAGCTGAAACTCTGGTTGTACTAGATATGAAAGATGACCGTTTAGAATTAGCGAAACAATTTGGTGCAGACATTGTGATGAATCCAGCTAAAGTTGATGTGGTAAAAGAAATCAAAGATATGACGGAAGGTTATGGTTGTGATACTTATATTGAAGCGACAGGTCATCCTAAATCTGTTGAACAAGGTTTAAGTGCCATTAGGAAGTTAGGTAGATTTGTAGAGTTTTCTGTATTTGGCGATCCAGTAACTGTTGACTGGAGCATCATTTCTGATCGTAAAGAACTAGATTTAATGGGAAGTCACTTAGGACCTTATTGTTATCCTCTTGTGATAAATGGTATACAGAATGGCGACTACCCTACTGATGGTGTAGTGACCCATCAATTACCACTTCAAGAATTTGAAGAAGGATTCGAATTAATGAAAAAAGGCGATAAATCACTGAAAATTGTACTTGTACCTTAAAATAGCGAAATGATAGATAAGCATAGACAGTTAAAAGGAGAGACTATAAATGAAAAAGATGATTAATAATCCTGATAATGTCATAGATGAATTAATGGCTGGATATTTAATTGCTTATCCCGAATATATTAAACGTTCAAACTTACATCAAAGAGCATTAATTGGTAAAAAACGCCACCCCAATCGTAAAGTGAGTGTCTTAATTGGTGGAGGGTCAGGACATGAGCCGGCTTTTATCGGCTATGTTGGCCAAGGTATGGCTGATGGTGTGGCAATAGGTAATATATTTGCTTCACCTTCACCAATTCCTATACAAGCTGTTACCAGAGAAATTCATGATAGTCATGGCGTGTTATATATTTATGGAAACTACGCAGGAGATTTAATGAATTTTGAGATGGCCAGCGAAATGACAGAAGTTGAAGATGATATTGAAACTGCAGTTGTTATAGGAAACGATGATGTCGCTTCAGCGAAGGAAATTGAAGAGAGACGTGGTATAGCAGGTGAATTACTGGTTTATAAAGCAGCAGGAGCTGCTGCAGATTTTGGATATGATTTAGAGGAAGTCCGTCGTATTGCGCAACTGGCTAATGATCACACACGCTCTATGGGTATTGGATTAAGCCCTTGTTATTTACCTCAAACAGGCAAACCAAGTTTTGATCTTGAAGATAATGAGATGGAAATTGGATTAGGACATCATGGTGAACCAGGTATTGAAAAAACAACGATACGTACAGCACAAGAAACCGTCCAAGTGATTATGAAAAATATTTTGAAAGAGGGACTTTATCAACCAGACGATGAAGTAGTTGTCCTAGTAAATGGTTTAGGTGCGACTTCACAAATGGAGTTATATATTATCAATAAAGAAGTTGATGCAATATTAAGTGAAAACAATATTAAGACATATAAATCATATGTGGGTAATTTTATTACATCAATGGAAATGGGTGGTTTCTCAGTGACGTTGATGAAATTGGACGAGACATTAAAGTCATGCATAGATCATCCTGTCGATTGTCCAAACTTTAAGGAAGTCTAGGGGGAATTTATTATGACATTAACAAGTGAAACATATAAATCATTCATCCTAGCGTTAGCTGAGTTGTTTGAAGAACAAAAGGATAACCTATGTGAATTAGATAGAAAAATTGGTGATGGCGATCATGGTGTGACGATGAATATTGGTTATCAAGCTGTAAAAGATACAATTCACAACGAATTACAGGCACAAAATGATATTGCAAAAATTAGTGTTGCTGTGGGTAAAAGTTTTTTAGATGCTGTAGGTTCATCTGTTGGCCCTTTGTATGCTTCAGGTTATTTAAAGGCAGCAGTTGCAGTAAAAAATAAAACTGAACTGAATGATACAGACTTATACCAATTTTGGATTGCATTCAGTAAAGGAATTAAGGCTAGAGGTAAAGCTGAAATAGGTGATAAAACGATGATTGATACACTTGAACCATTTTATCTCTCATTAGAATCATCTAAATCTCAAAATATTAATTTCAAGGAAGCATTTGTGCCTGCACTTCTAGAAGCTAAGAAAGGTATGGAAAGCACAAAGGATATTGTTTCTAATAAGGGTCGTTCCAAAAGGCTAGGCTATCGTTCGCAAGGCCATGTAGATCCTGGTGCGATGTCAGCGTACCTGATGTTAAATACATTTAAATCATATGTATAAGCTAAGTGATAAATATATAAGGAGGAGTGAGTTAGCATGAAAATAGCAATAGGTGCAGATCATAATGGTTACAATTTAAAAGAGGCAGTGAAAGCTCATATAGAAAAACTCGGTCATGAAGTAGAAGATTTTGGTTGTCATCATTGTGCAGAAACGGATTATCCAGATGTTGCTGCTGAAGTTGGTAAAAGTATTCAACAAGGGGATAATGAACGTGGCGTTCTTATTTGTGGAACTGGCATCGGCGTGGCAATAACTGCCAACAAATTAAAAGGAATTCGTGCTGCTTTGGCGCATGACTATTATTCTGCAGAGCGTGCCCAGTTAAGTAACAATGCACAAATACTTACAATGGGTGCACAAATAATCGGTATAGAAGTTGCTAAAAAGAATGTTGAAGCTTACTTGAATGTAAGTTGGGAAGGCGGCTCTCAACGAAAAGTAGATAAAATTGTACAAGTTGAGCAAGATGAATTTCAATGAGTTATACTCTAGTTTAATTCATTGGTTTCTTGGTAAGAATATGAGATTTAAAGCCCGTTCATAAAACAAAGGACTAGTCCGTATCAGACAGACGGATTAGTCCTTTGTTATTTTAATAACGATACATTATAAATAGTTTTAATAATGGAATATAAACTAATATTTTGTTTTTAATTAATTAAAACAATAATATTTAAATTGTAATTATTTGTCCAAAAAATGACAATTTAAATATTATTGTGAATGTATATTTCATTTAATATTATTGATAATATAAACTTTTTGAAAAGGGGGATGAAAGTGCAATTAACATTTAAAATCCATAAGTTTTCTTATGTTATATTTATAATTTCGTTGATAATTGGGGTTTTTATCTTTTCTCAGCAAGTATCAGCACATGCAACTTTAGAAAAAGTCACACCAACGCAAAACAGTGTGGTTGATAACGCACCAAATGAAATAACATTACAATTTAATGAACCAGTCCATGCAAAATATTCAAGTATACAAATCTATGATGATAAAGGTTCTGAAATTACAGAAGTAAAGCCAAGTACAACAGGGTCTTCACAAACATTGACGTTTCCAATTGAAAATTTAAATAAAGGAACACATAGCATTCATTGGCATACAATGTCTGCAGATGGGCATGAAATCAATGATAGTTTTGAATTTTCAGTTGGAAAACAAACAGCAAATGGCATCGACACGGCACCACCGTTTTATGAACAAGCAGACTTTTGGTTTGGAGTTACGCGCTTTATATTAGAAGGACTATTGATTACACTTACAGGTTTTTATTTAGTTAACGCCTTAGCTAAAAGACAAAGATTACCTCATTTAAATTTAAAAACGTATACACTACCAACCGTTTTAATATTGGTTATGACTTCCGTTATCACAGTGTTAATTTATAGGATGACTTTATCTTCTGATATTGTGTCAGATGTGTTAAGTCTGCAAAAAACCACCTTATTGCAAACACCATTCATATTAACGATGGTTGCAGTAATCATATTACTATTACTTTTCACTTTGAAAAATATGGCAACAAGTTGGTACATATTTATCCCTAGTCTAATATTAATTACACTTAGTATGTCAGGACATGCTTGGTCTCAGTCTATACCAATATGGTCGATTTTCATCAGAGTAATACACATTGTAGGTATATCATTTTGGTTAGGTGCACTGATTTATTTGACCATTATGGTATTAGGTAAAAAACAATTTGAAGTAATTCAAATGAGACCTTTTTTATTAAAAGTAAATATTAGCGCTGTCATGTTAATTGTCATATCAGGTGTCCTGATGTCAATAGATCAAACGAATGTCTTGTCACTATGGCAAAACATTCAGACATGGACCGTATTATTACTTGTTAAGGTTCTGCTAACAATTGTGATGATGGCGCTAGGATTTTATCAAACAACTAGAGCGCTTGGTAAGCATCGTCAGACAAATAGATATGCATTAATCATAGAACTAAGTATAGGTGTCTTACTTATATTAGCAGGTGTAATGATGAGTCAATTAAATATTCCAGGATAGGAGCTTAAAAGATGAAAAAACAATTTATTTTAGCCCTCGTAGTTTGTTTTACTGTTTTAGTATTTTCAAAAAGTGCAGATGCCCATGTGACAATGAACCCTGATACGAGTGAACCAGGTTCTTATGAAAAATACGATGTAAGAGTTCCAGTAGAAAAAGAAGCAAATACAACAAAAATAGAGTTAAAGGTACCCGAGGGTGTAAACGTTGTAGGTGTAGCACCTCAGGAAACATTTGACCATAAATTAACTAAAGATGATGATGGTAATATTACAAAAATAACTTGGATAGCTAAAGAAAAAGGTATTGGACCTAATGAATTCGTTGATTTGCCTATACAAGTAGCAAATCCAGATAAAGAAGGCGAATTTAAGTGGGATGCTTATCAAACTTATGATGATGGAGAAACCGTTAAATGGGATGGAAATGAGGACGCGGAAAAACCTTCACCAGTAACTAAAGTATCAAAAAAAGCTGATGTTGATTCTGAAAACAGTCAATCTGGTAATGATTCTATCGCTTTATGGGTTGTGTCTATCGTAGCTATTATTTTAGCGCTAATAGCAATTTTTAAAAAATCTCGTAAAGAAAGATAAAGTATAAGTGATTGAGCTAGTAATCAGATTTTGATTACTAGCTTTTTTGAAGTTTGATGAATTGTCACTGTAATTTAAGAAGATTTATTTTATAATGTTTTTAAGGAGGATTTTGAATGCGCAGAATATTATACGCTTTTTTAATTTATACAATCTTAGGATTGCTTAGTGGTTTTTATTATCGTGAATTAACACTTGCCTATGACTTTACAGGTGATACACAATTGGTTGTAGTACATACGCATACGTTAATATTAGGAATGTTTATGCATCTCATTTTATTACCGGTAACGAAGGTATTTAATTTGAGTAGTTACTATTTATTTAATTGGTTCTTTATTGTGTATAATATAGGTGTATTATTGACGATTGGCATGATGTTTACAAAAGGGACATACCAAGTTATTGGACTTAAAGTTCCAGAATCGTTTGCCGGCTATGCTGGTATTGGACATACAGTAATTACAGCTGGTTTTATTTTATTATTCTTCTTGCTTAAAAACGCCATTGTCAAAAAAACAGAAAAATAATTTGTATAAATAAATTTTTCTAAATAAATATAATTATATATAGCAGACGATCGTTATGAATTTGATCGTCTTTTTTTATATCATTTTACATATAAAGTAATTATTTATTAAAAAGTTTCCTTTTTAATTGATAAGCATTATCAATAATAGGATAATAGGTATTAAGAAGTAGTACATGTAGGAGGATTATTATGGATGATGTAATCATTATCGGTGGTGGACCAGCCGGTTTGTTCGCGAGCTTTTATTCTGGATTAAGAGGAATGAATGTAAGAATTATTGATATTCAAGATAAGCTAGGAGGTAAAATGCACGTTTATCCCGAAAAGATTATTTGGGATATCGGGGGATTGGCACCGAAGCCTTGTTATGAAATTATTCAAGATACTGTTAGTCAAGGTTTACATTTTAATCCTAAAGTAAATTTAGAGGAACGCGTTATAGATATTAGAAAAATGGCTGAACGCCATTTTGAAGTAGAGACCAATAAAGGAAATGTATATGAATCAAAATCTGTCATCATCGCCATTGGTGGTGGTATCATTAATCCAAAACAACTTGATATCAAGGGAGCAGAAAGATATCAATTAACTAATTTACATTATGTAGTTCAGTCCTTAAAACATTTTAAAGACAAAGATGTGTTGATTTCAGGTGCAGGTAATTCTGCGCTAGACTGGGCGAATGATTTAAGTGGTTATGCTAATAGTGTGACATTAATTTATCGAAAAGCGGATATCAAAGGTTATGAAGCAATGAAAGATATATTAAATAAACTTGCAGTGGAAAAGTTAGCCAACACACATATTTATCAATTAATAGGTGACGAAACCCAGTCACGTATAGAACAAGTAATATTAGAAAACATTGAAACAGGAGAACAAGAGGTACGATCTTTCGACGAAGTTATTGTCAGTCATGGATTTGATAGAGAAAATACATTGTTAGAACAGTCTACAACTCAAGTTGATATGCATAGTGAATATAATATTAAAGGATTTGGTAACACGGCAACGAGTATTGAAGGTTTATATGCTTGTGGTGATATTATTTATCATGAAGCAAAAGCACATTTAATCGCGAGTGCTTTTAGTGATGCAGCAAACGCAGCTAATCTAGCTAAACTTTATGTTGAACCTGAAGCGGATCCTGAAGGTTATGTATCTAGTCATAATGATGCATTTAAAGAGTCTAATAAAGTAGTGATGAAAAAATATTTATAAACACATTTATATGATTATGCTATAAATGTTTGCTTTGTAGTTTGGGGGATGACACAACATGGTTAAAGTAAAATATGAGGCACCAACGGTACAAGATTATAGAAATATGAGGAAAAAAGCTGGATTGAGTGAAAAATCACAAAAGGCGGCAGAAAAAGGGATATCAAATGCATGCTTTGACGTCACAATATATGATGACGACTTATTAATAGCGATGGGAAGAGTAATTGGTGATGGAGGTACTGCTTTTCAAATTATTGACATAGCAGTAGAACCACGTTATCAAGGTCAGGGTTATGGTAAACAGGTAATGACAGATATTATGAAATATATCTCATCTGTTTCAGAAGATGGTACTTATGTGAGTTTAATGGCAGATTATCCGGCAGATAAATTGTATGAACAATTCGGATTTACGACTACGGAACCTCATTCTTGTGGTATGTATATCAAATACTAAATATTTTTAAAAATATTAAGATGCAAAGAAGTAACATGGAGATAGATATTTCTGAAAGCACACGTCAATTTCTATATATCATCATAGTAACTGACGTGTTTTTATTTTATATTAAATGTTTTCATTTTTTAGCGATAATCATACGCGATAGCACTCAGGGGAATGACACGAGTAGAACCATATCCCAAGGAAGCATGCATGGTTAATTTGCAAGATACAAAAAGCGCTAATCCAAGATGGATTAGCACAGAACGTAGACAAACCCTTCGTATTAATTTGCGAAGGGTTTGTCTATTGTTTATTTGTATAGCTTTTTTCTTGTGTTAAACTTTATTTTTTTGTTTCAATGCCCAATGCTTCTTGGGAGTGAAAAGTATCTACTTTTCACAACTTCTTTGATTGTTTGTCTCATTGATTTGAGACAAAATAGTCTCTGAATTAATAATATTTTTAGTGTGATATTGGCAGTATTTGGGCCGACTCCTGCGGGAAGCGCACTAGCCGAAGACTACAGGCTAAGGCAGTGCCCGCGGAAAGCGTGCACAAAAAAACTGCCAACAAAGTCGGAGACTTTGTTGACAGTCTGAGCAAATCCAAGATGGATTAGCTCTCTTATTTTGAGAATGGATTTTTTAATATCATAAAAACTCATTTTAGTTGTGATTTAGAAATATAGTGTTTATTTTGACTCTTTAACATTGACATCTGTTGCATTTGTTCTAGAACGCAAATCGGCTTCAATTTCTTCTAAACTGCGTCCACGTGTTTCTGGTAAGTATTTAATGACAAAGATTAAAGCGAAGACACCAACAGCTGCGAAGATCAAGAATACTTGTTCTACTGATAAAACATCAGTCAAAATAGGGAATAATTGCGCAACTAGTAAACTACCAATCGATAGTACTAAAGCAGCGATTCCTGTTGCAGCACCACGTGCACGCATTGGGAATAATTCTGGTAACATAACCCAAAGTACTGGTCCCCAAGTGAATCCAAAGAATATGATGAAAAGTGTTAGACAAGCGACCATAATCCAAGCAGAAGATTGAATACCAATTGTCCAAACTAATATTGCCATGATTAATAGTGATGCCACCATACCAATATTACCAATTACTAATAATCGCTTACGATCTATTTTATCAATAATCATAATCGCTACAATCGTAATAAGGACGTTTACAGTACCAATACCAACCGTACCTAATATAGAAGTTGCATCACCAAGACCAGCTTTACTAAATATCGTTGGTGCATAATAAATAATAGCGTTAATACCTATAATTTGTTGTAATAAAGCAAACACACTACCAATGATAAGTGTTGGTCGTAACCAAGGTGATTTTAAAACATTCCAAGTGCTTTCAGAAATAGCATTTATTTCTTTCATATCGGCAATTTCTTTATCGATTTCGCTTTCTTTAAACGTTAATTTCATAACATCACGAGCAGCTTTTTCACTTTTGTGTTCAAGTAGCCATCTAGGGCTTTCAGGCATAAATGCCACACCGATTAAAAGAATGAATGAAGGTAATACTGCTAGACCGAGCATCCATCTCCAACCTTCGATTGGTGTAAAAGCATAGTTAATTAAATATGAAGATAAAATACCAATTGTAATCATTAATTGGTTTAATGAACTTAATGAACCACGTTGTTCGGTAGGTGCCATTTCAGATAAATATACTGGTACGATTGCTGTTGAACCACCGACAGCTAATCCGATAACAAGTCTACCGATTACTAATACTGGCATTGATGGTGCCAAGGCTAAAATTAATGCACCGACAATATAAATAATAGCGATAATAAATACAACGCGTCTACGACCTAACCTATCAGACATAGGTCCACTCGCACCGGAGCCAAATATAGCGCCGACTAACATAGACGCAACGACAAGACCTTCAGTAAAACTATTTAACGGTATATCATCTTTTATAAATAATAGTGCACCTGATATAACTCCCATGTCATAACCATAGAGTAATCCTCCCAATGCACCAAGGAAAAAGATGAGCTTTTTATTCACTTTGATTCCCATATAAACCCTCCTGATAATATTCAATAATAATAAGTATACGCTTTCATATTTTAATTGTAAATGTTAAAGTATAATAAATTTATCTATTGATATATAGTTATATGAATTATAATATTTTTGTAGTTTAAATAAAAATGTATAGTTATATGAATTATAATATTTTTGTAGTTTAAATAAAAATGTATAGTTATATAAGTTGATATCAAATAAAACTCCGCACATCCATTTTTGCTTGATGTGCGGAGTTTTATAGAATCATCTTATGAGTCAAATTCGATAACAATTCTACCAGAATTATTATGTTGAATCACTTCATCTATGCTATTTTTAATATCTTTAAATTTTATATTATGTTTTATATCATGTAATTGGTCTGGTTTTAAATCTTTAGATAGACGACGCCAAATGTGTTTTCGTTGTCTCATTTCTGTATATACCGAGTCAATACCTATAACGTTTACGCCTCTTAATATGAAAGGAAAGACTGAACTGTCGAATGTAGCGCCTCCTGTCATGCCGATGAGTGCAACACTACCATTATAATTAAGTTGTTTAATAACTTGTGAAAAACTGTCGCCACCAACTGGATCGATAACAGCTTGCCATGTGCGTTTACCTAGAGGTTTATTATCTTCTTTGGTAATTCTAGATATAACATCTTTTGCACCTATCGTTTTGAGTGCTTCAGTAGCTTCGGTTTTACCTGTACTAGCGATTACATCGTATCCAATTCCATTTAACATCATTATTGCTAATGTTCCTACACCACCTGTTGCACCTCTCACAAGTACTTGATCTTTTTCTACAGATAGCCCATTATGTTCTAATCTTTCAATTGCTAAACCAGCTGTGTAACCTGCTGTCCCATATATCATAGCTTCTTCAAGTGTGAGATCTTTAGGTAAAGGTACAATCCATTCTTCTTTTACGCGCACATATTCACTAAAACCTCCGAAATGGTCTGTCCCTAAACCGTAACCAGTAACGATGACCTCATCTCCTGGCTCAAAAGCATGTGTATCAGAGTGAGCCACAACACCTGCCAAATCTATGCCAGGCACCATCGGATAACTGCTAACAATTTTTGAATTGTCTAATGTAGCTAGTGCATCTTTATAATTAATTCCAGAATATTTTGTTTTAATCAATACTTCACCTTCTGGAAGCTCATCTATTGTCATATCTTTAAATTCGCTTGTTACTTTGCCGTCTTGTTCATTGACCACAAAAGCTTTAAATGTTTTAGTCATTGCCTTATGGCACTCCCTTATGTATATATTTATGAACAATTAAAAAACTAGAACTACTTTATCATGTTATTGTTAATTTCACAATAAGCGTAAAAGCACTGATTTAAAAGTAAGCGTTTTAATTTTAGGGGACTTGAATTTTATGTCATAACGCTATACTTTAAGTTGTCAAAAAAATATATTAAGTCGTATAGTAACATATTTAACATTTTAGTATACTAATTGACAAGATGATAAAAAGGGGCGATGAAGTATGACTGATAATATTGAATTAGTAAAAGAATCGGAAGTACATCAATTAAGAGAAATTAGTATTGCGACATTCAAACATACATTTAGAGATGGTGGATATACAGAGGAAGATTTTGAAATCTATTTTAAACAGGCATATAATGTGGAAACGTTACAAGAAGAGTTACGTAATAAACATTCATTCACATATTTTTATCTCAGTAATAATGAAATTGTAGGTTATTTTAAATTAAATATAGATGATGCACAAACTGAAGCAATGGGGGAAGACTACTTAGAAATACAAAGAATATACTTTTTACCTCAATCGCAAGGTGGAGGTAAAGGGAAAAAAGTTTTTGATTTTGCAATTAAGAAAGCACGCGAGTTGTACAAGAAAAAAATTTGGTTAGGGGTATGGGAATATAATGACAAAGCATTAAATTTCTATAAAAATCAAGGATTGCGTATAACAGGTTCTCATGAATTTTATACTGGTAACGTGGTAGATACAGATTTAATTATGGAAAAAACATATAGTAGCTTTTGAAAAAGTCATTTTTTCTTTAATCTGTTCAATTATTTTGAATCGTTGTTTGTCTATTATAAAAGCTAATTATTTAATTAAAGTTCTAAAGTTTTAAGTTTTTGTAAAAATTATATTTATTTCAAAAAAAGTTTTGATAAAAGGTGTTTATTTTAATAATAATAGTGAATAACATAATAATTCTCATTTATCCTAATTGCTAAACACATTACATAACTTTTAATTAGGCAATGAGAAAGACACAACTAAGGAGGCTTATTATATGAAAAAGTTATTAGCAGGTTTTCTTACACTTACATTAGCGCTTGCTGCTTGTTCTAATGGTAGTGATGACAACGGTGGTAATAAAGATGATAGCTCGAAAGAAAAACAGTCTTCCGATGACAAATCAAAAGACTCAAAAGATTCTAAGAGTGATGACAAAAAGGACAATGACAGCTCCGATGAAAATTCGGATAGCAAATCAGACAGCAACTCAGATAGTGATGCTGATAAAAATGGTTCTGACTCTAGTTCTAGCTCTATCTCTAACTCTGATGACAGTAGCAATTCTGGAAATAGTGACAATGCCAATGATAGTTCGACTAATGGTTCCAATGGAAGTGCTAACAATAGCGGTACTTCAAATAATGGTGATAATTCAAGCAATACGAATAACAATGATAGTACAGCAAGTAATGCAAATAGTAATGCAGATCAAGCTTCTAATAGTGCAGGCAGTTCGAATGAGGGTAACACAAATAACAGTGGAGCTTCTCAATATGTGGCACCTTATCAAGGTCAAAATGCAGTACCAGTTGCACAAAATATTACTTCAGGTAGTACTGACGCCCAAACAGCTTTACAGTCATTACCTAATTTCCAAAATTCATTAGATAATGCAACTGCAGAAGTTAATGCGTTAAATGGCCAATCTAATCCTTATAACGATTACGCTATTGAAGGTAGTGAAGGCAATTATAGTTATATTTTTAGTTTCCAAAATCAAGCACAACCGGGTAGTTATTCAATTGTAACAGTTGACCAGCAAGGTACTGTTAGAGTAGTTGACCCAGCATATCAACAATAAAGAATTATAAAAAAGTGCAAGTTTTATACTTAATATGATAAAGAGGCAAGTAGATGAAATGAATTTGAAAAAAATTGATTTCTAACTTGCTTCTTTTAATTTTTGCTTAACTTTGCAGTATATACTCATGTTACTATTGTTATCACTTAAAACACATTTTTTATTTTAAAAAAACTCCAAAGTTAACATTGGAATATGAAAACTTTGAAGTTTAAAGTCGGTATCAAAACATTGATTGTATTTTTGATTATTAAGTTTATGTGTTGGATTTAATAGACTTTTGAATAATATGGGAAATCGTTTCAAAAGCATGATTGTTTTTGTTTATAAATGGATTATCATGTACATCTTTCATTTGATGACTGATTAAATCATTTAAAAGTGCTTTTGAATCACTATATCGAACTGTAGAAAGAGAATGCATAACATCTTCATAAACACCACGTTCGCAAACATATTTTTCGTGATCAGGCGTATATTGGCAGACAGTTTTATCAATCGTGAGTGCATCAAAAATAATTGAAGAATAGTCTGTCAATACTGTATCTGATACTAACAACAAATCTTGAACTTCTATATGTGAAGGTGCAATGATAGCATTTTCAGGCATATAATTAGATTGATCATTGACATGTCCTTTAAAGATAACGTTATATTTATTTAATAAGCCATCACTAATTGGTAATAAATCGGTTGTTTCATTTGCTGCTTTCCATGTAGGAACGTAAAGTAATGTTTGTTTTTGAGGGTCTAGCTTTAATTCTTTCTTAATGAATGAGATATAAGGTTGATCTGATTGTTTATCCAATAAATATCTAATTCTTGGATACCCACAATTTAATAAATGTGTGTGTTGTTGTGGAAATGCAGATTTAAAATGTTCCATAATGGCTTCGGAATCACTGATGAAATAGTCTTGTTGCAACCATTTATTATATTTGCGTGCGCGATAATTATAAATATTGAGATTTTCATTTGGTTCATGACTATCTAAAAATAGTTTTTTTATAGGTGTGCCATGCCACAGTTGTATAACTGTACCATTTGGTTTGATATCGTCGGGTATATCGTTTTCTAAAATGATCACGCTTGCTGTTTCGATGAGATTTTTTGCTTTCGCATCATTTGGATCAATAAAATTAGGTCCACTTAAATCATTAGTTATAAAATATATAGGTAATTTAGAAAAGTATTTTGCAAAATGGTTAAATAAATAGCGAGAATTACCTCGGAACCCATAATCAAAACCTAAAAAGACAATATGATTTTTAACTTTCGATTTATCCTTTTTGTAAATATAACTGATTTCATCATGCTTTTTTTCGTAATGATGGTGAATTAAATTATAAAGCCAATGTGGAAGTTTGAATTTAGTATTTTTGAGCACTTTATCTGTAAATCGAATATCATCATTATTAGGTGCTAATGTTTCACTATTTTTAAATGGTACCGTGTGTTTATGTTCAAAGGCTAATTTGTTTAAATTAAATTTAGTAGTGTTCAATGGCGTGAACGCTTGAATGTAATCCCAAACAGCATCACTAGTTATATAAGTATGTTTGAAATTAAAAACAACATGGCTATCTGTAGCAACATCATCTTGTAAAAGTGATAATAATGCTAAATCAAATATATTATTAACTGTATATTTGTTTATTATTTTTTGAGCAGTTTCTATATGAAAAATAATATTTGGAAAATGATTTAGATTATTCATCCAATCATTAAAAGTGATTTCTGATTTACCGAAATATCGGCAATCATTTAAATATTGCTGATTGATTGTATAATCTGCAACGATAGTGACGGGTCTTAGTGTAACTGCCTCTAACATTGATTGATAAATCTCACTATTTTGATCTATATATACAAAATGAGAATATCCTTCTGCTGTAGCTTTCTCAAGATGCTGAGCTAAAAGGTCCCACGTTGAAAATTCTATTTGCTTTATCATTTATAATCCCTCTATTTAAATATTATTATCTCTATTTTATCATTTAATATGTCATAGATAAAAGAAACATTGATATTCATATCATTACTGACGTACAGCGCCTGAATTGATATATATTCAATTGGAGTTTATTAGAAAATTAAAAAACTTTAATTTTGGGCTATTAATTTTTTGAAAATTATTGTATTTTACTTAAAGTAGATGTTATAATTTATGTGAAATAATTCACAAATAAAAGGATGATTAATTATTTTAAGTATAGGAAGTGAGTATATATGTTTGTAGAAAGTATTAACCCCTTTAACAATGTATTATTATCCAGTATTGTGGCTGCTATCCCTATCATTTTATTTTTATTATGTTTAACCATTTTTAAAATGAAAGGGATATACGCTTCAATTACGACATTAGTCGTTACGTTGATACTTGCCATAACGATATTCAAATTGCCTATGAATATCGCTACAGGTGCATCAATTGAAGGATTTTTCCAAGGTGTAATTCCAATTGGTTATATTGTAATTATGGCAGTTTTGTTATATAAAGTTACAAATGAAACTGGGCAATTTGATAAGATTCAAGATAGTATTGCGAGTGTATCTCAAGACCATCGTATCCAATTATTGCTCATAGGTTTTGCATTTAATGGATTTTTAGAAGGTGCAGCAGGTTTTGGTGTACCGATTGCGATATGTGCTTTATTATTAACTCAGTTGGGCTTTAAGCCTTTAGAAGCTGCAATGTTATGTTTAATTGCCAACGCTTCAGCTGGTGCTTTTGGAGCTATTGGTTTACCTGTCACTGTAATTGATACACTTGGTTTGCCAGGTGATGTTACAGGTTTTGCGGTTTCTCAAATGTCGGCTTTAACTTTATCGGTTATGAATATGTTTATACCATTTTTATTAGTATGGATTATTGATGGTTTTAAAGGTATTAAAGAAACATTACCAGCAATCCTTATTGTTGGTGGGACTTTTACCATACTACAAGCTTTGATCACGGTGTTTATTGGACCAGAACTAGCTGATATTATCCCACCGTTAGTATCAATGTTAGCTTTAGCAGTATATTCTAAAAAACATCAACCAAAAAATATATTTAGATTGAAAGATAGCGGAGAACCTAAGACTATTGTAAAACATAATTTTAAAACTTTAATATATGCGTGGAGTCCATTTGTGATTTTAACAGTATTGGTTATGGTTTGGAGCGCACCACAATTTAAAGGACTGTTCACATCTAATGGTGCATTGAGTGCATTAGTATTTAATATTCAACTCCCAGGTACGTATAGCGCTATTGCTGATAAAGCAATTACATTGCCACTCAATATCATTGGACAAACTGGTACAGCAATTTTATTAGTAATTTTAATAACTATATTGATGTCAAAACAAGTGAATATGCTTGATGCAACGCGTTTGTTAAAATTAACTTTTAAAGAATTATGGTTGCCTATTATTACAATTTGTATTATTTTAATTATTTCTAAATTAATGACTTATGCAGGTTTAAGTAATGCTTTAGGTGAGGGTATTGCTAAGGCAGGATCAGTCTTCCCTCTATTATCACCTGTTTTAGGTTGGATCGGCGTATTTTTAACTGGTTCTGTGACAAATAATAATACGTTATTTGCTCCGATACAGTCAGCAGTAGCTAATAATATTGGTACAAGTGGTGCATTACTTGTATCAGCCAATACTGCTGGTGGTGTAGCAGCTAAATTGATTTCACCTCAGTCCATTGCTATTGCAACTGCATCTGTACAACAGGTAGGTAAGGAATCGGAATTATTAAAAATGACATTACGTTATAGTTTTGCATTTATTATCTTTGTATGTTTATGGACATTTATGTTGAGCTTTATCATTCATTAAAACATCAGCATTGATATGTTTGCTAGTCAGTTATCTGTAAATACGCAGAATTAACGTTGCTTTGATTTAGCATTATATCGAAACACGAAGTTAAATATAAAGATAGAAAAAAAGAAGCCATATGGCTTCATCCAGGCTGTCGACAAAGTTTCCGACTTTGTCGACAGTTTTTTGTGCCCACTTTCCGTGGGCACTGCCTTAGCTTGTAGTCTTCGGCTAGTGATATTCCCACAGGATACGGACAAATCACTGCCAATATTTAATATATAATAATTAACAGTGGCGTTGTTTGTTATGGTGAATAAACCAATTGATAAATGGAATCATAGTGAAATAATGTACTAAAGCTGGCATATGGAAGAAACTAAAAGTTTCTTTTTTATTTCGACTCTATCATCATTTGAAAGTAATGGTAGACAGAATCTGATGAAAATGACTGAACAGTTTGGTATCCATTTTCGATGATTGCTTGTTTATTAAATTCTTGGTTTATAAGTCGTAGTAGTTTATTAGAAAGATCTTCTACATTTCCATGTGCTACTAAATATCCATTGACGTTATTTTGTATCAGTGCATCTGGGCCAGCGTTACCATTAAAGCTAACCACAACATTACTTTGATTCATTGCTTCTAAAATCACCATTCCGAAACCTTCATTACGAGAGGGGATGACTGTAATATCACTTTTAGCTAACTTTTCGTTTAATTGTTGAGTTGAGCCATAAAGCTTTACGATATCTGCCAGTTGATGCTCTATGATTAATTGTTGTAAGAGTTCGTGTTCTTTTCCATCGCCATAGATATGTATTTGATATTTAAAACGTCTGACCTCTTGTTGAATAGGTATGATACTTTGAATTAATAGATCGAATCCTTTCTCGTATTCTAATCGTCCTGCAGCAGTGATGATTTTATCTTTTGATACTGAGAGGCGAGGTTCATTTAAAATATTGGGTATGACATAAACAGGAGTTTGAATGAAAGCTTCATATTTACTTTTATCACTTTCTGTTAGTGTGGTTACTTTATCTAAATATTGATAAGCATCTGCAATTTCTCTTTGTAAAGTAATGTTGTGTGCTTCAAAATTCATATGCTCCATACCAATTTTCTCTACATTTTGTGGACCATAGTGAGCAATTAATATATTGAAACTCGCGCGTGTACCTATGAGTATATCAGTAGAAACATTACGTATTGCTTTAATCATTTTCTTTTCAATATAATGTGAAAACTGATATAGTCCTGGTTCATATTGAGAAATTAATTTTGGTTTAGAAAAAGAGGTATATTTGTGGATTCTATTGAAAAAAATATCCTTAATATTAAAAAATTGTAATTGATAGTCTGTTAAAGCATGCACTTTAATAGATTTATGTAGCTTGAAATAAGGTTTAGAAGCCCCTTTGAAAACGGAAATGATTTCAACTTGATGGCCTTTTTCAGCTAAAACATTAGCTAATTGAGAAATAGATTTAACGGTACCACCCATAGCATATAAGTTATGCGTAAAAAAAGTGATAGATTTCATTGGAATACCTCCAAAAGTATAAGAATTAAATTAGAATTTATTATAGCATGAAATTTAGGTGATTGATAAAGTAATGAAGGTTATATGAGACACAATATAATTTGCTCAATATATTTAAATTTAAAATAGTAATTTAAGTCGTATCATAGCAATGATAGTTAACAGGTATTAACATAATTTAAGTAGAATTACTGAAACCCCTTTTTTCATAGGGCAATAACGTATATAATTAGAAGTGTACCAAAAGATTCTGCTATTTTTTAAGTACTTCGTATAATTATAGTAGATTAGGATTTAAATCATTTACTATAGAAAACGCTTTATCATGGTTGTGATTTTCCTAGATAAAGATAACGTGTCTATAAACATATATAAAAGGGGGACTGTGTTTGTTATGAGTAAACAACATAGCAAAACAGATGTCATATTAATTGGCGGCGGTATCATGAGCGCAACACTAGGAACTTTATTAAAAGAACTTGCACCTGAGAAAGACATTAAAATGTTTGAAAGATTATCTACACCAGCAGAAGAAAGTTCGAATGCATGGAATAATGCAGGAACAGGGCATTCTGCATTATGCGAACTAAATTATACAAACGAAAACAAAGATGGATCAATTGATATTACTAAAGCTGTCAAAATTAATGAACAGTTTCAAATTACAAAACAATTTTGGAATTACCTTGTTAAGCAAGGTCAATTATCAAAACCAGAAGCTTTTATTAAACCTGTGCCACATATGAGCTTTGTACAGGGCGTACGCAATGTAGATTTTTTAAGAAGACGAGTTGAAAGATTAAATAAAAATATTTTGTTTAGTAATATGGAAATTACGGATGACAAAGATCAAATTTCAGAATGGGCACCGTTGATTATGGAAGGGCGCACATCAAATATACCAATGGCTATTACATATGACAAAACTGGGACTGATGTAAATTTTAGCGCGTTAACAAAAAAACTATTCTCTAATTTAGAAGATAAAAACGTAGAACTTAATTACGAACATGAAGTAGAAAATCTGAGTCAACGTAAAGATGGAACTTGGAAAGTTAAAGTGAAAGATCTGAAAACGGATGAAGTTACAATAGTAGATAGTGACTTTGTATTTATAGGTGCCGGTGGAGCGAGTTTACCTTTATTACAAAAAACAGGCATTAAGGAGTCTAAACATATTGGTGGATTCCCAGTAAGTGGTCTGTTCTTAGTTTGTAGAGACGAGGCTATTACTTCAAAACATCTTGCGAAAGTTTATGGAAAAGCAGCTGTTGGTGCGCCACCGATGTCAGTACCACATTTAGACACACGTTATATTGATGGCAAGCGTACCTTATTGTTTGGACCATTTGCTGGCTTTTCACCAAAATTCCTAAAGACAGGTTCAAATATGGATTTAATAAAATCAGTGAAACCAAACAACCTTATAACAATGTTATCGGCAGGAATTAAAGAAATGAACTTAACTAAATATTTAATTTCTCAACTAACACTGTCAAACGAGGAGAGAATGGAAGATTTACGTCAATTTGTGCCAAATGCTAAAAGTGAAAATTGGGAAATTGTAGTTGCAGGACAACGTGTACAAGTCATTAAAGATACTGATAAAGGAAAAGGTACTTTACAATTTGGTACTGAGGTTATTACTTCTGAAGATGGTTCTTTAGCAGCACTTTTAGGCGCTTCTCCAGGCGCTTCGACTGCAGTTGACATCATGTTTGATGTACTTCAACGTTGTTACAAAGATGAATTTAACAATTGGGAAGAAAAAATTAAAGAAATAGTGCCTTCATTTGGTATGAAATTATCAGAAAATGAAGCTTTATACACTCAAATTAATAAAGAAATAACTAAAAACTTAAAAATTAATTAATAAGTATGATGTACTCATTTTATTAAATGAAGTTCTTGCGAGATAAATTACCATACTTAAAATAGAAGCGCTAATCCATTACGGGTTAGCGCTTCTTTATATTTAAATCTTGAAATTTTGATCGTGCATGTATACCACAAGTATGTTGTATGATGGTTCGAGCATCGAACCCGTGGCCTCTGAAACATATGGTTTTCTAGGCGTTTACACGCTTGTTATTTATTGATAGTAACAGTGAAAGTAGTACCTTCATATTTCTTACTTGATACTTCAATTGTGCCATTGTGTAATTCAAAAATAGCTTTAGCAATTGCTAAGCCTAAGCCATTACTATTATCATGATTGCTTGCTTTATAAAAACGTTCAAATAGACGAGATTGAGTTTCTGGTGTCATACCTTGACCATCATCAGTTATATTAAAACGAATGTGATCAGTATCATGTGTGAGTGTAATGTCAATTGTACCACCTTGTTCTGAATATTTAATCGCATTAGTTATTAAATTTTGAAATGCTTGATTTAATAGTCGCTCATTTCCTATTAATGATATATTAGCTAAATCAGACATAATAATTAACTCTTTTTCGTTCGTCGCAAATTGTTCATGACGTATAATCTGTTTAATGAGCTTATTGAGTTCGATATGATCAGTTAATTCTAGATGCTCCCCATTATCAATTTCTGATAACAATAAAAGTTCTTTTGTTAATTCACTTAGTTGCGTTGTAATTTGGTATATTTCGTCTATATACTGTTCTCGTTCTGTGGCACTTTTTGTAAATTTTAATTGATCAAGTAAATGATGAATATGCGTTAAGGGTGTTTTAATCTCATGTGAAACATTTTGAACAAAGTGTTGTCTCATGTCATCTACTTGTTTTAAAGAAAGTCTCATTTTATCAAAACGGTATTGCAACGTGCCGAATTCATCATTACGCTTAATATCTATTGGCACATCAAAATTGCCTTCCATTAATCTTTCAGTCGCTTGTTTTAACTGTTGTATTGGTTTAATAATCATGTAAGTTGAAGAAATAACCCAAATGATTGAGATGACTAATAATAGTGTAATTAATATGACTAAGAAAATTCTAAATTCACTAAATGTTTTTCCAATGTCTGGTCTCATAAATACTGCATAGTTATGACCATTGGATTGAAATTGCACACCAACAGTATTTTGAGTAGTATTTTCAAAGAATCCAGTGATGAAAGGATTGTATGGTAAATTGCTTATCCCGTGATAGTCATTTCCCTTTAAGACAGATTTAATATTTTTCGAGTCAACATTGTCTTTTCTAAATGCAGTACCATAATAAGCTTTTTTACCATTTTCTGATACGGTCATAACTTGATAATTCATCTGTCCAAGGTGTTCGAAAAAGGGTTTTGGCAATTGTATTTTAGATTGCTTTTCATAAGAAATTGCATCTTTTAATGTTCTCATGATTTTAGCATCATTATTCTCTTTTAAATGATTATGATAAATGACGTTAGTTAATAGGAAACTAAGCACAGCGCTTGATAGTAAGATGACGATTGTATATATAGCAATACGTGAATATAGTGATTTAAACATTGTCATCAACCTTGTAACCTAAGCCACGCACTGTATGAATTGTAATAGTAGCTCCTAGTTTCGATAAACGTTTTCTCAAACGTTTAATGTGTACGTCAACTGTTCGTTCATCACCTTCATAATCAAACCCCCAAATTTTTTCAATCAAATCATCACGGTTAAATACTTGTTTTGGATGCGAGGCAAGTAAGAATAAGAGTTGAAACTCTTTATTTGGCAAGTTCATTGATTTAGTAGAAGATTGAAGCTCTAAATAAGCTTGATTAAGCGTAAGATTTCCAACTTTCAACTCATTATTAGCATTTATATTATAGCGTTTTAATACGGCCTTTATTCTAAAGATAAGTTCTTTCACTTCAAATGGCTTGGTAACATAATCGTCTGTGCCAGTTAAATAAGCTTGTTCTTTATCACTAAGTGCGTCTCTAGCTGTTAACATAATAACTGGCATTTCAAAATCTTTTTTTAAAATTTTACATAATTCAAAACCACTCATGCCAGACATCATTACATCTACGATAGCAATATCAACTTGATGTGTATCTAAATATGACAATGCGTTTTCAGCACTTGATTGTGTTACTACATCTAATCCTTCTCGTGAAATATAATTTGAAACATATTCTAAAATTTTACTGTCATCATCGACAATTAAACAAGTTGTCATGCTCAAAATCTCCTTAATCATTTTACAGACATTATATATGGAAAAATTTAACTTAACAAATAGGAAATATTTCAAAAAGTTAATCATAGTTCATATTGAGTTCATATACAGAGACTAAACTTTAAATATAAGTTCTTGAAAGGGAGTGAATCACTATGAAATTAGCATGGCAAGAAATAAAATATTATAAATTTCGTTATATATTAATCATGTTAATTATATTATTATTAGGCGTTATGGTTCTATTTATTAGTGGGTTGGCACAAGGTTTAGCAAGAGAAAATATTTCTATGTTAGACAATATGAAAGCTGAAAAATATGTGATGCAAAATAACAAAACACCACAAATTGAAAAATCAATTATTAAACCAGAACAGCAAGAGAAGATTGAAGATATTAGCGGGCAGTCACCTTTAAAAATAGCATCTCAAACTTTGAAAATTGATAAAGATGAAGAAGATGTTGTTATGACGAATACAGTGAAAAATGAAAAACCCAAATTGTCAGAAGGGCATTATCCTAAAAAAGACAATGAAATTGCAATTAATAGTAAATTAACTGCAAGTGGGGTAGATGTTGGAGACAACATTAAAATTAAAGACGGTAAAACGTTAAAAGTTTCAGGTGTTTTGGATGACACAATGTATTCTCATAGTTCAGTGGTTATGATGAATAATAATGGATTTGATGAATTGAATAAAAATGTGAGTACTGTTTATCCAATTAAAGATATGTCACAAAAACAGATGAATAAATTAGAAGATATTAATGGTATAGATGTATTTACAGAAGATGATATCACAAGTGAAATACCAAGTTATCAAGCAGAACAAGCACCACTTAATATGATGATAGTTAGCTTGTTTGTTATTTCTGCTATAGTCCTTAGTGCATTCTTCTATGTTATGACGATACAAAAAATTCCTGAAATCGGTATTTTAAAAGCAATTGGAATTAAGACAAGACATTTATTAAGTGCATTAATCATTCAAATATTAATAACTACAATGATTGCAGTTATTATTTCTGTGGCGTTAATCAGTGGATTGTCATTAGTAATGCCAATTTCTATGCCTTTCCATGTAACTGTTACAAATATATTATTAGTCGTGGGTATTTTCATAGTTGTTGCAATTGTCGGTGCAGCACTATCATTTATTAAATTATTTAAAGTAGACCCTATTGAAGCTATAGGAGGTGGAGAATAATGAGTTTACAAGTTAAAGATATTAAAAAATCTTTTGGTAAAGGCTCTTCCGAAACCAAAGTACTAAAAGGGATCAATTTTGAAGTGAATGAAGGAGAATTTATAATTTTAAATGGAGCCTCAGGGTCTGGTAAAACGACGCTTTTAACTATTTTAGGTGGGTTATTGTCACAAAGTAGTGGAGAAATATTATATAATGGTGAACATTTATATGATAGTGATAAAAAAGCTTCTGAACTAAGATTAAATGAAATTGGATTTATATTTCAATCTTCACACTTAGTACCATATTTAAAAGTTAAAGATCAGTTAATAACTATAGGTAAAGAAGCGGGAATGGCTAAAAAAGAAGCTACTGATAGAGCAGAAAAATTATTAACACAAATCGGTTTAGCAGACCAGTTAAACGTATTTCCACACACACTTTCAGGTGGACAAAAGCAACGTGTTGCCATCATGAGATCATTAATGAATAATCCTAAAATAATATTAGCTGACGAGCCAACTGCAAGCTTAGATGCCGAACGTGCTACAGAAGTGATAGATATGATTAAAAATCAAATTCAAAGTAAAAATATGATAGGTATTATGATTACACATGATAAAAGACTATTTGATTATGCTGACAGAGTAATCGAATTAGATGATGGTGTCATTGTTAATCGATAGTATATTTAAAAGAGACATGATAAAAGTCGTGTTTTCAAATTAAATGGGAGTAGGATAGAAATCTTTTTAATAAAATTAGATTTCTGTCCCACTCCCTTTTTTATGAATAGCATTGCACATTCAATCGAATGTAGTATCCACATATTATTTCGTAGTTAATGACTTTAAATGGTTGGTATATGCCACAGTGCCATTATACATGCCCAAAATAACACTGCAAAAAAACAAGTTAGTAAAAGCTTATATTGATACATGATGGCTAAAAAGTCCCTGATTAATGCAATTTCAAAAAAATGATAAGGTGTATGACTGCCGACACCTTTTAAATTGAGATTTAATTTTTGTCCAAACCTTAAAGCGCGCATAATATGAAATTGACTAGTGACACATATGATATTTGGTTCATATTTAAATAATTGCTGAATGAGCACTTTCGTATATTTAAGGTTCTCATAAGTGCTCGTCGATTGGTCTTCAAGTATGATTGCTGAAGGATTAATATTTCTTTGCACTAAATATCGATACATAGCCAAGGCTTCTGAAATTGGTTCGTCAGGTCCTTGCCCACCACTAACAATGATATGTGCGCCTGGATGTAAATGGTATAACGTTATAGCTTTGTCCAATCTTTTAGCAAGCATAGGTGTTACTTGTTCTGTAAAAATACCTGCGCCCAACACCAATATGACGTCAAAATCTTGTTTATACGTAACATTTGAAAAGGCAGAGGCACAAAGTGCATAACAAATGAAGGTGAAACATGCACTAAAGGCAATAGCGGCTAACCAATAAAAAATCACATTGATGCCCACAGGAATTAGACTAATATAAGCACAAGCAATCATGAACAGTAATACCTTATATGCTATAGCGTATAAACGGCGCAAAAAAAGTGTGCTTACACTATGTTTAAATAGATGATGATGTTTGATGTGTAAAAGCAATACACCAACAAACATCGTTATGATTAGAGGGATCGGCAAAGATGACTTACCTACATGTAAGATGATAACAATGTAGCCTAAAATGATTTGAATTACAAAAAAAGTTAAATTAGTAGTAAATTTTAAATTCTTATACATAGCAATAAAACCACATAAAATAAATAAACTTATAATTAAAGACAACGTATACATGGTTCACCCCGAAAATTTATAATATTTTAAATGTAGAGCAATTCTTAAAATTAATCAAATTTTATAGGTATTGTTGATTGTAATTTAGATAGGTTTAAAAATTAAAAACTCAGCGGTTAGAAATTTCTGCTTTTATACCGTCTCGAATATTGATATTATTAACATAATATAAAAAAAATAACGTTTACTTATGTGAGCTAGAATAGTAGAGGTGCGAGAAGTTATGGTTAAAAATTTAAGTAGTCATATTGATTTTATGGGTGAGTTTATAAATGATGTGAATACTTTATTAGCTAAATTGTTAAAAGAACTAAGAGAAGACTATAACGTATCAAAAGAGCAAGCCAATGTTATATTAATGTTAGAAAACGAAAAAGCAATGACATTAACAGAAATAACTGAAAGACAAGGCGTAAATAAAGCTGCCGTTAGCCGGAGAATAAAAAAATTAATACAAGCAGAAGTAGTGCAATGGGAGAAAGCTGAAGAAAATGCAGATCAAAGGTTAAAATATATTAAATTAACAGCAAAAGGTAAACAATTTAATAAACAAAGTAAGGAAATTATCAATACAATTGTCAGTGATATATTACACGACTTATCGGATGAACAAATCGAACAAGCAAGATATGTTTTAGAGATTATTGATCAAAGATTAAAAAATTTCAATTTGAAACACAGTGTTTAATAGTAAAAACAATGATAATATTTTTAAGTAAAGCAAAATGCGTTTAATTAAAACATATTTCAATAACTAGAATGATGTGTCCATGTAAAAATGATTTATTTGAAGTGCCTCATTAAAAGAACAACTATATAAGATTGAAGAAAAAATTAAAGGAATTGTAAAAAGACATTGGACTAATGATGTATATCTTTTACTTATTCATGTACATATAATAGAAATAAAGTAGTGTAAAAATGAATTTTACTTAATTAAAAAACTACAAAAAATTGGTGGAAATGGCTTGATAAAGCCGTATAGTTTATGAATATATTATGTTAAAATAACGGGATAATGTAAAAAATAAGGACTAAGCGTGGTGATAAAATGCAAAAGTGCCCTAAATGTGGGGGAAACATAAGGATAGGACAACGAAGATGTAGTCATTGTGGCTATCGTTTAGAGTCGACTAGTAACGAAAAAATGACTCGAACTTCAAAAGAAAATAAAAAAACTGTTAATAGCAAAGCAAGGAAAATTATTCCCTGGGGTATTGCAGCTTTTATCATTATACTGCTGGTTATTATATTTATCTTATTGAAAAATTTTAATTCGCCGGAAGCACAATCGGAAATATTAATTAACGCAGTAGATAATAATGATACTCAAAAATTATCAACCTTATTAAGCACGCAAAATAATAGTGTAGATGAAAATGAGGCAAAAGCTTATATTAAATATATAAAAAAAGAAGTTGGCATGAAAGAATATACGAAAGATATTAAGCAAAAAATAAAATCATTAAATAAAAATGAGACTAGTGAAGAAGACTTTGTAACAGCAAAAAATGGTGAAAAAGTTTTGCGTATCAGCAAAAATGGGCGACGTTACTTGATATTTGATAATATGAGTTTTACAGCGCCTACAAAAGAAGCGATTGTAAAGCCTAAGTACGATACAACTTACAAATTCAAAGCAAATGATAAACAAAGAACAGTACATGCACAGAAGAATAAGACGACAGTACTCGGTGAATTTATACCAGGTGATTACGTCATAGAGTCTAAAAAAGAGATGGCTAACGGACAGTTTAGCGGTGAACTCAAATTTAATTTTAATAATAGTAATCATGAGACAGTTGATGTATCAGAAGATTTTAATGAAGCTTATATCGTCTTAGATTTGAAAGGTGCATCTGAAATAGATAAAGATACTGTTAAAGTGAAAGTGAATGATAAAACATATGACTATGCTGATAATAAAGAAATAGGACCATATCCAAAAACACAAGAGTTAACAGTTTCTACTGAAGGAGAAGCGAAGAAAAAGACATTTAAATCAGCTGAAACGACTGTTAAAACGGATAACTTGAAGGATAAAACATATGTAACATTGAACTTTGATGGTGATGAAATTCAAGACTATGTAGATAAAAAAGAAAAAGAAGAAAATAGCTTCAGAAATAAGGTGGCTCGTTTTTTCGGTAATTATACTGCTGCAATGAATAATGCACATAGTCAAAGTAACTTTAAATTAGTTTCATCTTATTTGAAAAAAAATACTGATAACTATAAATCTATAAAGAATAATGTAAAAGAAAATGCTGTATTTTATTTACCTCAGCCACAAATCACTGAAATTGTGAGACAAGGTGAAACATTTTATATTACAGCTCAAACCGTCAAAGAAAATGGTCAATATGGCGAAGTGGATTACCAACTTGAAGGCGATGATGATGCCAGTAACCTTAAAGTTGTGAAATATTCGGAAGAGTAACAAAAAGATATGTTTGCTGATAATACTATAATATATTGAGTAGTGGATAAGCAGAGGAATCTGGAAACAAGCCAACACTGACTCATGAATAAGTGTCAATTTCTATAATAGTTAATAGAAATTGACACTTTCTTTGTTTTTAAGCTAAAGCTATAATAGTAATAATGCTTATTAATTAATAATTTGTAATAAGTTAGTTAACAATACATAAACAAGTGTAAATATCGTCGAACTGGATATTTCAAGTAATTTTTGAAGGAGTTATAAAATGGTAGATAATCAACAACAAAAGCAATCATTCATTTTTATTTTAATTCTAGGTGCGTTAACTGCGATTGGTGCCTTATCGATTGATATGTTTTTACCTGGTTTACCTCAAATTCAGTCTGATTTTAATACGACAACTTCAACTTCACAATTAACTTTATCTTTATTTATGATTGGTTTAGCCGTTGGGAATTTATTTACGGGCCCTTTTTCTGATTCAATCGGGCGTAAGCAACCACTTATGATTGCGATGTTGTTATTTACATTAGCAAGTTTAGGTATTATTTTTGTAAATAATATATGGTGGATGATCATTTTAAGGTTTGTACAAGGTTTTTGTGGAGGCGCAGGGGCAGTTATTTCTAGAGCGATTTCTAGCGATTTGTACAGTGGCAAACAATTAACAAAATTTTTAGCTTTACTTATGTTAGTCAATGGTGTGGCACCTGTGTTAGCACCTGCTTTAGGTGGCGTGATCTTATCATTTTCCACTTGGCATATGGTTTTTGTCATACTAACTTTATTTGGGATACTTATGTTTTTGGGGACTATGTTTAAAGTACCAGAATCATTATCTATCAAACATAAGGACAGTTCTCATATAGCAATTATATTTAAGAATTTTAAACAATTATTAGTAACGCCACGTTTTGTATTACCAATGTTGATTCAAGGTGTCACATTTATCATCTTGTTTAGTTATATTTCAGCTTCTCCATTTATCACGCAACATATATATAGTATGTCTCCACAGCAATTTAGTATTATGTTTGCAGTTATTGGTATTAGTCTCATTATTTCAAGTCAATTGACTGGTAAGTTCGTTGATTATATAAATCGACAAACATTATTACGGATTTTGACGTTGATTCAATTAGTAGGAATTTTAAGTGTAACGATTACTTTATTAAACCATTTTTCAATATGGATTTTATTCTTAGGTTTTATCATTCTTGTTGCACCAGTTACTGGTGTAGCAACGCTTGGTTTTTCTATTGCGATGGATGAACGTACTGGAGGTAATGGGAGTGCATCAAGTTTACTTGGACTTGTGCAATACTTATTAGGAGGGGTGGTTTCACCGCTCGTAGGTTTAATGGGAGAAGGGAATTATGTGCCTTATATCACAATTATCATAATCGCGGGTCTGTTATTAATATTGCTGCAAGTGATGAGTTACTTTGTGTTTAGAACAAGGAAAAGAGCATAAGTGCATATGTGTAAAATCTTGGTGTTACATTGGCAGTAACTGATGCATGAGCTTCAGCTCAAATACTTAAAGTTAATTCAACTTTAATCCACAGAACAGAAGGTGTGGCAATGACATCCGTTTAAATAAATTAAATTGCTGTCTTACTTTGATTTATTTTGCATGAGTGATTGAGGTTGGTGAAAATCTATTTGCTTTTGGTATACCATGTTGATCTACAGATACTAGATCATGTCGCACTATTATAGTATCAATTTTTTAATTTATGTGTTCGAATTAGTTAGTATAATGAGACTATTAAATTTCTATTATTTTGTAGAAATTTAGTAGTCTTTTTAATTAGATAATTTATTAACGATTCAACTTAATTGTATTAGCTAATAAAATTTGAGCTAAATCTTTAACCGACTGATTACATCCTTCTTTAATCCAAGTATAAACAAGGCCCATTTGACCACCTAGTGCGTAAATTACAAATTGTTTTTTGTTTAATACATCGGTATAGTCGTCCAAAATTTTAATATAAGTGTCCCGCGTTGCATGCATATACTCAAAAAATAAATCACGATTAGGATATGTGACTAAAATAGCATGGAAATAGCCATAATGACGTTTGATATAACGCAAAATGATTTTGAAAAATTGATATAGTTTAGAGTGATTATCTGCAATTTCTTCTGAACTTTTATATAGATTTTCTAATAGTGTTTTATATTTTTGAATATGGTGTGATTGTATTGTAGCTAAAAGGTCATATTTATCTACGAAGTAATCATAAAATGTAGTCCTATTTATACCACTATATGCGCATAACATTTTGATAGTTATATTTTCAAATGGATGTAACTCGAGTAATGCAATCATATTACGGATGATTTTTCGTTTTGCATTTTGTTTCATAATAACTCCTTCATAGAACATAAATAATGTACCCAACACATTTTATTTAAGTGTCGGTATACTTTTAAATTTCATCTCTTTATAATATACAAGGTGAATTTTAAATGCAAATAGGGGGAAAGTATCATGAAGAAAATGGTATTAATCAATGTCATTACCATTGTTGTGCTTGTAATTATTGGTGTCGTAGGATTCCATTTTTATAATCAAGCAACATCTTTTGTAAGTACAGATAATGCTAAAGTGGATGGAGAACAAATTAAGGTGTCAGCTCCAGCTTCTGGCGAAATCAAGTCACTTGATGTTAAAAATAATGAAAAATTAAGCAAAGGTGATAAAGTTGCAGAGGTTGCTGCTAAAGGTGAAGGTGGTCAATCTCAAGATATGAGTATTAAAATGCCTAAAGATGGCACAATTGTAAAAGTTGATGGCATGGAAGGCTCAATGGCTCAAGCTGGCACACCAATCGCTTACGCTTATAATTTAGATGATTCTTATATAACTGCTAATGTGGATGAAAAAGATATTGCAGACGTTGAAGAAGGTAAAGATGTAAATATTAAATTAGATGGTGAAGACGCTGAATTAAAAGGTAAAGTAGAAGAAGTAGGTAAAGCAACTGCTTCAAGCTTTTCAATGATGCCTTCATCAAATAGTGATGGCAACTATACAAAAGTGTCACAAGTGGTACCAGTGAAAATTTCACTAGATTCAAAACCATCTAAAAATGTTGTTCCAGGAATGAACGCTGAAGTAAAAATTCATAAAAATTAAGGAGGTCTTAAAATGACAATGACCTTCATTATTGTTTACGTAGTCATAGCGCTCATTCTTGTCGGTGGACTTAATCTCTTTATCGTGAAAAGAAATAAGCAAAAATCTACCCGAAAAATGGAACAATCTAAGTATGAAAGCATTGCTTCTAACGAAAGTTATCAATCTAAATTTAAAGTTAAAGACGATAAAACAACAACAGAAAACCAAGAGCAAAACAAAGGTGAAACTACAGAAGAAAACGCAGAGAATGCAAGTCACGCTAATAGTGACACTTCTGAATCATCAACACAACATGATTCGGATCATGAACAAATCAATCCGAATTCTGAAGAAGCACAAGTAAATGAAAAGCTGAAAGCTAAACATAGTTCATTTATGTTTGGAAAAGGCACTTCTCAAGGCAAAGTTTTAATAGCGATGATTTTCGGTATGTTTATAGCTATTTTGAATCAAACGTTATTAAATGTTGCATTGCCTAAAATAAATACTGATTTTAATATTTCAGCAAATACAGGTCAATGGCTTATGACAGGATTTATGCTTGTGAATGGTATTCTGATACCAATCAGTGCTTATTTATTTAATAAATATTCGTATCGTAAATTATTCTTAATAGCGATGGCATTGTTCACAATAGGTTCCTTAGTATGTGGTATGTCAGGTTCATTTACAATAATGATGGTAGGCCGTGTACTGCAAGCAATTGGTGCAGGTATCTTAATGCCACTTGGTACAAATGTATTTATGACTATATTTCCACCTGAAAAACGTGGCGCAGCAATGGGAACACTTGGTATAGCAATGATTTTAGCACCCGCTATAGGTCCGACATTGTCAGGTTATATTGTAGAAAATTATCATTGGAACGTGATGTTCTATGGTATGTTCATCATAGGACTTATTTCATTAGCTATCGCATATATATGGTTCAGAGTTTATCAAGTTACTACAAACCCTAAAGCAGATATTCCAGGTATCATATTTAGTACAATAGGTTTTGGTGCGCTATTATATGGCTTCAGTGAAGCAGGAAATAATAGTTGGAGTTCTCCAATTGTTGTAGTATCTCTTATCCTTGGTGTCATTTTTATTACTGCTTTTGTAATTAGAGAGCTTACAATGCGTGTGCCAATGCTAAGTATGGAAGTTTTAAAATATTCAGGTTTTACATTAACAACCGTTATTAACATGATTGTAACGATGAGTTTATTTGGTGGCATGATTTTATTACCACTTTATTTACAAGACTTAAGAGGCTTTACACCAGTACAATCAGGTTTATTATTATTACCAGGTGCTTTAATAATGGGTGTCATGGGTCCAATCGCAGGAAAATTATTAGATACGATTGGTATTAAACCACTAGCTTTAGTAGGGACAGCAATTATGACCTATGCTACGTGGGAATTAACAAAATTAAACATGAATACAACGTATGGTCACTTAATGGTTATTTATATCATTCGATCATTTGGTATGAGTTTTATCATGATGCCAATAATGACTGCTGGTATGAACGCGTTGCCACAACGACTCATAGCACATGGCAATGCTTTATCTAATACATTGAGACAATTGGCAGGTTCAATTGGTACGGCTTTACTAGTTACAGTAATGTCTACACAAACAACACAACATATCGCCTCATATACACAAGATTTAGATAAAACAAATCCATTTATTAAAGACCGTTTACAAGAAATGGCTCAAGCAATGGGTGGAGAACAAATGGCAACTTCTCAAGTTTTAGAATTTGTGCAAAAGCTTGCTTCTATTAATGGTGTAAATAGTGCTTTCTTAATAGCCACTTTATTAAGTGCTTTGGCATTTATTTTGAGTTTGTTCTTAAAAGGCAAGTCACATTATATTTCAAATGAAGAATAAGTGAAAAAACAGTGATGTAACATCACTGATTAATGAATAAGCGTCAATTTCTATAATAGTTACGTAGAAATTGACGCTTATTTTGTTATTAATACAGTCTGAGTTAATATTTTCATATAGTTAAAGCGATTGGGATAAAAACTTGTGCTAAGTTGATTTTATGTACATTATAAGTGAAAGCTAAATCGTTTTTATAAATTCGCAAGTTAATTAGATAATATATATGATATTGATTGTAGTCTTGAAAAATTGCTTGTTTTAAAATCCTTTTTACCGATTGGTGTATCGATTAAGTGGAGAAAAAAAGCCCGCAAATGAATTTTTTTCAGTCATTCATTTACGGGTGTAATCTATGATAGTATATGTATCGGCTTTTTGGTAAAGTTTAAATGAAGTTATATTCTAGGTTTTCGATTTCTAAAAAATAAACTAATTAATAGTAAAGCGATACTACAACTTAATAAAATAAAAGCGTTATGGATTGCATTTGACTCTGTTAATATTTGAGCTGAATCAACAGTGATATAATACTGATTCATTGAATCGGCAATTCTTGTTGCAATATTTTTAATCAATGCAGAAAAACCGAAAGTAATTGCAAGCATGATCGCTATGATAAACATGTTAACTATTTTCAATATAGTTTTGTTAAAAAACAACGTAAAAAAGGTTAAGATTAAACTTAATATACAAGCGATAAAAAATACATAAAATACAAGTATCAAGCGATCAATGCTTGTTTGTAAGTTATCGATACTTTCAACGTTGATATTTAAATTCGTTAAGTTATTGATAGTTTCTTGAAAATTTGTTAATTCTTTAAAATTAACTGTTTTATCTACAAAAACTAAATTGAATATAGGTTCCTTAAACATACTATAACCTGAAATAGTAACTAGGATTAAAACGATAACTTGTATAATAAGGCTAACCCAAGATTTTTTCTTTTTTCCATAACGAGCGCCTCGTTGCATTGTTTCACTCGTTAAAGTATGTTCAAAATCTTTAAATTGCTGATTATTTGCGGTCATAACTTACTCCTTTCATTACATTAGATGGGGATCTAGTTATTTTATGACTTTTATTTTGTTATAATATGTAATAACTGTTACATTTTAACCAATGAAGTTGAATAATTTAATTTTTAGTATGAATGGTCATATTTTTTAACTTCAATATCTATTATAACTTCGTTTTTATGTCATTATTTTTATTTTATCATATAATTTATTTTAAATACTGAATTGAAACAAAAATTCTATAATTCTAAAATTTGTTACAAAAAAGATAGGGATGATTATGAATGAAATCAAGACTAACAACAAAATTTGTTAATAAATATTTATTACCACATCGTTCAATTATATTTGATGACCAACAAAGCTTTGAAAAATTTTTACAAAAAAGATTAACGATGAATGAAAAAAAGCACAAGCAACCTGAAACTTTAAATGTAAAATCAGACTTAGAAAAACAAATGATGGATGATATGCAGGTGTTCAGATTTCGCTTTAGACACAGTCAACAAAAGAAAATATTATATATTCACGGTGGATATAATAT
Source organism: Staphylococcus sp. GDH8C109P (assembly GCF_017893405.1). Classification (NCBI taxonomy): domain Bacteria; kingdom Bacillati; phylum Bacillota; class Bacilli; order Caryophanales; family Staphylococcaceae; genus Staphylococcus; species Staphylococcus sp. GDH8C109P. The sequence continues at coordinate 135,871 of NZ_JAESMX010000009.1, read as the reverse complement.
TTTACAACCTTCTGCATTTCACTGGAGATTTATGGATAAACTTGCGTTAAGTACTTTAAATGAAGTTATTTTGCCAATTTATCCAAAAGCACCCAAATATCATGTTGAGGATACTTATGCTGCGATTCATAAAGTGTACCAACAATTATTAACAGAATGTAGTAATGAAGATATTATTGTGATGGGAGATGGAACTGGAGGCGCATTGGCGTTGAGTTTTGTGCAACAGTTAAAATCAAATAATCAACCTTTACCAGCTAAATTGTATTTGTTTTCACCGATGCTAGATGCTCAATTGGATAATGAAAATATTACAGATGATTTAATCGATAAAGATGTCATCATAAATATAGAAGGTTTACAAAAAATTATGAAAGTATGGTCTGGAAATCTTCCATTAAACGATAGTAGGTTATCACCAATTAATGGAGAATTATTTGGTTTACCCCCCATATATATATTTGGTGGCGGAAGAGAGATTTACTTACCAGATATGAAAAAATTGGCTTATATGTTAGAAGATATGCGTCAGCCAGTTCAACTGTATACTTTTAAAAAAATGGTGAATGCATTCGCATTATTACCTATTAGAGAATCGCATAAAGTTGTTAAAGAAATCGTCAATACAATTCACGATAAACGTTAATGTGGAAGCATACACTCGATTTTTAAAATGATGATAAGGCTACGAAAAATTAAAAACAGAGGCGGGGCAGACACCAAATATAATTTTGTTGATATCGCCTTGCTTCTGTTTTTATATGCTCAAACATTTCGGTCAATTAATGGTGTTCATTCATTGTTGTATCAAGGACAGTTAATATAGATTGTGTCCCTTTTAGCTTATAGTATTGCGCTATAAAGTCGTTAAAATCTTGCGTTGGTATATCCATATTGTTGAATTTCGAGAGATATTTTTCATATAGTTGTGTTTCTTCTTGAACAAAAGTTGTGTAACGCTGTATAAAAGCTGCTTCTACATCAATTTGTTCCACTAATGAAGTAATAGTATCTATAGCTTGTTTTTGACCTTGGTAGTAACTAATATCAAAACCGCGTTTAATCAATTGACTATCAGGTCCATTAATGACTAGCTGTTTGTTTTGATTGAGTTCACTAAGTGCAGCTTTCATATCATCATTTAAATCATAAAGTTGCACTTTGATTGTGTCGATTAATCCTTGTGACATATTTATCACTCCTTATCTTGAGATACCGATTTTATGACCTAAATGTTTTGGCCATTCGATTAATTGTTGGTTATCATAATAATTGCTAATTTGGTCAGCAAATGATTGAGGGAATGGCGCTGTTTTGTTGATTGTGCGATCAATCCCTAACATCATTGCTTCATTTGTTGCTATATTGCTGCCGTCTTGGTTCGTCATAACGGAAAAGAAATGTAAGCTTTTTTCATTATAATCATAGATGTAAATTGTAATGGTAAATGTGTCATCTTCAGTTAGTTCAGATAAATAAGCTGTTTGTTCTTCAACAGTGAATAGTGTGTAATTTAACTTGGTACGTTCTTCTAAAGATAAACCATGTGTATAATTAAATTGATTGATAGCTTCGCTGAAGACCATATTATAATTCGCATCATGTACATGACCGTTATGGTCAATCATATCGGGTGTCACATTGTTGGAAATTGTGAAAGGATTTTTCATTGTTACATCTCCTTTAAAACTTTAATTGTTAAAATAGACATATTTATATTATTTAAGCTAACCTAAGTTTACTAAAAATTGTATATAACATACACAAATAGTATTTCATGATAAAATAAAGAAAATGATTATAGGGGTGACCTATGGCTATAACAATTAGATACTTATCTTCTGGAAATACATTAGCAAGCGTTAATTGTTTAGAAGACATTCCTGAAACAGCGCAGTTTATATGGTGTGATTTTAACCAACCAACCGAGGCTGAAAATACATTTTTAAAAACACGTTTTAACTTTAATAAACTTGAAATTGATGATACAGTGAACGGGACACCGAGAGCTAAATATAAAGCATATGACACATATCAGTATATAGTTGTTCATGATGTGGATACCGAGAATTTTAATGCAAAAGCATTAAATATTTTTATAAAAGATCGTTTACTTATTACATACCATCATCAACCATTTGATATTTTAAAGAAGATAGAAACTACTTTCAAAACGCAAACAATACGTAATATTCTCCCAACATATATATTTATCTTGGTGTTAGATTGTTTAGTAGATCGTTATTTTGAATTCGTTTATGCCATCGAAGATAAGGTATATGACTTCGAAGACAGTGAAAATATGAATGGTTCTATGAAATTTGCGATGGATAATGTATTTAAAATACGTTCTGAGCTAATTAAATTAAAGCGTGTGATTTATCCAATGACAGAATTAGTTAATCAATTAAAAGAAAGTAACCTATTATTATTAGATGACAAGGATAAACTTTATCTTCAACATATTGATGATCATATGATTAAACAACAAAATATTTTGAAAATATGCCAAGAAATGACAAATGAAATAAAAGATAATTTGACATCATATGCTTCATATAAAATGAATCGGATTATGCAGGTCCTTACCTTGGTGTCAGTTGTTTTTTTACCATTGACATTAATTACAGGTATTTATGGTATGAATTTTATAAATATGCCAGAATTAAAATGGCAATATGGTTATTATTTTGTTTTAGCACTTATGCTATGTATTAGTATAGGTTGTGTGATTTATTTTAAAAAAGAAAAATGGTTTTAATATCATAGTATTATATTAATGATGCAGTTTTAAACTGACTTGAGTAAAATAACTATTGAGGATTGGAGTAAACAATGAGCGATTTAAAAAGAGAACAAAGAAAAAATGAACACGTTGAGATTGCAATGGCACAAACGGATGCTACAATCTCAGATTTTGATGAAATTAGATTTGTACATGATTCTATTCCGAGTATAGATGTAAGTGATGTTAATCTTGAGCATTCGCTAAAAGATTTTACACTTAGTCAACCACTTTATATTAATGCGATGACTGGTGGCAGTGAATGGACGAAACAAATTAATGAAAAATTGGCAATTGTGGCTCGGGAAAGCGGTATTGCAATGGCAGTTGGTTCTACACATGCAGCGTTACGTAATAGTGATATGGCATCATCTTTTACAGTCGTGCGTGACACAAACCCAGAGGGGATTATATTTAGTAACGTAGGTGCCGATGTACCTGTTGATAAAGCTGTCGAATCAGTAAAATTGCTAGATGCTCAAGCATTACAAGTACATGTCAATGCACCACAAGAATTAGTCATGCCTGAAGGTAATAGAACCTTTTCTACATGGATGGACAATCTTGCGCAAATTGTAGAACGGGTAAATGTCCCAGTAATTGTCAAAGAAGTAGGGTTTGGCATGAGTAAAGAAACAATCAAAAACTTATATGAAATTGGCATTAGATATGTAGATGTGAGTGGACGTGGTGGTACGAACTTTGTAGATATTGAAAATGAAAGACGTGCATACAAGGACATGGACTATTTAAGTATGTGGGGACAAACGACTGTGGAATCATTATTAGAAAGTACTTCTTATCAAAAAGATATGGATATACTTGCTAGTGGTGGCGTGCGCTCTCCTTTAGATGCTGTGAAATGTTTAGCGCTTGGAGCGAGTGCGGTTGGTATGTCGCGACCATTTTTAAATCAAGTTGAACAATATGGTATTACAGAAACACTAAACTATACAGAACAATTTACTGAACATATGAAAAAAATTATGACGATGTTAAATGCGCCTACAATAAATGATTTAAAAGGTTCGAAAATGATCTTTGGTCCTAAATTACAATCTTGGATAGATCAGCGAAATATTGATATTTCTAATTAATATCTCATAAAGAAATCATTTTTGTAGGTTAGGTCATTAACTACTGTGTTGATTTTCGTATATGAAATTATTATAGAAAAAACCTGAGACATTATGTCTCAGGTTTTCTTATGTTAAAAATCAAATTATATCATTAGAATAGATTGATAAATGTAGTAACGATTGGGACACCAAGCAAATCAATTAAAAATGCGCCCACAATTGGTACGAAAAGATATGATTTTGGTGAAGCTCCGAATTTTTTGGTAATTACATCTAGGTTTGCCATAGCATTTGGGGTTGCACCAAGACCATGACCAATAAAGCCACCAATCATTACAGCAGCATCGTAATTTTTTCCTAAACCGCGGAACACGATAAATATAGAGAATAGCACGATAAACACGACTTGTATTAAAACGATAATAATTAAAGGTAAAGCCAATTGATATATTTCTGTAAGTTGTATACTCATCAAAGCGATAGATAAGAATAGGCTTAGTGATATGTCACTAATTTTATCCACGAATTTCATATCAATAAGATTTAAATTATTATATTCAGAAATATTTCGAATAATTACCGCAACAAACATTGCACCAACATATATAGGAATGTTAATACCTGTTAAATCAGAGAATGTATTTCCTAAATATGAACCAATAGCCATACAAATGGTTACAATCGTAAATTGTAAGAAAAAGATGGTAGTAGGGTTCATGCGATTATGTAAGTATTCATTAGATTTTACGTTACCATAGTCTGTCGTAGTTTCTTCTGCATGTTCAGATTTTAAATTATATTTAGTGATTAAAAATTTCACTACTGGACCACCTACTAAACCACCAGCTACAAGACCTAATGTTGCTGCTGCTAAAGCTGCGGTTAATGCAGAATCAAAGCCCATGTCGCGTATGGTTTGACCATAGGCGGCAGCATTACCATGACCACCTTCCATAGACATAGAACCTGCTGTCAAGCCTAATAATGGTGGTATGTTTAATACTTTTGCTAATGAAATACTAATAAGGTTTTGGAAGACTGCAAGAAAACCACAAAATATAAAATATAAAATAAGTACTTTTCCACCCAAGCGTAATAACTTTAAAGAAGCGCCTAATCCAATTGTTGTAAAGAACGCAAGCATAAAGAAGTTTTGTATAAATTCAGAATCCAGTTTGATTGTTATGATATTTGTAGATTGTAATATTGCAACTAAAATCGAGAAGATTAAACCACCGATAACAGGTGCAGGAATACAAAGCCTTCTTAATATTGAAATATGATTAACAATATATATACCTAAAAGGTATAACAAACTTGCGATTGCTAAAGTAGTAATTGCATCTAGCTCTAGCATTTTCAATCCCCCTTAAATTTCAAATGAAACTCTCCTGTGTGTCTGGTTATATAGATGGAGTCATGTGCAAAATGACAATAAAGAAAGTGCTTACAAAACTCCATGCTATCTATTATACATATTTAAATAGTATAAATCTAGTTTGGAATTAAATATTAAATAGAATAAATAGAGATTGTTTTATTTGTAATTTTCAGATAATCATTCTCTTGTCTAATACGCAAAAATAGATGTTAGAAGAATGAATACACGACTTATCTATAACACAGTACCTTGCAATGTATAGTAGTCTGTGTTATATTCTTTTCGACAGCTACTGTGTAATGTATAGTACTGGATTTACATAGGAGGTAACATATGAATAGCCAATTTAAAAAGGGCGCGCTAGAGCTTATAGTGCTACTTATTATCAAAAGAGATGATCAGTACGGTTACTCGCTCGTTCAAAATATTTCGAGACATATGAGTATTGCAGAAGGAACAGTGTACCCATTGCTACGAAGATTAGTGAAAAATGGAGAACTCACGACATATTACCAACCTTCTTCAGAGGGTCCAGCAAGGAAATATTACAAAGTGACTGACCAAGGTAATGACAGATTAGTTGACTTATTACATGAATGGCGATCGTTTTCGAATATTGTAGAAGTATTTATAAAGGAGAGTGAATGGAATGACTAAAAATGAATTTTTAAAACAGTTGCATAAACATTTGAAACATGATTCTGATGCAGAACGACAAGATATTTTAAATGAGTACGAAACACATTTTTATAGCGGGAAACACATTTTTATAGCGGATTAAAAGAAGGTAAAACAGAAGCACAAATTTCAAAAGAACTAGGTGATCCTAGAACTTTAGCTAAAGAAATGAATGCGACAGCTGCTGTAGAAAAAGCTGCTGACAGTAAAAAATTTGGCGACGTTGGGAACGCCATTTTTGCAGTGATGGGTTTAAGTATATTAAATTTCTTTGTAATTTTAGTACCGTTTATTTTCGTTTTAAGTATCGTTGTTTCATTAATTGTAACGACAATTTCATTCGTTTTAAGTCCAATATTATTATTGGTAAAAGGATTTTTAAGTGGATTTGAAAATGTATTACTTTTTGATGTATATGCAGTAGGTGCACTGTTTGGAATGGGATTAATGTTATTTGTGATTACGTATTTAATTTCTAAAGCATTTTATTTAATTTGTGTGAAGTATCTCAAGTGGAATATAAGTGTTGTGAAAAGGAGTGGGATTTCATGAAGAAAACATTGATTAGTCTTTTTGTAATTGGATTAATTGTAACGATTGTTTGTGGCATTGGTGTAGTAAACCAATTTCAAGTAGAAAGTAAAAAGTCGAAAGAAGTCACAGAGAATTATCATAAAGAATATGATGAAAATAAAGTAAAAAATCTCAATATAGATTTGAACAATAGTAATTTAAAACTTAAAAAAGGTGATCAACTTAAAGTTGAATCACGAGGTTCTAACGACAAAATAAATATGGATACTACTATAAAAAACGGTACGTTATATGTGAAAGATAAATCATTAGATAGCAATGTCGATATTACATTTATGGACTTTAAAAATAATGATGTCATTATCACATTACCTAAATCATTGAGCCATTTAAATGTTAATACTGAATCTGGTTCGATTATGATTGATCAAATAAAAGCGGATTATGCTAAGTTATACGCAGATGTTGGAAAATTAAATATCACGCATGCTAAATTTGATCGTTTAATTGCTGAAGTTGATGTTGCAGATATGTATATGGCAACGACTCAATTTAATTCAGGTGAGTTCGAAGCTGATACTGGATCAATCAATATCAAAGACACGCCTATTGATATACCAATTAAAGTGAAAACGGATGTAGGCAACATAGCAATGGCATATACGAATAATCAGCCTGAAAACACACGCATAGAATTTGATAGCGACGTAGGAGAACTGGACATTAATAATCACTTGTTTAAAAACAAACAAGGAGGTAATGGCTCTAACCTCATTCATATTGAAACGGACACAGGTAATGCAGAAATCAACTAAAATTGAAAATATGAGTAAATAACATCATATGCATTAAGCTACATTGTGTGAGTATAAGCATATCAAAGTCAATTCACTAAAACGATTTTGACTTATGCTCATATTTTAGTTTTCGTATTAAAATTATAGTGATATTGAAAATAATTTATAATTATTTTGTTATTAGCCTGAGAATTGATGAAATTTTAAATTTCTGTGTTTGCTTCTTTTTTGATATACTATAAGCCATATAAAATTACTAGGTTTATAAGGAGGAGTGTTATGCAGGAATTGAATAGAAGTGATAAGCAATATGGTGTTTTAGCACTTCTACCATTAATCATATTTTTAGGGTTATATATTGGTGTAGGACTCACTTTTACCATAATGGGTAAAGAAGACGCGTTTGATCAATTACCAAGACATGTTGCTATTTTTATCGGCATCGTTATCGCTTGGACATGCTATGATAGAAAAATGAAGTTTTCTAAAAAAGTAGAAATATTTACAGCGCATGCAGGCAATTCAGGTATTGTTAATCTAGGCTTGATACTGTTATTAGCAGGCGCTTTTTCTACCGTTACCTCGGAAATGGGTGGTAAGACAGCAATGGTGAATATGGGGCTTACTGTCATCCCACCAAGTCTACTCATACCTGGTATTTTCATTATGAGTGGTTTTGCTGCGCTAACGTTAGGTACTTCTACGGGGGCGCAAGCTGCTTTTATTCCAGTAGGTGTTGCTGTAGCTCAAGCTGCTGATTTAAGTGTCGCAGCAGCAGGTGCCGCTGTTATTGCAGGTGCATATTTTGGTGATAACTTATCCATTATTTCAGATACGACGATTGCAGCTACAAATGGCGTCGGTGCTAAGATGAAAGATAAATTTAAGATGAATGTGTTGATTGCGCTACCTGCTGCACTTATTACTGCAGTTATATATGCAGTTGTGGGTGGAACAGGTAAAGTGGAAGGTGACTTAAGTTTTAATTTTATAAATATACTGCCATATCTATTTGTACTTATAGCAGCAATCGCAGGTTTGGATGTGATTTTAGTGTTGATTATCGGTATCATAATGGCAGGTGTCATTGGTTTGCTTCAAGGCAATTTGGGCATATTCCAGTTTACAAAAGCTATTGGTGAAGGTATGGAAAGCATGTTCCTTATTTTTCTTGTGGCGTTTTTAGTTTCTGGACTTGTGGCATTAATTCGCTATTATGGCGGTGTTGATTGGATTATTAAAACAATGAAAGAAAAAGCAAAAGGCCGAAAAAGTGCAGAATATGTGATTAGTTTAATGTCCGGTGTACTTTCTGCTGCTTTATCACACAATACGTTAGCAATTTTAATTTCTGCGCCTATCGCTAAAGAAATTGGAGATGAATATAAGGTACCTCCTAAACGTATGGCAAGCTTATTAGATATATTCGCATGTTGTGCCTTAATGGTACTGCCGCATGATAGTGGTATGTTAATGGTTGAACAATATGGAGATGTTTCTTATATAGAAGTTTTACAATACACATTTTATCCTGTGATATTTGTCATTTGTACGGTTATTACGATACAATTTGGTTTACTTGATAAAGAAAAAAACCTTTCTAAATAATTTCTATTTTAATTAAGCTAATTATTAGAAAGTGAAAATGATATATCACAGACTAGCCATTCAAAGTGAGCGTTTATAATTCAAATAATTTAATAATATTATAGGGAAGCAGAGATTATATTAAATTTTAATCTCTGTTTCCCTTTTATTAACGCCATGTATCTTGTGGTGGTATGGTAGTACGTTTTGAAATTCTTGAAACGTAGGGATTGCCTTTAACAATAAAGCGAAGCGGTTTTTGCGTCCATTCACCTTTATTAGGAATACCAATTCTCGGTGTTTCCTCAATATGTTTAGGATGTTTACGGTTTTTAGTATCTATTTTTAGATTGCCTTCATTTAATCGTGAACCATCCAAATGTCTCGGTATATTAAATGCTTTAGTCCATTTTCCTGGGCCATTTGTTAATTCAAAGCCATCTTTGTTTCTATTTGAACGCATAGCTTCAATATTCTCTTCTGGTTCAACAGCACGTATCAGGACACCTTCAGGTACACCTTCTAATTGTGTTACAAAGTTGATGAGTAAATGCGTATGCATCACATGGGCATAAATAGTGCCACCAAGTTTATATAATGATTCTACTTTGGGTGTGCGTTTGCCATTAAATCCGTGAGCGGCTTGATCCTTTTCACCAACATAGGCTTCAGTTTCAACGATGTATCCAGTAAATGTATGTAAATCATCTTCGAAAATGACACGCACACCTAATAAATCTTTGGCGATAGTGACTGTATCACGTTGTAAAAAATCCATTTATTAATCCTCCATATAATAGTTTTTGAAATTAAATGTTTTTAAAAATTTTTTATTAAATTGTAAAATTGTGTTACAAGCATGTGAGAATTTTGGTAGAATAACCTTATAAGTTTACTAAAAATTAAAAACTCATAAGTTAAAGTATCAATGACTATATTAAAGTTAAATGAACATTATATCAAATGTACTTGAAACGGGGGGAGCAATTTGGAAAGAAAAATTGGATTTGGAGAAGCATTAAAACTATTTTGGAAAAATTATTTTAACTTCAAAGGCCGTGCACGCAGAAGTGAATATTGGTATATGGTTTTATGGCATATGATTTTTCTAGTACCAGCGTTTGTTGTATATTTCATTGGTTTGATTGCATTAATTAGCGCTGCTGCTTCTCAATCTGAAACGGTCATTATGATAAGCGTAATCTTTCTTATTATCAGTGTGATATATATAGCTGTGTACGGATTAGCTACTTTAATACCTAATTGGGCGATATTTATTAGAAGATTTCATGATACAGGTAGATCGATGTTACTACCACTTATTTATTTAGGTATTTCAGTGTTTTCATATATCATATTTACAGTAATAGCTATACTAGATTCAGATTTCAATCATATAGCAAGTGTGATTTTCATCGTATTGATATACGCATTCTATATAGGTTTTGGTATTTATGCGCTAGTCGTTAGTTGCTTGGATAGTGAACGAAAAACAAATAAATATGGTCCAAGCCATAAATATGCAAACCAATATACTAAAATTGATGACATGTATAGAGAGCAATAGTTAAAATAAACCCAATTATGACAAGTCAAACTGTTAGACTGTTTTTTGTCATAATTGGGTTTTTATAAAGTTTAATTATTAATATATGATAAATTTGGATAATGTTTTCCTAATACGTCATGCAAAGCTTTGTAGCGTTGAAAAAGTACTTCATATTGTTTTACCTTTTTTGGATCAGGCTGTAAACGGTAATAAACAGGTTGTTTCATATGATGTACTGTTTCTTCAAGTGTTTGATAAGCACCACCTACATTTGCACCTAACATTGCTGCACCTAATGCTGTAGCATTGGAAGAATCCATAACGACGACTTCTTTATTTAAGACATTAGTATATATATCTACGAGTAATTCGCTTTTAATTGGTATACCACCAGCAGCATAAACAGTATTAACCGGCATTTGGTTATCTTCAAATTGTTGCATAATTAACTTAGTCCCAAAAGCCGTTGCTTCAATATAAGCACGATGAATCATTTCGAATGGTGTTTGTAACGTTAAGCCAAAGATACTACCAGTAAGGTTACTGTTGCTTAATATACTACGATTACCATTATGCCAATCTAAAACGGTTACGTGCTGTTGATGAATTGGTATCTCAGAAGCTAAATTTTCTAAGTGTTCTAATATAGTAATACCTTCTTTTTCAGCTTGTTTTACTATGGACGCTGGGGCCTGACTAGCTGAATAACTAAATAAATCACCAACTGCAGCTTGACCAGCTTCATAAGCATATAAACCTGGGATAATTGCATCTTTGACTGATCCTGTAATCGCAGGAATTGCAACTTGCTTAGCGTCGAGCATGAGATGACAAGTGCTAGTACCTATAACAGGTATGAATTCACCCTGTTCGATTGCACCAACGCCGAGTACTCCTGAATGAGCATCTATAATATAAGGAGAAATTTGAACTTTATCTGATAGCCCCCATAATTTTTGATAATAAGTAGTTAAAGCCCCTGCACTTTCGCCAATATTTATCACTGGTGCCTCACATTTATTTTTTACAATTGAAGGTAAGTCTTTATCTACCGCTTCAAAAAACGAATAATTAAAGCCATCTTTTTCGTTGTAAAAACCTTTGAACCCTATGCCACAATTTGAACGAATATTGCGATTGGTTAATAAACTAACAATATAATCTCCAGCCTCCATAATATATGCACTCTGCGCTAAAATTTTTGGCGCTTTGTGTTTAACCTCTAATATTTTTGGAATCATCCATTCACTATTAACACTATGACCATAAAAGTCTAACCAATTTGCGTTATATGTGTCATTTATTTTTTTCATAAATGTCGCTTCTTCATGAGCACCATGGTGTTTCCAAAGCTTAACATAAGCATGTGGTTCATCTTTTAATGATTCATGTGTATGTAATGGTTTGAAATGTTCATCTAAAAAGACAATCGTACAACTTGTGAAATCGATTCCCATACCAATTACATTTGATGGATCAATTTTACTTTCTGATAAAACGTGTTGAACACCTTTTTCTAATATATTTGTGTAATCTTCAGCGTTTTGTAAAAAATAATTATGCGGTAAATCATGGCCGTTCAATGAACCTGAAATTGTACCATGAGGATATGCTTCTATGTAGCTAGAAATAATCTCACCATTGGAGGTATCTACGAGAAATACACGACCAGATGCTGTACCAAAATCGATCCCAATACTGTAACTCATGCGGCATTGCCTCCCAATAATCATTTTAATAAGTTCTGATTACTTATTTAATCTAATAATAGTGCTTGCAAAAAACATTGTAAAGATAACAACGTTTTTAGATAATAATGGAAGGTAAGAGTTGATATGAATCATCATACAAATAGGTTAAAAAGCTAAAATACAATTTGAAATGTATATTTAAGGTGCGAAATGTTATTATCAATATATATTCATTCGACTTTAAGGGAGGGAAATCTTATCATGTCCTTAAAAATAGCAAATGTTACAAAAAAATATAAGGATTTTACAGCAGTTAATGACATATCGATAATTTTAGAATCAGGAAAGATGCTAGGATTTTTAGGACGTAATGGTGCAGGAAAGACGACAACTTTTAGAATGATACTTGGTTTGACGCCGATTACAGAAGGACAAATTTTATATAAAGATAAAGCGATTGACCAATCAATATATGATAAAATAGGATATTTGCCTGAAGAACGAGGGTTACATCCGAAAATGAAAGTAGAAGATGAATTGAGATATCTAGCTACATTAAAAGGGATGAAATCAAAAGAGATAAGCAAATCTATTGATTATTGGTTAAATCGTTTTGATATTGAAGAAAATAGAGAAAAGAAAATAGAAGCGTTATCTAAAGGAAATCAGCAAAAAATTCAACTCTTAGCAAGTATGTTACATAATCCAGAATTATTAATCTTGGATGAACCTTTTAGTGGTTTAGATCCAGTTAATGTTGAATTATTAAAATCAGCCGTAAAAGATTTAAATGATGCAGGAACGACGATTATATATAGTTCTCATAGAATGGAACATGTAGAAGAACTATGTGATGATGTTTGCATTTTGAATAAAGGTGAACTTGTTGTTTCTGGGCCAATTGATGAGGTGAAAGCAAATCATGGCAATAAAAGCGTTATAATTGAAACAAATCATGCGATGTCAGAAATAGATGATATTACTGGTGTTATCCAGGTTGAACGTAATAAAAGGGAAATAAGAGCGTTGATAGAAAACGAAGTGATTGCTGAAGAAATATATAATATTGTAGTTCAGTATGGTTTTGTCAAAAGGTTTCAAGTTATAGAACCAACGTTAAATGAGATTTTTATAGATAAAGTAGGTGATGCAAATGGATAAATTTTGGGCTACTTTTTCACTTACGTATAAAAGTAAAGTAAAAACAAAATCATTTATGATTTTCACTGCGATTGTAGTTGTATTAATGTTGGCAGCCGCTAATATTAATAAAATCGTCGATCTATTTGATAATGGCCCTGATAAGATTGGTATTGTAGTTAATCAGGACCAAGTATATAAAGTGATAAAAGCACAAAGTAATCACCTTGATAGTGATGCGAAATTTAAAAAAGTGACTAAATCACAAGCACATCAACAAGTAAAAAATGAAAAGTTAGATAAAGCGTATGTCATTGATTTGCATGATAATCACAAACTGACTGGTAAAATTTTAAGTAAAGATACCGTGTCAAAAACAGATGAACAAAAATTACAAACTACTTTGTCAGCCATTCAAACCAAACTTGTGGCATCTAGTTTAAATCTATCTGAAGATGAGCTAAAACAATTGCAATCTCAAAGTGAAGTAAGCTCACAAGTGCTTTCAGATAGTGCGAACGAGACAAATTTAAGTGAGTCACAAAAAACATTTAATACGATTATCGTTTATGCAGGCATTATGCTCATGTTTTTCATAATCATAAATTATGCCAATCAAGTGGCAATGGAAATTGCAACTGAGAAGACCTCACGTGTCATTGAAATGATTATCACAAGCATATCTCCAGTAACACACATACTTGCAAAATTGTGTGGCGTCATCGCTGTGGCATTAACACAAATTAGTATTTTCATTATTGTAGGCATCATAAGTGTGTTGCTATTTGATATTGGAGATATGCTTAAAGGATTTGATGTTGAGCCTAATGATCTAACAGTACAATTAATTATCGTAGGTATACTTTCTCTTATTTTAGGTATACTTTCTTATATTATATTGGCCGCTATATTGGGTTCGATTACTGCACGAATCGAAGATATTAACCAATCACTTATGCCGATGACTTTGATTAGTATCATTGCATTATATATGGCAATGTTTGGTGTTATAAATCCTGACACGACACTCATAAAAGTTGCAAGTTTTATTCCTTTATTATCTCCCTTTATCATGTTTTTACGTGCATCAACACCTGACGTAGCTACTTGGGAAATTGTAGTAAGTATGAGTTTATCAATATTAACAATATTTATCTTACTTTATATTGCAGTAAGAAGTTATAAAGATACAATATTAAGTTTTGATAAAGGCTTGTTAAAGTCTATGAAACGTGTCTTCAGTAAAAATTAAAGTGTGTTAACAATCATTAAGATAAGTTATAGATAAACCAATAACTTTTTGAAGTGTATTTAAATATATGAGTAGGGGAGTGAAACTAAAACAACATAATGGTTTCATCCCTACTTTTTTATAAAAAATACTTGGAAGCGTGATTTGCAAGTGCATTAAATATGCTAAATAAATCATATCTATAAAAAAACTAGAAAAAACATCACAATTTTAAATAATATTTGATAGAATTAATAATTAGTATAGATAATGATTTGGTTAAGTTGTTACACTATAGGAAAGTAAGATAACTACTTAGGGAAGTAGTAAACTGTTTTAAAATTTTAAATATTAGTGAATGAGGTATTTTGCTCAGTAAATGGGGACATATTGAGCGCATAATTATCTAAGCTAATTTAAAATGCTGTGCAATTCACTTTAAAAGTAATGCATTATTAAACTGATGAGAATATTGTATCTTGTTTAATAAAGCAAGAATGATGTTCGTTACAGTTGTGATTGAAGTTTTATTCAAGATAAAGCTGAAAGTTAAAGTGAATAATAATATGTTTGGTTCGAAAGGGAGTAATTGATGATGTTTGCAAAAGTAGAAAGACAAAGTAATGGTATTGACTTAATTAAAATAGACAATGAAGCAACTAAGATTGTTTTCACGAACTATGGCGCCCGTATCGTGTCATGGAAATATGATGATAACAATATTGTATTAGGTAATGTGGTAGAAGCGGATGAATTCTATCAACAAAACCCTTTTTATTTTGGTGCTACTGTAGGTCGTTATGGCGGACGTATAGCAAATGCTGAGTTTCATTTAGATGGTACAACGTACCGATTAGATACAAACGATGGTGAAAATAATATTCACGGTGGCTTTAAAGGTATAGATAAATGTTATTTCGATTATGAAATATTTGAGCAAGTAGGCCAAGTGAAAATTGTATTTTCTACCACAATTCAGCAGTCAGATGATCATTTCCCAGGAAATATCAATTTAGAGGTGATACATACTTATGATGTTGACCACAAATGGACAATTGAGTATAAAGCTGTAGCTACCGAAAAAACAATTTTTAATCCTATGAATCATGTATACTTTAATTTGAACAGAGACAATAACGTCATCGATAATCATAGCATCTCAAGTTCAGTATTAAAAATGCACTTATTAGACAATAATCATTTTGTAACAAAACAAGAACCATTAAATTTAGAAAGTGTGTTTGAGCGTAGTCAAATTCAATTTAAAGATATTTTTAATAGTGAACACCATGATATTCAAACACAAATGAAACGATATGGTGGTCTGGATCATCCGTTTCAAATTGGAGAGCAAGGTATGACAGTTGAAAATAAGCATTTTCAACTTTCTGTTGAGACAGATATGCCTAATGTCGTGATTTTTACTTTTAATGATACTACGGAATGGGAAAGTGACTTTAATATTTATAAAGCACATTCAGGATTTACATTAGAAACGCAATGCATCCCCAATGATATTAATTTGTATGGAGAAAATGCGCCATCAATATTAGAAGCGAATCAACCTTTTTATTCTAAGACTTCATATAAAATTGCTGAAAAAACAGGTGGGGAAGCAGAATAATATTACTGTGGTTGAATCAAGTACATTGAAGTGATTTAAAGTAATGCAAAATAATCAAGTGATACTTGTGAATAAGCAACCGACGTTTTATAATATCGTGCTATAGAAGATAGGTTTAAAAGAAATACTCAGGTTAGTGAATCTGTATGAATATCATATTTTGTCAGTTACTTAACCTGAGTTTAATAAATGTATAATATTTACAGATGCTTGTTGTACAGGGATCTGTTTTTTTATTGCGCATTAGAATATGGCATTTTAGTATATTGTGATATTTATTTTTGTGCGCGTTTTAGATACTTTTCTAATTTGCGTCGTCTTTCTTCAGTTAAATAAGGATTTTTTAAGGCATAGGCTAAGCGCGCAACATTTTTATTATCATTGTAATAAATATCATTGAGTTCAAATACAGTTAAAAGGGAATCTTGCTCTCCGTATTTTATGAGCTGAAGATGAGATGAGTCGCTAACAAAACCTTCTTTAACTACTCTAAGGTAACAACCAGTTCTACATGTACTAGACATACGTTTAATAAGGTTAGGAATTTTATACTTTTCTTGTATTTTCCAACAAGGTTCTCTAATCTCTGAAACTTCGATAATCGCTTCACCTAATTGAAATTGATCACCAAAATGTAAGTCTTTTTCATCCAAATCTTTGACAGTTAAATTTTCGCCAAACATTGCATACTCTGGTAAAACCGAGACATCATCTTTCCATAAATTATAATTTTTTTCACTATATAAACACACAGCTTTATTGGGACCGCCATGTCCTTTGTATTCTTGCTCATCTTCAGAAAAACCTGTTTTTGAAAGCCACATTCTACCGGTGAAAGGCTGTTTGTTAAGTGCTGAACGCATCGGTCTTTTAGAACTATAAGGTAAATCTTCTATTTTTCCTGTAGCAATCGCTTTTAAATCATAAATCATGACAATCCCCCTTGTTGGTTATGTATTATTATTGTAAAGCACATATTTGATTATGCAAGAAGATATATTAATTTAAAATTTATACATATTTTTTAGCTATGTATTTTTTTCAATCTCATGTACAATAAAGGTGAGAGTAAGTTATGTAAAGGGGACGCATTATGGATACGAAACAGTTGAAAATTAGTACATTTAATGACGCGTTAAGCCAAATCAGCGACGGTATGGTAGTTGGAATTGGTTCTGGTTCAACAATAGAGTTGCTTGTCCCAAAATTAGCTGAGAAATTGAACCATGAACAGATTGATATTACAGGTGTATGCACTTCTAATAAAACCGCTTATATCGCCAAAGAATTAGGTATTCGAGTAGTGGATGTCAATGATATTGAGAAAGTAGACGTTGCAATTGATGGTGCAGACGAAGTGGACAACAATTTGAATTTAATTAAAGGTGGCGGTGGCGCATTATTTAGAGAAAAAGTGATTGACGCCATGGCGGAAAAATTTATTGTTTTAGTCGATGAATCTAAGTGTGTATCATATTTAGGTGAAACGTTTAATTTACCTGTAGAAGTAGATAAATTTAATTGGTTATTAGTTTCTAAAAAAATTGCAGCTTACGATAATTTGCAAGTGATACGTCGGATGGTGGATGATGTCCCATTTATAACTGATAATGGAAATTATATTCTTGATGTTACATTGAATTCATCTATCGATCCTTATGCTATGCATGAATTTTTAATTCATTTAGTAGGTGTCTTAGAAACTGGTTATTTTATCGATGTTACAGATCAAGTCATTATAGGTACACAAAAAGGTGTTAAAATTTTAAATAAATAATAATTTGGTATATTAAAATATAATAAAAGCAGGTTAACTACCGGTATAAATTAAGATAATCATGAGGTTTAGTCATTGTATCTGAATATACGGTAAGTGTAACCTGCTTTTTGTTAATTAGCGACGATGATCACGTTTGTTTTTTAGTTTAAAAGGTGAGCGTTGTCGTTTTTTATTTTGTTGTGTGATTGTCTCAGAAGTATTTTGATCATTATCATGTTCTGTTGATGTTGCTTCTGTTTGTGCTCTCTCAGTAGAATTTTCAACAGCACCGTTTACCTGTGTTTTAACATGTTTGTGTTCTCCTTGAACGTCGTTGTTCTCAGGTGTTTGTGGTGTGTTTTCATCTATAATATTGTTTCGACTGTCATCATGATTTGTTTGTTGGTGATTATTTTGAGTGTCAGTATCATCCATAAGTTCAGTTGATGTTTTTGAGTCAGCATCATCTGAATTTATATGTTTGTCTGTTGCCTCTTCAGTTTGAGAAGTAGTAGATTCACTGTGCTCGTCATCTTCTGTATGAACTTGTGCTTTTGTTGTTGCATCATCGGGTGTTTCACTGCTGTCTTCTTCTTGAGGTGCTTCTGAATATTCATTAACGTGGTCCAAATAATTATTATTATCGACTTCATCTAAACTGCGCTTTGTAAAGAAATAGAGTATCGCGCGAATAATAATACTTAATAAAATGTAAACGACTGCTACAGCTGATGTAGATAGTGCAATTACTTTCATTGCGAAAACACTGCCGAGCTCTTCATTGAATAAGAAAACAAGACCAAATGACATTGCTGCATGGAATATCGTTGCGATATAAATCGTGCGTCCTTTTGTAGCACGAATCAATTCACCTATAATCATAGAGAATGCAAATGTATATAATAAACCATATAAAGTATATTCAAGACTAAATACCATGTTTATATTCCAAATAGAATATAATATACCAACAATAATTGATGCAAAAAATGTATTCATTTTCGTTTCTATAATGTTTTGCAAGTAAGAACGGAAACCGAACTCTATTAAGAATGCCATCACTAGCTGTCCGAGTATAATTGCAGTTATAGAAACTGATAAATCTTCTGCTTGTAATAATACAAAACTATCTGCAAAGATGTTGAAGCTTACCATAGCAATCAAGAAAATGACTAAAGGTAATATAAATGCAAGTAGAATTCGTTCAATCACTTTTAAATCTATTGTTAGTTTTAAACCAGATAACTGCGCTTTGCGATTACTAAAAACAATAATACAAATAAGCGCAGCAATAAATGGTGCTATAGCACTTAAGTCAAAGACAAAAGTTTTAAGTGAAATAGTACTTTGTAAATCTTTTAGTATAATAGGAGCTGCATAAGCAATAATAAAGAAAATAAAAATCATTATTGCCCATTGAAAACCTGATATACGTTGTTTATTCATTATGTAACCTCCAATAGGGTTCAGAAAATCATTTATCACTAATTATACATATTTATTAATCAGAAATAAATTAAATTTAGATATTTATCATTGAAATGTAATAGTAATGCCAAAACTAACATCTAAATGAAATAATTAATTGTAATTTGAAAAATTAAGCAGCTGAATATTGGGTAAATAAAAGCATAAATTGAATTGAATTCAATGTAAGCGTATACTTTTATATGAGGATATTGTTTTAAAAGGAGGAGAATTATGTATAAATTAGCACAGCGCGATTTATGGACAGGTAGAGTCGATAGTGAAACAGATTCATCTCAATTTAGACATTTTCAAACTGTAAATTTTAGGAATATCAAAGATGACTATCGTGAGAAACGCCAAGGTGTGGGGTTATTAGGTTACGCAGTAGACAAGGGTGTTGAATTGAACAAAGGAAGATTAGGTACAAAAGAAGGTCCCGACGCAATTAAGAAAGCATTTGCCAATCTACCTGTGTTGAGTGACTGCAAGATATATGATTATGGTAATGTAGAACATGATCACAATCACTTAGAAGATACCCAAAAAGAATTCGCACAATATGTTGCAACCTCAATCCAAAGACATAAACAGACGTTCTTATTGGGAGGCGGACATGATATCGCTTATGCCCAGTATTTAGGCATAAGAGAAGTTTATCCTGATGCTTCTTTAGGTATTATTAATATTGATGCGCATTTTGATACCAGAGCAGAAGCACAGTCCACTTCTGGAACGAGTTTTAGGCAGATTTTAGATCAAGATAATCAAGCAGACTATTTAGTATTAGGCATACAACAAGGTGGTAATACACAAGGCCTATTTGATTATGCAAACGAAAAAGATATCGGCTTTGTTTATGCCGAGGAATTATTACATCAAATATCTCCTCCTGTAAAAGATAAGGTAGAACGTTTTATACACAACCATGACGTTATTATGTTCACAATATGTATGGATGTTATCGATAGCGCATACGCACCAGGCGTAAGTGCTAATGCAGTATTAGGCCTATTTCCACATATTGTACTTGAACTTGCCAAACGTATTATCCCAAATGAAAAAGTCTCAACGATTAGCATTGCTGAAACCAACCCTAAATATGATGTCGATAATCGTACAGCAAAGCTCTCAGCTAATTTTTTACATCATTTTATTCTTTAATATTCCAATAATAAAGACATAAATCTATAAAGGAAAGTACTCGTTCAGGGTGCTTTCTTTTTTTTAAGTAATTGATGTAAATCGTACGACTGAGTGTTGGCTTAATTTCAATTGCATCTAAATCTCGTGCATTAAAAGATTGGTAATAGACACGTGGTATGACTGCATAACCTAATCCTCGATGAACGAAATTAGTTGAAGCTTCAAAGCGGTCGGCTTCAATAATAATATTTGGATGAATATTTAGACGGTTAAAATAGTCATCTAAATGCTTGCGTACTTGTGAACCTTTTGTAGGTAAAATTAGTGGTAAAGATTTAATAGAAACTTTTTTGCTATTCGGGAATGTATTTTTAGGCGTTATGAGTACATAAGATTCTTTATATAGTGGGACAGAGTGTATATCGTCATGGACAATCTGCTCATTTGTTAGGCCTAGATGATTTTCAAAATTTAAAAGTCGCTCTAATATGGTGCTCTGATCATGTACTTCTGAAGCATGATATGTTTGGTCTGCATATTCCTTTTGATGCATAGCAACTACTTGTGAGATCCATTGATTGGAAGATTCAAGAATAGAAAATTTTATTTTAGGTGCATGCCCCATTTTTAAATCATACATTTTTTCCAGCGTTTGATGATAACTTTGCACGAGTTGAACGGCATAGTTATAAAAATGGATACCTTTTTCTGTAATTTTAATATCCTTTGTAGTTCTTAAAAATAAATCATAACCTAAATCTGCTTCTATTTTTTTAATTGTATTCGTTAAAGACGGTTGGCTTATATGTAAAAAATCTGCAGCCTTTGTAAAACTATTATATTTAACGACAGCAATAAAATATTCTAATTGAATAATTTTCAAATGAATGTCACTCCTAAATGATTCGTGTATTTATAGTTTAAAGCTATTAATAATTAGTTTATTGATATTGGTAGTCTATATAATAACATATTATACTTTTAGATATAGAGGGAGTCGTACTTTCATGTTAGGGGCGTGAAGTACATGTGGAGATTTTTCATTTATAGCTTGATTGGTATTATTTTTTTCTTTGTTCCTGTGACTATACAAGGTCAATCAACAATTATGATTGATCATATTGTGCAATGGATCACACTAATAGTGAAACCTGTTTTACCATATTATGTATTGATTTTAATTATTATAGGTGCAATTCATCCATTTCTTAATCAGCGGTGGAATGAATCGAAAACAAACATAATCTTTAGTTTATTTAAAGTAGCAGGGGTATTCATTGCTTTCATGGTTGTTTTCAATATAGGGCCTGCTTTTGTTTTAAAAGAAAGTATCGGACCATTTTTATACGAAAAGCTAGCGATACCATTAAGTGTTTTAATTCCTATAGGAGCGATATTTTTATCATTTTTAGTAGGTTTCGGATTGTTAGAGTTTATCGATGTGATTTGTCGTCCGATAATGCGACCAATATTTAAGACGCCAGGAAAATCAGCTGTCGATGCAGTAGCATCATTTGTTGGTAGTTATTCAATAGGATTGCTGATAACAAACAAAGTCTACAAGAGTGGTAGTTACACACATAAAGAAGCTGTAGTTGTAGCAACTGGATTTTCTACGGTTTCCGCTACGTTTATGATTATTGTAGCTAACACACTAGGTATTATTCAGCATTGGAATTTATATTTTTGGTTTACACTCGTAGTGACATTTATTGTTACTGCTATTACCGTACAACTCCCACCTATCAGATTTGAAAAGCATACGACATATAAAGATCAACCATATCAAGAAGAGATTCGCAGAAACATGCCATTGTTAAAAGAGTCTTGGTTAGAAGCAAAATTAGCAGTGAAACAGTCTAAGTCATTAATTGACAATGTATTTGAAAATTTAAGAGATGGTGTCGTAATGACTATAGCTATTTTACCTTCTATCATGTCAATTGGTTTTCTAGGACTAGTAATCACAGAATTCACACCAGTAATCGAATATATATCTTACATCTTTTATCCATTTATCAGCATTTTCCCAGTAGAAAATGTGGGAGTATTAGCACAGGCTTCAACGATTTCAATTGTTGAAATGTTATTACCCGCTGCAATTGCACAATCAGCTGATTTAGCAACAAGGTTTACAGTAGCAGTAATGAGTGTTTCAGCGATTATCTTTTTTTCAAGCGTTGTTCCGGTCATATTATCTACAGAAATTAAAATTTCGATAGGAAAACTTGTGCTTATTTGGTTTGAAAGAGTAGTACTAACACTACTGATTACAATTCCGTTTGCATTATGGATATTTTAAATATCAAAACAAAGGTTCAATTTAAATCGATGAAGGAGAGATTTTTCATGAAAAAAATTAAAGCAAAAAAAGGTTTAGAGATTGAGTGTAAAGGTTGGGAACAAGAAGCAGTGTTACGAATGCTATATAATAATTTAGATCCTGAAGTTGCAGAAAGACCTGAAGATTTGGTTGTCTATGGTGGCATAGGTAAAGCAGCTCGCAACTGGGAAGCCTTTGAAGCGATTGAATCCACGCTGCGTTCATTAGAAGCTGATGAAACGATGTTAGTCCAATCAGGTAAACCAGTTGCTGTATTTAAAACACATGAAGAAGCACCACGTGTATTACTTTCTAATTCTGTATTAGTACCTGAATGGGCAAACTGGGATCATTTTAATGAATTAGATCAAAAAGGATTAA
This sequence comes from Staphylococcus sp. GDH8C109P, assembly GCF_017893405.1. NCBI lineage: Bacteria > Bacillati > Bacillota > Bacilli > Caryophanales > Staphylococcaceae > Staphylococcus > Staphylococcus sp. GDH8C109P. The sequence continues at coordinate 112,719 of NZ_JAESMX010000009.1, read as the reverse complement.
TGATGTACGGCCAAATGACTGCGGGTAGTTGGATTTACATAGGTTCACAAGGTATCGTTCAAGGTACATACGAGACATTTGGTGAACTCGCTAATCAACATTTTAATGGCAAATTAAATGGGACGGTTACGCTAACTGCTGGTCTTGGCGGTATGGGTGGTGCGCAACCATTGGCAGTTACAATGAATGGCGGTGTTGTCATTGGTGTTGACGTAGATGAAACCCGCATTGATAAGCGTATTGATACACGTTATTGTGACGTGAAGACACGAGACTTAGATGAAGCTTTAACTTTAGCAGAAGACGCACGTAAACAGGGCAAGCCATTATCTATTGGATTGGTAGGTAATGCGGTCGATGTACATCAAGCAATTTTAGATAAAGGATTTAGCATTGATATTATTACGGATCAAACGAGTGCACACGATCCTTTAAATGGATATGTGCCACAAGGGTATTCATTACAAGAAGCAAGTGCACTACGCAATAAAGATCCAAAATAATATGTAAAAGAATCTCAAGCGTCAATGCATAAACACGTCTCATTGATGTTAGAATTTCAAAAACAAGGTGCGGTCGCTTTTGATTATGGAAATAATATAAGACAAGTCGCATACAATGACGGCTTAAAAAATGCTTTTGATTTTCCTGGATTTGTGCCAGCATATATCAGACCATTATTCTGTGAAGGTAAGGGACCATTTAGGTTTGCAGCATTAAGCGGAGATCCTAAAGACATTGAACGTGCAGATGAAGAAATGAGAAAGCTATTTCCTGAAAATGAAAAACTTATTCGTTGGTTAGATTTAGCACAAGAGAAAATTGCATTTCAAGGATTGCCTTCAAGAATTGCATGGTTAGGTTATGGAGAACGTGCAAAAATGGGATTGGCATTAAATAGACTTGTACGTGAAGGTGAAATTTCTGCACCAATTGTAATTGGTCGAGATCATTTAGATTCAGGTTCAGTAGCTAGTCCTAATCGTGAGACTGAAGGCATGAAGGATGGATCAGATGCTGTAGGAGACTGGGCAATATTAAATGCGTTAATCAATACTGCAGCAGGTGGATCTTGGATTTCATTCCATCATGGTGGAGGTGTTGGAATGGGTTATTCATTACATGCCGGCATGGTAGTTGTTGCTGATGGTTCAGAAAGGGCAGACAAACGGTTAGGACGAGTATTAACTACAGATCCGGGTATGGGAGTAGTAAGACATGCTGATGCAGGATATGAATCAGCGATTAATGTAGCAAATGAAAAAGGTATTCACATTCCAATGATTACAGGGAAAGGAGATAAAAAATGAACGACTTAATCATTCAAAACATTAAACAACTAATTTTACCGAAGGCTACCAATCGCCCTTTAAAAGGCAAAGAATTAGATGATTTAAACATTATTGAAAATGGAACAGTAGTTGTGCAAGATGGCAAGATTGTTTATGCTGGTGAACATTCTGAGGCTTATGAAGCAAATGAGACAATAGATGCCTCAGGAAAAGTCGTTTCACCTGCATTAGTAGAAGCACATACGCATCTCGTACATGGTGGCTCACGTGAACATGAGATGTCACTCAAACGTCAAGATGTCTCTTATTTAGAAATACTTGAACAAGGTGGCGGCATATTATCTACTGTAGAAGCTACACGTCAAGCGACAGAAGACGAACTTTTTGAAAAAGCAGAAAAAAACCTATTAACCATGTTACAACACGGTGTCTTAGCAGTTGAAAGTAAGAGTGGTTATGGATTAGATAAAGAAAATGAACTTAAACAATTGCGTGTTTCAAACCGATTAGCAAAAAAATATAATTTAGACATGAAACATACTTTCCTTGGGCCACATGCTGTACCAAAGGATGCGAAGTCTAACCAAGCTTTCTTACAAGAAATGATAGATTTATTGCCAGAAGTTAAACCGTATGCTGACTTTGCTGATATTTTCTGTGAAACAGGTGTGTTCACTGTAGAAGAATCTAAAGCTTATATGGAAGCGGCTAAAAAACAAGGCTTTGATGTTAAAATTCATGCAGATGAAATTGATCCATTAGGTGGTTTAGAACTTGCAATTGATGAAAATGCAATCTCTGCAGATCATTTGGTAGCATCTAGTGAAAAAGGCAAACAAAAATTGAAAGATAGTGATACCGTTGCGGTATTACTGCCAGGTACAACTTTTTATCTTGATAAGGAATCATATGCAGATGCAAGAGGTATGTTAGATAACGACGGCGCTATTGCCATAGCTACTGACTTCAATCCAGGTAGCTGTGTGACTAATAATTTACAATTAGTGATGTCTATTGCAGCATTAAAATTAAAATTATCCCCAAATGAAATTTGGAATGCAGTGACAGTGAATGCAGCTAAAGCGATTAATGTTGATGCAGGTACCATCAATAAGGGTGATAAAGCAAATATTGTAATTTGGGATGCACCGAATCATGAATATATTCCTTATCATTATGGTATTAATCACGCAGAAAGAGTGATTAAAGATGGCAAGGTACTATTTGATAATCGCATAAAACTTTAAAAGTGAAACTGTAATTAAAATGAATTTTTAAGACTTTTGACATTAGATAGAGCGAGGAATGAAATCAACAATATTGATTTGTTCCTTGCTCTATTTTCATTTTATATATTTATGTAATATACATACTTCCTAAACGTAAAATCTAAGAGTACATAAAAGGTAAGTTAATAAAATATTTTGACAATTATGATAGTATAGTAACTAAAGGGGTTGGGGGTGAAATATAGTGTGAGTAACGCTGAATATATTAATCAATGGAAAGGCGACATAGTACAGAATATGCTTACTGGTATATTACTTGCACTGGCATTGCTACCTGGAGCAATTGCTTTTTCATTTATAGCAGGCGTAACCCCAACAATCGGTATGTTAAGTACTGGTTTGATGATGCTCGTACTCAGCTTGACTGGCAATAGAACCCTGATGGTTTCAGCGCCAAGTAGTGGTGTATCATTAGTCGTAGCACCTTTAGCAGCAAGTCATGGGATGCAAGCAGTCATATTAGCTACATTATTTATGGGAATCATTCAAGTTATATTGGGATATTTTCGAGTTAATAAATGGCTAGCATTGATACCAGTAGGTGTAGTAATTGGATTTATGAATGCTTTAGGAATACTATTATTCACATCTCAACTAAAGAATATCTTGGGGATTTCTATGGCAACGTATAGTGTTGCAATCATGTCATTTTTAATTATTTGGTTGAGTAATCGATATATCAAAATTATACCTGCACCGTTAATATCAATCATAATATTGACTATATTTTCGTGGATATTAAAGCCTGATATTAAATATGTGCATGATTTATCTTCAATACATATTAAACTGCCTTTTCCAAGTATCCCTACTGAAATATTAAATGTTAATTTCTTATTACCTGCGTTGTTATATGGATTAATGATGGCTATTGTTGCAATTGTTCAAACGACTTTAACAGCAGGTATGATGGATGAAGTAACTGCTACAACAAGTGATAAAAATCGTGAATCGATAGGTCAAGGTATAGCTAATTTTGTAGTAGGGTTATTTGGCGGTTATGGTGGAAGTGCGCTTGTTGGGCAATCGCGTTTTAATGTGACAATGGGTGCAAATTCGAGAGTTTCGACGTTTGTTACCGGTAGTTTTTTACTGGTAAGTTTATTTGTTTTTGGTGAAATTATAGGACATATTCCAATGGCTGTTTTAGCTACTGTACTCATTACCATTTCGTTGAATACATTTGATCGACGCACAATACCTTTTATACGCCAAGCGCCATTAATAAACGCTTTCATCGTAATACTAACGATGGTGCTTATCCTAATTTCTAATAATTTAGCGCTCGGAGTAGTGATTGTAACAATACTATATTATTTTTTAAAACGTTTTATAAATTTAGAAAGGACGTGACATGTAATGCCACAATATGAAGATTATGTAAAGTGGAGACGTACATTTCATCAGTTTCCTGAATTGTCGGATGATGAATATGAAACAACGAAACGATTAAGACGTATTTTAGAGAGTTATGAAATTAAAATTTTAGATATACCTTTGGAAACTGGCTTGATTGCAGAAGTAGGACAAGGAGATTCATTTGTTGCTGTTAGATCAGATATTGATGCATTACCAATCAATGAAGAAGTTGTACATGAATTCACATCAACTAATGAAGGCATTATGCATGCTTGTGGGCATGATATCCATATGGCCAGTATTTTAGCAGTAGCTACAAGATTAAAAGAAATTGAAGGTCAATTAAAGGGTAGGGTACGTTTTATTTTTCAACCTGCCGAAGAGCTAGGCTATGGTGCTGTTAAATTAGCTGAGTCAGGTGCCATTGATGGTACAAAAGCAGTGCTAGGTTATCATAATTATCCTACTATGGATATAGGTTTATTTGCAGTGAAATCCGGTGCTGTGACATCTTCTGTAGATCGTTTTGAATTTAAAATTAAAGGTAAAGGTGCGCATGCAGCAAAACCTGAACAAGGCAATGATCCAGTCGTTGTGTTAGGTCAATTAATCAATAGCGTTCAATCTATCGTTAGCAGAAATTTATCTGCTTTTGATAATGCCGTGGTAACGATAGGAGAAGTCTCTTGTGGTAACACATGGAATGTTATTGCAGATCAAGCTTATGTACAAGGTACAGTGAGAAGTTTTGATGAACGTATTCGTACATTCATTGAAAAAAGGTTAAGAGAAATTGGCAATGGACTGGCAGAAGTATTTGATGTTGAAATTGAAACAGAATATATCCGTTTGCCAGGTGCGGTTATCAATGACGAAAAATTAACAGATGATGCAATCAACGTTGCTAAACAAGTGGGTTATAATGTGAATATAATGGAACAGCCCTTAACGATTGGCGAAGATTTTTCTGGTTTTGCCAATAAGTATCCAAGTGTATTTGTCTTTATTGGCTCGAATAGTGAGTATGATTTACATCATCCCAAATATGATCCCGACGAACGTATTTTAGAAAAAGTACCAGATTACTTCGTAACATTTGTACAGAAATTATTAAATGAATCTTAAAGTAATAGCTATGTTATGGACGATTTAATTTGGGTACAAAATAATTATAATCATTATTTTTGAGGAGGATTATGCCATGGCGTTTCAAGATCCTAGAACGAAATATTCAAATGCAGATTTTCCAAAACAAGAACAAGCTGTTCCAGGTTTACAAAAAAATTTAAACCCTAAACCAGATTGTGGAGAAACTTCATATATTGGTTATGGTAGATTGAAAGGTTTAAAGATGTTAGTAACAGGTGGAGATTCAGCTATAGGTAGGGCTGCTGCGATAGCTTATGCTAAAGAAGGTGCTGATGTTGCGATTAATTACCTGCCATCAGAACAAGAGGATGCTGAAGAAGTAAAAGAAGTTATTGCATCGGCTGGACAAAAAGCTGTGCTAATACCGGGTGATTTACGTAATGAACAATTCAATTATGAGTTAGTAGAGCGTGCATATCATGCGTTAGGTGGTTTAGATAATGTTACACTCGTAGCGGGTCATCAGCAATACAGAGATACGCTTAAAGACTTTGATACAGCATCATTTACTGAAACTTTTGAAACAAATGTGTATCCAATATTTTGGACAGTACAAAAAGCAATCGATTATCTGAAACCAGGTGCTACAATTACGACAACATCATCTGTTCAAGGTTATAATCCTAGTCCTATTTTACATGATTATGCAGCTTCAAAAGCTGCAATCATATCGTTGACTAAAAGCTTGTCTGAAGAATTAGGTGCTAAAGGTATCCGCGTTAATTGTGTCGCACCAGGACCATTTTGGTCACCACTTCAAATATCAGGTGGACAACCACAATCGAAAATTCCGACATTTGGCCAAAAAGAAGTACTTGGTAGAGCAGGTCAACCTGTAGAATTAGCTGGCGTGTATGTTCATTTAGCAGCTGATGAATCAAGTTACACAACCGGTCAAGTATATGGCGTTACCGGTGGCACACAATTAGATTAATTTGATAGATGGCTATTTCAAAGTGATTAGTGCTTAAATGAAAGGTTTACGCACTGACATTTTGACATAGCCACTTTTTATTTATGAAAGGAAAGTGAATTTCAGTGAAACATTTTAAAGCAAGTCAATTGTCTAAAAGGCAAAACTATAAATTATTGAGTGGCAGTATCATACCTAGACCGATAGCATTTGTTACGTCTCAAGATAAAAATGGCAAGTTAAATGCGGCACCGTTCAGTTTCTTTAACGTAGTAAATAGTGCACCACCGATGATTATGATTTCTACAGGACGTTCAAAAGGCAAGCGTAAAGACACTTCGCTTAATATTGAAGAGACTGAAACTTTTGTAGTGCATATTACTGATGAAACAAATGTAGAACAAATTAATCGCACAGCTGCACCATTGGAGCGTAGAGAAAATGAATTAGATCGCACAGAATTAACCCTTGTCGATTCGGAACTTATATCTGTACCTGGCATTGAGCAAGCGAAAATACGTATGGAATGTAAATTAGAGCAGATGATTCCATTAGGAGATGCTGAAGAGGGATCAGATCTAATTATTGGTGAGGTATTAATGTTTCATATTAATGAAGATGTGTATTTTGAGGACAGTAAGATAAATGCGCAAGCACTAGAAGCCGTTTGCCGGTTAGCCGGAAATGATTATGCATCAATTGGTGATACATTTACAATTGTTAGGCCAACAGAATAATATTTGAGTTTAGGTATCATTTCATATTACAAATATATAATTGACGAAGTTGCATGAATAGTGTACTGTTATAAAATAAATAAAATAGCTTATCTAGAGAAGTGGAGGGACTGGCCCTTTGAAACTTCGGCAACATGGTGATGCGTGTGCCAATTCCAGTAGCATAATTTATGCTAGAAGATAAGATTAAAGATGTAATGATTTACTCTTTTCTTCTACAAGAAAAGAGTTTTTTATTTTTTATGGTAAATATATTAAATGATTGATTATTAAAGTAATGATAAAGAAAGTAGGTTTTGTATGGCGGAAAATAAAAAAGGTAATGCATGGGCGCTTGTACCGCTTATTATATTTGTTGGTATATTTTTAGGTGTGGGCGTTATTACTGGTGACTTTTCAATAATGCCACTTAATGTTGCAATCGTTATTGCATCTATCGCGGGCTTATTGATGAATAGAAAAGAAACATTTTATAAAAAAGTAGATGTGTTTACAAAAGGTGCAGGACATTCAAATATTATTTTGATGATGTTAATATTTCTACTTGCGGGTGCATTTTCTCAAACCACTGAAGATATGGGTGGAGTCAAGTCAACGGTTAATTTAGGACTATCTTTCATACCTGAGAACCTAATTATCGTCGGATTATTTATCATTTGTATGTTTGTATCACTTTCAATGGGTACTTCAGTAGGTACAGTTGCAGCAATAGCACCGGTTGGCTTTGGTTTAAGTCAGACGACGGATGTCTCTGCAGCGATTACAATGGCTACTGTAGTAGGTGGCGCAATGTTTGGTGATAATTTATCAATGATTTCTGATACGACAATTGCTGCAGTACGTACTCAAAAGACTAAAATGAGTGATAAGTTTAAAGTGAACATAAAAATTGTATTACCGGGCGCGATATTTACTGTTATAGCGCTATGGTTTTTAACTCATGGTGCTCAGATAGATACAACAAAATCATATGATTACAATTTTATTAAAGTTATTCCATACTTATTGGTACTGATTTTAGCGCTTGCAGGCATCAATGTAATTATCGTATTGATTGGTGGCACTGTATTATCTGCTATTATTGGCTTAGTTGATGGGTCATTTAGTTGGTCAGGCTTGCTTAGTTCGATTTCAAAAGGAATTGTTGGCATGGAAGATATTGCAATTATTGCACTATTAATTGGCGGACTTGTAGCATTGATACAACATAATGGTGGTATAACTTGGTTATTGAATTTTGTACGCAATAGGGTTAAATCAAAACGTGGTGCAGAATTAGGCATAGCAGGACTTGTAAGTGCAGCTGATATTTCAACTGCCAATAATACAATTTCGATTTTAATGGCAGGGCCCTTGGCTAAAGAAATAGCGGACGAATACGATATTGATCCAAGAAAATCTGCAAGTATTTTAGATATGTTTGCAAGTTGTTTTCAAGGCTTATTACCTTATAGTCCGCAAGTTATAGCAGCAGCAGGTGTGGCATCTATTTCACCAATTTCGTTAATGCCATATTCTATTTATCCTATCATTCTAGGTGTTTGTGGACTAATTGCAATCTTCTTTAGATTACCAAGATTAAATAAAAAAAATTGATTATAAGAAAGGGCATTGGTTTATACCATTTGAATATAGACTGACTGCCCTGTTTTTAAGAAATGATGCGATATTTAAAATTGAGCATTTTAAATAAAAAAGGGTAAAATTTTGACGTTTACTGACTAATAACGATAGAATAAATAGGCTGTCACTTTTATAGTGAAAATAAAGGGAAGTTGGATTTCATAGTATTATTGTTTAGAAGTCTAGTATAATGAGTTAGAATAGTAATAAGAGTGAAAGTAGGTGAACAATCATGGCTAGATACAATGTGGAAAATGAAAATGTAGAAATTCAATTGGAACGACTTTTTAAAGTTGAACCTGAATTAGTATATCAAGCTTGGACCGAGCAACGATTTCTTAAACAATGGTTTATGACAACTGAACGAACGAATAAATCAATAGAAATAGATGCTGTACAAAACGGTGGCTATAAAATTATTGATGTACGTAAAGGAAAAGAGAATATAGTAAAGGGTTCATATGTTACATTGAACCCAAATGAATATATTGTTATGACTATAGGTATGCCTGAATTAAGTGACTCTGAAGATACCATCGAAGTTGAGATGTTTGAAAGAGAGCCAGGTATTACCCAAATGATTTTTAGTTACACAGCTTATGTGCCTAGAGAACGTAGACTGACATCGTTAGAATATAAGCAAAAGAAAAAGGAATATCATGATTCCACTGCGCATGGTTTTGAAATGTTATTTGATAAGCTTCAAACAACGCTAGAAGCATATGAAGAGGAACAATAAAATCATTATATTAATTCAACCGAACTCAATAAAAAAGGTAGTAAAACTAAGAGGCTGAGACAATTAATTTGTCCAGCCTTCTTTTCTTTTATAGATTAATTATTATGTGTAAATTGACCCTATTGTTTGCGCTCATTAAACTTACGCAGTACCGTTTCAAAAAATATATGATAACTGATAAAACTGGAATAATCGATGCCATTTGTTAAATAAAAAGTATTACTTGAAACGTAAATATTATAATTTGCTTTTTGAGCTAATGTGTTATCTTGGAGCGTAGTAATAGAAATAAAATACTTTTGACGCAGTTGCAGTAAATTCGTTATGTCAGATAAGTGATCTGTTTCTCCGGATAAAGAAATAATAAAAAATAAATCATTATCAGAAGCTTTATTTAATACCATTTTAAATTCATGTACATCGTGTAGCACAATAATATTTTTATGTATGGTTAATAAAATTCTTTGAGCTTCTTGCGCAACGTTCATTTGTGCTACACCTGTGCCATATAAGTATACCGTTTCAGCTTGATATATTTTGTCTGTCACTAGGTCGTAATCAATACGCTCTAAATAAGTGAAGGTATTTTCAATTTCTTGCTTAAAAGCGTTCATAGAGTCAGAAGGTAATTGATGAACTTGTTCAGATTCAAATTTTAAATATGATTTAAAATCACTATAGCCATCAAACCCCAACTTACGAGTGAAACGATGGATACTTGCATTTGATGCATGTGTATAAGTCGCTAGGTCTTGTATTTTCATTGTTTTACAATCTGATATATGTGTGTTTATAAAATGAGCGATTTGTAGGTCGTTTTCATTTAATTTATTAAAATTATTGTTAATACGTTCATCTAAAAGCAATGCTCTCACCTCTAATTTTGAAAAAATTTTCATGTTTTGAAAATATAATCTTATTGTACAAAATTGTTCGTAATAGCGTCAAACTATTGTTTGTATGTAAGCGTTTACTATAAAATCGAAGATAAATTGATATTAATCATTCGAATTGATAAGCACTTTATAATTATAAATGTATAATTTCAGAAATTTAGAAAGAAAGGGGAAATTTATATGAACGCAATAAAGAGATTTGGGAGTGCAATGATTGTACCTGTATTGATGTTTGCATTTTTTGGTATTGTACTCGGTTTAGCGACGCTATTTAAAAATCCTTCAATAATGGGTAGTATTGCAGAAGAAGGTACGAATTGGTTCAAAATATGGTCAGTGATAGAGTCTGGTGGTTGGACAATATTTAATCACATGGAAGTGGTGTTTGTTGTTGGACTACCTTTATCCTTGGCTAAAAAAGCACCTGGACATGCAGCATTAGCAGCATTAATGGGATATTTAATGTTTAATACTTTTATCAATGCCATATTAACGCAATGGCCACACACATTCGGAGCAAATTTGGAAAAAGGTGTGGAAAATGTAACGGGGTTAAAAGCGATTGCTGGTATAGAAACATTAGACACTAATATTCTAGGCGGTATTATTATTTCAAGCATTGTGACATGGATACATAATCGATTTTATAGCAAAAAATTACCTGAAATGCTTGGTGTATTTCAAGGTTTGACATTTGTAGTGACGATTTCATTTTTTGTCATGTTACCGATTGCTTTAATTACTTGTATCGTATGGCCAACGGTACAAAACGGTATTTCTTCATTGCAAGGTTTTATTATTGGGTCTGGTTATATAGGTGTTTGGTTGTATCATTTCTTAGAAAGAGTATTGATACCAACTGGATTACATCATTTTATTTATGCGCCAATAGAAGTAGGTCCTGTTGTTGTGAATCATGGGTTGAAAGCTGAATGGTTTGAACATGTAAATGAATTTGCTAAAAGTAAAGAGCCATTAAAAGAATTGTTCCCGTATGGTTTTATGTTACAAGGTAATGGGAAAGTCTTCGGCTCAATTGGTATTGCTCTCGCAATGTATGCAACGACGCCAAAAAAAAATAGAAAGAAAATTGCAGCATTGTTAATTCCAGCAACATTGACAGCGATTGTTGTTGGCATCACTGAACCATTAGAGTTCACATTTTTATTTATAGCACCTTATTTATTCGTTTTACATGCAATCTTAGCAGCAACAATGGATACGTTAATGTATGGTTTTGGCTTAGTAGGTAACTTTGGCGGAGGGTTATTAGATTTCTTTGCTACGAATTGGATACCTTTGGCACAGAATCATTGGTTAACTTATGTGATTCAAATTGTAATTGGTTTAGGTTTTACAGCAATTTATTTCTTTTTATTCAAGTTTTTAATTGTTAAATTTGATATTCCTCTTCCTGGACGTAAAAAAGACGACAAGGATATGAAATTATATAGTAAAGATGATTATAAAAACAAGGATGGTAAAGCAGAAGGTACTAAAAAAACTGGTTCAACAAATGAGTTTGAAGATAAAGCAATATATTATTTAGAAGGTCTGGGTGGAAAAGAAAATATTAAAGATGTTACAAATTGTACGACGCGTCTAAGATTGACAGTGAATGACGTCAATAAAGTTGAAGATAGTGGTTACTTTACTCATAGACAGATGGCACATGGTTTAGTAAAAAGTGGGAAAAATGTGCAAGTCGTAGTAGGGATGTCTGTACCTCAAGTAAGAGAAGCATTTGAAAATTTAGTATTTGAAGAAAAAAATAATTAATATAAAGGTTGCATATCAAACTATGCTCAAAAAAAGGACTAATCCATATGAAAAAAATGGATTGGTCCTTTTTATATGAATTACTTGCGATTTTGATTGTGCATGCTTGCCTGGGGATATGGCTCGAGCCTGTAGTCTCTCGCTCATATCATTTCCCTGGGCGTCAGCACGATGCAAAATCGCTATAAGTGATGTGTTTTAATACAATAGAAAAAAGTTTCGTATTATTTAACTCATACTACTAATAGAAAATCATGAATTTAATTAACCAAAAGATAAAACTAAAAATGAATACACATTATGGATGTCTCCGTTTTATATAAAAAACTTACGATTTTGATCGTGCATGCTTGCCTGGGGATATGGTTCGAGCCTGTAGTCTCTCACTCATATCATTTCCCCGGGCGTCAGCACGATGCAAAATCGTTTGGAATATTTATCAAAATACAAAAGTAAAGGCTCATTTGAAATAATTCATTAATCCTAATAAATTAGTGGTATTCTTATTTTATAAAATTAATAACATGAATTAGCCTTAAATCTTAAGAAATAAAGAATTGGACCTTTTGATATGAGAATAATATGCGATTTTGATCGTGCATACTGCTCAATAAACAAAGTTTACATATCAAGAGCATGTGACCGCTCACTCATAATGTAAGTACATAACAGAACACAAAAAAGTCAATTTCTATATAATTACAATAAAAATTGACGTTTATGTTTGAGTCTTAGATGTTGATACTTTAGACTCATGTTTATTTATTTTCGGTGGAAAAGAAATAGATCTAGTTTGTTGTTTATATTAGTGATATTGTGCATGCGTGTACTTTAAGAAATTCTAGTTTTATGCATTAAACGTGGTTGATAGGTCGCACTATAAATATCAATGTTGTGTGTCGCGATTGCGTGAATTAATTTAGAGAATGCTGTAGGTGAACAAGAAACGTTGATGGTATTTCGATTGAAGGTATAAACAATAGTTTCAGTGTGATTGAGTAAATTCATAATATCGATAACTTTATCTTTAATAAAAGCATCGTGAAGGCCGTCAACAGCGATTTCGAAACGTTTGGATGATAATAGTAAATGATCTAAGTCTAATAGTTCATGTGCATGATTATTTTCTAAAATTTGATAGATTAAATAATTGTGGAAACTGAGAAAACTAATTAAATAAGGTAGTTGTTGTTTGGGTAAATTCACTTCTAAAGCATATAAATGATTTTTTTTGAAAATAGTAAACTTGAATGATTCACAAAAGTGTACTTGTTTCAAAAGTTTTAACAAATTTTTGCGGATATGACGTTTATTTAAACCACTGATGTTTAATACAAACGTTTCAGTTTTATCTAAAAACATATTATACCTCCATATCTATATAAAGTGACATACGTATATTAAAAATAATATTCTACTGCACTTAAAATTGTACATGTTTTAAATTCTATTAAATTGTACCACTCTTTTTAAAAGAAGACACTAGGTCTTTAGAACGAAGTATAAAATTTTTTAAAAGTTGCAAATTTTAAATTCATAATATTTAGAAAATTCTGTTGTTTCAAGGCTTAAAGTATGATACATTCTTCTTTATTAATACAGAGAGGGAAGTGTTTAGATGTTATCAAAAGTAAGTAAGTTTGCAACGAATACGTTTTTAGTATGGATGCTTATTGCAGCTATCATTGGTTTTATATTTCCAGTGCAACTTGCTACTTTAAGTAGTTGGGTACCTTATTTACTAGGGATTGTTATGCTAGGTATGGGATTAACCATAGATCCTAAAGATTTTAAAATTATATTTCAAGCACCTAGATCAGTAATTGTCGGTGTGATATTACAGTATACAATTATGCCTTTAAGTGCATTTTTAATTGTCAAACTGTTTCAGTTACCTCCAGAAATTGCTATTGGTGTGATTTTAGTTGGATGTTGTCCGGGTGGTACATCCAGTAATGTTATGAGTTATTTAGCAAATGCAAATGTTGCTTTGTCAGTAGCTATTACTAGTGTTTCAACATTACTAGCTCCATTTTTAACACCAGCGTTAATATATTTATTTGCGCATGAATGGTTACAAGTTTCATTTATTAGTATGTTTTGGTCAGTAGTTCAAGTAATTTTAATACCAATAATCATTGGTTTTGTACTTCAAAAAGTATTTAAGAAATTTGCTGATAAGACTGCCACTGCATTGCCAATTGTTTCTGTTGTAGCTATTTCATTAATACTTGCGTCTGTAGTTGGAAGTAGTAAAGCACAAATTTTGGCCACTGGTTTACTTATTTTTGCGGTTGTCATTCTTCATAATTTGATTGGATATGTATTGGGTTATACATTTGCTAAAATTTTAAAATTAGATCGACCGGATAAAAAAGCAGTATCGATAGAAGTAGGTATGCAAAACTCTGGATTAGCAGTTTCTTTAGCCACAGTACATTTTAATCCATTATCAGCAGTGCCAGGGGCGGTATTTAGCTTAATACATAATATTACAGGACCAATACTTGCAAAATACTGGAACAAAAGGTAAATATATCTGATTTTAGGTTGAAATTAATTAGGAATTCATAACTAAGATGAAAACATTAATATTTTGTGTTTTTATCTTAGTTTATTTTATCTGAGGCGATGACAGTCTAGAGAGGCGGAAAGTATGATACACTGACAATAATTTGATTTTATCTTGTTTATTTTAGAGGAGGGTAATGTATGTATCGCGCAGTGATATTTGATTTTGATGGGACAATTATTGATACAGAAAAACACTTGTTTGAAATAATAAATAAACATCTAAATCATTATGGTTTGGAGGAAGTTAGTTTAGATTTTTATCGACAATCCATCGGGGGGTTAGCTTCAGATTTACACCAGTATCTGGAGGTTCAACTTGGACAAGAACGCAAGGAAGCAATTTATCAAGAGCATAATGAAACAAGTATACATTTACCGATTGTTACGCATATGAAACAACTTATGGATTATTGTAAAGTGCGCCATATACCAATGGCTATTGCGACTAGCAGTTTTAGAAAAGATATTCAGCCCACATTCGATCAATTGGGGTTAGATACGTATATCGATGTTGTTGTTGGAAGAGAAGATGTAGAAGAAATAAAGCCAAGTCCTGAACTATATTTAACAGCAGTTCAAAGATTAAATTTTAACCCAGTTAATTGTTTAGCCATAGAAGACTCAGTCAATGGGGCAACTGCAGCGGTAAATGCTGGTTTAGATGTGATTGTAAACACGAATGATATGACGGAAAAACAAGATTTTAGTAACATAGCCTATGCAGGTAAAGATTTATCAGGTACAGCTATCATTGAAAAATATTTTGAAAAAAGTAGAGGCTAGTGTATGAATGGATATTTAATTCTCTTTTTTTTAGGTGGTCCAATTGTTTTAGCAATAGGAAATTTAGTTTTAGGCCCAATCTTTAATAAAAAAGTTCCATTAAAGATACAATTTCGCTCATTCATGGTTGGAAGCCTTGTTTACTTATTAGGAGCGTTAGCTTTATATTTTCTTGTTTTACAAAATCAATTTTAATTTAAAACCCCTTATTTTGACATTAAAAAAGTGTCGATAAGGGGTTTTTATTATATAAAATGAAAATAATAGCCTATTTTAAAAATTGAAGTATTAGTGTCACAATAACTAACACGAGTAAAATAGAATCAATACCTACCATAATTGCAAAACGTGGATTTTTTTCTCCAGTAGCTTTAGATTTTTTAACAGCTTTTAAATTAGGGATTAAACTTACGCTTAATAAAATAATAACAACAATACCAATGAAAATGCTCACGATTTATCACCACCGTTTTTATGTTTATCTATAAATTCCCATAGATAACCAGCTATTATACCAATAATCAGGCCAGTTATAATACCGATTTTCAGAGCAGAAAACATAGCACTGATAATGATTGCAATGAGTAGTGAAATAGGTAAAGTAATACCGAATTTATATTTTCGTTCTGGTGAATTTACAATAGTAAAAATTAAGTAATATAGTATCCCGAATACAACAATCGTAAGTAAACTTTTTAGCACTAAATTTCCGGCAGAAACATCACTGTCACTAAAATAATTGATCAGGAAAAATAATATGCCAAATATAATTGAAACTGTGATTGTTCGTTTCAATAGATGTTTATTCATATTGAACTCCTTTATAATAAAATCTATTGAGCATTATATCATATAAAATTAGGAACTATAACTTCATAAATACTAGACTTCGACTTTTAATTACAATAACTCAAGCTGTAGTTAATGAATTTTGCTGTTTTTATATTGCTTATGATCATTTAAATAAGCATAGAACAAACCTATTACTAAACCACCACCGATATAATTGCCAATACCTGCACCAAGCAAATTGATTAAAGCAGGTATGACTGAAAGGACATCACTTTGATATACGATACCGCCTGCGAATAAAACAGTATTATAAACCACGTGCTCATAACCCATAAATGCGAAAATTGATACACCAAACATCATGACGAACATCTTTGCCAAAACATCGTCTATTTGCATAGCTATGACAAGAGAGATGTTTATAAAGAAATTAGCAAAAATACCTTTTATTAGAATGGCGACAAAACCTGCAGTTAGTGTTTTATGGTCGATTGTAGCTTCTAATTGTTGCATCATTTCAGGTGTCATTATATCTGAAGAACGTATCAATAAAAAGAATATTAATCCACCTAGAGCATTGCCGATAAAACAAAGTGCAAAAATTTTAAAAACACGGAATGGCGAAATGACACGATAATAAAGCCCGACTGTAAAATACATGAAATTACTTGTTAATAATTCAGAATTTGTAAAAAGTATTAATACTAAAGCAAAACTGAATGCAATCGCACCGACTAAATTTGTAACACCCGTTGGAACATCAGATGCTAGTGAACCTTTAATGAGTAAGACAAAAACTGTTATCACGCCTAAGATAAATCCAGCCATAATAGCACGTAACAGATAACGCTTTAAATAAAAACTTTGCAATATATCTTTGGCTCGAATTGTCTCTACGACATGATGGACCCAAGCTTTGCCATAAAAAACTTTATCCCATTTGATATTTTTTTCGTTCAAAATTTTATCCTCACTTTCTATTAATTAAAAATATTATACTATGTCACAGTATTTTTGTGAAATAATTCACAAAATAATCATAATTAAATAGTGCTGATTCATTAACTAATGAGAATATTTAATTGTTCGCTATAATATCAAAAATAAAATTTACATTGCGTTTTCTCACAAAGTAATCTAAAATAAAAACATATGTAAGGGCTTACATAAATAAAAAATAATTGTTTTAATTTTTAGAATTTATAGTATAATAGCGTCATAATAAGTGAATTATTATCACTTATATTTGAATGAGATGGGGTTTGAATGATGAATGAGAATAATGAATTACAAAGGGGACTAGGTGCACGTCAAATGCGGATGATAGCACTTGGTGGAACAATTGGTGTCGGACTCTTTATGGGGGCGACAAGTACAATCAAGTGGACAGGACCTTCAGTAATATTTGCATATTTAATAGCAGGTCTGTTTTTATTTTTAGTAATGAGAGCTATGGGGGAAATGGTATATTTACATCCAACCTCAGGTTCATTTGCAAACTTTGCAAGTGATTACATAAATCCAGTTGCTGGTTATCTGACAGCATGGAGCAATATTTTCCAATGGGTTGTTGTAGGTATGAGTGAAGTTATCGCCGTTGGAGAATATATGAATTATTGGTTCCCTGATTTACCACAGTGGATACCAGGTATTATTGTAGTATTATTGTTGGCAGGTGCTAATTTAGTATCAGTTAAAGCATTTGGTGAATTTGAATTTTGGTTTGCAATGATCAAAGTAGTAACAATTATTTTAATGATTATCGCAGGATTCGGTTTGATATTCTTTGGCCTTGGTAATGGAGGAGAAGCTATTGGACTCTCTAATTTATGGTCACATGGTGGCTTTATGCCTAATGGTTGGATAGGATTCTTCTTTGCACTTTCTATTGTAATTGGTTCTTATCAAGGTGTTGAATTGATTGGTATAACTGCTGGTGAAACGAAAGACCCACAAAAAAATATTAAAAGTGCGGTTAATGGTGTAATATGGCGTATATTAATATTCTATATCGGAGCTATCTTCGTTATTGTAACTGTTTATCCTTGGGATGAATTAGGAAATATCGGTAGTCCATTCGTTGCAACATTTGCAAAAGTAGGAATTACATTTGCAGCAGGACTCATTAACTTTGTAGTTTTAACGGCAGCGATGTCTGGATGTAATTCTGGTATATTCAGTGCTAGTCGAATGACGTTGAATTTATCTCAAAAAGGAATGTTACCTAAGTTTTTCAGTAAAGTTATGAAAAATGGTGTTCCTATTTGGACAGTATCTGCAATAGCAATTGGTATTTTAATTGGCGCATTATTGAACGTTATCTTGCCTTTATTCATAAAAGGCGCGGACAGCATTTTTGTTTATGTATATAGTGCCTCAATTTTACCAGGTATGGTACCATGGTTTATGATATTAATTAGTCATTTAAGATTCAGAAAAAATCACAGTGAAGAAATCAAAAATCATCCGTTCAAAATGCCAGGTGGTGCAATAACAAACTATATTACAATGGCGTTCTTTATCATGGTGTTAATAGGCATGTTATTTAATAAAGAAACAGTTGTTTCAGTTGTTATTGGTATCGTATTCTTAGGTTGTATGACATTGTTCTATTACCTGAAAGGCTATCATAAATTAAGTGATGATCAGCAAATTTAAATAATAAAGCAAAACGTAAAACAGTAGGTTTTACAATTTACCTTAAATAAGTCATAAATGATACATTTACTTGTATCATTTATGGCTTATTTTGTTATCGATAATATCAAAAGTACCATTACACTGATGTTTTACAAAAAATTAACAATATAAAAATACTCACTCAAAACTCGTGCTTTAGAATAAAGTTGAGGTCATAATACATATCCAAAGGAGTTATTATATGAAAATAATTAATAAACTAGCTACTGCTACAATTGCAGGTACAATTATTGCCGGTTCATCATTGGGGAGTGGACAAGGGATTTATGCAGCAGGGAAAAAAGATGAAACTAAAGATTCAAATCAAAATTCTGATGTAGCTTACATGGGCAATACAAAAAACCCTAAAAACGTTATCTTTTTAGTTGGCGATGGTATGGGACCTTCGTATAATGCTGCTTATCGCTATTTTGCAGATAATCCAGATACTAAAGAAATGGATCAAACTGCTTTTGATAAATATCTAATAGGTAGTCAGCGTACAAATCCAAATGATCCAAAAGAGAATGTTACTGATTCTGCAGCCGGTGCAACCGCATTTAGTTCAGGACAAAAAACATATAATGGTGCTATTGGTGTCGATGCTAATAAAAATAATGTTAAAACGATTTTAGAACAAGCTAAAGAAAATGGTAAATCAACTGGTCTAGTATCTACTGCTGAAATCACAGATGCTACACCTGCTGCATACGCATCACATGTAGATGATCGTGATAAAAAGGATGAAATTGCTAAACAATTTTACAATGACAAAATTAATGGCAAACATAAAGTAGATGTACTATTAGGCGGGGGCGCTGAGTATTTCGGTAAAGATAACGGCAACTTAAAAAATAAATTTAAAAAAGATGGTTACGATGTAGTTACTAATAAAAATGAACTACAAAACTCTAAAAGTAAGCAAATATTAGGATTATTTGCAGATAATGATATGCCATTACAGATAGACGCTCCAGATAAAAATCCGAAATTAGTGGATATGACAGATAGTGCTGTAAATAAATTGAAACAAAATGACAAAGGGTTCTTTTTAATGGTAGAAGGTGCTTCTATTGATAAATCTGGACATCCAAATGATGTAACAGGGGTAATGTCTGAAATGTCTGGATTTGAAAAATCATTTGAATATGCTATGAATTACGCAAAAGAGAATCCAGATACACTTGTGGTAGCTACTGCAGATCATTCTACAGGTGGTATGTCTATAGCGAAAGGTAAAGATTATGTTTGGAATCCAGATGCTATTCACAAAATGAAACATTCAGGTAAATATATGACTGAAGAAATCAGCAAGGGTAAAAATGTGGAGAAAGTGATTAAAGATGGCTATGGTTTTGAAGTTTCACAAGACCAAATTGATAAAATAAAAGACGAAGCTAAAAAACTTAAAGATCTTAAAAAAGACGAAAAAGCATATGAGAATCAATTACAAAAAGTTCAAGATGCTGTACAAAAACCGATTAACGACAAATCTCATACTGGTTGGACTACAAATGGCCATACAGGAGAAGATGTAAATACTTATGCATATGGTCCTGGTAGTGATAAATTTAAAGGAAATATTGATAATACTGATAATGCCAAAAATATTTTCGACTTTTTCCAAAATGATGTAAAGTAAAGATGTAATAAACAAATAATGTCAACGCCAGATTAAAAGAGAACGACATAGAAATCGCATTTTTATAAAGGATTTCTATGTCGTTCTTGTTTATTATGTTATTTAAAAAGTAATGTTAGCATTGTTTTAGTGCTTAAATTGAATTTTTGATAAATGTTTACGATAATTATCAAGTGCCATTTTTGACTGTGTGATTGAATCCAATGAGCGTTGATAATTTAAAGCAATAAATCGATAATACAGAATATCTACAGTAAAAAGTTGCGCAAACAAAGATGTTGTTGCGGCCATGCGTAGTTCATTCTCATCTGTTTGACCATAAATTAAAGTATAATCAGAAATTTTAGCTACAGGGTTATTATTCGAGCTTGAGATCGTAATGATAGGTATATTATAGTCGGTAGCAACTTTAGCCATAGATTGCATTTCACTATGACTACCTTGGTTGGTAACGAAAAAAATACAATCTTTTTCATCATGCGTAGCCATGGTAGTCATTAATAAATGTGTTTCTTGTATTAAACGTACATTTAAACCTATGCGAGACAATTTTTGATATAAATCCGTGACAATGACGAGTGATGCGCCATAACCAAATAAAAATATAGTGCGCGCATGTTTCAATGTGTCGCAGATGTCATCGATATGATGTTGCTCAATTTGTGACGCAACACAACTCATTGTATCAGTTGCTCTAGCTAACATTTTAGATTTGATAATATCGACTGATTCATTATCAATTAATTCCATATGATTATTGTTAATTGCATCTTCAGGCAAATAACGTGAAATTGTAATTTTAAGTTCTTGAAAGCCTTTTTCTGTAATTTTTTTGCTAAAACGAACAATTGAAGCAGTACTTGTATTAATTTCATTAGAAAGATCTTGGACAGACATATTAATAATACGATGCGGTTCATTTAAAATAAAATCAGCAATTTTCTTTTCACTTTTTGTAAAAGTTTCATATATGTTATCAATTTTATAAAGTACGTTGGTCATAGTTTAACCACCTAAGTTATCAGATTCTCTCATTGATTTTGTTGTACCTAAAAAGAAGGTGAAGAGGAAACCACCGATGTAAGCAGCGATTAATCCTGCAATATATCCTAAGTACATATGATCTGAAATCAAAGGTAACAATGAAATACCACTTGGTCCAATAGCATTGGCACCAATGTGTCCGATACCACCAACTACTGCGCCACCAATACCGCCACCAATACATGCTGTGAAGAATGGTCTACCAAGAGGTAATGTAACCCCATAAATT
Organism: Staphylococcus sp. GDH8C109P; assembly: GCF_017893405.1. Classification (NCBI taxonomy): domain Bacteria; kingdom Bacillati; phylum Bacillota; class Bacilli; order Caryophanales; family Staphylococcaceae; genus Staphylococcus; species Staphylococcus sp. GDH8C109P. The sequence continues at coordinate 91,200 of NZ_JAESMX010000009.1, read as the reverse complement.
AAAGGTTCACCAATTCCGAGGAAACCAACAGGAAGTGCACCTTTAATTGCATTTCTCAAAGTAGTATTTTTCTTACATCTTACCCAAAGTGCTAATGCGGCGCCAACTTGTCCTGCACCTGCCATGGCAGCAATAGGTAATAAGTAAGTAGCACCAGATTGATTAATCATCTCAATATGAATAGGCGTAAATATATGATGTAATCCTAACATAACTAATGGTAGGAAGAAAGCACCAATGATAAAGCCGCTAAAGACGCCACCGATATCAATAACCCCATTGACTACGGATACTAAACCGTCAGAAACAAAGCCAGCTAATGGCATAATGATAAAGATTGTTGATAAGCCGATAACGAACAAAGTAATTGTAGGTGTCACGATGATATCTATGGCATTTGGTACAATTTTATGTAATCTCTTTTCTACGAGACTTAATAACCAAACTGCAAAGATAACACCTATAATGCCACCTTGTCCTGCTTGTAAAGGTTCACCTGTGAAAATATTAGTAATCATATTTTCTTCTGTTAAACCTGTTAATAATGTTGTCCCACCAATAACACCACCTAAACCTGGTGTTGCACCAAATTCTTTTGCAGCGTTGATACCCGTGAAGATTGCTAAATAAGCTAACATACCATCTTTAATTACATTAAAAACAGTGACAAGTTGCGTAATCCAAGCGCCTGATATGACCTCCGCCGCAAGTAAATTGCTTAAAACAGCCCCAATACCACCAATTAAACCTGCACCAATAAATGCTGGAATCAATGGGATAAATATATTTGCGATTGTTTTTAATAGTTTATTGAACTTACCGCGTTTTTGTTTGCTTTGAAAAGCCGCCTTGTTTTCTTTAGCTCTTGCTTCAGTTTCAGCTTTATAATTTTTATTATGTTGTGGAATGGTTTCACCTAAACGCACACCACTCATTTCAGATATATGGTCAGCTACTTTATTAACTGTGCCAGGCCCAACGACAACTTGTACACGGTCGTCTTTGACCACACCCATAACGCCGTCAATAGATTTTAATTTATCATAGTCAACTTTGTTTTCATCGTGCACTTTAATTCTAACGCGCGTCATGCAATTGATAACATTTTCCATGTTCTCTAAACCGCCAACTGCATTTACAATGTTTTCTGCAAGTTTTTGTTCTTTAGACATCGTAAAACCCTCCTATATACATAAATTATTTTAAGTATTTGGTTTAATCTCTGATTGCTTGCTTAACGATATGATTATTATTGTCTAAACGTTGTTTTGCGTCTGCTTTTGATGTATCACACATATGCATAACGATAGCAACTTTAAGGTTATGATCTGCGGCATTATATAGCTTCTCAGATTGTTGATATGATGTGTCACAGATATCTTGTACGATGCGTATAGAACGGTCAATTAATTTTTGGTTTGTAGCTTTTACATCGACCATGAGATTATCATATACTTTACCGGCACCAACCATTGTGATTGTTGAAATCATATTAAGTATCAATTTTTGTGCTGTTCCTGATTTTAATCTTGTGGAACCTGTTAAAACTTCAGGGCCTACATTAACTTCAATTGCTTTTGTAGCTATTTTACTTATTTTAGTATTTGTATTGCATGCAATTGAAACGGTATGTGCACCAATGCTATTTGCATATTTTAATCCTCCGATAACATAAGGTGTATTACCACTTGCAGCAATACCAATCACAACGTCTTTTTCATTAAGGTGAATATGATGTAAATCTTCTTCTGCCAAAGAAGTGCTATCTTCAGCACCTTCAACAGCAACTGTCATTGCTCTTTGACCGCCTGCAATTAGTCCAATGACTTCATCTGGGGACGTATTGAAGGTAGGGACACATTCGGCAGCATCAAGTACACCTAATCTTCCACTCGTTCCCGCACCCATATAAATTATTCGACCACCAGCCCTAAATTGTTTTGTCGTGATTTCTATGACTTTAGCCAATTCTGGTATAATTTTTCTAATTTGTTGAGGAACCTTTTGGTCTTCATCATTCATTGTTTTAAGAATTTCTGTAATAGACATTTCATCTAAATGCATTGTAGCTTTATTTCTGGATTCAGTAGTTAAATCACTCATTAATTTCTACTCCCTTGTTTAATAATAAATTTAAATGTATCATTTGGCTTCATACAATGGATCAATCTACGCTCAGACTCGCAAATTTTACCTATAACATTAACATGAGGATGCGCTGGTAAGTCAGCTTTCAAGAGTTGTAATTCTCCTTGATAGCGTCCGTTCAGTTTATTATCAATTGTCACTGTACCCTTGTCTCGATTTGTCGTATTAAAAGCATTCATTTCACTTGTACAATAGTGTCTAGATTCTTGTGATCGAATTACATCTTGTGGGTTGTCTGGGCGTACAGTGTGCGTTTGCTGTAATATCGTAGTGGCTTGAATATCAAATAAATCAACTGTGAATGTGAATGTTCTATGGGACAATACATTCATTAATTGTTCGTCTAGTGGCGTATTAAGTTTAGAATCACCAATCAAAATTTGTGTTGTCTGATGATCTAATAGTAGCTGTGCACTTTCAATAGGGTGTTGTGTTCTTGATGATTCTATAGTTGTTAAACCTTTGAATAAAGGTCCACGTTTGGTTGTACCTGTGATAAAACCGAAAATTGTTGCGTTTGGATTATACTTTAAAATTAGTGAGTTTTGACGATGTACAAATTTAGTTGTTAAACCTGTATCTGGTCGTGGATAATAATTATGGCAGTAACATAAATGTGTAAAGTCTTCGAGTTTTTCATATAGTTGTTGAAGTAATGATTCGGAAAGTATGCTTGCATTTAAGCAACAGTCAAAACCGTGTTGAATGATGTCATTAATTATTTCTATAGAAGTACTGTGATCAATACGAATCATAAATTGAGCATGATGATATGATTGCAGGAATTCATAAAAAGAATGATTCAGCAATGAAGGATTGATATCAATCATATAGGTAAGATGTTTGTCTGATAAATAATCTAAAAGTTCTCCCAAATAGCGATATTTAGATGCTTCATCTTCCTCTGGAATTTGAACAGATGTGAAAATAGTAGTATATCCCAAAGCAATCATCCGTTTAATATACGATTTATCAATGGGTTGTCCTAAATAAATAGAAAAGCCATGCATGTTATCACTCCTATATTGCTGTAATCGATTTCATTTTACAATACATGAAAAAGTATTACAATTTTAATTTTAAAAAAATATCATTTTGAAATATTATTACAAAAATGTTTGTAATAACTTGTGTATTTCTAATAATTGATTTTGTAAGGTATCAAGATACTTAATTGTATTGCCGATAGTGAGTTCTTCAATAGGGTTCTGGTCATGTATTAAAAGAAATTGGTAATAATTATAATGAGGCAAAGAAAAGCGTTGTAAGGATATGTCTGAGAATAGAATAAGCTCGCTCTCAATAAAATGTTGGATATCTTGTTTATATTGTTGTTTCTTTTTATTTTGAGTAACGATGGCAAATTTATATGTTTCAATTAAATTGAGTAGTTTATGAATGCGTTGCGCGAGTTGATGATATTCTAAGTTATACATAAAATGCATCCTTTCATATAAAATTTAAAAGATGAATGTGATTTTCTGAAATTGTTAAGAATGGTAGGATATACAATATAAAATTTAAAATAATTTTAAAGGGAGCTGTTGAAAGTGGAAAGAACAAAATATCGTTTTAAAGATATTGTGTGGAAAGACTTTTCTCTGATTGCGATTTTAATTGTAAGTATGATTGTTTTTACATTGGTTGGTATCTTATTTAGTTTTGTTTATGTAGATCATTTAACAGAAAAAATAGTGATAAAGTTAAGTGTGATTATACAACTACTCTCATATGTAGTCACTGTGCTTAGTTTTTATTTTTTACATATTAAAGACTTTAAAATGCATTTGAAGAAAAATACAGCATTTATAAAGCAACATTATATATTTCTGATTATCGTGACGATTATAATGATGGTTTGTAGTGCAATTTATAATATGACTATGCAAATGTTACCTGATGACATTGGTTTTAATGAAACTCAAAATGAGCTGGAACTAATGAATTTGTTTGATCAACCTTCATTTTTACCATTTACATTTTTATTGATTGTAATTGGAGCGCCACTAGTGGAGGAAATATTTTTTAGACATTTACTGATAGGTGAACTAGGGAAGAAATTTAATATTATTGTTATGGGGATTATTTCAGCTATTCTATTTTCATTAATGCATGTGATGGGGGCAGAATCTCCATTTGAAATAGGGAGTTATATAATTTTAGCAATCGCTATGGTATATGCATATATCAAGTCAGGATGTAAATTAATAGCAAGTGTAAGTATACACATGCTCAATAATTTAATTTCATTTATTTTTACGCTTATTACGTTATATACATAATATGAACGGCTGAAAAAAATCCCATTGAGTTTTTAGGACTCAGTGGGATTTGAAAATTGTTGATAGTTATTGATAGTAATATCTTGTGTTTTAATTTTTTTCTCAAAAGAATATGAAATATCATGGATATCAACAATAGGTATTTCATTTGTTTTACCGAGACCAATTTCAAAAATAATTGCTTTCCATAATCCGTCTGTACATAATAATCCGATAAAAATGACATTTTCAGTAATAATGTCGTTATCTTTATTATACTCCATTGCCATTACATTTCGTTCAGTGCAATAGATTAAAACCTCTGAAAAGATGGGTGGCAAGTCAACATGTGTTTGTTGATTGAATTTTATATACCTGTCGAGCTTTTTAAGCGCACGTCTCATTTTCGTATAAGGTAAATTCAAACATTTTTTTATAATTGCGTTTATCTCTTCTTTATATGGAAGTGTTGTATATGATTGACTTTCATTCAATACTAAGAATAAAGCGGTAAGTTGATTGTCAGTTAATTCGAGCTCATAACTATTAGGTGTTTCTTGAAGTTGATAACCGCCTAATTTACCATGTTTTGCTAGAATTTTTACCCCTTGATCTTCTAAATCTTGAATATCTCTTAAAATTGTACGTTTCGATACATCTAAGTCTATTGCAAGTTCTGAAGCGCTAATTTGCTTATTTTGTTGTATTGCTTGTACCAATTTATTTTGCCTTTCGCGTTTATTCATTAGAAAGTCACCTCCCAAATGATTACATATTACATTCATTATAGCATAAAAGTGACAATGACGACATTTATAAAGTTTTAAAAAAAGTTATAGAAAACGCTTACATTTTCTGATTGTTTATGTTAGTATAATAATTAGTAACAAGGGGGTAGCGAAAAGATAACAAAGGGGTAGGCTATTACATATAGTTTTGTTAATATCTTTTTCGTACGAGTTACTAAGCAAACATCTTCAATATTTATTACTTACTTTCCTTTCTATTTAGAGGCTGGGGCAAATTAATTGTCTCAGCCTCTTATCGTTTTATTATGTTTCATCTTTGTCAGGATTGATTGCAATGAAATGATTTTAAATAAATTCGATTTCAGTCCCATTGCTTTATTTATGGTATTGAGTCTATATTGAACAATAATTAATGGTAAAGGTTTGTTACTGTAATTATATTTATATGATAAAATAAAACAAATTATACATATTAAATAATTAAAATGAAAAATTTATTGATTCGTTTAAAGAGGGGGTCTCAAATGAATAAAGAAGCGTTATTAAACATTGATAATTTAGTAAGAGATTGGTTAACAACATTAGATGATATTATTCCACAGCTAATCAAAGAAATGGTTACTTCAACGAAACAAAATCGATTTGATTTAGTGACCAATGTAGATAAATCTATTCAACAAAATTTCGAACAATTTTTACAGCAACATTTTCCAAGCCACCAACTCTTTGCTGAAGAAAAATCGAATGATGACATCTTAGCAAAAAAAGGGCATGTATGGGTCATGGATCCGATTGATGGTACTACAAATTTAGTTAAACAACAAGAAGATTATTGTATTATTTTAGGCTACTTTGTCGATGGGGAACCTACATTATCATATATTTATGATTACCCACACGGCAAACTTTATAAAGCAATCAAGGGGCAAGGCGCATATATGAATGATAATTTATTGCAACAGCCTGAAGCTATTCAATTAAAAGATGCAATTATTTCATTTAATACATTGGTGATGAATGATGAGACGATTCATGAACTCAATGATGCTTCTTTTGGATATCGTTTCATTGGTTCATGTGGTTTAGATTCTGTGCGTGTGATTTTAGGGCAATTTGGTGCGCATGTAAATACTAATCCCAAACCATGGGATATTGCTGCACAATTTTTATTCGCTGAAGAATTGGGATTAAAAATGACGACATTGAATAATACAACTTTAGATTTTGCGAAAGCAGGACCTTTTATTATTAGTAACAAAGCTTGCCATAAAGAAATGTTGACGATTCTAAATTCAGGATCTGGATATCAAAAATAATTATTTAAAATTATTAATTATTTAACAATAGGTCTTAAGCACCATGTTCATTAAATAAGTTTACTATATAATTTATAATTAATTGAAATAGAAAATAGAATATAGAATGGAGAATGAAAAAGGTGAATCGTTCTAACAAATATAATAAAAAGAAAATGGGGTTACCCACGAAAGTATTTTTGTGGTTCTTGGGTATATTGCTAATCTTAGCAATTTTAGCCGTTGTTTATTTAGGGTTTAAAATATTTTCTGTTGGTGGGGCAATACATAACCCATTAGATAGAGATAAATCATCTTTGAGAGAAGAAAAAGCTAATCTTAATAATGGAGATCCTTTTACGATTGCTTTATTTGGCGTAGATTCAGATGCTAAAAGGGATGCCGCTGGTGGAGGACAACGTAGTGATACGATTATGGTGTTATCTATCAATCCTGAGAAGAAATCCACTGAAATTGTGAGTATACCTAGAGACACTCAAGCGGATATTGTAGGTAAAGGTACAACTGAAAAAATTAATCATGCGTATGCCTATGGTGGGCCTGACATGGCTGTGAAGTCAGTAGAAAAACTATTGAATGTGCCAATAGATCACTATGCAACGATAGATATGGACGGCATGAAAGATATGATAGATACTGTAGGAGGTATTGATGTTACTAGTAACGCTACGTTCTCATATGATGGATTCCAATTTAATGAAGGACAAAAGTCTCATATGGACGGCAAAGAAGCAATGGCATTTATAAGAAGTCGTAAAGAAGAAGGCGCTGGTGGTGACTTTGGCAGACAAGAGCGTCAGCAATTAGTGATACAAGGTCTAGCCAACAAATTAACCAGTATCAGTTCAGTCACACATTTTAATTCGTTGATGAATCATGTTGAAGATAATGTGAAAACAGACTTGACTTTAGGAGAATTAAACAAAGTTAGAGGTAATTATAAAGATGCAAACGATAACGTGCACCGTCATCAATTAGAAGGTCAAGGCGGGATACAAGATGATGGGCTTTATTACTTTATACCTAGCCAAAGCTCGCTATCTGAAATAGAAAGCGACATCAAAGATAATTTAGGTATTTAATTTAATAAATACACGCAATCAATTACATTGGTTGCGTGTATTTTTATTTTGTCATTAAAATAATCAATACTCAGCGAAAATATTTAGCGCTATAAAATAATATTTGTATTAAGTAGGCGTAAAATAGTGGAAAGCCTTAACATTTTATTGATTTACATATACAATATAAATAACATTACCAAAAAGTGTGGGGCTTTTAGGATGGAATGTTATCAAACATCTTAGATTCATAAATATGGGCTTTATAAAATTAATAGGGGTGATTAGTATGCAAGAACATTTAATTATTACATTAGATGGCAAAGATTATCTTGTGGAACCCGGCACTAACTTACTACAATTTATTAAATCACAAGATACGTTTGTACCTTCTATATGTTATAACGAATCGCTTGGTCCTATAGAAACTTGTGATACGTGTACAGTAGAAATAGACGGTGTGATGCAACGTGCTTGTAGTACGACGATAGATAAACCAATGATTGTTAATACACAAAATGATAACGTACAAACAAGTCAAAAAGAAGCTTTAGACCGTATTTTAGAAAAACACATGCTTTATTGTACAGTATGTGATTATAATAATGGAGATTGTGAAATTCATAATACAATGGATCAGTGGGGTCTTGAACATCAAACATATGAATACAAGGAAAAACCATATGAAAAAGATTATGGTCCATTCTATCGTTATGATCCAGACCAATGTATTCTATGTGGGCGCTGTGTTGAAGTTTGTCAAGATGTCCAAGTCAACGAAACTTTAACAATTGATTGGGAACGTCAACAACCGCGTGTTATTTGGGATAATGATACAACAATAAATGATTCATCATGCGTTGGGTGTGGTCAGTGTGCGACGGTATGTCCTTGTAACGCAATGTTAGAAGTCAATATGGAAGGTAACGCTGGCTATATGACAGATTTAGAGCCAGGATCACTTGCTGCGATGATTGATTTAACTAAAAAAGCAGAACCAGGTTATGGTCCGCTATTTGCAGTATCTGATTCAGAAGCAGCAATGCGTGAAGAACGCATCGAGAAAACTAAAACTGTATGTACATATTGCGGTGTTGGTTGTTCATTTGACGTCTGGACAAAAGGTAGAGAAGTATTGAAAGTACAACCTCAACATGAATCTCCAGCAAACAAAATTGCAACATGTGTGAAAGGTAAATTCGGTTGGGATTATATTGATTCAGAAGAAAGATTAACTAAACCATTAGTACGTAAAAATAATCAATTCGAAGAAGTAGAGTGGGATGAAGCACTGCAAGTGATTTCTGAAAACTTTAACAAGGTAAAAGCTTCTCATGGCTCAGATGGTCTAGCATTCATTTCTTCATCAAAAGCGACAAATGAGGAATCATATTTAATGCAAAAACTTGCGAGACAAGTGATTGGTACCAATAACGTGGATAACTGTTCTCGTTACTGTCAAGCACCTGCAACTAAGGGATTATTTAGAACGGTAGGTCATGGCGGTGACTCTGGTTCAATCGAAGATCTTGAAATCGCTGACATGGTTGTTTTAATAGGGACAAACACTGCAGAAGCACACCCAGTCATCGCTTCTCGTATTAAACGTGGACATAAATTATATAATAATACTTTAAATGTATTTGATATACGTAAACATGAAATGGCTGAAAGAGCGGATAACTTCTATCAACCTAAACCAGGTACTGATTTAGTTTGGTTATCTGCTGTGACAAAATATATTATAGATAATGACCTACACGATAAAGCTTTTGTTAATGAATGGGTAAATGGCTTCGATGAATATCATAAATCTTTAGCACCATATACAATGACATTTGCCGAAGAAACAACAGGTATTTCGCAAGAAGCGCTCATTGATTTTGCGCATCAAATGGTTAATGCTGAAACAGTGTCAATTGCCTGGGCTATGGGTGTAACACAACAAGATATAGGTAGTGACACGTCTACTGCAATATCCAACTTATTATTAGCTACAGGTAACTATAGAAAACCAGGTACTGGTGCATATCCGCTTCGTGGTCATAACAACGTACAAGGATGTAGTGATATGGGAAGTATGCCTGATCAATTCCCTGGTTACCAAAAAGTGGCAGATGATGAAATCCGTGCTAAATTTGAAAGAGAATACGGTGAAACATTACCGAGTGTTCCTGGTAAAGATAACCATCAAATGATGGAAGGCATTCATGCAGGTGAAATTGACGCTTTGTATTTATATGGTGAAGATACAGGTATTGTTGATTCAAATATTAATTATGTACAAGCTGCACTTGAAAAAGTTGGTTTCTTAGTCGTACAAGATGAATTTTTCACTTTCACTGCTTCATATGCAGATGTAGTTCTACCAGCATGTCCATCATTAGAGAAAACGGGTACATTCACCAATACTGAACGTCGTATCCAACGCTTATATCAAGCACTTGAACCTAAAGGTGAATCTAAACCAGACTGGGTCATCATCCAGGATGTAGCTAGAACATTAGGTTATGATTGGAATTACACACATCCAAGTCAAATTATGGATGAAATTGCTAAATTAACACCATCTTATTCAGGTGTTAATTATGACAGATTAGATGGATACAATAGTTTACAATGGCCTGTTGCTGAAGACGGCACAGACCAACCAACATTGTATTTAGATGGATTTAACTTTGAAGACGGTAAAGCGAATTTCTATCCTTTAACATTTGATAATTTCTTTAAAGTTAATGAAGAATACGATTTACATGTTAACAACGGACGTTTATTAGAGCATTTCCACGAAGGAAATATGACATATAAAGTACCAGGTCTTGCTTATAAAGTTCCTCAACCGTTCGTAGAGGTATCTCCAGAACTAGCAAAAGAAAGAGATATTCATGAAGGAGCAGAGGTTAAGTTGATTTCAGACAGTGGTGAAGCTGAATTAATCGCACACGTAACAGATCGGGTGAAAGGCAAAGAAATTTATATCCCATTAAATAACAATGCCATGATTAATGGCGATCAAGGCGCTATTAACTTATTGACAAATAGTGATGTGGATAAAGATACAGATACACCTTCTTATAAACGTACAAGTTGTCGTATGGAAGTTAAAACACGCAGAGGAAAATCACCATTGAACCCTACAAACTTCCGAGTAAATAAACAAAGACAACCACAGTATAGCGTACGTGTTGAAGACAAATGGAAACGTGATGATTACACTTTCCCAGGAAGTCAGGTGAATAAATAATGGCTGAGAGAATAACGAAAATTAAACGCATGCAAAAGTCAGAAGAACAAATAAAACAAGAAAGTATAGCAGAAGTTACTGATGCAATTGCAGCAAATAAAGATAGTATTATGAAAGCTATTAATATTATTAGCACGCTAGACGATGCCAAAATATTAGATGCGTTATCAGGTATCGTCAATAGTCGAGGTGTTATCGCTAATAAATTCGCAGTTGAATTAAATAAAGAACAATACACAGGATTGATTACCAATATGGCATCACTTGTATTCCTCTTAGGTGATTTGAATGTCAACGATTTGAGCATTATGTTAAATAAAGTAAATAAAGGTTTAAGTGTTGCAAATCAAGCTAGTCCAAACCAAAAAACGTCTATTACTGGTTTAATGAGTGTACTTAAAGATGATGAAATGAATCGTAGTTTAACTTATATGTTAAACATGCTCAGAGGTATGTCTAGATAATATAATGAAGTGCATATATTATATGAAAAAGCTCTTATTGTGAATTTTATTCACATAAGAGCTTTTTGCTATTATAAATGACATATTGAAAATTAAGTAAATGTGATACAATTTCAATGAATAGAATGATTGATTTAGAATTTAGTTACAAGGAGTGGAGACTTATTAATCCGAAATTAATTAAAACCATGGCTATTATTTCAAATATATTTTTAGTCATTGGTATTATATTTTTAATAACTTTAAATGTTGTGATGGCAATTACAATGTTTGTTGTTTCTTTAACAATTAGCTTAGTAATTTTTAACACATTATTTAGAAATCGGAAAGGCATGCGTATTGCAATTAACGTTTCCTTTATAATCGTTCTTATTGCGGTTATTTTTGCCTATTTCACATTAACTCAATAAAAAATGCATTGCAGGGAGATTTTAAAATATGAATGAGCGTGTTAAACAACGTATACCGTTAATATTATTAATATTAATTATCGCTATATTTGTGATTTTATTAATAATAAATGAAACATCTTTATTTGAGAAACAAAAGACTCATACCTTTAATGAAGCGGTAGATAAACAAGTAAGCTCAGACGCATTAAATATGAAAGAACAAGAAGGTAAATTTATTAAAGCTTCTACTGCAGATGTAAAAAAAGCAATGGAAGTTAATAGTGATCAAGACGATTTAAATCATATGGATATTTCTGAAAAAGTATCTATGTCCGAAGACGAGATAAATAAAATTTTAAAGAATAAAGGTATATTAAAAGGGAAAGGTAAAACTTTCCTAAAGGCACAAGATAAGTATGATGTTAATGTTTTATATTTAGTGAGTCATGCCTTAGTTGAAACAGGTAATGGTAAATCAGAATTAGCTAAAGGTATTAAAGATAAAGATGAAAGATATTATAACTTTTTTGGTATAGGTGCATTTGACGAAAATGCTGTACATACTGGCAGTAGCTTTGCAAAAAAACAATCGTGGACATCCCCTGAAAAAGCAATTATGGGGGGGGCTCAATTTGTAAGAAAAAATTACTTTGATAATAAACAAATAACACTTTATCAAATGAGATGGAATCCTAAGACACCTGGTGAGCATCAATATGCAAGTGATGTGGATTGGGATGACAATATCGCTTGGTTTATGAAACATTTTTATAAAAATTTAGGGATTAAAAAAGATGACATCAATAAAGATTATTATTTGTAGTAGTACCAAAAAAATTACAACGGCAATTTTTAGAAACTTACATTACATTTTGTTATGTTATTATACAAATGTGAATACAATAATAAAAGATTAGGGAAAGTTGGAGTGAATAAAGATGAAAATAGCCATCGTCGGTGCAGGTATAGGTGGTTTAACTGCAGCAGCTTTATTAATAGAGCAAGGTCATGATGTAAGTGTATTTGAAAAAGAAGATACAGTATCTGAATTAGGTGCGGGTATTGGCATTGGTGGTAATGTCATTGAAAAACTAAATGGTCATGATTTAGCAAAAGGACTTAAAAACATTGGACAAGTTATTGATGTGATGGAAGTTCGTGATGAAAAAGACAAACGATTATCAAGACTTAAATTAAAAAAAAATACTGTTAATTTAACAATGTCACGCCAAAGTTTATTAGATGTGATTAAATCTTATGTGCCCGATAGCGTAATTTTCACAAATCATAATGTAACAGGAATTGAAAATGGGGATTTGAAAGTGACCTTACAATTTTCTGAACAAACTTCACAATCATTTGATTTATGTATCGGCGCTGATGGTATCCATTCAAATATAAGACAAGCATTAGTACCAAATAGTAAACCAATTTATCAAGGATACACAGTATTCAGAGGCTTAGTTGAAGATATTGATTTAAAAGATAACCATATTGCTAAAGAATTTTGGTCTACAAAAGGTAGAGTGGGCATTGTGCCATTATTAAATAATCAGGCTTATTGGTTTATTTCAATTTCTGCCAAAGCCCATGATACTAAAATACATGCTTTTGCGAAACCACATTTACAGGCGAGATTTAATCATTTTCCTAATGAGGTTAGACAAATTTTAGATAAACAAAGCGAAACAGATGTATTATTACATGATATGTATGATTTGAATCCATTGAAATCATTTGTTTATCAACGTGTTGTGCTTCTAGGTGATGCTGCACATGCAATGACACCTAACATGGGGCAAGGCGCTGGTCAAGCAATGGAAGACGCCATTGTGCTTGCGAATTGTATGCAATCATATGATTTTGATTTAGCTTTGGAACGCTATGATAAATTACGTGTAAAGCATACAAAAAAAGTAGTGAAGCTTTCTAGAAAAATAGGGAAAACTGCGCAAAGAACAAATAAATTTGTCGTTAAAGTGAGAAATAAAATTGCTAAAATCCTTCCTGATCGATTACTTTCCAATCAGACAAAATTTATTTATAAATCGAAAGAAAAGTAAAACATATATTTAGGATAAAATGTTCAATATCATAAAAGCCGTAAATGTATTTTTCTAAAATACATTTACGGCCTTTTTATCAAAATTGACTATGATTTGGTTAACTTTTCTAAGTTAATAATCTAGTTGGTCAGTTTCAATGCTTAAATTATGTCGTATAGAGAACAATCTGATTAAATATAATTTGAGCTTACTTTTTATTGCATAAACAACCTTGCAAATAGAAAAACACTTCCGTGCTATTCATTTAAACGAATAACGCGGAAGTGTTTTTATTTTAATCCCATTAATTAATTGTGGGAGTTTAAACTATTTTGAATATAAACTGGCCTTTAAACATGAGTCAAAAATGATGATATATCAGCATCTATGTTTTGTTAAATAATCAGTGATTAATTAACGACAAATTTAGGTGCTTCACCATTAAGTTTACTTATTGTGTCATTAGCTACAATTTTTGACATCATATCACGAGATTCAAAAGTAGCATTACCAATGTGTGGCGTAATAACAACATTATCTAATGATTTCAGTTCATCATTAATTTCAGGTTCAAATTCAAACACATCTAATGCTGCACCTTCGATATCTTTATTTTTCAATGCTTCTACTAAAGAGGCTTCATTTACGATAGGGCCTCTAGCTGCATTAATGAGATAACTTGTTGGTTTCATTAGTTTGAATTGTTCAGTGTCAAATAAATGGTGTAAATCAGGATTATATGCAGCATTAATTGTAATAAAATCTGAGTGCTGTAGGAGTGTATCAAAATCAACATATTTAGCACCTATTTCACGTTCCTTATCAACTTTTTGATGAGGTCCTGTGTAAAGTACGTTCATATCAAATGCTTTCGCACGTCTTGCCACTGCACTTCCAATTTCTCCTAAACCAATGATTCCTATTGTTTTACCAGAAACTTCTCTACCACGGAAGAATAACGGTGCCCATCCGTCAAATCCTGTTGTACGACATAATTTATCGCCTTCAGGAATACGTCTCGCTACAGCTAATACAAGTGCGAAAGTTAATTCTGCTGTAGAGTTTGTTGAAGCTTTTGGTGTATTTGTTACATCAATTTGCTTTTGGCGTGCGTGTTCAACATCTACGTTATTGAAACCAGCGCCATAGTTTGTGATGATTTTTAAGTTTGAGCCTGCATCAATCACATCTTTATCAACATTAGTAGATAGAAGGCTGATTAAAGCGTCAGCATCTTTAACGCCTTGAATCAATGTTTCTTTATCAATAATGCCTTTACCTTCATACATATCAACTTCATAACCTTGTTCTTTTAGCAAGTTATACCCAACTTCTGGTATTGGGCCTGCAATGAAAACTTTTACCATGTATAATCACTTCCTTTACTTAAAGTATAGTAAATTTTATATAAGTAAACAAACTTTTACATTGTTCTCAATTATAACAAAGTGCATTTTACTTATGATTATAGTTCTAAAATAAAGTGATTATTTTACTATCGTAGATATTGCACTAACTTCAAAAGTTATTTAGCCAACAATTTTTAAACCAACAATTGCTAAAACAATGATAACAATAAAGAAAATACGTTTGATATTTTTAGATTCATTATAGATGAGCATGCCGGCTAGCGTGCCTCCACCTGTACCTATACCGCTCCATACAGCATAAGCAGTACCCATAGGTATCCCCATTGTCATCGCTAATTTAAGTGTGCTAAAACTACAAATAAAGGCAACTGCTAAAAGCACAACGAATGCTTTCTTTTTAGTACGAGCAATTTCATTTAGAATAATGACACCAACAACTTCTAGTAAACCAGCCATAAATAGTATAATCCATGCCATTATTGTTCAGCCTCCTCTGTAGTTAATTTAAGACCGATAATTCCAATTACAAGTAAGATAACTAATGCTATTTTCGCAATGTTAAAATGATCTCCGAAAAACATCATATCAACCAGTACTGTTCCAATAGCACCAATACCTACAAATACAGCATAAACAGTTCCAACAGGTAACGATTTACAAGCTGAAATGACTAAATAGAAACTCAATATTAAAATAATAATCGTACCAGCCCAACTCAAGAATGAGTCAGCAGTGTTTAAACCAGTTACCCATAATATTTCTATAATTCCTGCCGCAATCACTTTAAGCCACTGCATTTGCTTCAACCTCCTTTTTACATGAAACGCTATTATTTTCTCAAACTTTTAATTAGCCTGCAATATGTAAACCTCATTTCTATTTCTATTATTTTCTCAAATATTTGCTCAAATAAATCTGTATCATGAAAACGACGTGTATAATTTTATTAAAAGTTCCAAAATAAGGTGCTTTATTTAAAAATCTATATTCTATATATCATTGATATGCTACATTTGTTTCTATTTCTATAATCGCTTGCCTGGTTGATTTGTTAACAAATAGTATTTGAATGAGCAATATTATCACTAAAACAATTGAATCTATGGATGGTCTACCATTATCAAGCCAATATTTGTCTTCGACAAGTTCTTATATAAAATTTAAATCCAATATCGCATCAAATTTATGCAATAAATGATTATTAGGTACTAATTCAGAGATAGAAATCATTTCATATTGATCTTTTTTATTAATTGATTTATTCAACCTCATAAACACCACTACTGTTTAATTTATATATGTCTTCAGTTTAATATTGGTAGTGATTTATGCCGACTCCTGCGGGAAGAGCACTAGCCGAAGACTACAGGCTAAGGCAGTGTCCGCGGAAAGCGTGCATAAAAAAACTGCCAACAAAGTCGGAGACTCTGTCGATAGTCTGAGCCACCTTTTATAAAAAGGTGGCTTTCTCATTTCAATTTTTAGAAATTCAAATCAATGAGACAAAATAGTCTCTGAATTAATAATATTTTAGTGTGATATTGGCAGTGATTTATGCCGACTCCTGAGGGAAGCGCACTAGCCGAAGACTACTGGCTAAGGCAGTGCCCACGGAAAGCGTGCATAAAAAAACTGCCAACAAAGTCGGAGACTCTGTCGACAGTCTGAGTCTAAGACATTAAAGAATGTCTTAGACTTTTTATAAGTTACTACTTATTATTGAAAAGAATTGTTATTGGCTTTTTTAACGTTAATAATCATATTTATCTTACGCATAAAATCGTCATTTAAGCACATGACTTTATACGTATGTCTCCCAATAGTAATTATTTAATGCCAATATTAGTTAAGATGGATATAGTTATATGAACTAGCTTCGCCAGCTGAAATTGTACGTTCACTTACTGAGAATGGTCCACCATTATAGTTCATTTCAGAAACATTTACAGAACCATCGCTGTTTACATTTTCAACGTATGCTACGTGGCCCATGCTACCTTCACTAGATTGTAAGATAGAACCTGCCTCTGGAGAATTGTTAACTGTATATCCTGCTGAAGATGCTGCAGAAGCCCAATTATTTGCATTTCCCCATGTAGAACCAATTTCGCCACCTGTTTTGTCAAATACGTACCAAGTACATTGTCCAGCAGTGTATAAGTTTGCACTTGAACCTGATGTAGCTTGTGTTGTGTTTTGATTAGCTTGTGTAGTTTGTTCAGCTGCATTTGCTTCATTTCCGTGATCTAAACCTACAATTGCTGCGCCGATACCTGCTGTCAATGTTGTTGCTGTTACTATTTTTTTCATAATAAAAAAGTCCTCCCAAATTTAATTCATCTATTATTTTAATAAAATTTATTTTTATAATTACTGCGTTAGTTTCAACGACAATTTATAC
This sequence comes from Staphylococcus sp. GDH8C109P, assembly GCF_017893405.1. NCBI lineage: Bacteria > Bacillati > Bacillota > Bacilli > Caryophanales > Staphylococcaceae > Staphylococcus > Staphylococcus sp. GDH8C109P. Next base: position 73,749 of record NZ_JAESMX010000009.1, on the reverse strand, counting down.
AATAACAGAAGAACATCACTTTGTGTGGATTGTTACGTATTTGTAAAACAATTAAAAAGACCTCACATATTGTTGTAATAAACAACACGTGAGGTTACAAAAGGGAATATTGTTGTAATATGGTAAAAAATGCGCAAGTATAAGGTTTAAGTACATCATCTACACATCTATTGGATTTGTATATTACATTGAGTGTAAAGAATCACAAAATTTTGATTAAAATTATTTGAAAAATCTAATAGATAACGGAGGTAAATAATCTTCACCATTATACGCTTTTACTGCTGCTACAATTGTAAAAATAAAGTTTAAAATTGCGATGATAGGAAATAGAATAAATCCTATGAGAATGAACATCAAAATAGTTGAAACGGTTAACCAAATAACATATGAAATTAGGAAATTAAAATAATTTTTACCCGCTCTATCAACGAATGCTGAGTCTTCACGTTTAATAAGCCAAATGATTAGTGGTGCTAAAAATGTAGTGAAAAAACTAAGTACATAAATTAATGTTGCCATCAATCTTGCATCGCTATTAGGTTCTTGATTGAATACTTCACGATTTGAGTATGCTTCAGTCATTATTATTCCTCCTTTTAACTTACTATTACTATAACAAAACCAAAAATGAGTTGTACATTATTTGAAAAATTTTATAAAAAAGACTGTTTACAATGTTGCGATATTGTTAAAATATAGAAATGCACATAAGCAGGTATTTAATTGAAAAAATTAAATAGGTTGTATACCAGTGTTTATCATTTTTCTTAATAGGTTATACATGAGAGTAATGTTTAACACGAAAAATTCAATGTTTAAAGAAAGAAGGGTGTTTATGAAGATAGCTATCGTAGGATCAGGTAATGGTGCTGTTACTGCAGCACTAGATATGGTTAGCAAAGGACATGAAGTCAAATTATATTGTAGAAATCAATCGATAGATAAATTTGATAAAGCCATTGAGCAAGGTGGTTTTACATTTAATAATGAAGGTGAGGAAACCTTCGTAAAATTTACTGACATAAGTGACGATATGGAATACGTACTGGAAGGTGCTGAAGTTATACAAGTTGTTATACCTTCATCATTCATTGAACATTATGCACATACTATGGCACCATTTATCAAAGCACATCAATTAATATTTTTTAATATTGCTGCTGCAATGGGATCAATACGTTTTATGAATGTGCTAGAAGATATGCATATGGATGTAATGCCTAAGTTTGCTGAAGTAAATACATTAACTTATGGTACACGTGTCGATTTTGAGGCAGCGCGTGTCGATTTATCTTTAAATGTTAGAAAAGTACATTTTTCAACATATGATAAAGAAGAGTTAAGTGATAGCTTCGATACAATAGAAAAATTGTATCCTTATATTGTAAAAGAAGAAAGCTTGTGGAAAACAAACTTAGAAAATGGTAACCCTGAAGTTCATCCTGGGCCAACGTTATTAAATGTAGGAAGAATTGATTATGCTGATACGTTCGCACTATACGAAGAAGGGATTACGAAACATACTGTGCGCTTATTACATGCAGTAGAGTTAGAAAGACTAACATTAGGACGTAAATTAGGATTTGAGTTATCATCTGCAAAAGAAGCTCGAATTGAACGTGGTTATTTAGAAAGACAAGATGAGGATGAACCACTTAACCGTTTGTTTAATACGAGTCCCGTATTTTCTCAAATTAAGGGACCTAATCATGTGAAGAATCGTTATTTAACAGAAGATATTGCACATGGTTTAGTGCTTTGGTCAAGTTTAGGCCGGGAAATTGATGTACCAACGCCTAACATTGATGCGATTATTATTATTGCATCTACAATATTAGAACGTGACTTCTTTGAGGAGGGGTTAACGATAGATGAGTTAGGAAAAGATAAGTTAGGATTGTACTAATTATAATATTCATTCATATAAATAAGGGGAAATGTGTATGAAAAGACAACCAACTTTTTTAGAATCAATTTCAACGATCATAGTGATGATTATTATTGTAATTACTGGTTTTGTTGTGTTTGATATTCCAATTCAAGCATTACTTATTCTTTCTTCAGCTTATGCTGCAATTATTGCGAGACGGGTAGGTTTAAAATGGAAAGATTTAGAAGAAGGTATTACCAATCGTTTAGCAACAGCAATGCCAGCGATATTTATTATACTATCTGTAGGCATTATCGTAGGTACTTGGATGTATTCTGGAACAGTACCTGCGCTGATTTATTATGGCTTAGAATTTTTAAATCCTAATTTGTTTTTAGTGTCAGCCTTTATTATTTGTGCAATTACGTCAGTTGCTACTGGGACTGCATGGGGATCAGCATCTACAGCAGGCATAGCACTGATGGCGATAAGTGCACAATTAAATATTCCAGCTGGCATGGCTGCTGGTGCAATCATTGCAGGTGCAGTATTTGGTGATAAGATGTCACCACTATCAGACACGACCAATTTAGCAGCTTTGGTTACTAAAGTGAATATCTTCTCGCATATAAGAGCGATGATATGGACAACGGTTCCAGCATCTATAATTGGGTTGATTGTATGGTACTTTGCTGGTTTACAATTTAAAGGTAGTGCGAATACTTCGCAGGTTAATGCGATGCTCAAGGAACTATCAACGATTTATAACATCAACTTTTTTGTATGGTTACCGTTAATCATTATCATTATATGTCTATTATTTAAAATTTCCACGGTGCCTTCGATGTTAATCTCCAGTGTAAGTGCGATTGTTATCGGGGCATTTAATAATGGTTTTAAGATGACAGATGGCTTTAAAGCCACATTTGATGGATTTAATAAAAGCATGGTACCCAATTTACACGGCTCATTATCCGATAAAGCTGTTAATTTAATAGAACAGGGCGGTATGATGAGTATGACAGAAATTGTAGTTACGATTTTCTGTGGTTACGCTTTTGCTGGTATAGTGGAAAGAGCAGGATGTTTAGATGTGATCTTGAAGAAAATATCTAGTAATATCAATTCGGTGGGGACTTTAATTCTTGCCACAGTTTTAGGTGGATTAATGATGGTGTTAGCTGCAGGTGTTGCATCTGTTGTAATTATTATGGTTGGTGTATTAATGATGGATATGTACAATAAAATGGGCTTGGATCGGTCAAATTTATCCAGAACATTAGAAGATTCAGGTACAATGATTATACCATTGATACCATGGGGCACGTCTGGCATATATTATACTCAACAATTAGGTGTTTCTGTTGATCAGTTCTTTATTTGGGCTGTACCTTGTTATTTATGTGTCTTATTTGCGGTATTTTATGGCTTTAGTGGTATTGGTATAAAAAAAGCTAAAGCGAGCGAAGGATAAAAATGAAGCGTAGTCATATATTCAAACTTTAAACTTGTTTATATGACTATGCTTTAGATAAATTTAAGTGAAATTAATATTAATATGTTTATGAGACAGGTAATTCGGCTAAACAAAACTATGGATGAGGTGATTCCGTATTAAATATTGTGTTTATTGTAGCGATAATGCTTTATTTTAAGGAATACATCAATATTTCAATATAGGTAAAGATTTTAAATATCCTTCTATTATCTATTGTATAGTCGGTTTTATATTGTATATTGTAGCGATGGTACAGTATACAATATAAAACCGATTTATCTGAAAAACACAATAATGATATATGTATAGTTACATGTCAGTAAGTAAAGTATTAATTGAAAATTTTCATGACGATAGTAATGTTATATTTATAATATTATAAGTATGAATGAAATTGCTAATTTGAGATACTATTCGATGAATAGATGTTTTATTTCTTTAAAAGTGTCTGGGACGAATCAATGATGTCCTAGACTTTTTTTATTGCTTATACTGTATAATATTACAATGTCAAAATCGTTTCATTACATAAAATACTTAAGTCTTCAGCAATCTTCAAAACTGTTTTAAATGAAGTCATTGCCTAAATTTATATCACAATTGTCATTATGTTATCGAAACAATATCTAAAAGTGAAACAAGAAAGCGCCAATTTCTATATTATTACAATAGAAATTGGCGCTTATTATTAGCCAGTGATTTTGTATCCTACCCGCTTATATATTTACGATTAGTGAATGTAGTTATAGCTTGAAGCTTGGCTAGCTGAAATTGTACGTGAAGTAACAACACCAGGACCTTGGCCATAGTTCATTTCAGATACACGGATTGAACCGTCACTGTTTACACTTTCAACATATGCTACATGTCCCATAGCACCAGTTGAAGATTGTAAGATTGAACCTTGTGAAGGTGAGTTGTTTACTGTGTAACCTGAAGCAGCTGCAGCGCTTGCCCAGTTGTTAGCGTTACCCCAAGTTGAACCAATTTTACCGCCAACTTTATCAAATACATAATAAGTACATTGTCCAGAAGTGTAAAGGTTGCTTGAAGAACCTGAAGTACTTGAAATAGAACTTGATGAACTTGATGGTGCGCTAGTTGTAGTTACTTTGATGTTACGGTCTGAAGTTGAGTTTGAAGCAGCTCCACCGCCACCAGTTGTATTGTTAGCTGTATATGATTGAGTTGAATTACCATATGTAGAACCGTAATTACTGCTTTGACCATTATTTGTAGAAACATTATTATTTGAATGAGCTTGGTCAGATTGGCTTGGATTCCAATTACCTTGCCAAGTGTAGTGGTAATTACCTTGTTGATCTATAGTATATGAATAGCTATAAGAAGTTGGATCATTAGGGTTATAACCATTATTGTTTTCAGCAGCATCTGCTTCGTTTTGTGCAAATGCAAAAGTAGCGATTCCTGCAGTAGCGATTGTAGCTGTAGCGATTTTTTTCATTATAAAATATCCTCCTAATAATTATAAAGCATTTAATTTATTATCTCAGTCTCTAAATGACAATAGTTTAATATAATTTTTTTTTCGTTGTTTTAACGACAAGCAATACTTTATCAGATAATGGTCGATTTGTGTGCAATGTTATCATTTTGTAATTTAACTCTAATAATTAATCACTAGATGTAACAAAAAATATTAACTTTTTATAGACTTCAATGCCTATCATCATCGTGTTTTACCGTTGTACCTGTGTAATATTGCACTCTAATTTATTACAAATCTGTAAAATAACAGAAAATTACAAATGCTAATAAATGCTAAAATTTAGTTATTTAAATAATATATTATTTTCTAAAAAGAAAGATTATTTATTATTGAAAGAATTGAGGATAATTTATAAAAATGATTGAGTGATATTGCTGAGCAATGATATTGACAGTTTATTTGAAAGGATTTATGATAATTAGTATAAAAAATATACTTGGTAAGTGAGGTGAATGAATGAAAATTGAGATTGGCTTAACATCATTTGCTGATAATAGTGAAATTTTCACCGATAAAGGTAGAGAACCTGCAATTAGTAACGCTCAGAGGATAAGAAATATAATAGAAGAAATTGAAATTGCAGATCGTTATGGTCTTGATGTTTATGGATTAGGAGAACACCATCGACCTGATTATGCTGTTTCTGACCCAGTTACAGTATTAGCTGCAGCTTCTAGAAATACAAGTCAAATTAAATTGAGTAGTGCTGTTACTGTATTATCTTCAGATGATCCTGTAAGAATTTATGAAAGGTTCTCAACATTAAATGCAATTTCAAATGGTCGTGCTGAAATAATGGTAGGAAGAGGTTCATTTATAGAATCATTTCCATTATTTGGATATAACTTAAATGACTATGAACAGCTATTTAATGAAAAGATTGAATTGTTGATGCAAATTAATCAAAATGAAATTGTAAATTGGACTGGTCAACTGAGAGCAAACATACAAAATTTAGGTGTGTATCCAAGAGTTGAGCAAGGTGTTTTACCTATTGCTATAGCCACAGGTGGAACGCCAGAATCATCATTGAAAGCAGGAGCATTAGGATTACCCATTACTTATGCTATAATTGGCGGTGACCCCAAAAGATTCCGTAGAAATATTGATATGTATAAATCGATAGCTGAATCTTATGGTCACGATGTGACTAAATTACCGATTGCTACACATTCTTGGGGTTACATTGCTGAAACGGATGAACAAGCTTTTCGTGAATTTTTCCCTTCAGTAAAAGCAAGCCATGATGTATTAGCTAAAGAACGTGGCTGGCCGCTATATGATGAAAATAGCTTCATACGTGAAGCAGGACCACATGGGGCATTATATGTTGGAAGTCCAGAAACGGTAGCTAATAAAATTATTGAAACTGTTGAAACACTAGGTTTATCTCGCTTTATGTTGCATACCCCTGTAGGCTCAATGCCTCATGAAAATACAATGAACACCATTAAATTATTAGGTGAGCGGGTAAAACCTATTGTAAATAAATATTTTGAAAACAAATAGAAGGAGAATAAAAATGATATTACGTTATTTAACAAATTTAAAATTAGCAAAAGAATTATATGGTGCGGCAAAACCTAAATTAAAAGGTGACAAATCTATGAAAGATACTTTTACTGAAGTGTTTAATTTGCCAGCAAATGCAGTGCCTTTAGCTGGTGCTTTAGAAGGATTAAGTGCAGTATTTTTCGTATTAAGCTTTGCAAGTAAAAGACTATCACGCATTGCTTCTCTAATAACTATTACAGTGTTAGGTGTTGCAGCTTATAAACACTTTGAAGCTGGTCATGGTAAAGCAGGTGCCAAACATGCACTTGATTTAACAGGATTAGCAACACTTAGCTTATTAGACACTTTAGATTGTAAAAAGAAATAATAGCCATTAAAATATCAGTTAGATATTGATGTAATAAAGCATTTCGTTTTAAATAAAAAAGTAAAAAATGATAGTTAACACAACTTGGGACTTTAATAAATGTCTCAAGTTGTCAGAAAGTAGACAAACCCTTTGCATTAATTTGCGGAGGGTTTGTCTATTTATATAGTTTTTTTCAAAATAATAGTGGTATTTCAGACCATTATTGACCATTTTACTAATCATATTTCCATTTTTAAAAGGTTCATGGCAACGTAAATTAGCGTGGTATCCATAGAAATTTTGTCATGGCGTCTAAATCTCATTCATCCCATACCATGCTGTTCTTTTATATCGCCAAATCTTCTCTCAATTGTTTGACTTCGTAAATTATATTGTTTCTTTATGGTATCAACAGTGCTTTTCAATGATATAACAATCATTATCTTCACATGCAGGTAGACTATAAGCAAATTGTTTTTCTCGTTCTCTTTTAACATATGCGTCTCTGAATTAGTAATATTTTTAGTGTGATATTGGCAGTGATTTGGGCCGACTCCTGCGGGAATAGCACTAGCCGAAGATTACAGGCTAAGGCAGTGTCCGCGGAAAGCGTGCACAAAAAAACTGACAACTTGGCACTTTAGTAAATGTCTCAAGTTGTTTTTTTATTATCGGACAGACGCTTAGTGAGGAAACGCTTGTACATAGTGATCGCAGAAATAGTGAAACGCGAATCATTCAATTTGAAAATGTTTATTCGATAGTTATGCTTCTAAAATAAATATTTGATATATATATACTTTCCATTAGATTTGTTGATTCAAACTTTGTTAGTTGTCTTATGTAACCTTATTTGTAAGTGATATTTCAAAATAAATTTAGTTTGCTTTTGAGGTGTTCAATTTATTAAATTAACATCAAATGCTATTAATTTTAAAAATTTATAAGAGGTATTAATGAATTTTTAGTAACAAAAAGGATATATGTAGTACTAAATTTTAATTATAAAAAGTGATATTAAAAAAATAGTAGCAATTCCTAATATTTTTCATAGTAAGCCATATTGAATTTAATAGCATAAATAGGATAAAATTATATTACATAAAGACAGTCACACTTTGAAATATATTAACAACATGAAAAAACATAAGGAGTGGTTATATGGAAAATTTAAAAGAACTAAATGAACTAATAACTTTGTATCAAAAAGGAAAGCAGTTTTTCAAAGAAACAAAAAAATATCACAAATTAAATTATGAAGAAATATTTATATTGAATTATATACATGAATGTCAATCTTATGAAGTTACTGCGAAAGAAATCGCACAATATTCAGAGTTAAAACCGTATTATTTAACGAAGGCATTACAAAAATTAATTAAAATGGGCTATTTGAGCAAAAAGAGAAGTGATATTGATGAACGTACAGTTGTTGTATATATAAATGAAGCGCAACATCAAAAAATTGAACATATGATAAAAACATTACAAGATTATCTCAAGTAACTTGTTTTGAAAATGAGTCGTGTTACATATATAAAAAAACGAATATTCTGAAAAGTGTAATTTTATTTGATTAATTATATATTGAACTAAAATATTATTTGAGTAAAACTTTAAATGTGATATACTAATATTTGTTAAATGAAAGCGCATACAAATATTAGAAGGGTGTTATTATGAATTTACTTTTAGGGGTTATATTTTTAGGTATTGTTTTATGTTTGTTTACACTTTTTACTAGTAAGGCTCCAAATGGTGGAAAAGCAATGGGGGCTTTGGCAAATGCTGCAATAGCTTCTTTTTTAGTAGAAGCATTTCATAAATATGTTGGAGGGGATTTGCTAGGGATTCCATTTTTAGGCCAATTAGGTGAAGCGGCAGGCGGTTTAGGTGGTGTTGCTGCTGCTGGTTTGGTTGCTTTAGCAATGGGTGTTTCTCCTGTATACGCCTTTGTTATAGCAGTTGCATGCGGTAACATGGATTTACTACCAGGTTTTGTCGCAGGTTACATAGCAAGCTTTGGTATGAAATGGATAGAACAAAAATTTCCGGATGGTTTGGATTTAATAGGCTCAATTATTATCATTGCACCTATTACACGAATTATTGCAATTGGTGTAGCGCCTGTTGTAGATGCGACATTATTGCAAATAGGTAATATAATTAAAGAATCAGCAACGTCAAGCCCAGTACTAATGGGGATAGTACTAGGGGGCATTATAACAGTTGTAGCTACTGCACCTTTAAGTTCGATGGCATTGACTGCATTATTAGGACTAACAGGTACACCAATGGCAATTGGTGCATTGGCAGTTTTTGGATCATCATTTATGAATTTTGTTTTGTTTAAGCGAATGAAGTTTGGTGATCGAAAAACAACGATTTCTGTTGCTATTGAGCCATTATCCCAAGCAGATATTGTTACTGCAAATCCTATTCCTGTCTATGCGACTAATTTTATAGGTGGTGCTGTATCAGGTGTAATTATCGCTATGTTTGGACTCGTTAATGAAGCTACAGGTACGGCTACACCAATTGCAGGTTTAATGGTGATGTTTGGCTTTAATAATGCATTAACTGTGATTGTTGTTGCGTTATTATGTGCGATGGGTAGTGCTATTTGTGGTTACTTAGGATCGATTGTATTCAAAAATTATCCTATTATTACTAAAGATGAATTACAAAACGGTACAATGCCTAAAAAAGTTAAAAATTATTATAAAAGAAAAAGACAGTATGCTGAACGTTTGGCAATGTAGTTGTCTAATGATTTAGGTATGCTAAGTTCCAAAAATTTAAATAACACTGAAATATCAATCTCAGTATAAAGCCCGTTAATACATTTTAAGAATAATGTATTAACGGGCTTATTTCATACTAATGTTTTTATTCTTATAGAGGAGCAATATCTTGTCGTTGTTTGGTAGAACAGAAATCGAACGCTTCTTCTGAAATATTCACTTTACAAATGAGTATGCAATATTGTAATTTATGCTGAAGTTTTTGCAAACATATATTGAGTTGAACGGTTTTCTATTTTTGAAAATATCAATTCTAGTACAATGGCAAGTAACCAATAAAATATAGCAGCTACACTATATACTGTTATAAATCGATAACCTTCATTGGCAATAACATGGCTGACTGCCATAATTTCAGTAACTTGTACCGCAAATGCTAAAGAAGTCCCTTTGATAAGCATGATATATTGATTTTCAATATTGGGAAGTGCATAACTGAATGCTTGTGGTAGTATAATTTCCTTGTACGTTCTTATTGTTGAAAGCCCTACAGTTTGTGCGGCTTCAATTTGATCAGTATCGACTGAAAGTAACCCACCTTTAATAGATTCTGACAAATATGCAACAGCATGTAACGAAAAAACAATAAAGGCAATAATTAACGGTGAAAAAATATCAGGATTAATTGTTAATGTAAATTTTTCATTTCCCCACATCACTAATTTTGGTAAGCCGTAATACATAATAAATAATTGAACAATGAGTGGTGTGCTCCTAAAAAAAGAATTATATACCACTACAAGTTGAGAGATTAATGGAATATTTTTAGTTTGTATAAAGGCGAATAAAGTGCCGATGATTAAACCTATGATCATTGCTACAATTGAGATGATGATTGTATTAGGCACACCTTTAAGTACTTCTGAAACAGTATAAAGTATAAATGACAAAATAATGCCTCCTTAGACGCGATATGGTTTTTGGGCTTGTTTATTAATGAGTGCAAATATAGTTTGTATGATAAGGGCGATAATCCAGTAAATAATGGATATAACGATATAAACTTCTAACATGCCTAGTCCATAGTTATTTCCAATAATTAATTTAACTTGACCCATCATATCAATAATCCCAATTGTAAAAGCTAAAGATGTGTCTTTGATCAGTTCAATAACTTGTGTCGTCAAGTTTGGAATGCTGTTGCGCAACGCTTGAGGAATAATGATTTCCTTTAAAATTCGTGGATAAGATAAACCGACAGAAAGTCCTGCTTCAATTTGACTGTAATCTACTGATTGGTATCCAGCCCGTATAATCTCTGATAGGTAAGCGCCTGTATGTAATGTAAATGCTAAAATTACAAAAAACAGTCTACTGAAATGATTGATGTCGATTTGGATGAATAATAATAGTTGTGGCAACGCAAAATATGCCAAGAACAGTTGTAAAATTAAAGGTGTACTGCGAATAAAAGACAGATAAATCCGTACGATAGGTGATAATATTTTCACTTTCTTGATACGAATCGTTGCCAGTAAGCATCCTAGCATCAAGGCGAAAATGAGTGACAATATAAAGATTAATAAGGTTATTGGTAATTGTTGTAAAACTTGTCTAAATAAATCAAACCAATCAACAGAATTTGTCATGATTGCACCTCCAATTTATCTTTTTGCTTATTTATTTCATCTAAATCATCAAATACATTCACATCAAAGTATTTTTCAGAAAGCTTCTGTAATTTGCCTTCATCTATTAGTTCTTGAGTAGCCTCGTCAATATCGTCATGTAATTTTTGATGTTTTTTATTATAGACGATATGCAATGATTCTTTTTTTATGATGCCACCAATTTTGACATCAGCATTAATCTGTTTTTGAATTGCATTATAAGTGTTCCAGTTTAAAATCATGGCATCACGTCTGGCATTACTCACCATTTTTAAATTATCCCCGTTAGAAGGCTCTTGAATGGTATCAATATCAATTTTTGGAGAATGTGAATTATTATACTGAGATAATATAGAATATAACCCGCCACTCGGTGCCATCGGTGTTAATTTTTTTCAGTTAGGTCATTAAGTGAATGTATCTCAGAATTATTTTGGTGCACAACAATCAAAGGTAATGCGTAACTATAAGGAACGTCTTGGTAGAGAAACTGTTTTTCGCGTTCAGGTGTTTTAAAAAACCAATTAATTCCCATATCAAACTTTCCGGCGCCAATACCTACAAGATTAGATTCTTCTTCACCAACTTCATATTTAAATTGGTATTGTGGTAACTTTTTTTCTAATAGTTTTAGATAGTCTATATCTAAACCAGCAAATTCATTTTGTTTATTTGTATAGAGATAAGGTGGATTAACTTCTGCAGATATTGCTACTTTGATTTCTTTTTTTTTATTCTGATTTGATGATTTTTGTACTTGACTACATCCGCTGAATAATACCGTAATCAATAGTGTAATCATTAAAAAACGTAACTTATTATTTTTCATAAAAAGTCACGCTCCATTTCTACGGTGTTTAAGAAACGGTTAATTCTTTTAGAGTCAGAAGACGCTAAAACAGATTGTGGTGTACCTTGTTTTAATATTTTACCTTCATCTATAAATAGAATTTGATCAGCAATCGCTTTAGCAAATTGTATTTCATGAGTGACAATAACCATGGTCATCCCTTCTTGTGCAATAGACTTGATAAGCGACAAAACACCTTGAATTGATTCAGGATCTAATGCAGATGTAGGTTCATCTAAAAGCAATACATCTGGGTTAAGTGCTAAAGCACGGATAATCCCTATACGCTGACTTTGACCTCCAGATAGTTGAGAAGGGAATTTATCCTTTTGATTTAATAAATTAAAACGTTCTAAATAAGAGATGGCTATTTCATTTGCCTGCTTAGCGGACATTTTTTTACCATGTATCAAACCAACAGTAATATTTTCAAGTATTGTTTTGTTTTTAAATAAATTATAGTTTTGAAACACCATTGCAGATTTCTTTCGTAATTGTGAGATATCTTTTTTTGAATGTTTATCGGCGACAAATCTTTGATTGTCAATTTGAATTGTGCCTGATTTTGGTATGGCTAACGCGTTCAATGTTCTTAGCAGTGTTGTTTTACCTGATCCACTTGGACCTATAATAGCTGTCACAGTACCCTTATTTTGTGAAAAGCTAACGCCATTTAGAACAGTATGGTTTTTATATTTATGTATTAAATTTTCAACTGTAATCATTTTAAACCCCCAGAATATCAATACGTACAAAGTATCACATTAATCCTTATCGGTAAAGTAAGATTTTAGATAGTTTAAAGGCTTTTATTCGTTATAAGCGAGTGTTACACTAAGATTAATAGATAAAAGTCTAAAATGAGGTGGACACTGTGAATTATTCTGCATTAATACATACAGAGATACAAAAAAAATGGATAGATAAGTTTGATTCAATAAAAGAACAATTTAAAGAAAAAGCTGATTATAATGATAAACATTCAAGATTTCCATATGAGAATATTGATTGGTTAGTAAAAGAAGGTTATACATTATTAACGTTGCCTAAAAATTATGGTGGTGAAGGGGCGACTGTTGAAGATATGGTTGTACTACAGACATATTTAGGGGCAATAGATGGTGCAACTGCACTTTCAGTTGGTTGGCACCTTAGCGTAGTTGGACAATTATATGAACAACATGCTTGGGAACAAGATATGCTAGAGCGCTTCGCAATTGCAGTGAAAAAAGGTGCATTGGTTAACAGAGCTGTCAGTGAAGCTGAAACAGGTAGTCCTACACGTGGGGCAAGACCTGCTACACATGCAATAAAAAAAGACAAAGGTTTTGTGATTAATGGGGTTAAAACATTTACTTCAATGAGTAGAAGGTTAAGCCATTTTATTGTAAGTGCCTATTATGAAGAAATAGATACGGTAGGGTTTTTCTTGATATCTGAAGATACACCTGGTGTTGAGATTGCAGACAATTGGAATATGGTGGGTATGCGTGCAACTGAAAGTCATGATTTGATTTTAAATGATGTTTTCATTCCAGAAGAAAATTTTGTTGAAATAAGAGGTGCTGGTGGTAAAAAACCTAATGGTTGGATATTACATATCCCTAGTACTTATTTAGGCATTGCACAAGCAGCGAGAGACTATGCTGTTGATTTTGCAAAAAATTATAGCCCAGCAAGTATTGATGGTGTGATTGGAGATATATCGACCGTACAGCAAAATGTGGGTAAAATGGAATCCTTACTATTATCAGCACGCCACTTTTTATGGAGTACAGCAGCGTTATACAATCAACAACAAGACATACCAATTTGGAATGAAACTTCAGCAAGTAAAGTGTTGGTGATGAACCAAGGTTTAGAAATAATAGACATTGCCATGCGTATTGTGGGTGCTAAGAGTTTAGAAATGGAGCGTCCATTACAACGTTACTATAGGGATATGCGAGCTGGACTCCATAATCCACCTATGGAAGACATGGCTTATACGAATATAGCTCATAGTGTATTAGGTCACTTTAAATAAATACAGAAAACATGGCCTGGTTTTTAAAGTCATGAATATTTTTCACAAGCTTTGTATTTTGGAATGAGTATATGAAATCACTTATTAAAGTTGATTTTATAACTCATTCCTTTTTTTATTTTTTAAAATAATAAAAATTTTAGGTTTTCTATTGTACAAATTTTATAATCATTATATAATTCAGTAGTAATGATAATCATTTTCAACGGAGGGGCTTTATGAAAAAATTAATATTTCCAATTATTGTAATGGTTTTAATATTAGCTGCTTGTGGGAAACAATCTGAAAGTGGCTCGGATAGTAAAAAAGAAGATACAAAAGCTTATACATTAGATAGCGGGAAGAAAATTGATATACCTAAAAATCCAGAACGTATTGCAGTTGTTGCACCTACATATGCAGGTGGAATTAAATATTTAGGAGGCAATATTGTAGCAGTAAATGAGCAAGTTGATAGCAGTAATATTTTAAAAGATAAATTTAAAAATGTTGAAAAAGTTGGAGAAAATGACGTTGAAAAAGTTGCTAAAACAAAACCGGATTTAATCGTAGCTTACTCTACAGATAAAAACATTAAAAAGTATAAAAAGATTGCACCGACTGTAGTTTACGATTATGGTAAGCATAAATATTTAGACCAACAAAGACAATTAGGTAAATTACTTGGGAAAGAAGATAAAGTAAAAAAATGGGAAGAAAAGTGGAAATCACAAACTGAAAAAGATGGTGAAGCAATCAAAGAGAAAATTGGTGAAAATACAACCGTATCAATTTTTGATGAATTCGATAAAAAACTTTACACATACGGGCCTAACTGGGGTCGTGGTGGAGAAGTCATTTACCAAGCTTTTGGATTAAAAATGCCTGACAAACTTAACGAATTAGTTAAAAAAGAAGGCTGGGCTGAAATTAAACAAGAAAAAATAGCTGATTATGCTGGTGATTATATCGTTTCTACAAGTGAAGGTAAATCAAAACCAGGTTATAAAAAAACAGATCTCTGGAACAATTTATCTGCAGTTAAAAATGATCACGTTATAGAAGTACAAGCAGAAACTTATTGGTATAACGATCCTTATACACTGGAATTTATGAGAAAAGACTTGAAAGAGAAATTTTTGAAATCGAACTCATAAAGCGATGGTTATAGTAGTTTTTTAGAGATTTAATTAGACGTCATCAAAATAAAACATGAGCGTTGGACGAAGTGAAATTGTCCAGGCTCATGTTTTTGATTGTAAAAAGGTTATCGTTTTATTGTAAACTTTTTGTTTTTTATAGTTTACATTTGTGGTATAATTTTTTTCATTAAAGGAGGTTTGATGATGTCAACGAAATATTTAGTTTATACTGCTTTAATGACTGCAATTATTGCAGTTTTAGGTTTTGTACCTGCTATCCCGTTACCAATAATGCCTGTGCCAATTGTTTTACAAAATATTGGTATATTTCTAGCTGCAATTCTATTAGGTCGTAAATATGGAACATTGAGTATCGTTGTTTTATTACTTTTAGTTGTTGCTGGATTACCGTTGCTATCAGGTGGTCGTGGTGGTATTGGTGTATTTGCAGGGCCATCAGCAGGTTTTTTATTTATGTATCCTGTTGTTACATATCTCATTGGACTTGTAAGAGACTTATATTTGAAAAGAATCAACTTTATTGTATTATTGATAACGACAGTAGTGATAGGGGTCGTTTTATTAGATATTGTCGGTACGATTATAATGGGACTGATAACGAATTTACCGATTTCTAAATCAGTTATGCTTTCTTTTGTATTTATGCCTGGTGATATTATTAAAGCTCTGATTGCCAGCTTAATTGGTAATATCATGTTAAACCATAGTCGATTTAAACAATTACTTAAGTAAAATCAGTTTCGATAAAGGGGAGTGAAAATGATGGTAAACATTACTTTAAACAATATTTTCCAACCCGGGAATATTTATGCTGAAGACGAAGATAAAGTAATTTATTTAACTCCTCAAATCCCTTTAGTATTTGATGCAAATAAATGGGTGTACAAACAAATGCCTTCGATTAAACAATGGAAAGCAGATTTAGCTGCACAAACACATATGCATAAGCAACAAAGCTCGAATCATTTAACTTTTACTTTTCCTGAAAATATAGAATTAGATCAACAATGGATAGCATTAATTAATCAAGAGCAATTTGAATTAGGTCTAATGGAGTTATATGCGATTGAACCTCAAAATTTCAAAAAATATGTAGATTCTGAAATCGAAGTTAAAGTGGTGGATGAGCATACCATAGATGATTATATAAGTGTTCATAGCCAGTTTGCAGCACCATATGGTGAGGAATATGTCAGAGAAAGTTCTAATATGATTAAAAACCAATATATTAATGATGCTAAAACACGTCTTATAGCTTATAAGCAAGGTGTTCCGGCTGGTATATTAGATTTGATTATAAATGAGACAACTGTTGAAATTGATGGTTTTGGCGTATTAGCATGTCATCAAAGACAGGGTGTTGGTAGCGTGATGCAAAGTTTTGCTGCAGAGTTAGCCATGCAAAAACCATTGATACTGATTGCCGATGGAGAAGATAGTGCTAAAGAAATGTATGTGAAGCAAGGATATGTGTTTATAAGCTTTTGCTATCATATTGTAAAAGAAGATATTTGAATCAGCTCCAATGTTTTTTACTATAATTTAAAAAGTATTTTTACATAGTGAAGATATTATCATGTCGACAAAGTTTCTAACTTTGTCGACATTTTTTACGCACAATTTCTGAAGGCATAGCTTAATCTTTTCATATTTGGCTAATAATTTTTTGTATGCATCAGTACCAATTCACAATCAACATTTTAGTGGTGAATGAGTATAAGATTTTTTATAATATTGCATAAATCAATGGATAAAAAGCAAACCTTAGGTGACATATCACATAAGATTTGCCTATAATTTGACATTTTCATATAGTAAGGGATACTTTTTAAATCATTATGATGTTATGCGCTCTGGATGGCTATAAACATTAAAATTACCATCACGAATAAAACCAATTGCTGTAATATTTAAATCATTAGCAAGCGTTACAGCTAATGTAGTTGGTGCGGATTTAGATAAAATAACGCCAACGCCAATTTTCGCAGCTTTAATAAGAATCTCAGAAGATATGCGCCCACTAAAAATTAATATTTTATCTCGCACAGGTATATGGCGTTGTATACAATAACCATAAAGTTTATCTAAAGCATTGTGTCTACCAATATCTTGTCTGTGTTCAAAAAATGTCTCTCCATCACTAATGGCAGCATTATGTAGGCCACCAGTTTGTTTGAAAATTTTACTTGCGCTTTGTAAACGTGTCATCATATTAAGAACTTGTTGAGGGGCAAGTTTAATTTTAGACATAGATGTTTTAGCTATAGCAGCATCATTGTGGAAATAAAATTCACGACTCTTACCGCAACATGATGCAATCATACGTTTAGTAGAGTATTCAAACCGATCATTAAGTGATTTGGTTAATTCAACATGGGCAAACCCTTTACTGTCGTCTATTTGGATAGATTTTAAATCATCATTTTTTAAAATAGCACCTTCTGAAGCTAAAAAACCTAAGACTAATTCTTCCATATGATTTGGACTGCAAATGATTGTTGCAAATTCTTCTCCATTGACCATGATTGTCAGTGGGAATTCTGTGACGTAGTGATCTGTTGTTTCAATAAGTTTGCCGTTTTCATATCTAACAATATGTTGATTTGTTAAAACATCTTCATTCATAGTATTTATCCCCCAGTTCCTATTCACTAACTATTTTAGCGTATTTTTACTTGCAAAAAAAATAAACTGTATTCTTAAACATACTTATAACTACAATATATGATTGATATATAACATGCTTAGAAGTAAACTTATAGTAAACATGAAGTTGAGAGGTGATTTGATTCATGGCTAGTATAAGAGATATTGCGAAAGAAGCAAAGGTCAGTCCAGGTACGGTTTCTCGTGTGTTAAATAATGATCCTACTTTATCTGTCGCTCAAGAAACGAGAAAAAGAATAAATGATATAGCAGATAATTTTCAATATAAAAAATCTGAAAGGAAAAATAAAAGTATACAAATTATTACTTATGCATCACGAGCCAAAGAAATGTCCGATCCTTATTATCGTGAGATTAGACTTGCCATTGAAGCGGAGGTGAAACGTTTAAATCTATCATTAAAAAGAACGCTTCGTATTGATGGTGAACATGATTCTATTGATTTCACTAAAATAACAAAGGCTGGCGCAATTATTGTTGTGGGGAATTTTGCTTCAGAAGCTATTTTAGAATTGCAGAGTTACAATCAGAATATTGTGGTTATCAATAACGCTAACACACCTAAATCTGTTGATGCTGTTTATTCGGATTTATATGATGCTATGATTCAATTATTAAATGATATAGATCGTTCAGGTTTAAGCGATATTGTTTATGTAGGTGGTACGCATACAATAAAAAATCTTAATGGTATGCCAACATTGAATAGTCCAAATATTCAAGATAAGCGATATATCGCATTTACTGACTGGTGTGACAAGCATCAAAGAAAAGGTAGATTATTGATGAATGGTTGGAATAAAGAAGATGGTATAAATGCAGTAAACGAATTATTGCAAAAGCATCATTTACCTCAAGTTTTTATCGCAGGTAACGATATGATTGCTATAGGTATATTGCAACAATTACAACTAAAAAAATACACTTTACCTGATGATATAAAATTGATAAGTTTTAATGATTTGGAAGTCATTCAGTATGCAGTTCCTTCTATCAGTAGTGTACATATACCAATAGACGACTTTGGGAAAATAGCAGTAAGAATGGCTGAAGAGAGAATAAATAAAACAAGACAAATTGCCATACATGTTATAGCAGAGGCACAATTAAAAGAAAGAATGACCTTTAAAGTAAACAAGCAATGTATATTGACAAAACATTTAGTAAACAAGTAAACTTTATTTAAGTTTACTAAGGAGTTCGATTTTGGTTTATATCGTTTTTAAAGGAGCGGAATATTATGTTAGAAGCTATGCGCGAGAAATTCGAAAGAATATTTGACAAACAGCCTGAAGTGCGTGCATTTGCACCAGGAAGAATTAACTTAATTGGAGAACATACTGATTATAATGGCGGTTATGTTTTTCCAGCTGCAATTGAATTAGGCACATATGGTTTAGCAGTTAAACGAGAAGATAATTTGGTTCGCCTATATTCTAATAATTTTGAAACAGTTGGTATGATTACCTTCGATTTAGACCATTTAGATTTTGATGAGGAACATGATTGGGCGAATTATCCTAAAGGTGTTATTAAATATCTAGTAGAAGTTTTTTCAGAAATTAAACAAGGCTTTGATATTTTGATAGAAGGTAATATTCCAAACGGCGCTAGTCTTTCATCTTCTGCATCAATAGAATTATTAACCGGCTGGTTGATAAAACAGTTATTTAATTTGGATTTAGAGAGATTAGAACTCATTAAGATAGGTCAACGGACTGAAAATCAATTTATGGGTGTCAATTCAGGAATTATGGACCAATTTATAATAGGTATGGGGAAAGCAGAACATGCCGTATTACTAGATACTGCAACGTTGAATTACGAATTTGTACCAGCTAAATTTGGAGACTATGTCATTTCGATTATGAATACCAATAAACGTCGCTCACTAACTGAAAGTAAATATAATGAACGCAGAAGTGAATGTGAATCTGCGCTGTCATCATTACAACAAAAGTTAAATATTGAATCTTTAGGTGAAATAACGATGGAACAATTTAAAGCCCATCAAATGCTTATTAAAGATGACGTAAAACGTAGAAGAGCAAAACATGCTGTTTCAGAAAATGAACGTACGAAATTTGCTTATCAAGCATTATCCGATAATAATTTTGAAAAATTTGGGCAGTTATTAAATGATTCTCACGCATCTTTAAAAGATGACTATGAAGTAACAGGTATTGAACTTGATACGTTGGCAGAAACAGCTCAACAAGTGGAAGGTGTGCTCGGTGCAAGAATGACAGGTGCAGGTTTTGCAGGTTGTGCAATTGCGTTAGTGCACAAAAATCAAATTCAAGCATTAGAAAATAAAGTTACAAAAAAGTATATAGAAAAAATTGGTTATGAACCATCGTTTTATCATGTGGGCATTAGTGACGGCGTAAAAACAATTTAAAATCAAATTAACAAAGAAAGGGTTTTTTCATGGGTGTATTAGTATTAGGTGGCGCAGGTTATATTGGAAGTCATGCAGTAGATCAATTAATTCATAGAGGTTATGATGTTGTTGTTGTAGATAATTTAGGTACTGGACATCAAGCAGCAATACACAATAAAGCAAAATTTTACGAAGGTGATATTCGCGATAAGGCATTTTTAGAAAACGTATTTAATAATGAAAATATTGAAGGCGTATTTCATTTTTGTGCATATTCATTAGTTGGTGAATCTGTTGAGAAACCACTAACCTATTTTAATAATAATGTTAATGGCTTACAGGTATTGTTAGAAGTTATGTATGATCACGATGTAGCGCATATTGTTTTCTCATCAACTGCAGCTGTATATGGTGAACCAGACACTGTGCCAATTACAGAAGATGATTCTAAAACGCCAACAAGTCCTTATGGTGAAAGTAAATTAATGATGGAAAAAATGATGCATTGGAGTCATGAAGCTTATGGAGTGAATTATGCTGCACTACGCTACTTTAATGTTGCAGGAGCAAAAGAAGATGGCACAATTGGAGAAGACCATAGACCTGAGACGCATTTAATTCCAATTGTATTACAAGTAGCTTTAGGACAAAGAGATGAACTAACTGTTTTTGGCGATGATTATGATACGGAAGATGGCTCTTGCATACGAGATTATTTACATGTCGTCGATTTAATTGATGCGCATATCTTAGCGTTTCAACATTTGAAGAATGGTGGAGAATCAGGTGCATTTAACTTAGGTAGTAGCCAAGGATATTCTGTATTTGAAATTTTAGAAGCAGCAAGAAAAGTTACAGGTAAAACAATAAATGCAGTTGTAGGTGAAAGAAGAGCTGGAGACCCTAGCAAATTAATTGCATCAAGTAATAAAGCACAGCAAATATTAGGATGGAAACCTAAACATGATGATATACATGATATTATTGGTTCTGCTTGGCAATGGCATGAAAAGCACCCTAACGGATATCAGGAGGTATAATGCATGTTATTGAATAAATACGCTGTCCAATTATTTGTATCTCACGCTATTGTACATGGGGATTATGAAGCGGAAGACACCATTTATATTCAAAATAAGTTACTGAGTATTTTAAATGCTTCAGGTATAGATGATACAACAACTTCCAAATTTAATTCAGAGACAACTGCACTTGAGATAACACAACACTGGATTCAAGAAGCAATTAATAACAAATGTATAGATGACGCATTATATAGCAAAGAGATCATTGAAGCACAAATATTAGATTTAATCACACCACGTCCATCTGTACTGAATCATAAGTTTTATGAATTATATCAACAGAGTCCGAAGAAAGCGACAGACTATTTTTATAACATAACCAAACGCAATCATTATGTGAAAGAAGATGCAATTGCGCATAATATAAATTTCAACACAGCAAGTGAATATGGTGATATGGAAATAACAATCAATCTATCCAAGCCAGAAAAAGATGCTAAACAAATTGCCAAAGCGAAAGAAGCGCCTGCAACAGATTATCCTAAATGCGCACTATGCATGGAAAATGAAGGGTTTAAAGGCTCTGTAATACAAGCTGCGAGAACAAATCATCGTATTATCAGGTTGAACTTAGGACAAGAACAATGGGGATTTCAATATTCTCCATATGCTTATTTTAAAGAACATAGTATCGTTTTATCTCAATCACATATTCCTATGAACATAGATAAGCAAACGTTTGTACAACTGTTAGATTTTGTAGATAAATTTCCACATTATTTTATTGGTTCGAATGCAGATATTCCACTCGTTGGCGGTTCAATTTTAACACACAATCATTATCAATCGGGTAGACACACATTTCCGATGGACAACGCTAAGGAATTGCACAGCTTTAGTTTGAAACAATACCCAACAGTAGCGGCTTCGACATTGTATTGGCCTATGAGTGTCATTCGTTTGAAAAGTGAAGATAAAAACGACTTAGTAGCGGCGGCAGAATTTATTAGAAAAGCATGGAATAATTATTCAGATGAAACTGTAGATATAAGCGCATACAGTAAAAATGGCGAGCGTCATCACACTGTAACGCCTATTGCCCGTTATAGGGAACAACAATATGAACTTGATATTGTTTTAAGAGATAATCAAACATCAGAACAATATCCAGATGGTGTCTTTCACCCTCATAAAGACGTCCAGCATATTAAGAAAGAAAACATTGGATTAATAGAAGTCATGGGCACTGCCATTTTACCGGGTAGATTAAAACAAGAGTTACAAGAGGTTAAGGCATTTTTATTAGGTGATCAACAACAAACATTAGGTATACATCAATCATGGGCAGAAGATATGGTGCAACGATATGATATCAATGAAAAGAACGTAGAAGAAATTGTTGAAAAAGAACTTGGTTTTAAATTCAAACGCGTACTAGAGGATGCAGGTGTATTTAAAAACACACCACAAGGTCAAAACGCATTTAAAACATTTATTACATCGCTACAATAAACATTTTGAAAATTGAGCTATACAAAGTCATTTTTACTTTAGTATATGCTCTTTTTTTTTGAAATAAAGAGGCATATAATTATATGAAAAAGGAGGCAACTAAATGAAAAGAACTTGGTATTTTTTAATTATTGCTACTATTATGATTTGTATGTTAATAAGTGGGTGTTCTAACAGCGAAAATAATCATAGTGAAAAAGAGGCTAGCAGTAAGGATGATAATAAGGAAGAAATACATATTTCAGCTGCAGCAAGTTTAACAGATGTCACTAAAGATTTAGAACAAGCATTTAACAAAAAACATAAAAATGCTAAAATCACATTTAATTATGGCGGATCAGGAGCCTTAAGACAACAAATTGAGAAGGGGGCACCTGTAGATGTATTTATGTCTGCAAATACAAAAGACATTGATGCATTAGGTAAACAAGCTCAAAATAAATATGAATACGCACAAAATGATTTAGTGCTTATAGGTGAATCTAATAATACATATAAAAATGTGTCCGACTTAAAGCAAGGTGAAAAGTTAGCTATTGGTGAGACTAAATCTGTGCCTGCAGGTAAATATGCCGAACAATACTTAAAAGACCATCAATTGTATGAGGATGTTAAACCACATTTAGTTTTTGCCAAAGACGTGCGACAAGTATTAAATTATGTTGAAAAAGGCAATGCCCAATTAGGTTATGTATATAAAACAGATTTATATCAAAGTCAAAAAAATGGTGATAGTAATGTGAAAGAAATTCAAACAGCTAAGTTAAAACAGCCTATCACATATAAGTCAGCGACGATTTCAGATAAAAAATTAGCAACAGCATGGGTTGACTTTTTAAAAACAGATGAAGCACAAGAAATTTTAAAAAAATATAAATTCAAAGTATAGGAGGTAGCAAAAATGCCAGATGTCACGCCATTTTGGATATCATTGAGGGTCGCGGTTATCAGCACGATTATCGTTACGATATTAGGTGTTTTTATATCAAGATGGTTGTATAAGCGTCGTGGCTTTATAACGAGACTTCTGGAAAGTTTCATTGTTTTACCAATTGTGTTACCTCCAACAGTGATGGGTTTTATTTTACTGATTATATTTTCACCTCGTAGTGTGGTTGGTAGGTTTTTTAACGATTTTTTACATTTGCCAGTTGTATTTACTTTAACTGGTGCCATATTTGCATCTATCATTGTAAGTTTTCCGTTAATGTATCAGCATACTGTACAAGGGTTTCGTAGCATAGATCCCAAGATGTTGAATACAGCAAGAACTATGGGTGCAAGTGAAAACAAAATATTTTTTAAATTGGTTTTACCGTTATCTAAACGTTCAATACTTGCTGGTGTAATGATGAGTTTTGCACGTGCAATTGGAGAATTTGGAGCTACGTTAATGGTAGCAGGCTATATTCCTAACAAAACCAACACGTTACCTTTAGAAATATACTTTTTAGTAGAGCAAGGGAAAGAAAATCAAGCATGGTTATGGGTGATTGTATTGGTTGCATTTGCGGTTACTGTAATTGGTACAATCAATTTATTGAATAAAGATGGTTATCGGGAGGTTCGTTAATGCTAAATATATCTTTAAATCATCTTTTAAATAGTACGCAATTACATGTAGAAATAGATGACACTACACCTAAAATCTATGCCATTAAAGGACCTTCAGGTATAGGTAAAACAACAATTTTAAATATGCTTGCTGGTTTACAACAACCAGATCAAGCGTTTATAAAGATTAACGACCATATATTAATAGATACTACTTCAAATGTTGATGTGAAAATTCAAAAACGCAATATCGGTTATTTATTTCAAGATTATCAATTATTTCCAAATATGACTGTGTTTCAAAATATCACTTTTATGACACAGTACTCTCAGCACATAGATAATTTAATGAATCAACTAAATATTGTTCACTTAAAAGATAAATTTCCAATACGCTTATCTGGTGGTGAATCTCAACGAGTTGCATTAGCTAGAACTTTAAGTACTAAACCAGACTTGATGTTACTAGATGAGCCATTTTCTAGTTTAGATGATGCAACGAAAGAAGAAAGTATTTTGTTAGTAAAACGAATTTTTAAATTATGGAATATACCTATTATCTTTGTGACACATTCGCAATATGAAGCTGAAATATTGGCACACGAAATTATTAATATAGGTGATATGCAACCAAAGTTTATGAATGGTTGAGCAATAATTATAATCACACTTATAGATAAGTAGGGGGTATGCAATGAAATGATTATCGAATTTTTAGGAACTTCTGGGGGTATACCAACACTTTATCAATCAGTTTCACAGCATAAAGATGCACAAAAACGAACAGGGCCTGGTATATTCATTCATGACTTACAATTACTCATCGACACTTCAGAAGATATATTTCAACAACTGAGAAGATCAAAAATTTATGATATAAAATATGGCATTTATTCTCATTGGCATCCAGATCACACGATGGGGATTAGGATATGGGAAACACTCAATTTTGATTTTATTCACAAAGTACCTAAGTCCAAAACGTCAACGGTTTATATTACAGCGCAAGAAGTGAAAGATTTCAAAGCATATTTTGCGCGTTGGAAATATGTTGAATATTTAGAATCATTAGGCGTAATTAATCTAGTAATTGTTGACAATGATGCAGAAATTAGTTTTGATGACACAACGGTAGAATGGATTCAATTAGCAGAACAATTCGCGTTTGGTTTTTATTTAACTACAAATACCAAACGTATACTTATTATTCCAGATGAAATTAAAGGCTTTCGACCAACAGAGAAGTTGAAAAATGTTGATGTTGCTATTTTACCTTTTGGTAGCAATGAAGTGAATCCTATAACTAATGAACGTATTCATCCAGAAGGTATGTTAAATGATTTAGGAGAAGCTACATTTGATGAATGTGTGGCTATTGCTAAAGCTGTCAATGCTAAGCATACATATTTTACTCATATTGAAGCTACTGAAAGTTTAACAAAGGCACAAATTAAACAATTAGAAGGTCAATTAGAAGAAGATGGCTTAAAATCAACCATTGCATTTGATGGATTGAAAATTCAAATTTAAATAATGATTAGTAACTTTAATGCCAGAAATCAAAATATCTGTAATTACTTTAAATGTATCATTATATCTTTTGAAACTGTTTTGGGATAAAGAGTAGGAATATGAAATCACTATCTATATTTGATTTCGTTCTTACTCTTTTATTTTGTTAAGTTTTGCATTAGTAATATGAATAAAAAGTGGCATATAGGATTTTTGTATAATGAATTTAAACCGTTGTTACATAGACGTTCAAGATTTATAATGAAAATAATGACGCAAAGTGAGGGGGTTCATAGTGAGTGTCGAACGTTATTCAAGACAAATGTTATTTAAACATATAGGAACATCTGGGCAAGAGAAAATTATGAATGCACATGTGTTAATTATAGGCATGGGAGCTTTAGGGACGCACCTAGCAGAAGGATTAGTAAGAGCTGGTGTAGGAGAACTAACAATCGTAGATAGAGATTATATTGAATATAGTAATTTACAACGCCAAACGATGTATACAGAAATGGATGCAGCAGATAAATTACCAAAAGTTGTTGCAGCAGAACGTAATTTAAAGGCTATACGTCAAAATTTGAGATTGCATTTACATATTGCACATGTCGATCGGTTGTTTTTAGAAACATACGCGCAAGATGTACAACTTATTTTAGATGCAACAGATAATTTTGAAACGAGACAATTGATAAATGATTTTGCTTATAAAGCTGCTATACCATGGATTTATGGTGGTGTTGTACAAAGTACTTATGTGGAAGCGACGTTTATACCTGAACAAACACCTTGTTTTAACTGTTTGATCCCACAGCTACCCGCAATTAATATGACTTGTGATACAGTAGGTGTCATTCAGCCAGCAGTCACTATGACGACTAGTTTACAATTAAAAGATGCATTGAAAATATTAACAGGCGCAACAATTGCACCTAAAGTTACTTACGGTGATATTTGGGAAGGCACACATTTTACATTTGGATTTAAAAAATTGCAAGATAGCGCTTGTAAAACTTGTGGCACACAACCAACATATCCCTATCTCAATACCACACAAAGGCAATTTGCAACTTTATGTGGAAGGGATACCGTTCAATACGAAAATCCTAAAATTTCCCAGGAAATGTTGGAAACATTTTTGGAACAACAAGAGATTCCATATCAACGTAATCCTTACATGTTACATTTTGAATACAAAGCACATAGAATAGTTAGTTTTAAAGGTGGAAGATTATTGATTCATGGTATGACTAACCCACAACAAGCGATGACGTTAATCAACCAATTATTTGGCTAAGGAGGTTCAGTATGCATACAAATGTTAAACTTGATAGAAATATTAAATGTGCAGTATTAACAGTTTCCGATACAAGGGATTATGAAACAGATAAAGGTGGTAAATTAGTTAAAGAGCTAATCTCTACATTAAATGTTACGATTTCTGAATCTCATTATAAGATTGTTAAAGATGAGCAAACAGCAATTACTCAACAAATAAAGCAATGGTTAGCAGAAGATATTGATGTGATTATCACTACAGGTGGAACTGGTATAGCACAAAGAGATGTAACGATAGAAGCTGTATCCAGTTTGATTACTAAAGAAATCGAAGGGTTTGGAGAATTATTTAGATATTTAAGTTATGCAGAGGATGTTGGGACACGTGCGCTATTATCTCGAGCAATTGCAGGTACCGTAAATGATAAATTGATTTTTAGTATACCTGGCTCTACGGGCGCAGTGAAATTAGCATTGAATAAGCTCATTAAACCAGAACTGAATCATTTAGTTCAAGAGATTACAAAATAATTAGAGCCCAACGTTTATATGTTCGTTGGACTCTAACTCTTACATAATAATATTTAAGACAATTATCTTTTGTAATCGCCTGATTTGCCACCTGTTTTTGAGAGTAGGTAAGTTTCGCCAATGACCATGCCTTTATCTAGCGCTTTTGTCATATCATAAACTGTAAGTGCTACGGCTGAAGCGGCAGTAAGTGCTTCCATTTCCACACCAGTTTTTCCAGTTGTAGAGACGGTTGCCTGTATATTTAAAATGAATGTTTGTGCTTTTTTTTGCCAATCAAATGTGATATCTATACCAGTTAAAGGTAACGGATGACACATTGGTATAATATCAGCTGTATTTTTTGCTGCCATAATACCAGCAATTTGAGCAGTATTTAGCACATTTCCTTTTTGGTTAGTGTGATCAACGATTTGTTCATAAATCGCTGGATTTACCGTTATACTTGAATGCGCGGTAGCTGAGCGTTTTGTTATGTTTTTATCAGAGACGTCTACCATTTTCGCATTCCCTTGTTTGTTAATATGCGTAAATTCAGTCAAAGTATCCCTCCTAATCGTGTTCTAGTATATCATGAAATTATTAAATATAAGGAGTAGATTTGTGATGGCTGTAAAGAAAAGAAATCCAATTCCAGTGAGTGAAGCAATTCAACGTGTGATAAACCAAGAAATTTTTATGAATAGAATCACTTTACCTTTAGCAGAAAGCTTAAATTACATTTTAGCTGAAGATATTGTAGCGACTCATGAGATACCAAGATTTGATAAATCACCGTATGATGGTTTTGCGTTAAGAAGTATTGATACAAAAGGTGCGAGCGGTGACAATCGCATTAGATTTAAAGTTATTGACCACATAGGAGCAGGGTCAGTTTCCACTAAAACAGTTGGAGCATTTGAAGCCGTGAGAATTATGACAGGTGCACAAGTACCTGAAGGTGCTGATGCTATCGTTATGCTTGAACAAACTGTCGAAGGTGAACAAGATTTTACAATAAGAAAAACGTTTAGCGAAAATGAGAATATTTCGTTAAAGGGTGAAGAAACAAAGGTTGGAGATATTTTATTAGAAAAAGGTCAATGTGTTAATCCAGGGGCAATCGCTGTTTTAGCAACATATGGCTATACAGAAATTCCAGTTTTTGAAAAACCTAGTGTGGCTGTTATCGCTACAGGAAGTGAATTATTAGATGTTGGAGATGATTTAGAACCTGGAAAAATTCGTAATTCAAACGGCCCTATGATAACTGCTTTAGCAAAAAAGCATCACTTAGAAGTCAATGCTTATAAAATTCAACAAGATGATTTGAATAGTAGTATTCAAGTGATGCGTGAAGCTATGGCTGAGCATGATATTGTAATCACTACTGGCGGTGTATCTGTAGGAGATTTCGATTATTTGCCTCAAATTTATGAAGCGGTCAATGCACGTGTCTTGTTTAACAAGATTGCCATGCGTCCCGGTAGTGTAACTACAGTAGCTGTTGCTAATAATAAATATTTATTTGGATTATCAGGTAATCCCTCTGCTTGTTTCACTGGATTTGAACTCTATGTCAAACCTGCAATACAGCATATGATGGGCGCTAAAGCTATATATCCACAAATCGTACAAGCGACACTTATGGAAGACTTTAAAAAGCCAAATCCATTTACAAGATTTATTCGAGCAACAGTGACTTTTAATGGTAAAGAGATGACAGTGATACCATCAGGATTTAACAAGTCTGGTGCAGTAGTAGCTATTGCACATAGTAATGCAATGATTGTGTTACCAAGCGGCACACGAGGATATCAAAAGGGGCATACAGTTGATGTCATTTTAACTGAATCGCAAACATATGAAGTGGACACTACGCTATGATATTACAAATTGTAGGTTATAAAAATTCAGGGAAAACGACATTGATGACACATGCAGTGAAATTTTTAAAATTGCATGGTTTTTGCGTAGCAACGATTAAACATCATGGGCAACATGACTTAAACCTATCAGATATTGAACTACAATCAAATACTGTTGACCACATGAAACATTTTAATGCTGGTGCGGATCAAAGCATTGTTCAAGGGTATCAACTACAACAAATAGTTACACGAAGTGAAAAACAAAGCCTGGATGAAATCATTGATAAATCTGTTACAATAGACAGTGACATCATTTTAGTAGAAGGATTCAAAGAAGCAAATTATGATAAAGTGCTGATATATCGTGATGATGCCGATTACCAACAACTAAATAAATTATCAAATATTCAGTACGATATTAATATTGAACAACCATTAGCACTTCAAAAATTTGAACAATGGTTATTATCTTTCGTTAATGAAAAAGGAATGGATTGAATGAAACAATTTGAGGTTATAAACGAGCCAATAGCAACAGAACAATACCGTCAATATGTTCTCAATGAACGTCAAGGCGCCGTTGTTATTTTCACAGGTCATGTACGTGAGTGGACACAAGGGATTAAAACAGAATATTTGGAGTATGAAGCTTATATACCTATGGCAGAAAAAAAGTTGGCACAAATAGGTGATGAGATTTCACAAAAGTGGCCAGGCACAAAAACGGCTATTGTTCATAGAATTGGGCCACTGGCCATATCAGATATTGCAGTATTGATAAGTGTTTCATCGCCACATAGAAAAGATGCTTATCGTGCTAACGAATATGCAATTGAACGTATTAAAGAGGTAGTACCCATTTGGAAAAAAGAAATTTGGGAAGATGGTGCTAAATGGCAAGGTCACCAACATGGTAGCCATGAGGATGCAGTTGGAGGAGAAAAATTATGAAAGTTTTATACTTTGCGGAAATCAAAGAAATTTTAGGTAAAAGTTCAGAAGATATTGACTTAAGTTATGATCTTACCGTTGATGAATTTGTAACAGATTTGTTTGAACGTTATCCTAATATTAATAACAAAAAGTTCCAAATTGCAGTTAATGAAGAATTTGTCAAAGGTGATGATATCGTAACATCTAATGATACAGTAGCGTTGATACCACCAGTTAGTGGAGGGTAATAGACATATGAAAGCAATTATACTAGCTGGAGGACAATCAGAAAGATTTGGTAAACCAAAAGCGTTTGCAGAGATCAACTCTCAAATGTTTTACAAACGTATCATTGAAGTTTTAGAAGCTACTAATATGTTTAATGAAATAATTATTAGTACGAATGAAACATTATCACATGAATTTGATCATGATAATATTGTTATCGATCATGCTAAAAACAAAGGTAAAGGTCCACTGGTTGGTATTTACTCAGTAATGAGACAACATTCAGACGAAACGCTTTTCTTTGTTATATCTGTAGATACACCTATGATTACACAAAAAGCAATAAGTAAATTGTATCAATTTATGGTGGAACATTTAATAGAAGATCAACTAGATATCGCCGGTTTCCAAGAAGATGGAAGGCCCATTCCAACGATGGCTTTTTACAGCCCGCATACGCTATCTTTTATAGAATCAGCATTGGAATCAGGAGATTACAGCCTTAAGAATGTCTATTCAAAAGTCAAAAGTGATTGGTTAGATGTGCGTGAAATTGGTTCATCTGATTATTGGTACAAAAATATTAACTATCAACAAGACTTAATAGATTTACATCACGACATTATGAATAGATAAGGGGTTGATCAGATGGTAGAACAAATAACTGATAAACTTGGACGTCCAATTCGAGATTTGAGGTTGTCAGTTACAGATCGTTGCAATTTTCGTTGTGACTATTGTATGCCAAAAGAAATATTTGGCGATGACTTTGTTTTCCTACCCAAAGATGAATTACTCACTTTTGATGAAATGGTACGTATCGCTAAAGTTTATACACGTTTAGGAGTCAAAAAAATACGTATTACAGGTGGAGAGCCTTTATTAAGAAGAGATTTATATAAATTAATATATGAGTTGAACCAACTTGATGGTATAGAAGATATTGGTTTAACCACTAATGGTTTGTTATTAAAAAAACACGGCCAAAAATTATATGATGCTGGTTTAAGACGTATTAATGTGAGTTTAGATGCGATTGATGACAAAGTGTTCCAAGCTATAAACAATCGAAATATTAAAGCTTCCACGATTTTACAACAAATAGATTATGCGGTCTCAATAGGTTTTCATGTAAAAGTAAATGTAGTTGTTCAAAAAGGTGTGAATGATGATCAAATTTTACCTATGATTCAATATTTTAAAGATAAAGATATTGAAATACGTTTTATTGAATTTATGGACGTCGGCAATGATAATGGTTGGGATTTCAGTAAGGTTGTAACAAAAGATGAAATGTTAAAAATGGTAGAGTCATCATTTGATATAGAACCTGTGGAACCCAAATATTTTGGTGAAGTCGCAAAATATTATCGACATAAAGATAATGGTGCTAAGTTTGGTCTGATTACAAGTGTGTCTGAATCATTCTGTTCTACATGTACACGTGCGAGATTATCATCAGATGGTAAGTTTTATGGTTGTCTATTTAGTACTGTGGACGGGTTCAATGTGAAATCATTTATGAGATCTGGTGTGTCAGATGAAGCGTTGTTTGAACAGTTTAAAGCCTTATGGAATATTCGTGATGATAGATATTCAGATGAACGTACAGCACAAACAGTAGCCAATAGAAAACGTAAAAAAATCAATATGAATTATATTGGTGGTTGATTTATTAGCTTTTAGTATTTTTGGGAGCTGAACTTTTGACCATGACAATTAGCTATTAAATATTTAAAAAGTTTAAATAACTAATCACTTTATAATAATAATCACTATTGTGATTATTCAAAAAATATTAAGAGTAGAAAATAATTCAAAGTTTCAATTTGAATTATCTTCTACTCTTTTTAATTATAATTTGAACTCATATCTTATGTGAAATGATTTCAAAAATGTGGAAAGATATTTTTATATGAAAATGTATTATACATAAGTATTTTTTTATCGATTAAAGATAATGAACAATAGAAAAATATTACCATAATCAATTGTAGATATATAAAAACTTTACAATAGTAAAATTTATTTATCTGTTTCTTTTAAAATAATAGATTTAATGAAGAAAGTGTTATATAATATTTTAAAAGCTTATTCATTATATAAAGCCAATACTAACAATGAAAGTAAATCATGAGGAGGCCAAATTTATGGAAAGTAAAGCATCATTTTATATTACATCTGAGAGGGCTTTAAGTCAGTTGAAACATTGGTTGAAGTCAGTTCATCGTTTATCTATCGAAGAATTTGTAGTGTTGTTTAAAGTTTATGAAGCTAATAAAATTAGTGGAAAAGAATTAAGAGATACCTTACATTTTGAAATGTTATGGGACACTAGTAAAATAGATGTGATTATAAGAAAGATTTATAAAAAAGAGTTGATCTCAAAAGTCCGATCAGAAACAGATGAAAGACAAGTGTTCTATTATTATACTGATGAACAGTTAAAAGTAATAGATGATATTATAAAAGAAATTGAAAACATAAAAGTTGCTTAATTACTAAAGTTACAATTAGATGACTATCAATGACAATGATATAATTAAGAGATAAGCCAAGTGCTATAATAGCATTTGGTTTTTTTAATAAACTTCAAAAATCTACGATTATTCAAATTCAATAATAACTTTGAAATAACTAGTATTCAAAGTTAAATATATAAAGTAGATACTAAAAGGCTCGTATTTAAAATATGTACAAAAAAACTGCCAACAAAATAGTTTTGTTGACAGCTAAAGCAAATAATTTACAGTAACTTTAATTTATTGTTTTATAAAAAATTAATAGGCATTCATGTGTTTGACTTTTCTACCATGAACGAAGTAATAAATAACACCAGTAATTAAAACCAATACGCCCATAATAGCGTATAATTGAGCGAATGACACTGTAGATGTTACAAAGCCTAATACATAAGGTCCAAAGCCTAGTCCTAAGTCTAAACCGATAAAGTAGGTTGAGGTAGCAATACCGTATTTAGCTGGTGGAGATACTTTGATTGCAATGGCTTGCATACAAGATGAAATATTGCCGTAACCAGCGCCAAGGAGTAACCCAGCAAGAATTAATAACCAACTATTATTTGTAATACTTAATGTTAAAAAAGTTAGGATTAAAAAGACAAAAGCAGGATAAGCGATGACGTTTTCGTTTTTGAGGTCCATCATTCTACCAGCAATTGGTCTTGTAATGAGGGATGCAATAGCATAAAAAATAAAGAAATAACTAGATATTGTAACTAAATTGATTTCTTGAGCAAAAAACTGTAAAAATGTCAGAATAGATGAATAGGATAATCCTGCAAGGAGCATAATAATTGCCACAGGTAATGCTTCTTTGGCGATGTAATTATTAATATTAAATTTTTTGCTTTCGGTTGTTTGTGTTTTCGGTATATCACTAGTTACATCGATATCTAACTTAATGAAAAATGAAATGATAAAACTGATGACACCACACATTAAACAAAGTAAAAATAACAATTGAATTGGGAATGTATTAATAAGTAGTAGGCCAAAAAATGGGCCGATTGCAGCGCCTATAACTAAACTTAAAGAAAACAAGCTAATACCTTCACTTTTTCTTTCTTGTGGTGTTGCATAAGCAGCAATTGTCCCCGTTGCTGTCGTAGTAACACCAGTAGCAATACCGTTAACTAATCTCGTGAACATTAGAACAGCCAAGGCACCTTCTATAAAATAAAGCAGTTGTGTGATGATTAATAAGATTAAACCGATGATTAAAATACGTTTAGGACCTATTTTATTAACGTACTTTCCAGTGATAAATCGTCCAATTAAAGAACCAATAATAAATAATCCAGACACGAGTCCCGCCATACTGTCTGACGCATGATATTCAGTTTTTGTATAACTTGCTATGATGACGATAAGCAAATACATACATAAGTAAACTAAAAAGTTTGTAATAAAATTGATATTAAAATTTTTTGTCCAAATTGGTGACTTCATCGATGCTGTTTGATTCATGTTAAAATTCCTCCATTTCTAAAATTTGCGCGTGAATAAGTTGAAGTGATTTTGTAATGTGTTCAAGTTCTGAAACGGATAAACCTGTATTTTTAATAATTTCGTCTTGCACTTTATCTACACGTGAACTGATGTTTTTATAAAGTTTTTCTCCTTTTGGAGAAAGTGAAAGCCATTTTTCTCGTTTATCTGTACCTGTTTCAACAGTTAATAGAGATTTTTCAGAAAGTACTTTTAATATTTTTCTTGTGGTAGGCTTCTCAATAGAGCGTCGTTTTGAAATTTGTACTAAAGTGGTTGGTGCATTGTAGGAAATATCTTTTAAAACGAGCCATTGTGCAGGATATAGATCAAATGATTCAAAGATAGGTTGGAACATTTTTGTATACGGTCTATAAATTGCGATGATGTTATCAAATACAAATTTATTTTGCATGAATGCATACCTCCGAAAATAGTTAGCAAAGCTAACTTAATTTTGAACAAGTTATATTTTAGTCCATTTGGACAGGGAAATCAATACCTATTTATTAAATGATATTTTTGATATCTGAATAAAAATAAATGTATAATCGCAATTTAAATCATTAAAATGGGTTATCAGAAGTAAACATGTATACAATTTGTTAAAATAAATGTAAAGGAAAGATAGGGGGATAAAGGTATGCAAGATTTAAAGTTAGATCATATCGTTCATTATGTACAACAATTAGATAATTTCAAATTCCCAGGTCATTTATTTACACTATATCAAGGTGGTAAACATGAGAAATTAGGCACATACAATCGTTTAGCCTACTTAAATAATGCCTACATTGAATTATTAGATATTTATAAACCAGAGAAATTGCAAAAAATTGTAAAAAGTGAAGAAGGTCGTGTGTCATTTCCTTCGAAAATTGTTCAAGATCATTATAAAGAAGGATTAAAAACAATAGCATTTCAAACGCAAGATATTACCAAATTAAAAGAAACTTTAGAATCACAAAATATAGACGTCATAGGTCCTGTTGAAATGCAACGAGAAAACACAAAAGGAGAAAAGACTACATGGCGCTTGCTATATATAGCTGATCCTGATTATAGGGTGAAGCCGCCATTTTTTATTCAATGGAATGAAAATATTGAAGCAAGAGAAGAAAAGTTAAACCCATTACGCCAAAATGCTTTTAGCATAAAAAGTATTGAAATTAATAGTACAGAAAGAGCACATACGGTTGAAAAATGGCAACAGTGGTTTGGAATGGAGATCGTGAATAACACAGAAACATTCACGACATTAAAATTGAAAAACGATGATATTGTATATCATATATATGATGGTGAATATTCGGGTTATAAAGCAGTCACTTTGAAAGATGATAATACAACTTCACCATATACATTAATCATTAGAGGGCTTAAGTACAAAGTTGAAGCAGATTAATAAATGTAAACATACATACTATGTGCAATAACAATGATGTGTATCAAAGAAATTATAAGTGTTAAAATAGTTAAGTAAGTTCCCCATTTATTATTATTAGATAAAAGTAGTAAATAACCCGTTACTACAAATGTAAAAACAGCGAGAATAATTCTTAAACTTAGATATGAAACATTAAAAGTTGTATTAAATGTTTGGATTACAAAAATTAAATTTATTAAAAAAAGTAATGACAAGATAATGATACGCACAAAAACACCTCATTTCGTATATTATTATATCAAATAATGGGAAATGATGTGAAAGAATGTGTGAAGCAATGTATAATAACAAAGTATGTAATGGTAAAAGGAGATATCAGGTTTATGGAAAAGATGAATATAACGAATCAAGCGCACGATGCCTTTGTTAAAGCGCACCCTCAAGGTGACTTATTACAATTAACAAAGTGGGCAGAAACAAAGAAATTGACTGGCTGGTACTCTAAGCGTATCGCAGTAGGTGAAGATGGTAAAATTTTAGGTGTGGCGCAGTTATTATTTAAAAAGGTTCCTAAATTACCTTATACGCTATGCTATATTTCAAGAGGTTTTGTAACGGATTATAGTAATAAATTAGCATTAGAAACATTGCTAGAATATGCAATTCAAATTGCAAAAGAAGAAAAAGCTTATACAATTAAAATCGATCCAGATGTTGAAGTAGATAAAGGTGCTGATGCACTATCACATTTAAGAGCATTAGGTTTTAAACACAAAGGCTTTAAAGAAGGACTTTCGAAAGATTATATTCAACCAAGAATGACAATGATAACACCTATTGATAAAAACGACGATGCGTTAATTCAAAGTTTTGAAAGACGTAATCGTTCAAAAGTAAGGTTAGCATTAAAGCGTGGTACTAAAGTAGAACGTTCTGATAGAGAAGGTTTGAAAACATTTGCAGAGTTAATGAAAATCACTGGCGAAAGAGATGGCTTTTTAACAAGAGATATCAGCTATTTCCAAAACATATACGATGCTTTACATCCAGATGGAGATGCGGAATTGTTTTTAGTGAAATTGGAACCTAAACCAGTCCTTAAAGATTTACGTCAAGACTTCGCACAATTAGAAGCAGAAAAAGAAAAGCTAGCTGAAAAAAAACAAGATAAAAAGACATTAAATAAAATAAACGATGCTGACAATAAAATGAAAAAAACACAAGAACTCATTAAGGAAATGGAAGCGTTAGAAGCTAAGCATCCAGAAGGGTTATATTTATCAGGTGCATTGCTAATGTTTGCCGGAAACAAATCCTACTATCTTTATGGTGCATCATCTAATGACTACCGTGACTTCTTGCCAAATCATCACATGCAATTTGCTATGATGCAATACGCTCGAGAACATGGCGCAAAAACATATGATTTTGGTGGTACAGATAATGATCCAGACAAAGAATCAGACCATTATGGATTATGGGCGTTTAAGAAAGTATGGGGCACGTATTTAAGTGAAAAAATAGGTGAATTTGATTACGTGTTAAATAAACCATTATATCAAGTTATTGAAAATGTTAAACCGAAGTTGACTAAGACTAAAATTAAGCTTTCACGTAAATTAAAACGTAAATAGTTTTGTTAGTAATTTTGTAAAAAAGTAGACACGTTATAAAGTTTTAATATGCATTTTAAACTTTATAACGTGCATTTTTTATGAGTTTAGAAAATACATAGATATGATTATACATAAAGAAGATAAATGCAATATCGAATTAAAATGTTATTTGAGAGGAGAAAAGATATGATTAAAAAACTATTGCAGTTTTCGTTGGGAAATAAATTTGCAATCTTTCTTATGGTATTGCTGGTCATTTTAGGTGGTGTTTATTCAAGTGCGAAAATGAAACTTGAATTATTGCCTGATGTTGAGCCTCCAGTAATTACTGTACAAACAACCATGCCTGGTGCTACACCAGAAACGGTAAAGGATGACATTAGTGATAAAATTGATGACCAAATAAGGTCAATGGCAAGTGTGAAAAATGTTAATGCACAATCTATTCAAAATGCTTCTATGGTTTCTGTTGAATATGAAAATGGCACAGATATGGATAAAGCTGAAAATGATTTAAAAAAAGAACTTGATAAAATTAAGTTTGAAGAAGGCGTTGAAGAACCAGAATTAACAAGGAATTCAATGAATGCTTTTCCAATTGTAGCTTATTCTTTTACTACAAATGATAATAATTTAAAAGATACAACCAAAAAAGTTAATAATCAGTTACTACCTAAACTTCAAACAATCAATGGCGTACAAAATGCACAATTGAATGGAGAGACATCGAGAGAAGTTTCAATTAAATTTGATCAAGAAAAATTGCAAGATAGAGGATTGACTGTAGATAGTGTGGAACAATTCTTAAAGAGTGCAACTAGTGAAACCCCATTAGGCTTATTCCAGTTTGGCAAAACTGAAAAATCAGTGGTAATTGATGGCCAATTCACTTCAGTAAATGCACTGAAAAACCTTGAAATTCCTTTATCAGCTTCAAGCATGAGTGCTCAAGGTAGCAACGATGGAAGTGCAAATCAGGGTGCTAGTGCGCAAAGTTCATCACAAAGCGGTAACATAGCAACAGCAATGCCTAGCTCAGGTGCTCAAGACGGAGAAAATAGCATGCCTTCTGTTAAACTCAAAGACATTGCAAATATCTCAGTAGGTGATGAACGACAATCAATTTCTAAAACAAATGGCAAAGATGCAGTCAATATACAAGTGACAAAAGCACAAGATGCCAACACTGTTAAAGTAGCGAAAGACACGAAAAAAGAAATTGATGAATTTACCAAAGATAATAAAGAAATAAAAGCTACAAAAGTTATGGATACTGCGAAACCAATAGAAGACTCACTATATACAATGATTGAAAAAGCAGCACTCGGTACGATTGTTGCCATAATTGTTATATTATTATTCTTAAGAAATATTAGAACAACTGCAATTTCAGTCGTTTCAATACCGATGTCTATATTAATTGCAATGGTTGCATTGAAATTAACAGATGTATCATTAAATATATTAACACTTGGTGCACTAACAGTTGCAATAGGTAGAGTTATTGATGATTCAATTGTTGTAGTTGAAAATATTTATAGACGTTTATCAGATAAAAAAGAACCATTAAGTGGTAATCAGCTCATTATTAGTGCGACGAGTGAAGTATTTAAACCGATAATGTCTTCGACAATCGTTACCATTATAGTCTTTTTACCGTTGGCATTTGTCAATGGATCAGTAGGTGAGATGTTTAGACCATTTGCATTAGCGATTGCGTTTAGTTTACTAGCTTCTTTACTTGTTTCGATTACCATCGTGCCTTCTTTAAGTGCTACTTTTTTCAAAAAAGGTGTTAAACAACGTAAAAAAGAAACACTAGGTATGGTAGGTAGAGGATATAAACGTATATTGCGCTGGTCATTAGCGCACAAATGGATTGTAATGATTTTAAGTACAGTTATTTTAATTGCTAGTATTGGTTTAGGTGCAGCAAAATTAGGCACTAGCTTTATCTCAACTGGGGAAGATAAATTTATGGCGTTAACTTATACACCTGAACCAGGTGAAACAGAAAAAGGGGTATTAGCACATGCTGAACAAGTACAAAAGTATTTGAACAATAAAGATAAAGTTAAAACAGTTCAGTATTCAGTTGGTGGATCAACCCCGACAGACCCTACAGGTAGTTCGAATAGTATGGCTATCATGGTTGAATATGATAGTAATACACCTAATTTTGATGAAGAGCCTGATAAAGTATTAAAACATATCAACAAATATCAGCATCCTGGAGATTGGGCAAACCAAGATATGGGCACAGGTGGGACAAACAATGAATTAGCAGTCACTGTTACTGGACCATCTCTTGATGCAATAAAAGGAACTGTCAATAAAGTCGAAAAAGAAATGAATAATATTCATGGTATAGCAAACGTTAAATCTGATTTATCTCAAACATATGAACAATATAATATTAAAGTCGATCAAAATAAAGCTTCTGGTTATGGCTTGTCTGCATCTCAATTAGCTATGACATTAAATCAGAATACACCTGAGCAAAGTGTCACAACCGTAAAGGAAAATGGAAAAACGATAGATGTGAAAATTAAAGAAGATAAAGAAACAGATTGGACAGAAGAAAAACTTGAAAACACTGAAATACAAACAGCTACTGGTCAAGCTATTGAATTAAGTGATATCGCAACATTAGAAAAAACAACGACGCCAAATAAAATAGAAACTAAAGCAGGAGACTATACGTCAAAAGTTTCCGGGAAAGTTACAAATGATGATGTTGGTGGAACTTCACAGAAAGTGCTATCAAAATTAAATAAAATAGATAAACCTAATAACGTAAACGTCAACATGGGAGGCGCAAATGAAGATATAGGTAACGCAGTAACGCAATTATCTATGGCGATGTTAGCAGCAATTATTATAGTTTATTTAGTGCTTGTGTTAACATTTAAAGGCGCATTGGCACCTTTCACTATATTATTCTCATTACCATATACAGTTATAGGTGTTGTAATTGCTTTAGTAGTAACTGGTGAGACAGTATCTGTACCGAGCATGATTGGTATGCTTATGTTAATTGGTATTGTTGTAACCAATGCAATAGTATTAATTGACAGAGTGATAAATAAACAACAACAAGGTATGGAAATGCAAGCAGCATTGTTAGAAGCAGGTGGAACGCGTATCAGACCAATTCTCATGACAGCATTAGCAACCATTGGAGCGTTGTTGCCTATGTTATTTGGTGAAGATAGTTCTATCATTATTTCAAAAGGAATGGCAGCAACTGTAGTAGGGGGATTGATTTCTTCAACCTTACTAACTTTAATAGTTGTACCGGTAATATATGAAATATTATTTACATTAAAGGCAAAAATCTTGAGAAAACGAAAATAGAATAAAATATAATGCGGACATACGAGATTACCTACTTTTAAAGATTTCGTATGTCCGTACTTATATATAATTAGTCGTTTGGAAATATAAATGATGTGAGTTTCTTTAAGGTGATTAAGCAATGATTACTGTATGGTATCAAAGATAATAATTTTAGAAAGTAACAAGACCATGTCTTGTTCAAGGTGAGCGTGCAAAGCATTACGAAGTATAAATATATAAAATCAGCCCCAATAAG
Organism: Staphylococcus sp. GDH8C109P; assembly: GCF_017893405.1. NCBI lineage: Bacteria > Bacillati > Bacillota > Bacilli > Caryophanales > Staphylococcaceae > Staphylococcus > Staphylococcus sp. GDH8C109P. Next base: position 32,488 of record NZ_JAESMX010000009.1, on the reverse strand, counting down.
TTTCTTATAAACAGAAATCTTTTCGGGGCTGATTTTATATATGTTACGTTATAGTATCTTTATAATTATAATGATGTTTTTTAATATAAAACTAAAGTCAAAATAACATAAATTACAAATAAAATAACGCTCATTATATTTAAAATTTGAACGGCTTTTTGATCGTTTTTGCTGTTTTTGAAAGCTGTAATTTCTACATTACTTATGATAAGCAGTAGTACAATAAAGACCCACCAATTTATTGCAGGGAATGATAAAGTTGTAATAGCTACTACGAATAATAAAAGTAAAGACATAATAATACGTAAAATACGCGTTATAATGGTGTTCATTTTAAATATACTTATGTAACTTACGATTAAATATAACACTGGCAAAAATATAAGATACAGTTGCATTGATTACATCCTTTCTATGTTCGCCCTTAATCTTAGCATGTAAATTATTGATTTACTAGGATGTTATTTATTTTCTTTTTGTCTAATTTCTGAACGTACTTCTGACATTTCTTGCTCTATCTTTTCAAGTTGTTTAACTAAAGGGTCCACAGATTGATTGACTGATTCTCTTTTTTCGAGGTCGCCTTGTAATCTAACGTAATCATATTTCAGTTCTGCTAATTTGTCATTTAAATCCATTCCATTACCACCTTTTTGTCTAATGTAAGCGTTTCGTATATAAATTAAATTGTAACATGGATTCGAAAGCTTCTAAAATAGTTGCTACATATGTTAAAGTATGAAAATAGAATGAAAACAGATGATTGGATGAAAGAAGGATTAATGTGACCCAACAATTTATCATTATTATTTTATTAATTGCACTAGGTTATACACTCAAACGCATAAATTATTTTAAAGCTAATGATAGTCAAGTTTTTTCAACACTTGTTTTAAACGTAACATTACCTTCTTTAGTGATTGTTAATTTAAATGGTGCAAGTTTAGATTTGTCACTATCAATATTACCGATATTGATGATATTGTATGGTGTTATCGCTAAGGTCATCGTAATTTGGCTTTTCTTAAAATATGATAATCATATACGTGGAACAGTTGGAATGATGACTGCTTCGCTAAATATTGGTTTATTTGCTTATCCACTTGTAGAAGCGATTTGGCCCAAAACAGGTATGATATATTTCGGAATGGCAGATATAGGTGGCGCTGTGATTATGTTTGGTGTTACATACTTTGTTGGAAGTTATTTCAGCAGTGCTGGTGATAACTTTGACTTTAAGTATTTAGGTAAAAATTTACTAAAATCAGTTCCTTTAATGACATATATTATCATGTTTATTTTGAATATGCTTAATATTCATTTTCCAGAACCTGTCATTAAGTTTTTCTCAGTATTATCTGGCGCTAACATGCCATTATCCATGATCTTACTGGGCTTAATGCTCAACTTTAGTATCGATAAGCGTTTCTTACCTATCGCTTTGAAATATTTAGGTTTACATTATGGATTAGGTGTTATCGCAGGATTGTTGGTTTATTTCTTTTTACCTGTTGATAATGATATGATTAAAACAACATTACAAGTTGCTTGGTTATTACCAGTAGGTGTTGCTATTATACCTTATTCAATCCAATTTAAGTATAAGACGTTGCCGCTTGTTGGTATGGTGAGCAACTTAACAATTTTAATTAGCATTATTATTATATATATATATCAAGCATTATTTGTTTAATTGATTATTTGTAAGGCTTTAAATATAAAAAGGCGTTAATCCGTTACAGATTAACGCCTTTTTATATTTTGAGCATAGATATTAATAACTAAGTTCATGTCTTCGGATGGAACGTGAGGAATTTATCCCTTACCTCCCATAAATGCTGGGTAATTTGTCATGCCACCATCAACATAAATAGTTGTTCCATGAATATAACTTGCTAAATCAGAGGCAAGAAATCTTGCTACGTTTGCTACTTCATCTGCTTCACCAATCTCTTTTGCTGGAATCATTTCTAATGTTTCTGCACGAGTTGTTGGGTCTGAAAATTTTTCTTTTGTATGTTCAGTAACAATTGCCCCTGGTGAAATATTATTAATGCGGATGCCATATTGAGCATATTCCATAGACATTGTTTCCATCATTAATTTCAAACCGCCTTTACTTGCAGCGTAATTTACATAGTTAGGCCAAGGAATCTTGTCATGTACACTTGAGGTATTAAGAATAACACCTTTCTTATCTTCTTTAAGAAATTGATTAACTGCTGCTTTGGCACCTAAAAATGCGCCAGTTAAGTTAATATCAATTACTTTTTGCCATTCATCTAAAGGCATTTCATGTGTTGGGATTGCTTTTTCAAATCCAGCATTGTTAATCATAATATCCAATGTACCAAAATGATTTACAGTAGTTTGGATGAGATGATCAATATCATTCTCTTTAGAGATATCTGCTTGAACTTTTATCGCTTTACCACCAGCATTTTCAATTAATTTAATTGAGGATTCCATAGCGTCCATATGACGGTCGGATCTGTAATTTAATACAACATTCGCTTTTTCTTCACCAAATTGTTCTGCCATCGCTTTTCCAATACCACTACCAGCACCTGTAATAATAACTACTTTTCCTGCTAAATCTTCAAACATTTAAGATTCCTCCTAGTTATTCGGCAAAAATTTAGTTTTTATAAAAGTTTATAAGTCGAATAAAATTTAATAATAATTCTTAATCTAAGCTTTAATGTTACCTAAAACAAAGGCAGCTATAACGATTAAAATGATACCTGTCCAAATGCCTATCATCTGACGTTTATCTTTTCGTTCACCTAAAAGGAATATACCACCAAGTGTAGAAACAATTACTAATAATTGTGAAAATGAGAAGCTTGTCGCCACACCTACTTTGGGTTGAGAATAGAACATAAACAAGTTACCTATCCCCCAAATGACACCTGGTATTAAGTTCCACACGGTGCTTTTAATAGTAGTCTCATGTTTAGCAGATAATATTAATCCACCGATTGCCATACCAATAGATTGGAAGAATAGAGCATTCATGCCGTCAACACCAAAAATTTGTGCAACCACAACATAGACGACATAACCTACAGTAGAAATTAACAAGATAGGAATGGCTTTACCAAAGTTTTTAGTACTTTCTGAAGCTTCATTTTTTCCTTTAATTGATGTAAGTGCAATACCTCCAACAAGTAAAATCATTGCAATTAAGCCAAGTATAACTTGTGTACCGGTACTCCATTCACCTAAGAATATAGCACTAAATAAAGTAGTACCTACAAGTTGTAATCCTGTTGAAATTGGCATTGTTTTAGATACGCCAATTAAACTGACTGATTTTAATTGATAACCTTGTCCCAATGCCCAAAAAGCACCAGATATTAAACCTACAATAATTACGATGGGGTCATCGAATTTTGTATTGCCAGTAAGTAATAATAAGATACCTATGATAAGTGCACCGAAAGTAGTCCCTCTAATTTGATTGTAAGGGCCACCACCAACTAGTACATTAATTAAAACAACGCTCCCCCAAAATAACGCTGGGAGTAGGGCAATTAATAAATCCATAACTAAGCTTCACTCACTCTCTATTTAATTTTACTTTCCTTCTATAAAACAATCACTGAAGATTGCCCTAGATACTCATTTTAAAGTAAAGGCATCGAATAGTAAAAATATTAGATTACAGTTCAGCTTTTTAATTTTTAAAATAGTGTGTGTAGATATTAAAAATGTAAAAATATAAAACACTTACAATTTAAATATATGCCGCTACGTATTTGAATTTTTTATATTCATAATTAATGTTAAAACCTAATTCATTGAAACGCTCAACAAGCGTAGTATTTTTACTGCGTATTTTAAAATAAATCTTATCAATATCAAATGTTGAAAATGCAAAATGTAAAGAATATGATAGTAAATCAAAAGCAATTCCCATTAACCTGTAATCAGAGTGAGAAGAAAAATATTTGATTTCAGCGATGTTGTTATTTTCAGCGATTTCAAGATATAAATAGCCTTTTAATAACCCTTCAGACATAAATATAAATAGACGATGGTATGCATCTAATGATTTTACAATTTCATCAGCGGTCATTACATCATGTTTGAATGTTTGATTGTGTAATTTACTAAAATAGCGATAAAACGCAGGTTGGTATTCAATAATATTTTGTTCATTACCAACGTCGCCAATATCTTTCGTAGAAATGAGATAATAATCAGTGAAACTATAGGATGCACCTAAAGATTTCATAAATGGCAAATATGCTTGCTCATGTTCTTCAAATGAAAAATTAAAATTTGCAGTATCAGGTTTACTTTGCGCTAATGCATCGAAGAGTTGTGTCATCTCTTCGATAGAAGGCGTGATGCTTTTGTCTATGAATGGTCCTAATACTTTATATTTATTATCTTCGTACTTTAAAGCCAAAAGCAACATTGTTATTTCATCTTGATTGTTTACTTGTGCAAATACACCTGGATCTTGTATTGCATTGGTAATAACGGTCCTAATGTCATTATGCATTTGTGGCAATTTATACAAATAGGAAGCAGATTGATAGTTAGCATTATTCAAAAATTCTAAGATTTGATCTACATCGTTCGGATTTGTTGTTTTCATATAATACCTCCATATGATGAACTATTAAGTTAATTATAAGAACTTTTTCATGTAAATGGAAGTTTTGATGTGCTATATACATGTTACAATATGAATATCATTAAAATTGAAAGGACGAAATTATGAAATCACTCATTATTGCTGAAAAACCGTCTGTAGGCAGAGATATTGCGCAAGCATTAAATATAAATGAAAAACGTAATGGATACTTCGAAAATAATAAGTATATTGTCACTTGGGCACTGGGGCATTTAGTTACGAATGCTACACCAGAACAATATGATGATAATTATAAAGAATGGAAACTTAACGATCTTCCTATTATACCTAAACGTATGAAGACGGTTGTCATAAGCAAAACTAAAAAACAATTTTCTATTGTACAATCATTAATTAATAATAAAAACACAAAAGAGATTATTATCGCAACAGATGCTGGTAGAGAAGGGGAACTTGTTGCGCGTTTAATTTTAGATAAATCTCATAATAAGAAACCTATTAAAAGATTGTGGATTAGTTCAGTAACTAAAAAAGCAATTAAGGATGGTTTTTCAAAATTACAAGATGGTCGTAAATTTAATAATTTATATTATGCAGCGCTTGCTCGTAGTGAAGCAGATTGGATTGTCGGTATCAATGCAACTCGTGCATTGACAACAAAATACGATGCGCAATTGTCACTTGGTAGAGTTCAAACGCCGACGATACAACTTGTTCAAATGAGACAAAATGAAATTAATCATTTTACACCGCAAACCTATTTTAAGATGAATATCGTTGCTGAAGGCCTCACATTCCAATGTATGACGCCGGAGACTAGTAATGATAAATCAGTTTTTGAAAAGATAAAAAGCGAAGTTATTGATAAAGAAGGTTTGGTTGAAAGTATTAATAAAAAGCATAAAAAATCATATGCACCTAAATTGTTTAATTTAACAGATTTACAACAAGAAGCCTATAAACGCTATCACTTTGGTCCAAAAGAAACATTGAATGTTTTACAAGCATTGTACGAAAGACACAAACTTGTAACTTACCCACGTACAGATTCTAACTATTTAACTGACGATATGGTAGGTACACTTAAAGATAGAATTCAAGCAATCATGGGGACATCATTGAAAGAAATTGCAAAATCTCAAATGGCACAATCATTTTCAACAAATGAAAAATTTATAAACAATCAAAAAGTATCAGATCATCATGCAATTATACCGACAGAAGTACGTCCTGATATGAATCAGCTCTCACAACGTGAAACAAAAATTTATCTGATGATTGCTCAAAGATTTTTAGAAAACCTTATGCCACCACATGAATACGAAGCTGTATCAATCAGTATTTTAGCAGGGAATTATAAATTTGAATTTAAAGATAAAGTTACTAAAAAGTTAGGGTTTAAAGAGATTTATGAAACTGAAGCAACTGTCAACAAACAAATAGAAAAAATAACCAAATCATCTAAATTGCACATAACACATCCTAAAATCGAACAACTTGAAACAACACCACCATCATATTTTAATGAGGGTACTTTATTAAAAGCGATGGAAAGCCCTCAAAAATTCTTTAAATTAAATAATAAAAAATACAACGAAACATTGAAAGAAACAGGTGGGATTGGAACTGTTGCTACTAGAGCAGATATCATTGAAAAGTTATTCAACATGAATGCAATTGAATCTCGTGATGGTAAGATAAGAGTTACATCTAAAGGAAAGCAAATACTAGAGCTAGCACCACAAAAATTAACATCACCACTATTAACTGCTGAGTGGGAAGAAAAACTATCATTAATAGAGCAAGGTAAATACAACGCCAATCAATTTATTTCTGAAATGAAAACTTTCACACATGAAGTTGTTAATGAAATTAAAGAAAGTGAACAAAATTATAAACACGATAATTTAACAACAACGGAATGTCCTACATGTGGCAAATTTATGATTAAAGTTAAAACTAAAAATGGTCAAATGCTCGTTTGTCAGGATCCTAAATGTAAAACTAAAAAGAATATTCAAAGAAAAACCAATGCACGTTGTCCAAATTGTCATAAAAAAATGATGTTGTTTGGGAAAGGCAAAGAAGCGGTTTATCGTTGTGTGTGTGGCCATACTGAAACACAAGCACAAATGGATAAACGTCATAAAAATAAAAAATCAGATAAAGTGAACAAAAAAGATTTGAAAAAATATATGAATAACGATGATGGATTAGAGAACAATCCATTCCAAGATGCACTAAAAGGATTGAAATTTTAAATTATTCGATCGAAAAGTATAAATTTCGACAAGAAGTTCGTGTTTGCTATTGTAAAATAATGTAATTGGTATTAGAATGTGTAGGTATTTTAAAAAAAGGAGAACTAAACCGTGAAAAAGTATTTCAAGTTTGAAAAGCATAAAACAAACTATAAGAAAGAGATACTTGGTGGGCTTACAACTTTCTTGTCAATGGCATATATATTAGCTGTCAACCCTCAAGTACTTAGTTTAGCAGGCGTAAAAGGTGTTTCAGAAGATATGAAAATGGACCAAGGCGCTATTTTTGTTGCTACAGCATTAGCCGCGTTTGTCGGTTCTTTATTTATGGGCTTGATAGCTAGATATCCAATTGCCTTAGCACCTGGCATGGGCTTAAATGCATTTTTCGCATTTACAGTTGTATTAACAATGGGTATTCCATGGCAAGTTGGTTTGACCGGCGTGTTATTCTCTGGTGTGGTTTTTGCAATTTTGACTATGACCGGTTTAAGAGAGACCATTATTAACGCAATACCCTATCAAATGAAAATGGCGGTTTCAGCAGGTATAGGTTTATTTATTACCTTTGTTGGATTACAAAGTTCAGGAATCATCACTAATAATGATTCTACATTAGTAACTTTGGGTCATATTACTGATGGCCCTGTACTGTTAACGATTTTCGGTATTATTATAACAGTGATATTATATGCTGTTAGAGTGCCTGGTGCGATATTTATCGGTATGGTATTAACATCTATTTTAGGAATGCTTACAGGACTAATACATACACCAAGTGGCATAGTGGGCAAAGTTCCTAGTATTGAGCCTACTTTCGGAGCTGCTTTTGAAGCATTTAAGGATCCTAGTCAATTGTTCACCGTACAATTTTTAATTGTAATTTTAACGTTTTTATTTATAGACTTCTTCGATACTGCAGGTACACTTGTTGCAGTAGCAACGCAAGCAGGTATGATGAAGAATAATAAATTACCTAGAGCTGGCCGAGCATTATTTTCTGATTCATTAGCAACAATAGTTGGTTCGATTTTTGGGACGACAACAACGACTTCCTATATTGAGTCAACGTCAGGCGTCGCTGTAGGAGCTCGTACAGGATTTGCTAGTGTTGTTACAGGTTTTTGTTTCTTATTAGCGATATTTTTCAGTCCTTTAATGGAAGTAGTAACAAGTGCAGTGACTACGCCAGCGCTTGTAGTCGTAGGTGTATTAATGGCAGCTAATTTTGCGGAAATAGACTGGAAAAAATTCGAAGTAGCAGTACCAGCATTTATCACGATTATTATGATGCCGTTATCTTATTCAATCGCAACTGGTATTGCTTGTGGCTTCATCTTTTATCCAATCACAATGTTGATTTCTAAAAGACATAAAGAAGTCCACCCAATCATGTATGCTTTAATGATACTGTTTATATTATATTTTGTGTTTGTCCATGGCTAGATAAAAAATCCCTTTGCATTCGATTCAAATCGAAGCAAAGGGATTTTTTGTAAGTGTTAATTATCTGTATTCAGTTCACAAAAAAACGAGTTTCTTCATTATAAAGTAATAACCATGTCTGTATAACTTTAAAATTTATTATTCTCTTGTTTATGTTGCGTGTAAACAACTTTTGCATGCTTGTTTGGAACATAAAGAGGCGTAGAGAAAATAATTAAAACAAAGAATAACATTAAGAAAAATAAAACCCAATGGACGATCATCCCTACAAATGGTATGAATGCTATAAAAGAACCAATAACACCTAACAACGGTATGACTAACATTGGTTTAATAGAATTTTGTTTATCAACTATTAATATAATTACAATTATAAAATAAAGTAACGCATTGATTAATAAAGGCTGCCAACCAAAACTGAAAATGATACTACCACCTAAAAACGGAATGCCATAAATAAACTCGCCGACAATTAATATTAAACTCAATATTATAAGAGTCGAACGGATACCACTCTTCATTAATATTCACTCCTAACTAATAATAATATAAACGAAATAAATCAAATGAAAATAAAAAAGGTCAAATAAACATTTAAAATTGCAAACACTAAAAATTTCCTGAAAGAGGTTGAACTGAATAAGTAGTTCAAGTATAATAACAAGGTATGTGTTAGGCAAATAGTAAAAACTTTTGCAGAAAAGCTTGATAAATCACTGCTTTTCATGTAACATATCTAATGTTGGACTTTAAGAACACGCGATGAAGCGAAAGGTTACTGACACACCCGGCCGCTTTGCCATGGCGCTGTGTGAGATAGTTTTCGTGGAGAAGTCTATCACTTAAATGTAGACGAATAAGGAGGGAAAATTATGGCAAAACAAAAAATCAGAATCAGATTAAAAGCTTATGATCACAGAGTTATCGATCAATCTGCAGAAAAAATTGTTGAAACAGCAAAACGTTCTGGTGCAGATGTGTCTGGACCAATTCCGTTACCGACTGAAAGATCAGTTTATACTGTAATTCGTGCCGTGCATAAGGATAAAGATTCACGTGAACAATTCGAACAACGTACACATAAACGCTTAATCGATATTGTTAACCCTACACCTAAAACAGTAGATGCTCTTATGGGCTTAAACTTACCATCTGGTGTAGACATCGAAATCAAATTATAATAGAAAAAATTAGGAGGTGGACTTTCGATGACCAAAGGAATCTTAGGAAGAAAAATCGGGATGACACAAGTTTTCGGAGAAAACGGTGATTTAATCCCTGTAACAGTAGTAGAAGCTAGTGAAAACGTAGTATTACAAAAGAAAACTGAAGAAGTAGATGGCTACAATGCAATCCAAGTAGGCTATGCTGATAAAGCAGCTTACAAAAAAGGAAGCAAGTCAAGCAAATATGCTAACAAGCCAGCTGAAGGCCATGCTAAAAAAGCAAGCTCAGCACCTAAGCGCTTCATTCGTGAATTCAGAAACGTTAATGTTGATGAATACGAAGTAGGTCAAGAAGTCTCAGTTGATACATTTGAAGCTGGTGACATCATTGATGTAACTGGCGTATCTAAAGGTAAAGGATTCCAAGGTGCTATCAAGCGTCATAACCAAGCACGTGGACCAATGTCACATGGTTCTCATTTCCATAGATCACCTGGTTCAGTAGGTATGGCATCTGATGCTTCAAAAGTTTTCAAAGGACAAAAAATGCCAGGACGTATGGGTGGAAACACTGTAACAGTCCAAAACTTAGAAGTAGTTCAAGTTGACGCTGAAAACAATGTTATCTTAGTAAAAGGTAATGTACCAGGTCCGAAAAAAGGATACTTAGAAATCTCATCATCAATCAAAGGTAATAAATAATTATAGAGCGAAAGGAGGAAATGCATAATGGCAAATTATGATGTATTAAAAGTAGATGGAACTAAATCAGGTTCAGTTGAATTAAACGATGCAGTATTTGCAATCGAACCAAACAATAACGTTCTTTTTGAGGCAATTAATTTACAACGTGCTTCATTACGCCAAGGTACACATGCTGTTAAGAACCGTTCAGCAGTACGTGGTGGTGGACGTAAACCATGGAGACAAAAAGGTACAGGACGTGCGCGTCAAGGTACTATTCGTGCGCCACAATGGCGTGGTGGTGGTATCGTATTCGGACCAACACCAAGAAGCTATGCTTACAAAATGCCTAAGAAAATGCGTCGTTTAGCATTACGTTCAGCATTATCTTTCAAAGCACAAGAAAATAGCTTAACAATTGTAGATGTATTGAGTTTTGAAGCTCCAAAAACAAAAGAATTCAAAACTGTACTTTCTAACTTAGAACAACCTACAAAAGTGCTAGTAGTTACTGAATCTGAAGATGTAAATGTTGCACTTTCAGCACGTAACATCCCTGGTGTTCAAGTAACAACTGCACAAGGTTTAAACGTTCTAGATTTAACAAGCGCTGATAGTGTAGTAATCACAGAAGCAGCTGCTAAAAAAGTTGAGGAGGTGCTCGGATAATGGAAGCAAGAGACGTTCTTAAGCGCCCCGTAATCACTGAAAAATCTTCAGTTGCAATGGCTGAAGACAAATATACATTCGATGTTGATACTCGTGCTAACAAAACACAAGTAAAAATCGCTGTAGAAGAAATCTTTGATGTAAAAGTTGATAGTGTAAATATCATTAACTACAAGCCAAAGAAAAAACGTATGGGCCGTTACCAAGGCTATACAAACAAACGACGCGTAGCAATCGTTAAATTAAAAGAAGGATCAATCGATCTATTTAACTAAAAATTACCAATAAGGAGGTAAACGACAATGGCTCTAAAAAAATATAAGCCAATTACTAACGGTCGTCGTAATATGACAAGTTTAGATTTCGCAGAAATTACGAAAACTACTCCTGAAAAGTCATTATTACAACCGCTACCGAAAAGAGCGGGACGAAATCACCAAGGTAAATTGACTGTTCGCCATCATGGCGGTGGACATAAACGTCAATACCGTGTAATTGATTTCAAACGTAACAAAGATGGTATCCAAGCAAAAGTTGATTCAATTCAATACGATCCAAACCGTTCAGCAAATATCGCATTGTTATTTTACGCTGATGGAGAAAAACGTTATATTATTGCACCTAAAAACTTAAAAGTAGGTCAAATGCTTGAAAGTGGTGCAGAAGCAGATATTAAAGTAGGTAATGCCCTACCACTACAAAACATTCCAGTAGGTACTGTTATTCATAACATCGAGTTAAAACCTGGCAGAGGTGGACAAATTGCACGTTCTGCTGGTGCTAGTGCACAAGTATTAGGTAAAGAAGGAAAATATGTATTAATCAGATTAAGATCTGGCGAAGTTCGTATGATTCTTTCAACTTGTCGCGCTACTATTGGTCAAGTTGGTAATATCCAACACGAACTTGTTAACGTTGGTAAAGCTGGACGTTCAAGATGGAAAGGTATCCGTCCAACAGTTCGTGGTTCTGTAATGAACCCTAACGATCACCCACACGGTGGTGGTGAAGGACGCGCACCAATCGGTATGCCTTCTCCAATGTCACCTTGGGGCAAACCAACACTTGGTAAGAAAACACGTCGCGGTAAAAAATCATCAGATAAACTTATCGTTCGTGGACGTAAGAAAAAATAAAAATAACTTATTTGGGTGTGCGGCTTAACCGCTGCACGCACATAATAAGAAGGGAGGCGCCACTATGGCTCGTAGTATTAAAAAAGGACCTTTCGTTGACGATCACCTAATGAAAAAGGTAGAAGCTCAAAGCGGAAGCGAGAAAAAACAAGTAATCAAAACTTGGTCACGTCGTTCAACTATTTTCCCTGATTTCATCGGACATACATTCGCTGTATATGATGGACGTAAACATGTACCTGTATTTGTAACAGAAGATATGGTTGGTCATAAACTTGGAGAGTTTGCACCAACACGTACATTTAAAGGTCACGTTGCAGACGATAAAAAAACAAGAAGATAATATCTAACAGGTAGAGGAGGAAATTGGAATGGAAGCAAAAGCGGTTGCTAAAACAATAAGAATCGCACCTCGTAAAGTTAGATTAGTATTAGATCTAATTAGAGGCAAAAGCGCTGGTGAAGCGATAGCGATTTTAAAATTAACAAACAAGGCTTCATCACCAGTAATTGAAAAATTATTAATGTCCGCTTTAGCTAATGCAGAACATAACTATGACATGAACACAGATGAATTAATAGTTAAAGAAGCTTATGCTAATGAAGGACCAACTTTAAAACGTTTCCGTCCACGTGCACAAGGTAGTGCAAGTGCGATCAACAAACGTACAAGCCACATTACAATCGTCGTAAGTGACGGTAAAGAAGAAGCTAAAGAAGCTTAATAAAATCTTAAGGAGGGAACACTGTGGGTCAAAAAATTAATCCAATTGGACTTCGTGTCGGTGTAATCCGTGATTGGGAAGCTAAATGGTATGCAGAAAAAGACTTCGCATCATTATTACACGAAGATTTAAAAATCCGTAAGTTTATTGATAACGCATTAAGTGAAGCATCAGTTTCTCATGTAGAAATTGAACGTGCAGCTAATCGTATCAACATCGCTATTCACACTGGTAAACCAGGTATGGTAATCGGTAAAGGCGGTTCAGAAATCGAAAAACTTCGTAACAAATTAAATTCATTAACAAATAAAAAAGTACACATCAACGTAATTGAAATCAAAAAAGTTGATTTAGATGCTAAATTGGTAGCAGAAAATATTGCGCGTCAATTAGAAAACCGTGCATCATTCCGTCGTGTACAAAAACAAGCTATTACAAGAGCGATGAAACAAGGCGCTAAAGGTATCAAAACTCAAGTATCTGGTCGTTTAGCTGGTGCTGATATCGCTCGTGCAGAACAATATTCAGAAGGAACTGTTCCACTTCATACACTACGTGCTGACATAGGCTATGCACACGCAGAAGCAGACACAACTTATGGTAAGTTAGGTGTCAAAGTGTGGATTTATCGTGGAGAAGTTCTTCCTACTAAGAACACTAGTGAAGGAGGAAAATAATAATGTTACTACCAAAACGTGTTAAATATCGTCGTCAACATCGTCCTAAAACAACTGGTCGTTCTAAAGGCGGTAACTATGTAACATTTGGTGAGTATGGTTTACAAGCAACTACAACGTCTTGGATCACATCTCGTCAAATCGAATCAGCTCGTATTGCAATGACTCGTTATATGAAACGTGGCGGGAAAGTTTGGATCAAAATCTTCCCACATACACCTTACACTAAAAAACCTTTAGAAGTTCGTATGGGTGCTGGTAAAGGTGCCGTTGAAGGCTGGATTGCTGTTGCAAAACCAGGTAGAATTTTATTTGAAGTTGCAGGCGTAAACGAAGAAGTTGCGCGTGAAGCATTACGTTTAGCTAGTCACAAACTTCCAGTTAAAACTAAGTTTGTAAAACGTGAAGAATTGGGTGGTGAAACAAATGAAAGCTAAGGAAATTAGAGACTTAACCACTTCTGAAATCGAAGAACAAATCAAATCTTCAAAAGAGGAGCTTTTTAACCTACGCTTTCAGTTAGCTACAGGTCAATTAGAGGAAACTGCACGTATTCGTACAGTGAGAAAAACGATTGCACGTCTAAAAACTGTTGCTCGTGAAAGAGAAATTGAACAAGGTAAGGCTAATCAATAATCAAATTGAAAGAGGAGGTTACTAAAGTGAGCGAAAGAAATGATCGTAAAGTTTATGTAGGTAGAGTCGTTTCCGATAAAATGGATAAGACAGTAACTGTACTTGTAGAAACATACAAAACACACAAACTATATGGCAAACGAGTAAAATACTCTAAAAAATACAAAACACATGATGAAAACAACTCAGCTAAATTAGGGGACATCGTTAAGATTCAAGAAACACGTCCTTTATCAGCAACTAAGCGTTTCCGTTTAGTAGATATTGTTGAAGAATCAGTAATTATTTAATAAACAGTGAAGATAAAGGAGGTTTAACTCATGATCCAACAAGAAACACGATTAAAAGTAGCAGATAACTCTGGTGCACGTGAAGTACTTACAGTCAAAGTATTAGGTGGATCTGGTCGTAAAACAGCGAACATTGGTGACGTTATCGTCGTTACTGTTAAACATGCTACACCAGGTGGCGTTGTCAAAAAAGGTGAAGTAGTGAAAGCTGTTGTTGTACGTACTAAATCAGGTGTACGTCGTAATGACGGTTCATATATCAAATTTGATGAAAATGCATGTGTCATCATTCGTGACGACAAAGGCCCACGTGGTACTCGTATTTTTGGACCAGTTGCGCGTGAATTACGTGAAGGTAATTTCATGAAAATTGTATCATTAGCTCCAGAAGTACTTTAATAAATTATTTATAAATATATAAATTTAAGGAGGTGCCACACATGCATATCAAAAAAGGTGACAACGTAAAAGTTATCGCAGGTAAAGACAAAGGTAAAGAAGGTAAAGTAGTAGCTACAGAACCTAAAAAAGACCGTGTCGTTGTGGAAGGTGTTAACACTATTAAAAAACACCAAAAACCAACTCAATTTAATCCTGAAGGTGGAATCTTAGAAACAGAGGCAGCAATCCATGTTTCTAATGTACAATTATTAGACCCTAAAACGAATGAACCAACTCGCGTAGGTTACAAATTCGAAGACGGTAAAAAAGTTAGAATCGCTAAAAAATCTGGCGAAGAAATCAAATCTAATAATGAATAACTAATTGAAAGGAGGATCCACTGTGAATCGTTTAAAAGAAAAATTTAATTCTGAAGTTACAACGGACTTAGTTAAAAAATTCAACTATAGTTCTGTAATGGAAGTACCAAAAATAGAAAAAATTGTAGTAAACATGGGTGTTGGTGATGCTGTACAAAACTCTAAAGTATTAGATGATGCTGTAGAGGAATTACAAGCTATCACTGGTCAAAAACCATTAGTAACTAAAGCGAAAAAATCTGTCGCTACATTCCGTTTACGTGAAGGTATGCCAATCGGCGCTAAAGTAACTTTACGTGGTGAAAGAATGTATGACTTTTTAGATAAATTAATTGCGGTATCACTTCCACGTGTTCGTGACTTCCGTGGTGTATCAAAATCAGCATTTGACGGTAGAGGTAACTACACTTTAGGTGTTAAAGAACAATTAATTTTCCCTGAAATCGACTATGACCGAGTAAGTAAAATACGAGGAATGGATATCGTTATCGTAACAACTGCTAACACTGACGAGGAAGCTCGTGAATTGTTAACACAATTCGGTATGCCATTTCAAAAATAATCTCTAAAGGAGGCTAATTAAGTGGCTAAAACTTCAATGGTTGCTAAGCAACAAAAAAAACAAAAGTTCCAAGTACGTGAATATACGCGTTGTGAACGCTGTGGTCGTCCACATTCTGTATATCGTAAATTTAAATTATGCCGTATTTGTTTCCGTGAATTAGCTTATAAAGGCCAAATTCCTGGCGTTCGTAAAGCTAGCTGGTAATAGAAAAAAGTCTGAAAGGAGGCAACATTCAATGACAATCAACGATCCAATTGCAGATATGCTAACTCGTGTAAGAAACGCAAACATGGTGCGCCATGATAAGTTAGAATTGCCTGCATCAAATATCAAAAAAGAAATTGCTGAAATATTAAAAAGTGAAGGTTTCATTAAAAACGTAGAATACGTTGAAGACGATAAACAAGGGGTTATTCGTTTATTCCTTAAATATGGTCAAAACAATGAACGTGTTATCACTGGATTAAAACGTATCTCAAAACCAGGTTTACGTGTTTATGCTAAAGCAAACGAAGTGCCTAAAGTGTTAAATGGTTTAGGTATTGCATTAGTTTCTACTTCTGAAGGTGTAATCACTGATAAAGAAGCAAGAAAACGTAATATTGGTGGAGAAATCTTAGGTTACGTTTGGTAATAATTAATAACAAGGAGGTGCGATAACATGAGTCGTGTTGGTAAAAAAATTATTGACATCCCTAGTGACGTTACAGTAACTATCGAAGGAAATACAGTTTCTGTTAAAGGTCCAAAAGGCGAATTATCACAAACAATGAATGAAAGAATGACATATAAGCAAGATGAAAACACATTAGAAGTTGTAAGACCAACTGATTCTCAAAATGACAGAACAGTTCATGGTACAACTCGTGCTTTGATTAATAATATGATTCTAGGTGTTAAAGATGGCTACAAAAAAACACTTGAACTTGTAGGTGTAGGTTACCGTGCTCAAATGCAAGGTAATGACCTAGTATTAAACGTTGGATACTCACACCCAGTTGAATTTAAAGCTGAAGATGGTATCACTTTCGGTGTTGATAAAAACACTACAGTAACTGTAGAAGGTATTTCAAAAGAACAAGTTGGAGCTATTGCTTCAAACATTCGTTCAGTAAGACCTCCAGAACCTTATAAAGGTAAAGGAATTCGTTACCAAGGTGAATACGTTCGCCGTAAAGAAGGTAAAACTGGTAAATAATAAGTAACTTTCAGAAGAAAGGAGTAATAAAATGATCAGCAAAATTGATAAAAACAAAGTGCGTTTGAAAAGACATGCTCGTGTCCGTAACAAATTATCTGGCACTGCTGAAAAACCACGTTTAAATGTTTATCGTTCAAACAAACACATTTATGCACAAGTTATCGATGATGTTAATGGTAAAACATTAGCACAAGCTTCAACACAAGAAAAAGATCTAGCTAATGAAACTGGATCTAAAGTTGATTTATCAGCTAAAGTCGGCGAAACAATTGCTAAAAGAGCGAATGAAAAAGGCTTAAAAACAATTGTATTTGACCGCGGAGGATATTTATATCACGGACGTGTTAAAGCATTAGCAGATGCAGCTCGTGAACATGGTTTAGAATTTTAATTTAAAGGAGGGACATTTACATGGCTCGTAGAGAAGAAGCGAAAGAATTTGAAGAACGCGTTGTTACAATTAATCGTGTTGCAAAAGTTGTAAAAGGTGGTCGTAGTTTCCGTTTCAGCGCTTTAGTAGTAGTTGGAGATAAAAACGGTCGCGTTGGATTCGGTACTGGTAAAGCACAAGAGGTACCTGAAGCAATCAAAAAAGCAGTTGAAGCAGCTAAGAAAAACTTAGTTGAAGTTCCACGTGTCGAAGGTACAACTCCTCACATGATCACTGGACAATTCAGTTCAGGTAGTGTATTAATGAAACCAGCAGCTCCTGGTACTGGTGTTATTGCGGGTGGTCCTGTTCGTGCAGTATTAGAACTAGCAGGTATCACTGATATCTTAAGTAAATCTTTAGGATCAAATACACCAATCAATATGGTGCGTGCAACAATTAATGGATTACAAAACCTTAAAAATGCTGAACAAGTTGCGAAATTACGTGGCAAGTCAGTAGAAGAATTATATAATTAAGGAGGGAAAATAAGTTATGGCTAAATTACAAATTACCCTCACTCGTAGTGTTATAGGTCGTCCAGAAACACAACGTAAAACTGTTGAAGCTTTAGGTTTGAAAAAAACAAACTCTTCAGTAGTTGTTGAAGATAACCCTGCTATTCGTGGGCAAATCAACAAAGTAAGTCACTTAGTGACAGTAGAAGAAAAATAATTAAGGAGGTGCCGAAATGAAATTACATGAGTTAAAACCAGCAGAAGGTTCTCGTAAAGTTCGTAACCGCGTAGGTCGCGGTGCAGCTACTGGTAACGGTAAAACTAGTGGTCGTGGACAAAAAGGACAAAAAGCGCGTTCAGGTGGTAGTATCAGACCAGGATTTGAAGGTGGACAATTACCTTTATTCCGCCGTTTACCAAAACGAGGTTTTACTAACATTAACCGCAAAGAATATGCTATTGTTAACTTAGACCAACTTAATAAATTTGAGGATGGTACTGAAGTAACTCCTGCTTTATTAGTAGAATCTGGTGTAGTTAAAAGTGAAAAATCTGGTATTAAAGTACTAGGTAGTGGTTCACTTGACAAGAAGTTAACAGTGAAAGCTAACAAATTCTCTGCTTCTGCAGCAGAAGCTATTGATGCTAAAGGCGGAGCACACGAGGTGATCTAATGTTTCAAACGCTTGTGAGCTTCTTTACTACAAAAGAAGTTCGTAACAAGATCTTTTTTACGCTCGCAATGTTAGTTATTTTTAAAATAGGTACTTATATTCCAGCACCTGGCGTAAATCCAGCTGCTTTTGACAGTCAACAAGGTTCTCAAGGTGTCACTGACTTACTTAACACGTTTGGTGGCGGAGCCTTGCAGAACTTTTCTATCTTTGCCATGGGTATAATGCCATATATTACTGCATCAATTGTGATGCAGTTATTACAAATGGATATTGTTCCAAAGTTTTCAGAGTGGGCAAAACAAGGTGATGCAGGTAGAAAAAAACTTAATAACGTAACCCGTTATTTTGCGATTGTACTTGCTTTTATCCAATCAATAGGAATGGCGTTCCAATTTAATAATTATTTGAAAGGTCAACTAATTATGGATCAGTCCATAATTAGCTACCTAACAATAGCTGTTGTGTTAACAGCTGGTACAGCGTTTTTAATTTGGATAGGTGAACAAATCACTCAATTCGGTGTTGGTAATGGTATTTCCATCATTATCTTTGGAGGTATTTTATCTTCATTACCTTCATCATTAATCCAGTTTTACCAACAGTCCTTTGTAGGGCAAGATGATACAACTTTAGCATGGTTAAAAGTTATTGGATTAATTGTTGGAATGGTATTGCTAACGGTTGGTGCAATATTCGTACTACAAGCTATTAGAAAAATACCAATTCAATATGCGAAAAAACAGTCTGCACAACGATTAGGTTCACAAGCAACATATTTACCTTTGAAAGTTAACTCTGCAGGGGTTATCCCAGTCATCTTTGCAATGGCGTTCTTCTTATTACCAAGAACATTAACTTTGTTCTTCCCTGATGCAAGTTGGGCGCAAAAAGTATCTGACGTTGCAAATCCATCGAATAATATAGGGATGATTGTTTATGTGATTCTCATTATCGCATTCACATATTTCTATGCATTTGTACAAGTCAATCCCGAAAAGATGTCTGATAACCTTAAAAAACAAGGAAGTTATGTTCCAGGGATTAGACCTGGCGAACAAACAAAAAAATATATTACTAAAGTTCTCTACAGATTGACCTTTGTAGGATCAATATTCTTAGCTGTCGTTGCTATACTACCAATCATTGCTACTAAGGTGATGGACCTACCACAATCGATACAAGTCGGTGGTACAAGTCTACTTATCGTAATTGGTGTTGCGATTGAAACAATGAAGAGTCTTGAAGCTCAAGTGAGTCAAAAAGATTATAGAGGCTTTGGTGGTAGATAAATTGTAGGAGGGCACTTATGAATATCATTTTAATGGGTTTACCTGGTGCAGGTAAAGGAACTCAAGCGAGTGAAATTGTTAAGAAATTCCCAATTCCACACATATCTACTGGAGACATGTTCAGAAAAGCGATTAAAGATGAAACGGATTTAGGAAAAGAAGCTAAATCGTACATGGATCGTGGAGAATTAGTCCCTGATGAAGTTACTGTGGGCATCGTTAAAGAAAGAATTTCTGAAGACGATGCAAAAAAAGGATTCTTACTTGACGGCTTTCCTCGTACTATTGAACAAGCAAAAGCATTAAGTGAAATCATGCAAGAACTAGATAGAAAAATTGATGCTGTTATCAATATAGAGGTACCTGAAGAAGAATTAATGAACCGCCTTACTGGTCGTAGAATTTGCGAAAAATGCGGGCACACTTATCATCTTGTATTCAATCCTCCAAAAGTTGATGGCATTTGTGATATTGACGGTGGTAAATTATACCAACGTGAAGATGACAACCCAGAAACAGTTGCAAATCGTTTAAATGTCAATGTAAAACAATCTAAGCCAATCCTAGAATACTATGATAATGAAAATGTATTGAAAAACATTGATGGTTCAAAAGATATTAGTGAAGTTACTTCAAACGTAATCGATATTCTTGAGAACTTAAAATAGTATCAACTTTGTACGGTCTATGTAATGCCAAGAGTATAAACGAAAAAGAGTGACAATGCGATATAGTAATTCATTTTAATTTTGTTGAACTTATTAACAACACTTATAGACTCGTATGGTTATAGTTGATCTTAGACGATAACCAACTATTGTAAAAAGGGGGAAGTTAATAAATGGCTAAGCAAGATGTTATTGAATTAGAAGGTACAGTATTAGATACTTTACCAAATGCAATGTTTAAAGTAGAATTAGAAAATGGTCATGAGATTTTAGCTCACGTAAGTGGTAAAATCAGAATGAATTATATTCGAATTCTACCTGGCGACAAAGTAACTGTAGAAATGTCTCCGTATGATTTAACACGCGGAAGAATTACGTATCGTTATAAATAATCGTCACTCCATAATATAGGGAGGTATTAAAATGAAAGTAAGACCATCAGTAAAACCAATTTGCGAAAAATGTAAAGTCATTAAACGTAAAGGTAAAGTAATGGTAATTTGTAGCAATCCAAAACACAAACAAAGACAAGGTTAATAAAGAGAGGTGTAAATAATTATGGCACGTATTGCAGGAGTAGATATTCCACGTGAAAAACGTATTGTTATTTCTTTAACTTATGTATATGGTATCGGTACTACTACAGCTCAAAAAATTGTTGAAGAAGCTAATGTATCTGCAGATACTCGCGTTAAAGACTTAACTGATGACGAATTAGGTCGTATCCGTGAAGTAGTAGACAATTATAAAGTAGAAGGTGACTTACGTCGTGAGCAAAACTTAAACATCAAACGTTTAATGGAAATCTCATCATACCGTGGTATCCGTCACCGTCGTGGTTTACCAGTGCGCGGACAAAAGACAAAAAACAATGCTCGTACTCGTAAAGGCCCAGTTAAAACTGTAGCTAACAAGAAAAAATAATAGGTAAAGGAGGCAAATTTTAAATGGCACGTAAACAAGTATCTCGTAAACGTAGAGTGAAAAAGAATATTGAGAATGGTGTGGCACACATCCGCTCAACATTCAATAATACAATCGTAACTATTACTGATGAATTTGGTAATGCTTTATCATGGTCATCAGCAGGTGCACTTGGATTTAAAGGATCAAAAAAATCAACACCATTTGCAGCACAAATGGCATCAGAAACTGCAGCTAAAGCAGCTATGGAACATGGTTTAAAAACTGTTGAAGTTACTGTTAAAGGTCCTGGCCCAGGTCGTGAATCAGCGATCCGTGCATTACAATCAGCTGGATTAGATGTAACTGCAATCCGTGACGTTACTCCAGTACCACATAATGGTTGTCGTCCACCAAAACGTCGTCGCGTATAATATTATCGTTATTGTCGCAAGTCACTGAGAAACACAGTACAATTCAAGTCGACGTAATCAAGGAGGATATTTGTAAATGATTGAAATCGAAAAACCTAGAATTGAAACAATTGAAATTAGTGAAGATGCTAAATTCGGTAAGTTCGTTGTTGAACCACTAGAACGTGGCTACGGTACTACACTAGGAAACTCCTTACGTCGTATCCTACTATCTTCATTACCAGGTGCAGCCGTTAAGTACATCGAAATCGAAGGTGTATTGCATGAATTCTCAGCAATAGATAATGTTGTAGAAGATGTTTCAACAATTATTATGAACATCAAAAAGCTAGCATTGAAAATTTATTCTGAAGAAGATAAAACATTAGAGATTGATGTAAAAGATGAAGGCGAAGTTACTGCAAGTGACATCACGCATGATAGTGATGTAGAGATTTTAA
Source organism: Staphylococcus sp. GDH8C109P (assembly GCF_017893405.1). Classification (NCBI taxonomy): domain Bacteria; kingdom Bacillati; phylum Bacillota; class Bacilli; order Caryophanales; family Staphylococcaceae; genus Staphylococcus; species Staphylococcus sp. GDH8C109P. The sequence goes on along the minus strand of NZ_JAESMX010000009.1, from coordinate 10,363 downwards.
ATCCTGAGATTAAAATCGCAACAGTATCTAAAGGTGGACATTTAAAAATCCGTCTTGTTGCTAATAAGGGTAGAGGTTACGCATTAGCAGAACAAAATAACACTAGTGATTTACCAATTGGTGTAATTCCAGTGGATTCACTATATTCACCAGTAGAACGTGTTAACTATACTGTAGAAAACACACGTGTAGGTCAAAGTAGTGATTTTGATAAATTAACTTTGGATGTTTGGACTAATGGTTCAATTACGCCACAAGAGTCTGTTTCTCTAGCGGCAAAAATCCTAACTGAACATTTGAACATCTTCGTTGGATTAACTGATGAAGCACAAAATGCTGAAATCATGATTGAAAAAGAAGAAGATCAAAAAGAAAAAGTACTTGAAATGTCTATAGAAGAATTAGACCTATCTGTCCGTTCATATAACTGTTTGAAACGCGCAGGTATTAATTCTGTTCAAGAATTAGCTGATAAATCTGAAGCAGATATGATGAAAGTGCGCAATTTAGGACGCAAATCATTAGAAGAAGTTAAATATAAACTTGAAGATCTAGGCTTAGGTCTTAGAAAAGAAGATTAATAAAAAGGAGGTTAACTCATGGGTTACAGAAAATTAGGTCGTACTTCTGATCAACGTAAAGCGATGTTACGTGACTTAGCTACTTCACTTATTGTTAGTGAACGTGTTGAAACAACAGAAGCACGTGCAAAAGAATTACGTAGTGTTGTTGAAAAATTAATCACTTTAGGTAAAAAAGGAGATTTAGCATCTCGTCGTCAAGCTGCTAAAACTTTACGTAATGTTGAAGTTTTAAATGAAGATGAAACAACACAAACTGCACTTCAAAAATTATTTGGTGAAATTGCTGAACGTTATACAGAACGTCAAGGTGGTTACACACGTATCCTTAAAGTAGGCCCTCGTCGCGGTGACGGTGCTGAATCAGTAATTATAGAATTAGTTTAATTTAAATACACATACTACTATGTATAAAGCAAATGAGTGCAACGATAATGTTTGCCACATACAAATATTGTCTAGCTCAGAGTACCCCATCAAACTTAATAAATTTTAAAGCGTGAACTCAAATATGATGGGGTGCGCGCTTTTTTTTGTTAGTCCCCCTTAATTCGAAGAATTTAGGGGGACTTATGCAATTGCAAGGCAATAGCGAACCGCCGAACCATATATCCTTAATTTGGGTAAGGTAAAAGGAAATATTCATAGTGTAAATGCATAAGAAGTTCTAATTAAACAGTATTTTGTTCATTGATTTAAAAACTAGAAAAATTGCAAAGAAACAATGATTGTTAACTATTTACACTAATGAAAAGTGTATTTTATGCTCAAAAGTATCTTTATGCGTGTCTCAATAAATAAAATTTAAAAGAGAAATTAATGAAGATGAAGTGCTTATTTATCGTTTTTCATGTAAAATGATTAAGTATATGATTAATATTTTTGATTTAGGAGATAACTGGTATGATAACGCAAGCAGAAGAAATAATTAAATTTGATCATGTATCTTTTAAATATAATAGCGATGAACCACTTGCGTTAAATGATGTATCATTTAGCATTCCTAGGGGCAAATGGACCTCTATAGTAGGCCATAATGGTTCAGGTAAATCAACGATAGCAAAACTGATGATAGGCATTCAAAAACCTTTTGAGGGCCAAATATATTTAAACGGTGTAAGTATCAATGACGATAACTTAAATAAGTTGAGACAACATATAGGGATTGTATTTCAAAATCCAGAAAATCAATTTGTTGGGTCTACTGTGGAATTTGATGTAGCATTTGGTTTAGAAAATAATGCTATGACTTACGAGAAGATGCATGAAATTGTGCCTAAAGCATTAGCGGATGTAGATATGCTGGATAGAGCTACATATGAGCCGCAATCACTTTCTGGTGGCCAAAAACAGCGTGTCGCAATCGCAGGAGTTTTAGCATTAAATACGGATATCATCATATTAGATGAAGCGACGTCTATGTTAGATCCAGAAGGTAGAACAGAATTAATTTCACTCATACATCGTTTAAAGGAAGAAAAAGATGTGACAATTATATCCATCACTCATGATTTATCTGAAGCTATAGATGCGGATCATTTAGTTGTTTTAAACCAAGGCTTCCTATATCAATCAGGTTTGCCTCAAGTTATTTTTAATAAAGGAGAGGCTTTAACACAAATAGGTTTAGATTTACCGTTTGCAATGAGAATGAATCAACAATTATTAGGTGTTACTGACTATATTTCTTATGAAGGGTTGGTAAGCAAATTATGACTGTTAAATTCAATCAAGTGTCTTATGTTTATCAAAAAGGAACACCTTATGAACATCTTGCATTGAAAGAGATTGTAACTACTTTTGAACAAGGTAAATATTATGCAGTGATTGGTCAAACAGGCTCTGGTAAGTCTACATTAATACAACATATTAATGGATTGCTAAAACCGTCACATGGCTCTTTAGAGGTCGATGATGTCATGATTACACACAAGACGAGAGATAAGTATTTAAAGCAAGTGCGTAAGCGCGTAGGGGTAGTATTCCAATTTCCTGAATCTCAACTTTTTGAAGACTCCGTGGAACGAGAAATTTTATTCGGACCTAAAAATTTTAATATGCCACTTGAAGAAGTAAAAGCACGAGCATTTCAATTATTATTAGAGTTCGGTTTTAATAGAGATATACTTGAACAATCACCTTTCCAAATGTCGGGAGGTCAAATGAGAAAAATAGCAATTACTTCTATATTGGCTATGGATCCAGATATTGTTATTTTAGATGAACCTACTGCAGGACTTGACCCTAAAAGTAGAAATCAAATCATGGAAATGTTAAAGAAACTGCAGCTTGAACAAAATAAAACAATTATATTAGTTACACATGAAATGAATGATGTTGCAAAATATGTTGATGAAGTGAAAATTATTAAGCGTGGTAGGTTAGTGGAAAGCTGTTCACCAAGAAAATTGTTTAATGCTGACGATTATGTTAAAGATATGCATTTAGATGTACCAGACATCGTTAAATTACAGAGAGATATCGAAGCAAAGCATCAATTTAAATTTGAACGCATCGCATTAACCGAAGCAGAATTCACAGAGATGTATAAGGGGTGGCAACAACATGAGAGATAAGTTTATTATAGGACGTTATCTTCCATTAGACACTTTTGTACATCGTCGTGATCCACGTGCCAAATTAATATATGTATTTTTATTTATCATACTAATATTTTTTGCACATTCATTTATCACTTACTTATGGTTATTCTTAATCATTGTAACCATGATGAAAGCAGCGTACATAAAATCTTGGTTTTTAATAAAGGGATTAACACCCATATGGATTTTTCTGATTTTCACCTTTTTAATGCATTTGTTTTTAACTAAAGGTGGTATGCGCATATTTGAGTTAGGGTTTGTTTCAATTGATACTCAAGGTGTTTTAGAAGGTGTTTATATTGTTTTGAGGCTAATGTTTATCATTATGGTATCTACAATCATGACTTTAACGACAAGCCCATTAGATCTTACTGATGCGTTTGAAAGATTATTATATCCATTAAAGTTGATAAAGGTACCTGTACATTTACTGAGTATGATGATGTCAATCGCTTTACGTTTTATTCCAACTTTAATGAATGAGCTAGATAAGATTATCTTAGCACAGAAATCAAGAGGTTCTGAAATCAGTTCTGGAGGGTTAATCAACAGAGTTAAAGCATTTATTCCTTTATTGATTCCCTTATTTATCTCAGCTTTCCAAAGAGCAGAAGATTTAGCCATTGCAATGGAAGTCCGTGGTTATGAAACAAACAAACAGCGAACAAGTTATCGTCAATTAGACTGGCAAGGGTCTGATAGTTTGTTATTGATTTCAATTATACCAATAGCAATAATATTATTTGTGTTAAAGTATATGGGAGTGTAAAGAATGGTTCGTGTTTTAGTAAATATTTCTTATCAAGGTAGTCAATTTTTGGGTTTTCAAATACAAAATAATGGTAGAACTGTACAACAACAATTTGAAAAAATACTTAAACGCATGCACAAACAGCATATTAGAATACACCCAAGTAGTCGAACTGATCGTGGCGTGCATGCATTAGAACAATATTTTCATTTTGATACAGAGCTTAACATTTCACCAGAGCAATGGCGATATGCGATGAATCGGGCATTACCTGATGATGTTTATGTGAAAGATGTTTCATTTGTAGATGAATCATTCCATTGTCGATACGATTGTGTCGGTAAAACTTATCGCTATAAAGTTTACCAATCACCTAATAAAAATCCATTTGAATGTGGTTTGAAAGGTCACGTACCAGAAAGTTTAAACTTTGAAAAAATGACACAAGCTGCTAATTTGTTTATAGGTACACATGACTTTACTGGATTTTGTTCCCAAAAAACAGAAGTTGAAAGTAAAGTCCGTACGTTATATGAAAGTAAAATAGAAAAAACAAAATATGGTTTTGATTATGTCGTTACTGGTTCAGGATTTTTATATAATATGGTGCGTGTGTTAGTAGCATTTTTAATTGGAGTAGGCAAAGGGAAATTTCAACCTGAGGTAGTTCCACAATTATTAATTGCTAAAGATCGCAATAAAGTTCCTTTCACTGCACCAGCAGATGGATTGTATTTGGAACATATATATTTATCCTCCGAAGCACTAAAAAGAGACTTTGGTGAAGATATAAAAATACATCAAAAAAAATCTACACAAAATAGTTAAATTACATTGACAAAACCCCATAAAAATTATACGATAACTAACGGTATTGTTTTATATCACCCCACGATAAGCCCCGGAATCTTATTGTGTAACAAGATATAGAAGCACGTAGAAATTATAAATTAACAAAATAAATGAATTTAAGTTTAAATATCACTTTAATTAGACAAGAAACATTTATTTATTCTAGGAGGACAATTATATGCGTCAAACATTTATGGCTAATGAAGCAAACATTGAGCGCAAATGGTATGTTATTGATGCTGAAGGTAAAACACTTGGTCGTTTATCATCAGAAGTAGCTGCTATTCTACGCGGTAAAAATAAAGTAACTTATACACCACACGTTGATTCAGGTGATTATGTAATTATCATCAACGCTGCTAAAATTCAATTCACTGGTAATAAAGAACAAGACAAAATGTATTACCGTCATAGTAACCACCCAGGCGGAATCAAATCAATCTCTGCTGGTGAGTTAAAAGCTAAAAACCCAGAACGTTTACTTGAAAACTCAATTAAAGGTATGTTACCAAGCACACGTCTAGGCGAAAAACAAGGCAAAAAATTATTTGTATATGGTGGCGCTGAACATCCACACGCTGCACAACAACCAGAAAACTACGAGTTACGTGGTTAATTAAAAGGAGGAAATTACATTGGCACAAGTTGAATATAAAGGCACAGGCCGTCGTAAAAACTCAGTAGCACGTGTACGTTTAGTACCTGGCGAAGGTAACATTACTGTTAACCACACTGATGTACGTAGCTACTTACCATTCGAATCATTAATCTTAGACTTAAACCAACCATTTGATGTTACAGAAACTAAAGGTAACTATGATGTATTAGTTAACGTTCATGGTGGTGGCTTCACTGGACAAGCACAAGCTATCCGTCACGGTATTGCACGTGCTTTATTAGAAGCAGATCCTGAATATAGAGGTTCATTAAAACGCGCTGGATTACTTACACGTGACCCACGTATGAAAGAACGTAAAAAACCAGGTCTTAAAAAAGCTCGTCGTTCACCACAATTCTCAAAACGTTAATATCCCAAATGTTGTTGCGAATATTTTTCGCTCACAGGTTTGGTACATTAATTGCTTAGGTGATTGGTGTCAAATAGAAGAAACGTTTCAAACTTCCCATATTAATATGGGAAGTTTTTTTGTTTTATAAATAGTCAAAAATGTAGACAACATTTGTACCCTTTAAAAATGGAAAAAAGTTGGTTTTATTTTAGTAAGTTAAAATAGTATGAAGTATAATAAAATAAAACAGTATTAGAGGTTATACATATGACATTCAACAAACAAAATCATCTCTTAAAAAAATTGAGTATCGTATTATTATTAATTATTTTTTCTAGTAGCTCTTTTTTGGTGATGAATCAAGTGTTTAACAAAACGTTAATTAAAAATATGTCCAGTGAAACATCAGTGCCGACATTTTATTTACACGGTTATGCTGGAACAACTCAATCAGAAAAATACATGGTAAATTCAGCAGTCCAAAATAATATAACAGATGACGTTGTTGAAGCTAAAGTTTCATCAAATGGAAAGGTGACATTTAATAAAAATATATCTAACAAGATGAAACGCCCAATTATAAAAATTATACTTGAAGATAATGAAAATAAGAATTTAGAAAAAAATGCGCAATGGATCAAAAATGTTATGGTAGCTTTTAGTGTAAAATATCATTTTAAAAAATTTAATTTTGTTGCACACTCAATGGGAAATCAATCTTTTAGCTATTATATGCTAAAGTATGGCGATGATAGAGTTTTACCAAAGTTAAATAAGCAAGTTAGTTTAGCTGGAAACTTTAATGGAGAAGTGGATATCAATGGTTTGGACTTAAATATACATTTAGACAAAAATGGCAAACCCAACAAGATGTTAAAAGAATACCGTAATTTATTATCTATGCATGCGCACTACCCTAAAAACGCTGAAGTCCTTAATATTTATGGTGATTTAAAAGACGGAACGCATTCTGATGGTAGAGTAACGAATGTATCATCAGAATCATTAAGGTTCTTATTATCAAATCATATTAAAACTTATAAAACATACAAAGCTTATGGGTCTAAAGCTGAACATAGCGCGCTTCATGATAATGAAAAAGTTACAGATCAAATTAATGCATTTCTTTGGAATTATAAATAAAAAAGATAACTCTATTATATGAGAATTATCTTTTGAACAGTTATGAAGCCACTATATCTACTCATTTTGATTAACTTAAAATTGGTTGTTTTCAATTGCTAATAATTGTAACAAATTTTTGCGGTTTGATTCCCCATAAACATGTGGTTGAATCATTATTTCATCTGCATTGTAGTTATGTGCGATTGCTTGTAATCGAGTGAAAACTTCATTTGGCAAACCACTGATAAAGCGTGGTTCATTTTGCTTCATTTTTTCAAGTTCTCTAGTAGATGGTTGTCTTTGTTGAGCAAATGTAATTGATGGATAGTGACTAGGTTGTTTTAAATAGTTAATGCGCAATAACCATAGATGAAAAGCTTGTTCCAATTCTTTGATCTTTTGAATGTCATTTGCAGTGATTACAAAAGTTGAAATAATAACATAAGGTGTTCGCTTTGGATGAAGTTTTGAAAATAGCTTTCGATAATCGTCGATGGATTGTTTAATCCTATCTTTATTTTTACCCATTTAAGCAGTGACAAAAGGTAAACCAAGTTGCGCAGCGAGTTCAGCGCTATTTTGGCTTGTGCCCAATAAATGCATATCGGGTTGTGTATGGATTAAAGGTGTAGCGTATAATCCAAGGAATCTTTGTCTTTGAATGTCATCATTAAAATAGTTTGTTAAATCCACAATTTGTGTTTTAAAATCGACGTTGGCTGTTTTGTTTTTATTTAATGCTTGATTTACATTTTTAAAGCTCATAGAACGGCCAATGCCTAAATCCACTCTGCCAGGATGACGTCCTTCTAGTATTTTAAATACTTCTGCTACTTTATATGCACTATAGTGAGGAAGCATAACACCACCACTGCCTATGCGAATCGAATTTGTATTTTCTAGCAATGTCATCATTATCATTTCAGGAGCGCTAGAAGCAACTGACAATACTTTGTGATGTTCAGCAACCCAAAATCGGTAAAAACCTAGCGATTCAGCAAATTGAGCTAATTCAACAGAATGATTTATCGCTTGAGTAGTATCGCTACCTTCAAATATTGGAACATAGTCTAGTATACTTAATCGCATATCACATTCTCCTTCATTACAATCATTTAAGTGCTCCATTTTGTTTATCATAACACGAGGACAAAATATCAAATAAGCGATTTGATTGATTGCATACCTTCATCGCTATAGAATAGAAGAAAACATGAAATGGAGGCAAAATAATGAAAACAGAAAGCATTGTATTAGCAAAACGCCCAGAAGGCATACCTTCTGATGATGTATTTAGATACGAAACTATTGAAATAGATGAGCCTGGTAATGATGAGATTCAAGTTGAAGCGATATATATTTCGGTAGATCCATATATGCGTGGCAGAATGGATGATAGTAAATCTTATATACAACCATTTCAATTAGATGAACCATTGGCAGGACATATTGTTGGAAAAGTAGTACAATCCAACGCTGACGCTTTTGAGCAAGGTGATTATGTATTAGGTATGTTACCTTGGCAAAAATATGCAAATGTATCAGCTCAAAAAGTTACGAAAATTACTCAGAGAGACATTCCACTTTATTTATATCTAAGTGTATTAGGTATGACTGGACAAACGGCATACCATGGTCTGCTAAAAATTGGCCAACCTAAAGAAGGAGAAACTGTTGTTGTATCTGCGGCTTCAGGGGCTGTCGGTTCAGTAGTAGGTCAAATAGCTAAATTAAAAGGTGCACGTGTGGTTGGTATTGCAGGCGGAACAACCAAAACGAAATATTTAACTGAACAATTAGGATTTGATGCTAGTGTAGATTATAAAGCTGATAACTTCTCAGAACAATTAGCTCAAGCAGTCCCAGATGGTGTAGATGTTTATTTTGAAAATGTTGGTGGACACATTGCAGATGAAGTAATGAAACACTTAAATCAATTTGCTAGAATTCCAGTATGTAGTGCAATTTCTGGCTATAATGATAAAAGTATTGAGCACGGCCCACGTATTCAGCCGATTTTGATAAAATCACAAGCACTCATGAAAGGATTTGTTGTTGCAAATTATGCTGATGACTTTAAACAAGCGAGTCAACTGCTTGCTCAATGGGTAAATGAAGATAAAATAAAAACAAAAACTTCGATTGTAGAAGGATTTGAAAACGTGCCAATTGCATTTAGAAATTTATTTACTGGAGATAATTTTGGTAAACAAGTGGTCCAAGTTTCAGACAATTTATAAGTAGAGGAGATGCACATATGAAAGCAATTGGTGCAGATAGACCGTTTACATTAGATGAGGGTAATCAATTTTATGAAATGGATATAGAGACGCCAAAACCTCAGCAATATGAATTATTAGTGCGTTTAACTGCTATTAGTGTGAATCCAGTAGATACGAAAATTAGACAATCGATTATAAATGAGTCGCCAAGAATTTTAGGGTATGATGCTGTAGGTGTTGTGGAAGCTATAGGCGAAGATGTTAAACAATTTAAGGTCGGAGATGAAGTTTATTATTCAGGTTCACCTTCGTATCAAGGATCGAATCAGACATATCAACTTGTTGATGAACGATTGGTAGCATTGAAGCCGAGTAATATTAGTGATGTTGAAGCGGCAAGTCTCCCTTTAACTGGTTTAACAGCGTCAGAAACACTTTTTGATGTTTTTAATATTTCTCATAATCCAGAAGAAAATAAAGGCAAGTCCTTATTAATAATTAATGGCGCAGGTGGCGTAGGTAGTATCGCAACTCAGATAGCAAAGTATTACGGATTACACGTCATCACCACTGCATCTCGCGATGAAACGTATAATTGGTCAAAATCATTAGGTGCAGACATCGTGTTGAATCATAAAAATAATCTGACAGATGAATTTAAAAAATATGAAATTAGTGAAGTAGATTATGTATTTTGTACTTTTGATACGGACTTGTATTACGAAAAAATGATTGAATTAGTAAAACCACGCGGTAAGATTGCTACAATTGTTGCTTTCAATAATAAGCAAGATTTAAATTTACTGAAGCCTAAAAGTGTAACATTTACACATGAATATATGTATTCAAGACCGTTAAATAAAACAGAAGATATGGCTATTCATGGTACCTATTTAAAAGATATCACTAACAAAGTAGAATCAGACGACTATAAGCCAACTGTAAATGAAGTGCTAAAAGGACTAACAGCAGATAATATTTATGAAGCGCATAAAAAAATGGAAAACCATAGCATGGTTGGCAAATTAGTTATTTCAATTTAGTGAAAGTGCTTGATGTTATAAATATGAACACTACTATTAGAAACACTTATTGTTAAGCAACATTAGAAAAGTTTAACAGCTTTCAATAAAATAGCTGCTACAAAGGAGCAAAGACAATCAAAATATTATATTTGATTGTTATTTTGCTCCTTTATTTTGGATAAAAAAACCATACG